>CAJXRD010000025.1 GCA_913058295.1 uncultured Flavobacteriales bacterium | reverse complement strand
ATTCTACTTATAGTGGTTCTGTTCAATTATTAAACGAATTAGAGTCGCCAGCAGAAGATATTACTGAAGAAGTAGAAGAAGAAGCTTTAGAGCACCAAGTATTCTATTCTGTTACTAATAATATAGGAAACTTTAGTTATGGTGATATGGATAGTGATGGAAACCCTATAGGTCTTGTTTACTCATTTACTACAAATGATGCAGGAAATGGAGCAATGACAATTACTTTAAGACACGAGCCAAACAAAGATGGTGAAGGTGTAAGTGATGGTAATATTGCAAATGCAGGTGGTGAAACAGATATTCAAGTAACTTTTAATGTTGCTGTAGAATAAACACAAAATCACTTATATAAAAAAAGTCCCAAATTGGGACTTTTTTTTATATCTCTATGGTAATAGGATTTAAGTTTTCTTCTTTTTCTTTTTTCCACACAAAGGTGTATAACCACATTAAGGTAAATGTGGGTATAAAATCAAATCCGGGTAAAATTTCTTCAAGAAAAACAATAATAGAGGCAATTTTACCTTTTTTACCTTTATACATTTTGTTCATCTGCTTTGCTGCATAAGGCGCCCAAAGTAAGTCAATAAACATCCCTGCACCAGGAATAAACAAGGTACTCATTCCAATAAGGTCTAATATAATTCCTTTTCGTAATAGTTTATTTTTTTGACTCATTTTGTTATTTACTGATAATAATGCAAAAAGAATGCCAATAGTTTTACTTTAACTTATCTGAAAACAATTGCTTAATTTTTTCGATTTTGGGAGTAATGGTAAAATCACAATATCGCTGTTCTGAATTTTCATTATAATAGTTTTGATGATCCTCTTCCGCATTATAAAAAACAGTCAAAGGTGTGATTTCTGTAACAATAGGTGATTTATAATAATTAGCTTCATTTAACTTTTTTATAAATGCTTCTGCTTGTATTTTCTGTTCTTCTGAAGTATAAAAAATTCCGCTTCGATATTGCGTACCCACATCAGCTCCTTGCCGGTTTAATGTTGTTGGATCATGAGTGGCGAAAAACACTTCTAAAAGTGTATTAAAAGAAACCTCTTCCTTGTTATAAGTAATCTCAATTGCTTCTGCATGTCCTGTCCTTCCAGTACAAACCTCTCGATAAGCTGGGTTTTTAATTGTCCCTCCAGTATATCCTGGAAGAATTCCTTCAACTCCTTTTAAACGTTGAAATATTGCTTCTGTACACCAAAAACAACCTCCACCAAAAATGGCTTTTTCCATAGTAAATTTTATTTTCAATCAAAATTACAATTAAATATTAAAGAAAAGTTAAGGTCTTTGTTTTTAACTTTTCATTAGCACAACTACAGACTTGAGAAGCATAGATTTGTTCATCCTCATTAAAAATAGGATAGTGCAATCATCATCATCAATCAACCATCAATCAATCTTAATCATGACAAAACAACTAGTAAGTTTCATTTTATTAATTAGCACTTTATCAGTATTTTCTCAAGATAAAAAGAGTATAGAAGCGGTAAGAATTTCGACTCCTCCAAAAATTGATGGAGTTTTAGACGATGCCATTTGGGAAAACATTCCAATTGCTTCCGGTTTTAATATGTGGCAACCAGGTAATGAAGGAGAAATTTCTGAAGATTATAAAACCGAAGTTAAAATAGCATATGATAATACTGCTGTATATTTTGGAGTTTCCATGTACGATCCTGACCCTGATAATATTTTAAGTCAGTTTAGTCAAAGGGATGAAGTTTTCGTTCAAGCAGATTTGTTTTATATCGCGTTAAACACCTATAACGACGGAATTAATGAAACTCGTTTTTATGTAACCAGTGCTGGAACTATAGGTGATGCCAAGAGTTCTCAGAACAATGAGGATTTTAATTATAATGTAGTTTTTTCATGTAAGATTTCTAAAGATGAAAGAGGTTGGTATGCCGAATATAAAATTCCTTATAATGCATTACGATTTCCTGAAGTTGATGTACAAGATTGGAGTGTGAATTTTTTTAGAGTATTAAAAACTAAAAACGAAACACATACCTGGAATTTTATAGACAAAGAAGTCGGAAATCCTAAACTATATAATGGATTAATAACTGGGGTTAAGGATATTGACCCTCCTATTAGACTTACCTTCTACCCTTTTGCTCAAGGTCTTTTATCTAGTCACGATAAAAACACTAGCGCAGATTTTACGGCTGGATTAGACTTAAAATACGGTATCAGTGATAGCTTTACTTTAGACCTTACTTTAGTTCCCGATTTTGGGCAAACTGCTTTTGACGAAGTAAGACTTAATTTAGGTCCTTTTGAACAAACCTTTGGTGAAAACAGAGCTTTTTTTACAGAAGGTGTTGAGTTATTTAATAAAGGGCGAATCTTTTTCTCAAGAAGAATTGGCGGACCTCCTTCAAGCGAGGTTGAGGATTTAGGAGAAAATGAAGATATTACAGAATCCCCTAGCAGTGTAAATATCCTTAATGCTATAAAAGTTTCAGGAAGAACAAAAAAAGGTTTAGGGATTGGTATTTTAAATTCTATCACTGAAAAAACATATGCAGTGGTTAAAGATACTGTCACAGGCAATCAACGTAAAGAACTAGTTGAACCTTTAGCCAATTACAATGTATTTGTTCTAGATCAAGAGTTTAATGGCAACTCCTCTGTTTCACTGATTAATACAAATGTTACAAGAGAAGGGTCTGAATTTAGAAATGGAAATGTTACCGCTGGAGTATTTAGTATCGCGGATAAAGAAAATACCTTTAGAACTGCTGGAAGAGCTATTTTTAGCAATATAAATGAAGGCGATGGTATTAAAACTGGATTTCAATCTGAATTAGATATCTTTAGAATTAAAGGGAATTTTAGATATAGAGTTGGTCACGATTTTGCAAATACTACCTTAGACATTAATGACCTCGGATTGAATTTTAGAAATAACTTCAACAATTTTGTTGCAGGTGCTTCATATGAAATATTTGAACCTAATAAAACTTTTGATAAATACAGAGTAGAACTTACTGCTCGACATAGAAGGCTTTATAAGCCTAGTGTACAGACCTCAAACTTCTTTATTTTAAATGCTTTTTTCGTTAGACCTAGCCGATTTTCATTTGGTGGTGGCATAAATGGAGGTAGCGAGAACCAAGATTATTTTGAACCTCGTGTAGATGGTAGGCATGTAACTTACAGTCCAAATATGGGAGGCTTTACTTGGATTTCTACAGATTATAGAAAGAAATTTGCTATAGATTTAAATGTAGGTTATCGAACTTATTTTGATGATCCACAGGCAAATTATAGCTTTAGATTTGAACCAAGATATCGTTTTTCAGAACATCTTTTATTAATCTGGGAAACCAGTTATCTCTTAAGGAATAAAAATAATGGATACGTTAGTGATACAGAAACAGATATTTATTTTGGGCAACGAGATATCGCAAATCTAGAAAATTCTTTAGCAGCTAGCTATAACTTTGATCCCTATAAAGCAATTGATTTAAGGTTTAGAAACTATTGGGGTACTGCTGATTATACAGACAACTTGTTTTACACTTTAAATGACGATGGATCCCTAACTGAAGCAGATTATGATACTACCGAGGAAGATCCAAACACTAACTTTAACATCTGGAATATAGATTTAAGTTTTAGATGGCGATTTGCACCAGGCAGTGAAGCTACCCTACTTTATAGAAATCAGATATTTAATGAGGATGAACTGTCTACTATAGATTACGGAGGAAGTCTTGAAAATTTATTCAATGAACCCGCAGAACATAGCTTGTCGTTAAGAATCACTTATTTTATTGATTATAATAATGTAAAAGGCGTTTTTAATAAAAATTCTTAACCCTAAAAAACTATTGCTTAATCTATCCTAAAATAGTACTTTCACACTATATAATTATATATGATTAAAGCCAATAACATCCATAAATATTTTGATGAATTACACGTATTAAAGGGTGTAGATTTAGAGATAAAAAAAAATGAAATTGTTTCTATTGTAGGTGCTTCAGGTACTGGAAAAACTACATTACTCCAGATATTAGGAACTTTAGATACTTTTTCAAAATCTGAACCTAATAGTGCTTTAGAAATTAATGGGATTGATATTGCAGCCCTCAACAGGAATGAATTGGCAAAATTTAGAAATGAAAACCTAGGCTTTATCTTTCAGTTTCATCAATTATTACCAGAATTTACTGCTTTGGAAAATGTTTGCATTCCTGCATTTATAAAAAAGACTCCAAAACCTGAGGCCATTAAAAGGGCTAAAGAATTACTATCATTTCTAGACCTATCCCATAGAGAATCTCATAAGCCCAATGAACTTTCTGGAGGAGAACAACAACGAGTTGCAGTTGCAAGAGCATTGATAAACAATCCCTCTATCCTTTTAGCAGATGAACCTAGTGGGAATTTAGATACAGAAAGCGCAGAAAACCTACACAACCTCTTCTTTAAACTACGAGATGAATTTGGGCAAACCTTTGTTATTGTTACACATAATAATGATCTTGCAGTAATGGCTGATCGAAAATTAGTGATGCAAGACGGAAAGATCATATCCTAATAAATGAATCAAAAGGAATTAAAGGAATTTTTAGACACTAAAGTCTTACAATATAATAATCGAGATTTTATCGAAAGTGATCCCATTCAGATTCCACATCTATTTCAGAAAAAAGAAGATATAGAGATCATTGGTTTTCTAGTAGCAACCATTGCATGGGGAAATCGTAAGAGTATTATTAAAAATGGAAATAGACTAGTGGATATCATGGGGAATTCTCCTCACGACTTTGTTTTAAATTATACTCCAGAAGACTCCAAATACCTTTCGGGTTTTGTACATAGAACTTTTAATGAATTAGATCTTAATTACTTTATAATAGCCTTAAAAAATCTGTATATTCATCACTATGGTTTAGAAGCAATCTTTTCTGAGTCTTCCAAAGACAATACACTCCAACATTCTATACACCAATTTAAAAAGACTTTTTTTAGCTTGCCACATTTAATTAGAACGGAAAAACATGTAAGTGATCCATTAAAAAACTCTGCTGCAAAAAGAATTAATATGTATTTAAGGTGGATGATAAGAAAAGATACAAATGGTGTAGATTTTGGAATCTGGGATTCAATCCCTACTTCGCTACTATCCTGCCCTTTAGATGTACATTCTGGAAATGTAGCGCGAAAATTAGGATTGCTGAAAAGAAAACAAAACGATGCAAAAGCATTGCTAGAGTTAGATACATCTCTTAGGAAGCTAGACCCTATAGACCCAGTTAAATACGATTTTGCATTATTTGGCTTGGGAGTTTTTGAGGGTTTTTAATAAATACGTTAAATTAAAGTGTCTTTTAACGTATTATATGGTCTTTTATCTATTTATCATAAAATAATATGTAAGTTTATTCCTTCATTTAAAATATGTAAATCATGAAAAGGAACTACTTAATTATTACTATTCTGAGTGCTATTTTATTAATAGGTTGCTCAACTGAAAACAATGAAACCGATGTTCAAGAAATCTTACCCACAGATAGACTAAATAGAAATAATTCCGAAACTGATTTAATCGCTGGTCAATTTACTGATTCTGGAAATATTATTATATCAGAAACTGATGGAAATCTTGATGTTACCTATGAAACCGAAGGTGATTGGATAATCTTAGAAACACATTTATATGTTGGATCTCAAGAAGATATGCCGGCAACTAGACGTGGAAATCCTAAAATAGGAAGGTTTCCTTATAGAACAGACCATGTTGATGGTGTTACAACATTTACTTATTCAGATCTTTATGAATTAGCAATAAATGAATGTACCTGGGTAGCAGCTCATGCTGTTGTCTATAATACAGTAACTCATCAAGAAGAAACTGCTTGGGCAAATGGTGATGATATTCCTGGTAATAGCTGGGCTATGTATTTTGAAGTATGTAACTTCGGGGGACCATCTTAAATTAAATAATACAATACTCCAAAATTATAGATTATAAATAAATGCCCTTGTTAATTAACAGGGGCATTTTTTATAATAAAAAGAACCTTTCTTGTTAAGTTATCTCTTTTATTATGTAGCAATGATTATATTTGTCTAATAAATATTGGAATGCAGTTTAAACACCCTGAACTTCTTTACGCGTTATTTCTACTACTCATTCCTATTTTCATTCATCTTTTTCAATTACGAAAATTTCAGAAAGTAGCTTTTACCAATGTTGCCTTTCTAAAAAAAGTAACCATACAAACTAGAAAAAGTTCACAATTAAAGAAATGGCTAACACTTTTAATGCGATTACTTGCTTTGGCTTGTATCATCTTAGCTTTTGCGCAACCTTTTTCTGCTTCCAAAACCGCTTTAAATACTGAAAAAGAAACGGTTCTGTATGTGGACAACTCTTTTAGTATGCAGATTAAAGGGAATGAAGGCCCACTGCTACAAAGAGCTTTACAGCAACTTTACTCACAGTCTACAACCGATAATATAAGCTGGTTTACCAATAACTATTCTCGCAGAAACGCTTCTTTACAAGATTTTAAAAATGAAATTCTTTCGGTAAATTATTCACAAAAACAGCTATCCCCTTCTGAAATTATATTAAAGGCCAAGCAGTTATTTTCCAAAAACAAGGCGGCTGAAAAGCGATTGATTATCGTTTCAGATTTTCAACAAAAAGGTGCTTTCCCTTTACAAGAAATAGGGGATTCAGAAAATATAAAAGTGGACGCAATACATTTAAAAGCCATTAATGCTAAAAATATAAGTTTAGATACAGCATATTTAGTAAATAAAGAACTTATAGTAAAGGCGACTAGCCAAGGTGATTTTCAGGGTACAGTGCCAATTTCACTTTTCAATAATGAAACGCTTATTGCTAAAACAGCAATAGACTTTTCTAATCAAGAAACGAATTCGATTAATTTCGATATCAAAGATATTTCAGAATTTCAAGGCAAACTAGAACTTAACGACCCTAACTTATTATTTGACAATATTTTATATTTTTCAATTAATGCTGTTAATAAGATAAAAGTATTGTCTTTAAACGAGTCTTCTGCTTCTTATTTACAACGAATTTTTAATCCTGAAGAATTTGAATTTAAGCAACAAGATTCAGGAAGTCTAAATTATAGTGAGTTTCCAGAGCAGAATTTAATAGTAATTAATGAATTACAAAGCATTCCAGAATCCCTAAGTACTGCTTTAAAATCCTTTTCAGACCAAGGTGGTAGTATCTTTATCATTCCATCGAATAATGGAAATTTAGAGGATTACAATACCCTATTAATGAAGTTACAGATGGGAAGCCTTTCAGAAATAGATCTACAAGAAAAAAAGATTAGTCAGATAGTATTTGACCATCCTTTGTATACGGATGTTTTTGAGAAACAGGTCGTTAATTTTCAGTACCCTAAGGTAAACTCTTATTATAATTTAAATACTAGAGCTACTTCAGTATTGCGATTTGAAGACAGCAAACCCTTTATAGTGCAACAGAACAATACATTTGTAAGTACAGCATCATTAAACTTAGACAACTCCAATTTTCAAAGCTCTCCTTTAATAGTTCCTACACTTTATAATATGGCAAAACAAAGTTTGCCACTTCCAAAGTTATATTACGAAATTGGAAAGCAAAATACATATGCTATCCCTGTAGAACTGCTACAAGACGAAATTTTAACTTTAAAAGACAGTACTTTTAATTTTATTCCTTTACAACAAACTAAAGAAACTAAAGTGATAGTAACCACAGAGGATGAGCCCTCTAAAGCAGGTATCTTCAGTATTGAAAAGGACCAAATTTCCTTGGAAAATGTTAGTTATAATTATCATAGAGGTGAAAGTAAATTACAATATGCAGACCCGAAGGATTGGGAGGGTGTAAATGTTTTTCAAACTGTCGAGGAACTTTTTAATTCTATCAATTCAGAAAATACAATTAACAGTTATTGGAAATGGTTTGCTATTTTTGCATTACTATTCCTTATAATGGAAATGCTTATTTTAAAATTCTACAAATGAATATTTTATTAAGATCTGCCACCATAATAGATGCTTCTAGCAAGCACCATTTAAAAAAGAGAGATATTCTTATCGAAAATGGTATCCTAACAAAAATTAAAGCTTCGATAGCTAATACGAATAAGGCAAAAGAAATTAATCTTGCCAATCTTCATATTTCTCAGGGTTGGTTTGATAGTAGTGTCTCTTTTGGAGAACCTGGTTTTGAAGAACGAGAAACCATTACAAATGGATTAAAAACAGCTGCTCATAGTGGTTTTACTCATGTTGCAGTTAATACGAACCTAAATCCAGTAACCGATAGTAAATCAACTATAAAATTTTTAAAATCTGAAGCCAGTCAAAATTCGGTAAACCTCTACCCTATTGGCGCACTATCTAATAAGTGTGAAGGTAAAAATCTTGCGGAACTTTACGATATGAAAAATGAAGGCGCCGTTTCCTTTTACGATTACAAAAAATCTATTGAAAATCCCAATTTATTAAAAATTGCCTTACAATATTCTCAGTCTTTTGATGGGCTAGTTCAATCCTTTCCTTTTGAAAAAGCCATTGCAAAACAAGGTATGGTTAACGAAGAAGTAAATAGCACTCTTTTAGGATTAAAAGGTATTCCTGCCTTAGCCGAAGAGTTACAGATAATAAGAGATCTTTATATTTTAGAATACACAGAAGGAAAACTTCATATCCCTACCATTTCCACTAAAAAATCTGTAGCCCTTATTAAAGGTGCTAAAAAGAAAGGATTACAAGTAACTTGTAGTGTGGCAATTTCTAATCTAATTCTTACAGATGATGTTTTAGAGACTTTTGACACTAATTACAAGCTCATGCCACCACTAAGAACTAAAACAGATATTAATGCACTTATAAAAGGGCTAAAAGAAGGGGTAATTGATGGAGTTACAAGCGATCATAACCCAATTGACATAGAACATAAAAAAACAGAATTTGATCACGCTTATTATGGAAGCATTGGCTTAGAAAGTTGCTTTGGTGCATTAAATACTGTTTTAGATACTGAAACAGCAATTAATACATTAACTGACTTAAAAGAGACCTTCCACATTCCAATCAATACAATTGAAGAAGGCAACAAAGCTGATCTTAGTTTATTTAACCCAAAAACGGAATGGATTTTTTCTAAAAAAGATATTATTTCCAAATCAAAAAATGCAGCATTATTAGGAAGAAAGCTAAAAGGGAAGGTTTATGGAGTTATTTCCAATAAAAAAATAGTCACTAAATAGTTTTTTGAGGATTTTAAAAAGCTTCCATGATGCCAAAGTAAAGTCCTTGGTTTCCATCAACTCCAATGGCATAATCTAAACGAAGGTTAATTTTCTTTTCTCTAGAAATTAAAAATCTTGCACCTAAACCTGCACTAGGTAGCCAATCTCTTTCAAAGGATTCTTCTCCTTCATTATCATTTCCCCAAACGCTACCAGTTCCTGCAAACAGGACTCCACCCCATCTTTTATAGATAGTTCTTCTATATTCAGCCTGTAAGGCTATCATATTTTTCCCTTTATATTTTCCTGTAGTATAACCTCTCAGGCTATTTTTAACTCCATAGTTTTGATAGCCGTCAAAAGGAACATCTCCAGTTGCAAATCCTCCTGCCAAACCAATTGCTAATACCGAATTTATACTTAAAGGTGTATAGTAGGCAGCATTATAATCCGTATCTATATAATCATTATCACTTCCCAACCACGTTCTATTAAACTTAGGTCGTACATTCACATTTATCCCTTTTGTTGGATAATACACATAATCTCTATTATCGAAAGATAAACTTAGTCCAATACTAGAAACGAAATTGTCAGTAATTCCGTTTTCTTCAAAAAATTCTTGAGTAAAATCATTCTCTTCATCATTCCCTTGATCAAATTTATAATCGGTTTGCATACCTAGGTACAAAGCCCCTACATAAAAGTCTCCGAAAACTTTTCTACTATATTCAACAGTAATAAAGGAGCGTATTTCAGAAAAAACCAATTGTAAATCTTCGTCCATAATATCATAAGTAAAGTCATTATTTATCCTCACATTTCCGGCAGCTAAATTCAACCTATTTTTATCTTCATTCCAAAATAATCGAGCGGCTGGCACTAATATATGACTCTTATTTGTTGTGTAAACTCCATATAGAACGACCATGGATGGAGGTGATATCGTATCTTTTTTTTTCAATTTAAAAAAATACATGGGCATAGCACCAAAACCGGTTTTCATAGCTGGATTACTAGTAATCAGAGGCAATACCATAAAAGTTTTAGATTCCTTATCAAATAAAGAATCTTTTTTTTGTTCTTGTGCACATACAGAAAATAATGAAATGTTTAGAATAATGAGAAGTAGTATATTCTTTGTCATTTGGAGTGAATAAGTCTCAAATATACTATTATTTTGTTGCAATATTTACTGGCTTTTTATTATCTTTAAAACTTAACTAAAAAATTAAATTAATATGAAAAAAACACTATTTCTATCCTTATTATTTTTCGCTCCATTATTAATGGTAGCGCAAAATGATGAAAAACCTAACATTCTCGTGATTTGGGGAGACGATATTGGTTGGTCCAACCCAAGTATTTACAATATGGGAATGATGGGCTACAAAACGCCTAACATCGATAAAATAGGTAAAGATGGAATTCAGTTTACGGACTATTATTCTCAACAATCTTGTACTGCAGGTCGTTCCGCTTTTATAACAGGACAATCTCCCTATAGAACTGGACTAACCAAAGTTGGATTACCAGGAGCCAAAGAAGGACTTAATATTTTAGATCCTACGATTGCAGGTCTTTTAAAAAATCATGGCTATGCAACAGGACAGTTTGGTAAAAATCATTTAGGAGATTTAGATGAACACTTACCTACCAATCATGGTTTCGATGAATTCTTAGGTAATTTATACCATTTAAATGCTGAAGAAGAGCCAGAACATCCTGATTACCCAAAAGGTGCAGAATTTAAGAAAAAATTCGGTCCAAGAGGAGTAATTAGTTCTTCTGCAGATGGAAGAATTGAAGATACGGGTCCATTAACTAAAAAACGAATGGAAACAGTAGATCATGAAACCAAAGATGCAGCAATCGCTTTTATGAAAAAGTCTCATGGAAACGACGAACCTTTCTTTGTATGGTATAATTCTACAAGAATGCATGTTTGGACGCATTTACAAGATAAATATAAAGAAAAAACAGGATTGGGATTGTATGCAGACGGAATGACCGAATTGGATGATATTGTTGGTGAGTTAACCACTACATTAGATGAATTAGGAATTGAAGAAAATACTATTGTAATTTTTGGAACTGATAATGGTGCTGAAATTATTTTCTGGCCTGATGGTGGCATGACTCCCTTTAGAGGTGAAAAAGCAACAACTTGGGAAGGTGGATTTAGAGCTCCTTGTTTAATTAAATGGCCTGCAAAAATTAAGCCTGGACAGGTTAGTAATGCTATTATTTCAGGAGAAGATTGGCTACCAACTTTCCTTGCAGCAGCTGGAGAAAATGATGTTAAAGAAAAATTATTAAATGGACACTCAGCAATAGGACGCAATTATAAGGTGCATTTAGATGGTTATAACTTTTTACCCTATTTAACTGGAGAAACAGAAGAAAGCCCTAGAGATGAAATTTTCTATTTTGATGATGATGGTTCTTTAAATGCTTTTCGATACAAAAGATGGAAAATGCATTTTAAAATTCAAGAAAATCATGGGTTTGATGTATGGCAAAAAAAATATACTGAGCTAAGATTCCCGATGTTAATGGATTTATATGGTGATCCATTTGAGAGAGCACAGCATGATTCTGAAGATTATAACCATTGGTTAGCTAACAGAATGTTTATGTTGGTTCCTGCTCAAGCTAAAATTGGAGAATTTCTCGCAACTTTCAAAGATTATCCACAACGACAAGAAGTGGGAAGTTTTAGTTTAGATAAAGTATTGGATCAGATGCAAAGTGCTAAAAGAAATTAAATTATTATAATTAAAGCCAGTTATTTCTTCGAAAATTACTGGCTTTTTTTTATCATAAAAATTTCAAATATTTTTTTATTATATTTATTTCTACAAATCGATAATAATCCCATTTCTTATAATTTCCTTGTGACAACTTTAATATATAGTTCTTGTTTTTTAAGAGAAAGCTGAAAATCTTTTAGAGTAGGCATAAATTAACCATTAAAATTATGAATCTTAAATTAATTAAAAATATTAGAAATGCAATCAAGTATTGGTACCTCCCATTATTATTAGGATTATTTTTTATAGGTGTAGGTATTTGGGTATTTAAAACACCCTTAGAATCTTATGTAACTTTAGCTATATTATTTAGTATTTCATTTATTGTTTCTGGGTTAAGTGATATTATATTTTCTTTATCAAATAAAAATGAGTTAGAGAACTGGGGATGGATATTAACTTCTGGTATTCTTACATTTATTATGGGTATATTATTAGTTATGAATCCTGCAATTTCAATAATAACCTTACCTTTTTATGTAGGTTTTGTCATTTTATTTAGATCTATTGGAGCCATTAGTTTTTCATTAGATTTAAAAAGTTATGGCGTTTTAGATTGGGGGAATTTAATGGTTGTAGGTATATTAGGCGTTATATTTGCTTTTATACTAATTTGGAATCCTTTATTTGGTGGAATGACTGTTGTAATTTGGACAGCTTTGGCATTTATAATTGCAGGTGCTTTTAGTATCTATTTCTCCTTGAAGTTGAAAAAATTACATGACATTCCGAGTACAATATCAAATACATTAATGGAAAAATATAATGAATTAGAAAATCAAATAAAAGAAGAATTAAAAAATAAACAATGAAAAAAACATTAACATTAATTGCTCTTTTTGCAATATCACTTGTTGTAAAAGCACAAAACGACAAACCCAATATTCTAGTAATATGGGGTGATGATATAGGGCAATCCAATATTAGCGCTTATACTATGGGACTTATGGGATATCGAACTCCTAACATTGATCGTGTAGCAAATGAAGGAATGATTTTTACAGATTACTATTCTGAACAATCTTGTACTGCAGGACGTTCATCCTTTATAATGGGTCAAAGTGTTTTCAGGACAGGATTAAGTAAAGTAGGCCTACCTGGAGCAAAAGAAGGAATATCTCCAGAAGATCCTACCATAGCTGAATTATTAAAGCCATTGGGATATAGAACTGGACAATTTGGAAAAAATCATTTGGGAGATCGTGACGAACACTTACCTTCAAATCATGGATTCGATGAATTTTTTGGGAATTTATACCACTTAAATGCAGAAGAAGAGCCTGAAAATGAGGACTATCCTGATCCTGAAAAATATCCGGATTTTGCAAAAAAATATGGCCCTAGAGGTGTCATTCATTCCTATTCAGATGGAAAAATTGAAGATACGGGCCCATTGACCAAAAAAAGAATGGAAACGGTAGATGATGAAACTGTAGCTGCTGCCAAAAAATTTATAAGAAACGCAGTTAAATCTGGAGAGCCATTTTTTGTTTGGTGGAACGGAACACGGATGCATTTTAGAACTCACGTAAAAGAAGAGCATAAAGGAATTTCAGGACAAGATGTATATGGAGATGGTATGGTAGAGCATGATATGCATGTAGGTGAATTATTAGATTTACTAGATGAATTAGGGGTTGCAGACAATACCATAGTACAATATGGTACAGACAACGGACCTCATAAAAATACTTGGCCCGATGCTGGATCTTCTCCTTTTAGAAGTGAAAAAAACACTAATTGGGAAGGTGGTTGGAGAACTCCTTCTATGATTCGTTGGCCTGGACAAATTGAAGCAGGTTCAGTTTCTAACGAAATTATTTCTGGTATGGATTGGCTACCAACATTTTTAGCAGCAGCAGGAAATGAAAATGTAAAAGATGAATTACTAAAAGGAAAAAAAGTGGGTGATAAAACCTTTAAAGTACATTTAGATGGTTATAATATGTTACCACATATAACAGGTAAAGAAAAAGAAGGAAGAAGGCATGAAATATTCTATTTTTCTGATGATGGTGATTTAACCGCACTGAGATATGATGATTGGAAATTAATTTTTATGGAACAAAGAGAGACTGGAACCTTATTATTATGGGCAAACCCTTTTACCCCATTAAGAATTCCTTTAATGGAAAATCTTAGAAGAGATCCTTATGAAATAGCACAAATTACTTCTAATACGTATTATGATTGGCTTTTAGATAGAGCTTATTTATTAGTCCCAGCTCAAGATATTGTTGGAGAATTTTTAATGACTTTTAAAGAATATCCGCCAAGAATGAAGGCGGCGAGTTTTAGCTTGGATCAGGTAATGGAAAAATTATCTACTCCAGGAAATCATTAAAAATCCTAAAGATTAACAAGGAAATTCAAAAGCTAAATATTTATTATATTTAGCTTTTGTTATTTAACCCAATAATTAATTGCTCTATGAAAATTCGATATGCCTTTATTTTAGTACTATTTGTTTTTATTTCTTGTCAAACAAAAGAAAAAACGGAGGAAGCTGTTCAGGAGAAAAAAGTAGAGAATCCATTGCCTTCTTGGAATGATGTTGCCTCAAAACAAAACATCATTTCTTATGTAGAAGACGTTACCAATTCTGAAAGTCAAAATTTTATTCCTATAAAAGACCGTATTGCCACTTTTGATAACGATGGTAATTTATGGGCAGAGCAGCCTGCTTACTTTCAATTATTTTTTGCTATAGATCGTGTTAAGAAAATGGCTGTTGATCATCCTGAGTGGAAAAACGAACAACCTTTTAAAGCAGTTCTCGAAGATGATATGGAAGAATTAAAAAAGCAAGGAGAGCATGGTTTAATTAAATTGGTAATGACAACACACGCGGGAAATACTACCGAGGAATTTGATGCCGATGTAAAAGCATGGGTTAATACCGCAAAGCATCCTACAAAAAATGTGGGCTACGATAAAATGGTATATCAGCCTATGTTAGAGCTTTTACAGTATTTAAGAGCGAATAATTTTAAAACGTATGTAGTTTCGGGTGGAGGCGTAGATTTTATGAGAGCGTTTGTAACCGAAATTTATGGAATTCCAACAGAACAAATTATTGGAAGCCGTATTAAAACAGAATTTGATTATAATAATGGAAACCCAGTGATTAAAAGATTGCCAGCATTAGATTATAATGATGACAAAGAAGGCAAACCATTAAACATTCAAAAAATAATTGGTAAAAAGCCAGTGTTTTCTTCAGGAAACTCAGATGGTGATCTTCAGATGATGCAATGGGCAGCATCTAATACACACAAAAGCTTTATGCTATATGTACATCATACAGATGCAGAACGCGAATGGGCTTACGATAGAGATTCGCATATTGGTAAGTTAGACAAAGGTTTAGACCAAGCGATTAAGGATGGCTGGACAGTAATCGATATGAAAAACGATTGGAAAGTGATCTTCCCTTTTGAGTTAGATTAATTTATAAAAAAACAAATAACACACAAATTTTAAGGCCATATATATGACTCCTATTGAAGCAATAACCGAATTAAAATCGCGCATGTCTAAGTCAATAATTGGACAAGAAAAATTAATAGAGCGAATCATATTAGTGCTTTTAGCAGATGGGAATATGTTATTAGAAGGGTTGCCCGGATTAGCAAAAACTCGAGCCATCAAATCTTTAGCTCAAAATTTAGATTGTGGCTTAAGCAGAATTCAATTTACTCCCGATTTATTGCCTTCAGATATTACAGGAACTGAAATTTATATTCCAGATGAAAAGGAAAAATTTGTATTTCAGAAGGGACCCATATTCAGTAACTTAATTTTAGCAGATGAAATTAATAGAGCGCCTGCAAAAGTACAATCTGCCTTATTAGAAGCCATGGAGGAAAGGCAAGTTACCGTTTCTGGAAAAACTTATAATATGGACAAACTTTTCATGGTAATGGCTACTCAAAACCCTATAGAGCAAGAAGGCACTTACCCCCTACCTGAAGCTCAAATGGATCGTTTTTTAGTACATACTATAATTGATTATCCAGATGATGAATCGGAATTAGAAATTATGCGATTAAATAAAAGAGAAGCTTCACAAAATTCAAATACCGAAAAGTCTGCAAGTATCTCACAACAATCTATTTTCGATGCTAGGAAAGAAATTGCACAAATTAAAGTTTCAGAAGAACTAGAAAAATATATGGTGAGTTTAATTTCTGCATCTAGATATCCAGAGAAATATGATGAAGATCTTTCAAAATTAATAGATTTTGGATCCAGTCCTCGAGGCACCATTGGTTTGGATAGATGTAGCAGAGTAAATGCTTGGATGCAAAATAGAGACTATGTTACTCCAGATGACATACATCAGGTGATTAAAGATGTGTTAAGACATAGAATAGCATTAAGCTATAAAGCACGTGCAGAAGGCATAAATTCTAATACAGTTATCGACAAAATAATTGAAGTAGTTGCAGTAGTAGCATAAATTGTTATGAAGCAAAAAAAATCCAATCCAAATATATTTTTAAGCCTCGAGAATTTATTAAAATTCGAGTGGATTGGGTCTGTATTAAATTTTAAAATAGGAAAACAAAAGTCCAATAGTGTATTGGCAGGTAGGTTTGCCTCTCGATTAAGAGGTAGAGGGTTAGATTTTGAAGAAGCAAGACCCTATATTATTGGGGATGACATACGAAATATTGATTGGAATGTTACTGCAAAAACTGGTAAAACCCATACCAAAGTATTTACTGAAGAAAAAGAAAAGCCTGCATTTATTTTTGTCGACCAATCCCCTACTATGGGTTTTGGTTCTAAGCATAAAACGAAAGCTGTAGTTGCTGGAGAGTTAGCATCTTTTATTGCCCATAAAATTAAGAAAAGTGGCGATAGAGTTGGTGGAATGGTATATACTGGAACTGATTATGAATTGATTACTCCGAAGAGAGACCCCAAAAATATCATTTATTTCCTTCAAAAAATAATTGAAGCCAACCATAGTATTTATGAAGATAAAGAATACGATTTTGAAAATTCCTTAGGGGAAGTCATCAACAAATTAAACAATGTAATTACGCATGATTATTTGGTCTTTTTTATCAGTGATTTTCATAGATATCATAAAAATGTAATCGAGTATTTAAGTCAAATAGCCCTGCATAATGACTTGGTATTAATAAAGGTTTTTGATGAAATGGAAGCTGAAATGCCAAAAGAAAAAATGATGATTTCTAATAAAGAGCATCAAATAAATATAAATGGAAAAAATAAAAATCTAAATGAAGATTTGAATAATGATTTTGACCAAAATTATAAAAACTTTAAATCGGAATTAGAAAAATATGAGATTTCAATATTTAAAATAAATACTTCTGCTCCTATTGAAGAACAACTGATGGAAGTATTTAGTAAGGAATAATAAGATTAAAAAACAATGCAAGAGACGGAAGAAACTATAGTATTAAAGCCTATTATAGAACCTATACCTATAGATTTTACCATGGAAACTTTGGGTTGGAAGATTTTATTTATGCTGTTTATCTTCTTTGTTTTATATGGTACCTATAAATACTATCTACATTATAGAAATAATAAATATCGAAGAAATGCCATTTCTAAAATTCAAACTATTGTATTAGAATCTAATACCTCTATTCCATCTTTAATAACTCAAATAATGTATCAATTAAAGCAAACTGCATTGATTTCTTTCGGTAGAAAAAAAGTAGCATCCTTAGAAGGAGAAGAATGGTTAAGTTTTTTAGACAAAAGTGCAAAAGGAGTTCAGTTTAATAAATACCAAGAAATTATTTCACTTGCCGTATACAAGGATGAGTTTATAGATGAAGTTTCGTTTGATAAAGATATTTTTATAAAATCAAGTTTACATTGGATTAGAAAACATGCCAGATAATTTTCAATTTGCATATCCGTTTGTTGCTTTCTTGGCTGTCCTCCCCTTTTTAATATATGGGTTGCTTCCAGCTATAAAAAGCAAAAGCTCTTCTTTGCTATTCCCTTATTTTGATGCGGCTACCAAAGTATCCAAACAAAAGCCTAAAAAGGCAGCATTTGTAAAAAAAAGAAACTGGTTAACATTGCTACTAATGTATCTTATTTGGTTGCTATTATTAACTTCATTGGCTTCTCCAGAATTGGTTGGAAAGCCTGAAAAGAAAATTAAAACGACTCGTAATTTTTTGATTATTGCGGATTTGTCCTTTAGTATGGCTAATAAAGATTGGCAAATTGACAAGCAACCTGTAACTCGTTGGGAAGCTGTAAAAAGCATTATGCAAGAGTTTATCATAAAACGGGAAAGCGATCGAATGGGTTTGGTGTTTTTTGGGTCTAACGCTTATATTCAGGCGCCATTTACCAGTGATTTAAATACGGTAAACACTATGCTAGATGAGGCAGATGTTGGCATGGCAGGTCAAATGACCAATATAGGAAAGGCTTTAGTTAAAGGAATGGATTTATTTGAAAGAGATTCTATTCAGAAAAAAGTGATTCTTTTACTTACAGATGGTGTGGATAGCGGAATGGACATCCTTCCTTTGGATGCAGCAAAACTGGTAAAGGATGAAGAAACAATTATTTATACTATTGGTATAGGTGATCCTGGCAACAGTTCTTCAGATTTAGATGAACGCACCCTAACCCAAATAGCGGAATTAACTGATGGAAAATACTTTCGAGCAAAAGATGCCGAAGCATTAGAAGACATTTATGAAGAACTAGAAAAATTAGAACCTGTAGAATATGAAGAAGAAAGCTATACCCCGAAAACACTTTTATATTTCTACCCATTAGGCTTAGCGATAGCTTTGGGTTTTATGATGGTATTTATAAATAATATGATCCTTATTTTTAAGAGATTCCGGAAAAATTAATGCTAGATAGAATTAAACATATCGATTGGGAACAATTTCACTTTTTAAGAGCTGAATATCTCTGGATTATTATTCCTATTGTTTTTATAACTGTCTTAGGGTTGTTTTTTTATAGGGAATCCAATTCCTGGAAAAAAAATATTTCTAAAGACTTGCGCCCTTTTGTTATTCAAAAAGGCAGCGAATGGAAATCTAGGCTGATGCATTTCACGGTATTGTTGATGTTTATTTTAGGGATCTTCTCATTTTTAGGCCCAACTTGGAATCAAGAAAAATCTCCAACAAAAAAAATCAATTCTAAAGTTGTAATAGCCCTAGATCTATCCCAAAGCATGTTGGCCACAGATATATCTCCAAACAGGTTAGAACGAGCTAAATTTAAAGTTCAGGACTTATTAGAAGCAAATCCAAGAGCGGAAACCACTTTATTGGTATTTGCTGGCTCTACCCATACGGTAACCCCTTTTACAACAGATTATAAAATAATATTAGATCAAGTTAGTGGTTTACAGCCCAAAATGATGCCAGTAAAGGGTACTGGGTTTAGTACTCTATTTTCTAAAATTGACACGCTGTTTACAGGAAATAAAGCAAAAGGTAGAATCATAATAATAACGGATGACTTAACAGAAATACCCATAGCATTGGTGAGTAATTTTCTGCAAGAAAATAATACGGAACTATATCTTTATCCCTTTGCCACACCAGCAGGAGCAAACATTCCATCATTCAACCAAAAATCAGCATTAGACTTACAACAATTAAATCGTCTTAATGAGCTTGAGGGTTGTACTATTCTTGATATGACTTTAGATAATAGTGATGTAGAGGACTTAGCAAAAACGATCAGTAATCAATTGGTTTTTGAAGATAAAAGTGATGCAGAAGATGAAAATTGGCAGGACAATGGTTTTTGGTTTATTATTCCTTTGGCATTTATATTCTTGTTTAGTTTTAGAAAAGGTTGGGCTTTAAATTTAGTTATTATCTCTTTTACACTGGGTTCCTGTTCCGAAGAAAATAAGGAAAAGGTTAAGGGATTAGATTTTAATGATTTATGGTATACTAAAGAATACCAAGCTCAAAAGGAATATGATATTGGCAATTATTTGGATGCTGCTTCTGGCTTTAAAGATCCGATGCGTAAAGGAACTGCCTATTATAAAGGCGGAGATTTTCAAAGTGCTAGAGTCGAATTAGAAAAGGACAGCTCTAGTCAAGGGCTTTATAATTTGGGACTTACCTATGCAAAACTGGGCCTCTTAGATAAATCGCAAGAGGTTTTTGAAAAGGTATTTGCACAAGACCCCTCTAACACAAATGCAAAAAACAACCTGCAACAAATTATCACAGCAAAAGAAGCAATTAATAATTTAAAGCCTGAAGAAATAGCCCTAAATGAAGAAGAGGATAAAGCAAAGAACAAACAAAATAGATCTCCTGAAGACCTAAGTGGTGGTGGCCAAGAAGCTACCAAAAAAGATATGGAGAAAGAACGTTTAGAAGAAACCACGGAAACAGATACCAGAAAAGGGAAAGAATTAGAGGAATTACCAGATGATTTTAAATCTGGAAATGGAGAGTTGCCAAAAAATATATTAATGCGTAAAGTGGATGATGATCCCGCATTGTTTTTAACAAGAAAATTTAAATACCAGATAAAAAAGAAACTAGTAGAAGCCGATACAAATTTAAAAAAATGGTAAATAAATTATTTATTGGAATTGTTATTTGGGGGATCTCATTCTCGGGTTTTAGCCAAAGCTTGATAAGCTATATTAAGGTAAATCCAAATAATGTTTATATTGGACAGCCAGTACAATTAAAGGTTTCTGTTTATTCCTCTACTTGGTTTACCAAAGGAATTGATTTAGGGAATATACAGGTAGATGGTGCCTTAACCGTTTACTTTAGATCGGTTAGTAATTCCAGAAGTTTTAATGGAAAAAAATATGCTGGAGTAGATTTTTATTATAATTTATTCCCAACAAAAGATGGAACCATAACAGTACCTGCCATTGATATTAATTTAGAAAGTCCAAAAGAAGGAGGCTATAAAGGAATTAAACATTCCATAAAAACAAAACCAGAATCAATTGAAGTAAAAGGGGTTCCATTAGGATATGACCCCAATAACTGGTTAGTAGCCACCTCTTTAAATGTTACTGAAAAATGGTTGACATCTCATCAAAACGTTAAAGTTGGAGATGTAATTCAACGATCTATTTCTAGAGCAGCTGGGGGAACTTTATCAGAGTTTATTCCTAAAACGGTTTGGGACAGTATTGTAGGAGTTAGTATTTACCCAAAAAGACCAAGTATAAATACCAATAAATCTAAAACTGGAGTTTCATCTAGTAGAAGTGAAACTGTTAGTTATTTATTTGAAAAAGAAGGAGTGATTACTATTCCAGCTATCGAATATTTATATTGGAATTCTGGAAATAAAAAATTCTATAGAAAACAAATCGACTCCATAAGCTTAACTGTAAAACCCAATGCCGATTTAGCAATGTTGGCAACCATTAAGAAGTCGCTTCAAAAGGAAAAGGAAATTGCTACTATAGAAGAAACAGAAGCCCCCTTCTTGATTTTCGGAATGACAGCAAAAGAGTTTGCTAAAAATGTAATCTTCTTAATAATTGGATCTTTTCTTTTTATTACTCTCTTTAAAATATCAAGAAGGAAGTATAAAAATTATAAGATCAAAAGATTGCAATCTGAATCATATACTTTTAGAAATGTGATAAGGGCTATTGAGAAAAAGGATTTTCTAACTTTTTTAAATGTGGTGAATACCTGGTTAAGAAAAGTAAATTATAAAAAAGAATCTCTAAATGAATTTGTTTCAGAATATGGTTCGGAGGAATTAAAAACTGTTTTATCTACCATGAATGATTCCTATTTTAACCAACAAAAATCTATCCATACAAATTCTTTCAAAGTATTAATGAAAAGTTTAAAAAACGCTAGAAAAAGTTTCATTACACAACAAGCCAAAATAAATAAAGGAAAAACAACTAAAAACTGGTTAAACCCTTTGTCTATTGATTAGCCTTTAATTTTTCAATAATAGTATTCGCTTGAGATGTCTTTCCTTGTCCTTGATAAATTAAGGCCAATAAATACTCAAAGTCTGGATTGTTATTATCTACATTTAAAGCATCTCCAATATATTTTTCGGCAGCTGATAAATCCCTTTGGTCCTGATAATAATAAGTTGCAAGATTATACATAGAACGAGTATCTTTTGAATCTAATTTTATTGCTATCAGCAATTCGTTTATAGCAAGCTCATTGTTATTATTTTCAAAATTAAGAAGTCCTTTTAAATAATGAGGGCGTCCATTTTCAGGGTCTAACTCTATCCAAGTATCTATAGTTTTACTTGCTTTTTCAAAATTATTTACCATACTATATGCAGTAGCTAAATTGGAATAAACGGGTAATAGCAAATTGTCTTTATACAATGCCATTTCATAATTTTCTATAGCTTTTCCAATGTTATTATTCTGAAGATAATAATCTCCTAATTGCATCCTACCATTAGAAAAATCAGCATTACTAAATAACATAGTCTCTAATTCATTTCTTGCAGTTAAAAAATTACTTTTATCGAGACCAGTTAGAGTATTTTCATCTAATCCAATAACCAATTGAGCTGCTCCTATTCTTACAAGCTTGATGGTATCATTCATATGCTTTAAAGCTATGGACACTCTTTCTTGAGGCGTAAGATTTCTAAATTTCAATAAAGCATTATATCTTACAATTGCAGAAGAATCATTTAATGCAACTACCAAAGATGCATAATCCTCTTGTTGTTTATATACAAGATTTTCAATTACTGTTGCCCTAGCAATTTCTGGATATTTTAAGTCATTTATAAAATTATTTAATTCCTCACGCTGGGCAGAATTTATATTTTCTTGTGTACTTAATAATAAGGCATCTGAAAAATGTGCTGCTCTCTTTTCACCATAGTTCTCAATGATAGCTTTTGCTGCCCATTGATTTGTTTTGTCTTTATGACAATTAATACAAGCATTGGGAGTATCAAATTTTTCACTCTGGTCTGGTCTTGGAATTCTAAAACTATGGTCTCTTCTAAAATCATTACCCATATAATCTTTTCCAGTCATATGGCAATTTATACAAAGACTAGCCTCTGTGTTTTGCTCATGAAAATAATGCTGTTCGGTTTCATAATTAGCAGGAACATGACATTGTAAGCATAATTTATTCCCCTCAAACTTTAACTTTAAACTGTGTGCATTATGACAATCGTTGCACTTAACACCTTCAGCATACATTTTACTTTGCATAAAAGAGCCCAACACATAATCTTCTTCATCTATTTGCCCGTCCCCATGGTAAAAATTGTCTGTGATATTTTGAACCATATATTGGTCTTCAAAATTTTCTCCTGGAGTATAATTCTCTGTAAGTTTAACTCTTCTCGCATGACAAGTAGCACAAGCATTTAATTGCTCTTTCTGGTTTCTCCCAGTTAAAATATAGGTGTCTTTATCCTCCGTTTCATTTTCAGCCCATTTAAGATGTTTCTCTGCTGGACCGTGACAACTTTCACAATTTACATTAATGGAGGAATAGGAAGTGTCAAAAGAATCGTCCTCAATGGAATAATTCTTTTTTAAGTTTGTAGAATGACATTCGGCACACATGGTATTCCAATTTTGGGCGCCTTTAGTCCAATGCAACCAATCATGTGGAGCAATTTTATCTCCTTTATATTGATGGTACCATTTTTTATCGATAACATCCCAAGTTACACGTAACACCTGCTTTTTCCCTTTATCAAAATCAACCAGATATTGTTGCAGGGGAGTTACTCCAAAAGTATAATCTATTTTATATTCTTTTTCAGAATTATCTATCTCGATTATTCGAACAATAAAATCGTTATCCTTTTTAAAGAAAAAATATTCAACACCATCTATAGTGGTATTAATATTATTGAAATCTCCTAAAACTGTTGTTTCATTTGCAATTTGCATTGCCAAATCATGATGCGATCCTTGCCATAGCTCTACCTCTGTTTGATGACAATCTACACAGGCTTTATCTCCCACATAACCATCTACATATTGGGTATTGGTTTTAGTAATTTCTGTATAATTACTTTTTTTATTTTCCTTAGAACAAGAAATGGTAAGAACAATAAAAAAAAATAAAAAGTAGGGCTTCATGTAATATTGATTCAGATAGCTAAAATATAATAAGATTTTATAAGTAAAACATAAAACCAAAACTTATTCTCATAGCATCTCTTTCTTTATTTTCATCAATAAATATATCATTGGCTAAACCATTATAATCTACATCTTTTCGGCCATAATCTAATTCCAATCCAATGGTCATTCTTTCAAAAGGATCGTACATAAAATTTAGAATGCCATAAGAATGGTAACTAGAATAATCCCCACCTAAAACGAGTACATCATCTATTGGATCATTTGGAAGTTCTTCAGAAAGGATATATCGTTCCATATCTTCAAATCTATATTTTGTATATCCGAAAACTATATTTGAATGAAATTTAGGAGTAAAATAGTATTCGTAGGAAATCCATCCACCATAAGAAGGTGTTGCGTCAAAATCACCCTCTATTGTTGGGTATCCATCGTAACCTAAACCTGAAACACTTGTCAAATATGCATTAATCCCTTTACCTCCTATCAATTGAAATTGAAGATTATTTTTTCTTTCTGTTTTATATATTCCACTCAATGTAAATCCGTAGCCAATAAAACTATCTGTTTCACCATCAAATTTATAGCGTATGTTTCTTAAAATGGAAGAAAAACGAAAATGTCCCCATTCCTTTTTATACTTTATTGCTGCAGTTAAATCTGGTGTTACCTGATATTCTTCTTCAACCAAAGGTTCTAATTCTCCTAAAGAAACATAATCTACCATAGGTGCTTCTAGACTAACTTCATAAACCCATTCTTTATTTTTAAAAGTATTAAAGTATTTTATATGTGGAGATCTTATCCATATTCCAGATGGTGGTCCCTCCCATTCCATAACATTGGGCCATAAAACTTCATCTCCAAAATTATTCCAGTTTTGACCAATTTGCCAATGATTTGTTTCTACATATGCCTTACGCAATCTCATATGCCCATTTCCTCCCCAAAAGTCAAACTCCACTACTGCTTTTACATTTTCACCACCCTTTGTAACATAATCACCCTGAATAAATATTTGAGTTTGGTACATGTCCATTTTAAAACTTTGAGAGTCATCCGTTCCAAAAACATTTATCTGGCCAATATTAAAAGTTTCACTATCCTGTAATCCTCCATACACATCGTAATAACCGTTCAATTTCATATTAATCCCTAATGCTCCTTTTGCTTTTGGCTGATCATTTATAGAGTCATAAGATCGTACGGTTAAAACACGGTCGCCATCATAGGTTTGACTAAAAGAAAAAACAGTGAAAAATAAAAAAAGGCAAGAAATTAATCTCATAATAATTAGATTTGCAAATTGAACTACCAATTTAATAAATAATGTCATTTTAAAACAATATTACTAATGAAAAATAAAACTACTGGGAGTTACAAAGCAATATTAGCCTATATCACTTTTATAGGTTTAATTATAGCTTATATCCTAAATATGGATGAAAAAGATAAGTTTGTTTCTTATCATGTTAAAAACATGTTTGGTTTAGTCATTTTTTTATTTATATCGGTTACTTTTTTTCAAGGCAACTTTATTTTACAATATATAGGTCAAACACTTTGGGTTATTTCATTTTTTATGTGGGTATTCTCTTTATTAATGGCTATTACAGGTAAAACAAAAGGAATTCCTATTATTAGCGACCTTTTTCAAAAATGGTTTAAATTTTTAGATTAACAAATGAATAAACAAATACTATCCTTAGAGCATAATTATAAAGCTCCAAAAAATACCTCTGAAAAATCACCAGTAATTATCATGCTACATGGCTATGGAAGCGATGAAAATGATTTGTTTTCCTTTGCCAATGAATTACCAGATAATTATACTATTATATCCTTAAAGGCTCCATATGCAATGCAACCTTATGGAAATGCTTGGTATGCTATCCATTTTGATAATGCTAATGGAAAATGGAGCGATGATGAACAAGCTATTATATCTAGAGATTTAGTAGTGAAATGTATTGATGAAATCATTTCTGTTTATAATGTGGATTCAGATAACATTACCCTATTAGGTTTTAGTCAAGGAACGATCCTTAGCTTAGCGGTTGGACTGAGTTTCCCAGAAAAAATTAAGAATATTATTGGTTTAAGTGGCTATATAAATGAAGCGATTTTTAAAGAAAATTATGCGGATAATGATTTTAGTAATTTAAACATTTACGCTTCTCATGGAAGTGTAGATCAAGTAATCCCTGTGGATTGGGCTCGAAAAACAAAGCCCTTTCTTCAAAATTTAAATATTAATTGTGAATATTCTGAGTTTCCTGTAGGTCACGGTGTTGCTCCACAAAACTTTTATGAATTGAAAGAGTGGTTATTAAGGCATTCTTAATTCTATTAGTAAATATAATATCGCTTTTTTACACTTCGATACGATTCCAAAATAAAATTGGAATCACTCAGTGTATTGAATATTTCTAGGTCATTGAGTATTTCTAGTTTGTGATAAATATATCGAAATGACCTACTTAATAGGAAGGATATAATAAAGATGCTACAGAAGTAAGTTCAATCTTCTTATTGGTTGTAATATAATATTCCACAACCATTTCTCCCCAATATTTACCATCGGTAAAATCTGCAATAATCCACTTATGATTTAAAAACCTAATTTTATTAATTTTCATGGCACCATTAATTCCATCGAAAGGAATTATAGGATTATCCCCACTTTTTAAATTTTCTTCATAAATGTACTCTGCAACTAGTTCTTCAATATCCCCGGATTCAAAACCAAGACTTTCAAAATAAGACATTGCATTTTCATTACCCTGAAGGGTAAAGTAATTTAAATCTAATACGGTATTCGATAAGACATCGGCTGAATCTGTTGCTATTTTCAAGCTCTTTTCTAATTGCTTTATCTTAGCTTTTTGTGATTCAATTTTATTTTCTTGTTTTCCGAAAATTTTCTTTTCATTCATATACTGAAATATCACAAACAGTAAGGTAAAAAAGAATAAATACATAAAGATGGTTCTCTTCATAATTATAAGTTGATTTTTAAGGTGTCATAAGCTAGAAATACATTTTCTGGAAGTCTTTTTTCTACTTCATCATGAAATCCTAATAAATGACTAATATGGGTTAAATATGCTTTTTCTGGTTTAATTTTCTCTATTAATAACAATGCTTCAGACAAACTCAAGTGCGAATGATGTGGCTCTTCTCTTAATGCGTTTATCACTAATACCTTAGTCCCTTTTACTTTTTCAATTTCCTCTTCAGAAATAGTTTTTACATCAGTTAAATAAGTGAAGCTATCTATTCGGAAACCTAAAACCGGTAATTCACTATGAAGAACCTCAATAGGAATAGCCGTCTTCCCTCCTATAATAAAGGGTTTGTCTTTAGAAATTTCAATTTCATTAATAGTTGGTGCTCCGGGGTATTTATTTTCAGTTTCAAAAATATAAGAATATCTCTTATAAAGGGATTCAAAAACTCTTCGATGAGCATAAAAAGGCATATGCCCTTGTCTAAAATACAAAGGCCTTATATCGTCTATACCAGCTGTGTGATCACTATGCTCATGAGTTAATAAAATTCCATCTACTTTAGAACAGTTTTCTCCTAACATTTGTTGTCTAAAGTCTGGCCCACAATCAATTACATAATTATAGGAATCCCAAGATAGCAAAACGGAAACTCTCAATCGTTTATCTTTAGAGTTTTGGCTTAGACATACAGGGTGTGAACTCCCTATAACAGGGATTCCTTGGGATGTTCCAGTGCCTAAAAATGTAATCTTCATAGTTTTCAAAGTAAGTGAAAAATTATTACAATTTAAGTTCTAAATAAAATAAGTTCCAATTGATTTTTAAAAACAATGTTCCCGAAAATACGACTGTTTTTATTTACTATAATGTCTCATTTTCAATATATCAAGTCATTTTTTTGTGATGTTTTTTAAATTTAAAATATGATATAAGTCAGAATAAATATAGTTTTATTATTATAAATTTGATGAGGATTTAAAATATAAACTATGAAAATAGGTGTTATTAAAGAAACTCACAAAGGGGACAAACGTGTTTCCATATCTCCCAATATCGCAAAACAACTTATAGATAAAGGATTTGAAGTTTTGGTAGTAAAAGATGCTGGAGAAGGTTCTAAATATAAAAATTCAGATTATAAAGAAATTGGAGCCTCTGTAGAAAGCAGAGGAGTCGTCTTTAAAAAAGCGGAAGTCCTAATAAAAATTAACCCATTTGATGAAGAGGAATTAAAATTAATTGATAAGGATCATATTTTAATGAGTCAGTTATTTCATAAATCTAATCCAGCCTTAATAAAAACCATTGCTTCTATTGGAGCTTCTTGTTTTTCAATGGATGCTATGCCAAGAATATCTAGAGCCCAAGATATGGATGTATTAAGCTCTCAAAATAATTTAGCGGGCTATAAAGCGGTAATTAGAGGGGCTTATGAAATGACAAAAATTTTCCCCTTAATGATGACAGCAGCAGGGACTATTACTCCTTCTAGAGTCTTAGTATATGGTGTTGGTGTAGCTGGACTACAAGCTATTGCTACTGCAAAGCGATTAGGAGCTGTAGTAGAAGCTACAGATATTAGGCTAGAAACCAAAGAACAGACAGAATCTTTAGGTGCAAAATTTATTACTGTAGATAATGAAGGAGAAGAATCAGAAGGCGGATATGCCAAAGTTGCTTCTAAAGATTATGCAAGAAGACAGCAAGAAGCTGTAAATAAATCTTTATTTAAAGCAGATCTAGTTATTACTACCGCTATGGTTCCAGGACGTCGATCTCCACTTCTAATAACAAAAGAACAAGTAGCCGAAATGAAAAACGGAGCTGTAATTATAGATTTAGCTGCAACTCAAGGTGGGAATTGTGAATTGAGCAAACTAAATAAAACGGTTATACAAAATGGAGTGAAAATTATTGGAACATCCATATCTCC
The DNA here is from genome assembly GCA_913058295.1 of uncultured Flavobacteriales bacterium. Classification (GTDB taxonomy): domain Bacteria; phylum Bacteroidota; class Bacteroidia; order Flavobacteriales; family Flavobacteriaceae; genus Marifrigoribacter. The sequence goes on along the minus strand of CAJXRD010000025.1, from coordinate 14,738 downwards.
TGAAAGTGTTTCAACAAATGCTAGCGACCTCTATGCAAAAAACATGCTTAATTTTATTCTGCATTTAACAGAGGGTAACAAATTTAAGTGGGAGCTTGATGAAGAAATAACAGACACTACTTTAATAGTAAAAGACGGAAAAATTAGACAAAACGGAAAAACTGAATAAATATGACTGAATTATTAGATTTTATTAGCAATAACCTTCAAATGATATATATCGTCATATTAATGATATTTGTTGGAGTTGAAGTTATAGGGCACGTTCCCGCTGTTTTACACACCCCATTAATGTCTGGAGCGAATGCCATACATGGTGTTGTGGTCATAGGTGCAATTTTAGTAATGTTAGGTTCGGAACCAGATAATATATTGGCATTATCACTAGGTTTTGTAGCTGTATTACTTGGTACTTTAAACGTAATAGGTGGATTTGTTGTAACCGATCGAATGTTAGAAATGTTTAAAAAGAAAAAATAATGGAATATCAATTTAGTCTCGAAATTATTTATCTCATTGCATCTATAACATATATTTTAGGTTTAAAGATGTTAGGAAATCCAGAAACTGCAAGAAGAGGTAATCTTATTGCTGCTGGCGGTATGACCATTGCAATATTAGGAACCATTTTTTTATATAATGGAGAAATACCAACACTTATCTATTCCCTTATTGGAATTGCAATTCTTTTAGGAACTCTAATTGGTTGGCTTGTTGCTAAGAAAGTAGCGATGACAAAAATGCCAGAGTTGGTATCCATATTTAATGGTATGGGTGGTGCAAGTGCTGCATTAATAGGCTTGATTGAGTTCCATCATTATAATGGAGAAACTCTATCTATAATTACAATACTTGCAGGTATTATCATTGGTAGTATTTCTTTTTCAGGAAGTATGATAGCTTGGGCAAAACTCAATGGAACCATTAATAAACCTTTTCGATTTCCGAAATATAACTTAGTAAACAATTTAATATTTATAGTTTTAATTCTCTTTTCAGCATATATCGCTTGGTCAGGATCTAGTAGTCAACTTTATTTATACATTTTATTTTTTGGGGCATTAGCCTATGGAGTTTTATTTGTATTACCTATTGGAGGAGCAGATATGCCTGTTGTAATATCCCTCTTAAATTCATTTACAGGATTAGCAGCTGCACTTGGAGGTTTTTTATATGGAAATATGGTAATGCTAACCGGAGGTATATTAGTAGGTTCTGCGGGAACTATTTTAACCTTCGCGATGTGTAATGCAATGAATAGGTCCTTAGTTAATGTAATTTTTGGCGGATTTGGAGATACAGACTTAACCACTGGAGAAGGTTCAAGTACTATAAAAGGAAGTGTTAAAAAAGCATCTGTTAGTGATGTTGCAATATTGATGAATTATTCACAAAGAGTAATTATAGTTCCAGGTTATGGATTAGCTGTTGCTCAAGCACAACATGCAATTCATGAGTTAGAACAATTATTAGAAAAAAAAGGTATTGAAGTTAAATATGCAATACATCCAGTAGCTGGAAGAATGCCCGGGCACATGAATGTTTTATTGGCTGAAACAAGTGTGGAATATGAAAAATTAGCAGAAATGGAAGATGTGAACCCAGAATTTGCAAATACCGATGTAGTTCTAGTTATTGGAGCAAATGATGTTGTTAATCCTGCAGCACATAACGACCCTTCTTCTCCAATTTACGGAATGCCAATTTTAGATGTTGAAAATGCAAAACAGATCATCATTAATAAAAGAAGTATGAAGCCTGGTTATGCAGGAATCGAAAATGAATTATTCTTTAATCAAAAAACTTCCATGTTATTTGGTGATGCAAAAGCAATAATACAATCTTTAATATCTGAATTAAAAGGAATGTAAAGAAAATTATTTTCGTTAAAACAAAAGCTATTTCAGTAAATGAAATGGCTTTTTTATTACTAAATAACTTTATTTTTTTTATACTTTTGTTTTAAATAAAAAATTGCCATGTCAGTAAGATTAAAAGGGGATAAAGAAATAAGTAAAGTTTTGACCATCAAGCAAAAAGCTTTACAAATTAACCTTAACGAAAACATTTACGGAACTTTTGCAGAAATTGGCGCAGGTCAAGAAACTGTACGTAACTTTTTCAGGGCTGGAGGAGCTTCTGGAACCATCGCAAAGGCAATGTCTGCTTACGATAAAGATTTTTCTGATGCGATTTATGGAATTGAAACGGATGGTCGTTATGTCACTCAACCTCGATTAAAAAATATGCTTTCCTATGAGATAGAACTCATGGAAGATAGATTGAGCAGACAGAAACATCCAGAAAAATTATTTTTCTCTTATGCCAATACCGTAGCAACTATAGACTTTTCAAAAAAGTTTAAAGGGCATGGATGGGTTGGAGTAAAATTTCAATTGGATCCTTTAGAAGGATATAATGAAATTATAATCCACATTAGATTCAAACAAACCAATGCACAATCACAACAAGAAACTTTAGGAATATTAGGAGTTAATCTAATTTTTGGTGGGTTTTATATGCATGATAATCCAAAGGAAATTGTAAAATCATTATATGACAATATTGAAAAAGATCAGATAGAAATTGATATGATTAATTTCTCTGGTTCTAGGTTTACCTATGTAGACAATAGATTAATGAGTTTACAACTGGTAAAAAACGAAATGACTAATGCAGTTATGTTTGGACCTGACGGAAATAACTTATTACCAGCACAGGAATTATATAAAAAAAATATTCTAGCCCTTAGAGGGAGCTTTAGACCAGTTACTAAAGTGAATATGGATATGTATGAGAAGGCACAAGAACTCTTTTTTAAAGAGAAAACTGTCGATAAGAAAAAAACAAAAGTGATTTTTGAAATCACTTTAGCCAATTTAAGAGCTGAAGGAGAAATTAACGAACGTGATTTTTTAGATAGAGCTGAATTACTTTGTTCTTTGGGACAGAATGTAATGATTACCAACTTTCAAGAATATTATAAGTTGGTTGAATATTTCTCTGAATACACCAAGTCTAGAATGGCATTAGCTATGGGTGTCTACAATTTAATTGAAATATTTGATGAAAAATATTATAGACATTTAAGTGGTGGTATTTTAGAAGCATTTGGGAAGTTATTCTTTAAGGATTTAAAAGTGTATTTATACCCACTTAAAAATCATAAAACGGAAGAATTACTTACTAGTGAAAATTTAAAAGTGCATCCTCGTATGAAAGAGTTATATAAATTCTTTAAATACAATGGAAAAATGCTTGATATCCAAGATTTCAATCCAGATATTTTAGATATTTTATCCAGAAATGTTCTTAAAAAGATTGCTGTTGGAGAAGATGGATGGGAAGAAATGCTTCCAGCTGGTGTTTCCGAAATAATTAAAAGCAAACGATTATTTGGGTATTCAGCAAGGAGATCTGCTAAAAAATCTTAAGGGTTTAAAATTTGATCTGCATGGAGCTTTGTCTTCACTTTATCTATAACTGTTTCAACTAAACCTTTTTCATTAATGATAAATGTTTTCCGGTGAATACCGTCATATTCTCTACCCATAAACTTTTTAAGCCCCCAAACACCAAAAGTATTTATTACTTCTTTGTCTTCATCCGCTAATAAAGGAAATGGAAATTCGTATTTATTTCTAAAATTTGTTTGTCTTTTTTGGCTATCTGCACTAACTCCTAAAAGCTCATAACCTTCATCTTGTAGTAATTTATAATTATCTCTCAAATTACATGCTTCTACAGTACAGCCAGGGGTACTAGCTTTAGGGTAGAAAAAAACAATTAATCGTTTTCCTTTATAATCTGAAAAAGATATAATATTTCCATCTTGATCTTTCCCTTTAAAATTTGGAACCTTATCCCCTGCTTTTAATGTTTTCATGTGCTTAAGTTATATTTATTATAGGTAACACATGCTGTTCGCTATTTATAATTCCAATAAATGATAAACTTTTTAGCATGCTCGTTTCATTTCTCTATTTTTGTGTAAAAGTACGTAAAATGACAAAACAAGAAAAGGTAGAATTCACAATTCAAACTTTAAATGATTTATTCCCAGAGACTCCTATCCCTCTAGAACATAAAGATCCCTATACCCTACTTATAGCAGTATTACTTTCTGCTCAAAGTACAGATAAGGGTGTAAATAAAATTACCCCTATATTATTTGGAATCGCTGACAATCCATATGATATGATAAAACTTACAGTTGAAGAAATAAGAGATATAATAAGACCTGTAGGACTATCTCCTATGAAATCTAAAGGAATACACGGTTTGTCTAAAATATTAATCGATAAATATAATGGAGAAGTGCCTAACACCTATGAGGCATTAGAATCTTTACCTGCTGTGGGACATAAAACTGCAAGTGTTGTAATGGCTCAAGCATTTAATATTCCTGCTTTTCCAGTAGACACACATATTCATAGGTTAATGTTCCGTTGGGGTTTTACAAATGGAAAAAATGTGGTGCAAACTGAAAAAGATGCCAAAAGATTATTTCCAAAAGATCTTTGGAATAAGTTACATCTTCAGATTATATTCTACGGAAGGTTATATTCTCCTGCAAGAGGATGGGATTTAGATAAAGATATTATTACAAATACAATTGGAAGAAAAACAGTAATTAAAGATTATTTGAAAAATAAAAAATAGATAAAAAAAAACCTCGAAATTTCTTTCGAGGTTTTTCCAAAGTTTAGTTTAGAAGTGCTTCAAACTTCAATTTATTATAATCTATAACACTTAAAGCCTTTGAATAATCCAGAAGAAATTTAATGGTTTCTTCCTTTGGAGTCATGTTTTTATTCACGTGCTCCGAACGTGAGGTTTTAGAGTACATTTTTTGCATATAATTGCTGTTTTTGAGGTTAATGTTATCTATTAACGCAGCAAATTATTTATTATTGTACTAATTAGTCAACACAATGTTATGTTTATCAATTACTTTACGCAAATTAATAAGTGCATAACGCATTCTACCTAAGGCAGTATTTATACTTACTCCTGTTTGTTCACTAATATCTTTAAAACTCATTTCTTTGTAAATCCGCATGATAAGGACTTCTTTTTGATCTTCTGGCAGTTCTTGGATGATCCTTCGTACATCCTTTTCAACCTGTCCCTTAATCATTTCTTTTTCAGCATTTAAAGAATTATCCGATAGCACCGAAAAAATATTAAAATCGGTATTATTTTCAAATTTAGGCATCCTATTATTCTTTCTAAAGTGATCTATTACCAAATTATGAGAAATACGCATTACCCAAGGAATAAATTTTCCTTCTTCATTATACGCTCCTCTTTTTAAGGTATTAATTACTTTAATAAAAGTATCCTGAAAAATGTCTTCTGCAACATCTCTATCGTAAACCTTTGAGTAAATAAAACTGTAAATTCTTTGTTTGTGACGAGTGATTAATTCGCTAATTGAAGATTCATCGCCTTTCATATATGCACTAACAAGCTGTGCATCTGTAATTTTTTTATCTATCATAACAGTACTTTTATAGGTAAACACCCAATAATATAGGTTGTTCAGTCTTAAATTATTTTAAAAAGTATTATTATGCTATAGGCTATAATTTTTAAATTACTATGCTTGTGAGGGTAAATATAATAACAAAGTATTAACAAATGCAAAAAAAAGTGGGTTTTTTCTCCAAAAAAAATATAGATAGGCTTTTTTTATACTCTAAATCTAAGTAGTATCTTTGCGCTTTCCAAAGTAAATCTTATACCATAAAATTGAATTTCGACACTCTAGACACAAAAGAATACATCCTTATTCAAGGAGCAAAATTGCATAATCTAAAAAATATTTCTGTAGCAATACCTAGAAATAAGTTAGTCGTTATTACAGGATTGTCAGGAAGTGGAAAATCAAGTTTGGCATTTGACACCTTATATGCAGAAGGACAAAGAAGGTATGTGGAAAGCTTATCTTCCTATGCAAGACAATTTTTAGGAAGACTAAACAAACCTAAGGTCGATTCTATAAAAGGAATTTCACCAGCGATAGCTATAGAACAAAAAGTTAATTCTACCAATCCTCGCTCTACTGTGGGGACTTCTACAGAGATATATGATTATTTTAAATTATTATACACACGAGTTGGCAAAACCTTTTCTCCTATTTCTGGTAAGGAAGTAAAAAAAGATTCCATTACAGATGTTATCAACTTTATAAAACAATTTCCAAGTGGTGAAAAATTATTACTCCTAGCCCCTATTCATTTAGAAGAAGGAAGGACTATGGAAAATAAGTTACAAGCTTTAGCGCAACAGGGTTATGCTCGTATTAAGTTTGATGATTCTGTACTTAGAATTGATGAATTAAAAGGAAAATCAATTCCTAAAAACCTACAATTAGTTATTGACCGAATCATAACTAAAGAGGATGAAGATTTTTACAATCGTTTAGCAGATGCGATGGAAATTGCCTTTTTTGAAGGAAAAGGAGAATTATATATTGAATCCCTTTCCGATAATGTTACCAAAGAGTTTAACAATCGTTTTGAAGCTGATGGAATGGTTTTCTTTGAACCTAACGTACATTTATTTAGTTTTAATAATCCTTATGGGGCTTGTCCAAAATGTGAAGGATATGGGGATGTAATTGGGATTGACTCTGATTTGGTTGTACCAAATACGGCATTATCTGTATTTGAAAATGCTATTTTTCCTTGGCGTGGAGAATCTATGAGTTGGTATAGAGATCAATTGGTAAATAGTGCCTATAAATTTGATTTTCCAATTCACAAACCCTGGTTTGAACTAAGCGAAGAACAAAAACAATTAGTTTGGGATGGTAATGAACATTTTGAAGGATTAAACGATTTCTTTGCTTTTTTAGAATCTAAAAGTTATAAAATACAGAATCGAGTAATGCTTTCCCGTTATCGTGGAAAAACTAAATGCAGTACTTGTAAAGGAAAAAGATTAAGACCTGAAGCTAGTTATGTAAAGGTTGGTGGAACTTCCATCCAAGAATTAGTAGAGTTGCCTTTAGATAAAGCAGCCTTATTCTTTAAAAATTTAGAATTAAATAAATACGATCAAAAAATTGCCAAACGATTATTAATAGAAATCAATAATCGCCTATCCTTTTTAATAGATGTTGGTTTAAGTTATTTAACCTTAAACAGGAAATCGAATACACTTTCTGGTGGAGAATCACAACGTATCAACCTTGCAACCTCTCTCGGGAGTAGTTTGGTAGGTTCTATGTACATTCTTGATGAACCAAGTATTGGATTACATCCAAAAGATACAGAACGCTTAATCACCGTATTAAAATCATTACGTGATTTGGGGAATACAGTTATCGTTGTGGAACATGATGAGGATATAATGAAAGAAGCAGATGAAATTATTGATATTGGTCCCGAAGCGGGTTCTTTTGGCGGTGAAGTTGTAGCAACTGGAACTTATAATGATATATTAAAATCGGAATCCCTTACCGCTAAATACCTCAACGGCGATCTTTCTATTAAGGTTCCTGAAAAAAGAAGGACTTCAAAAAACATTATAAGATTAATTGGCGCTAGACATAACAACCTTAAAAATATTGATGTAAGCTTTCCTTTAGGCTGTTTTACAGCAATCACTGGAGTTTCTGGAAGTGGAAAAAGTACTCTAGTTAAAAAAATATTGTATCCAGCAATGCTTAAAAAGATAGGTGGTTATGGAGAAAAAGCTGGACAATTCACAAGTATAGAAGGAGATTTTTCAAATATAAAAAATGTAGAATTCATAAATCAGAATCCTATAGGTCGTTCTAGTAGATCTAATCCTGTAACCTATATAAAAGCTTACGATGACATAAGAGCTTTATATGCTAATCAAAAACTATCGGATATTAGAGGATATAAAGCCAAGCATTTTTCATTTAATGTGGATGGCGGAAGATGCGAAAATTGTAAAGGAGAAGGCGAAGTAACTATCGAAATGCAATTTATGGCAGATGTGCATCTAGAATGTGATATCTGTAAAGGAAAACGCTTTAAGAAAGAAATATTAGAAGTTCAGTTTCATGAGAAAAGTATTCATGACATTCTTCATATGACGGTTGATGATGCTATTGCATTTTTCAGGTCACAAGATCAAAAAAAGATTTTCAATAAATTACAACCATTACAAGATGTTGGTCTTGGCTATGTAAAATTAGGGCAAAGTTCTTCTACCCTTTCTGGTGGGGAAGCACAGCGAATTAAATTAGCTTCTTTTCTAGTGAAAGGAAACACCAAAGACAAAGCACTCTTTATTTTTGATGAACCAACAACAGGTTTGCATTTTCATGACATCAATAAATTATTAAATTCTTTCTACGCTTTATTAGATAAAGGCCATACTGTAATAGTTGTAGAACATAATATGGATTTGGTTAAATGTGCAGATCATATAATAGACCTTGGCTTAGAAGGTGGTGAAAAAGGCGGAGAATTAATGGTAGAAGGCACTCCGGAAGAAGTTGCCAAAAACAAAAAATCCCTTACTGCATCCTATTTATCAGAGAAAATTTAATATCTTTATAGTATACTCCCCTGTTAATTAAATTAATTTTAAATTTAATTTTCTCTTATGAAACATTTAATAGTATCACTTACCTTATTATCTACTTGTATTTCTTTTTCACAAGATTATTTACCAATGCTACAAGAAGGAAATGCATGGAGTGTGGACACATTTTATTGCCCTTTTTCCCCACCCGATTTTCCAACTTGGACAGTAACAGATCAAATTACTATAAATGGAACTGTCGAAATAAATGGTGAATTATATAAACAAATATATAAAGACGAAAACCCATCCTGTTTATTAAGAGAAGAGAATGGTATCGTTTACAAATATTTTCCAGACGATAATGAAGAAAAAATATTTTTTAATATGAATCTTGAAATTGGAGATACTTACAATATAGGTATGGATATTTCAGGTTTTAATCATCCTTATTGTTCAGGAGGAAGTGAAAATGAAGGGATATTTATTATTGAAGTATTTGAAATAGACACTTTATTTATCGCTGGAGAAAACAGAAAGGTTATTCGGTTTTTAGATGAATTTTGGCCACAGGGAGGAGAGGTGATGGCTTGGGTTGAAGGTATGGGGACAGGTGCCGGATTAGGTCATATTTGGCCTTTCGAAGATGTTACTTGTTGGACAGCTTTATCTTGTTTTACTACAAACGGAGTCACTTATTTTATGGGCAACGCTACTTCTTGTGATAATACAACATTAAGTTTAGGAGAAACATACAAAGATAAAATTGTGCTTTACCCAAATCCAATTTCTGAAAGGTCAATTTTGCAATTACCAAATGAGGCAGAAATAAACCAATTAAAAATTTATAATATCTCTGGGAAGCTTATTAAAGACATTAGAATCACTTCTGATAATTACATATTAAACAATATGGATTATGCATCTGGTCTATACTTCTATCAAGTATCAAGTAATGGTGTACTGATAAAAACAGAAAAATTTATTGTTAAATAAATCCTAAATCAATTTTTATCCATTTGTATGGCACGGGGTTTGCTTTTACTTAAGTATAAGTAAATAGTATACTTTCATAGGTATAAAAATTGGTTAGTTAGTTTTTTTTAGAATCCGTCTTCATATAAATGAAGGCGGATTTTTAAATTTAAAGCATTTTCAAAAGAAAGGAAAAACAATTTTATATTAATTCAATATTACAAGACCCCCGTATCTCTCTGACTACCTGTGTTTTGAAATTATGGCACGGTCGTTGGTTATAACAAACTGTACTAGCTAATCAAAATTAAAGAAAGTTCAACCCTTAAATTTAAAGTCATGAAAAAAGCAGCAAGATTAATATTAGGATTATTTATAATGAGTTATTCAGTAATAACTGCATCTGTTACTGCTGAAGAAACTTTAATCAATGGTAATTATGGAAAGTCGTATATTTTTGTAGTAGAAAATGTAGAGTTTTCCGTTTTCCCAGATGGGCAATTCGACTTCACATATATTGGATATAACAACAATTCTTCGGTTACTTTAAGTAACACCAATGTAACTGTAAACTATAACTCAGGTTATAATTACGATATGTATGTACAGTACGATGATTATGGAGCAATAATACAGGTAGAAGATGTTCCAGTGTATTACGATGAATTTGGACGTGTCGCTCAAGTTGGGGATGTTGAAGTTCTATATAACAATAGGCGAATTGTTAGGGTTGGTGGACTTTATGTACATTATAACTATTATGGCTATTATTCTCACCATACTGGATATATAAATCCATTAAACTATTATTATGTATATAGACCTTGGCATGCCTATTACGTAAGACCAGCGTATACTAGTTGTGTGGTTTATGATTATCCTTATAGAAGATATTATTCTCCAGTACGATATAATTATAATGATCATTATAACTATTATTCAAATAGAGGGAGATCTAATATATCGTATACTAATGGTAGAAGAGATTTTCATAGACCTGGTAGTCGAGTACATCATAAAGGAGGAAGATCTGTAGCTAATAAAGATTATAAATCAAGTAGAAGAAATACTGCGGTAGCAAATACTACTAGAAGAGATAATTCGGTTTCGAAAAGAAATAATACTACTTCGGTGAGTAAAACCTCTAAAAGAACTGAAAAAGCTATTAAGAACAATTCCAATAGTTCTAGTACAAGACGTGTAGCAAGTAATACTACTACAAAAAGTAATAATCGAGGTTTTGGCACTTCTAATACTAAGAAGGTTTCTTATCAAAGAAACAGCAGTAATCAAAAAAGCAATAGAAGTACTTCAACCAGTACAAATAGGAATAAAAAAGAAGTAACAAAAAGTTATCAAAATAATACAAGTAAAGGAACAGGAACTACAAGAGTAGCTTCCAACTCGCAACGAAATTCTTCTAGTAAGAAAACATCTAGTGCTAGAGAAACCTCTTCAAAAAGAGGGCGAGGATTATAATTTTGGTTGGTTAGTTAGTTTGAAATCCTTTGTTAAGAGTAACATCTTTTCAAAGGATTTCTTTTTAAAGCATTTTTTTAATGACTTCAGACATCTTATGGGTTAGTTCCCTCCTACTATACTTAGATATGTTTTGAGACTCCACTATTAATTCTCCTTGCTTGAATTTATTATAATAAGAAACAATTTGCTCTTTCAGTTTTTCTTCTTCTGTATAATTAAAGTATTTCCCTGAATTGGTTTCCATTATAATAGATTCCACATCGCTCCCAGAAGGTCCCATTGCAATTATAGGCCGTTCTGCAGCAAGATATTCAAATAACTTACCCGGAATAATTGCGCGAGTTTCTGGGCGATCCATTTCCACCAATAAGAGCACCTGTGCATTATGTTGTAGTTGTAGCGCTTCTTTATGGGAAACATAGCCCATAACATCACAATTCCCTTTTAATCCATAAGAATGTATGCTAGAAATTACATCCTCACTTATAGCGCCTACCAGTTTTATTTTTAATTCTTGAGCGAAGGATTCATTTTCAGTACATATTTCTGAAAGTACCTTCCACAATAGTATTGGGTTTCGTTCACTTAATAAAGATCCAATATGAGCCAAAGAAAAAGAAGTATCCAAAACTGAATTTATATCTCCTGAATTATCATAACCGTTAGTGATTACTACTATTGGAGTTTTAGTAATTTGTTCAAATTCCTTTTTTGTACTAGGGCTGGTAACTACTATCCTATCTGCCGAAGTTAAAGTTTGTGCTTCTAATTTTTTGTGTTTTTTTTCTGAAGACTTACTTAGTTTTAAAGACTTATGGTAATGAATAGTTGTCCAAGGATCTCTAAAATCTGCTATCCATTTAATTGCTAACTCCTCTTTCAATTTTAATCCTATAAGATGCAAGCTATGAGGCGGCCCTGTAGTGATGATAACATCTATTGGGTTTTCTTTGATGTATTCGCTTAGATATTTAACTGAGGGCTTCACCCATCCAATTCGAGCATCGGGAATAAAAAAGTTTCCCCGAATCCAAAGCATTAGTTTTTCTGAAAAAGACTGCTTTTTATTGGTGATAATTCCGCTACTAATCTGATTCGTTTTCTTTTTTGAAAATACCTTAGCAAAACCATAGGGTTCTCTTATAGCTTGTTTAAGAATTTCAATTCCCGAAGGAACTTCAGAAACAATATTTTGATCTACTAATGGGTAATGAGGATTTTCTGGTATATAAACAATAGGTTCAATTCCAAATTCCTTAAAATAAGTTACAAACTTTAACCATCGTTGCACGCCAGGACCTCCTGCTGGCGGCCAATAATACGTGATAATTAAAGCTCTCTTCATAATCTATTATTCCTTAGAGAGGCTTTTATTCTTTTTGTTATTAAAGTAAACACCTCCTATTAAAAGAAACATAAATATTATGCTACTTGCCAAAGTAATTTTAGATCCTGTCGCTACCACTTGTGGTTCAAACTTATATTCAATTTTATGAGCCCCTGCTGGGATTTGCATAGCTCTTAACACATAATTTGCTCTAAAATATTCAGCTGGTTGATCGTCTATATAAGCATTCCAACCTTCTGGATAATAGACTTCAGAAAAAATAGCCAATTGTGGAGTATCTGTAATAGATTCATATACCAAATGGTTTGGAGCATGACTTACTAAATTAAGGCTTGCTATAGAGTCCCTCTGAATATCTGCTGTTGGAAGTAAATTGGAGAACTCCTTATTAATGATGGCAGTTTTCTTGGTATTTAAACTGTCTAAAAATTGAATTTCCTCATTAGCATTATTAGCAAGTATTACATTTTCTACTAACCAAGCTGGGCCATTTGCATAAGGATTACGTTGCGCTACAGGAGCTCCATCTTTACTAGCAACTGTAATATAACGCACGTTCATCATATTCAAAATTCCTATATCGCCTTTGCTGATATAAAAGTCTTCTAAATCTTGTATTCTTCCTGTTTTTGCAGCGTGATAACCTCCTAATGCATTATGAAAATAACTAGCACGTCCACTTGCAAAAGGATTCCCTACCGTTGCATCATATACTCTAAAGTAGCCATCATCTTTTAATATTTCTTTATCCGCTAAATTTTCTTGAAAAGGTCTTTCTACTCTTCTAGCTTGTACAAAATCATCGTTATTCACATAACGTCTGTCTACTCCAATTAAATCGATTAAAATGATCACTGCTAAAAGTACTATAGCAGTATTTCCTTTTAACTTATTCTTTATAAAAAACCAAAGTGTCCCAGCAGTTGCCAGAATCAAAACTAAAGATCGGATTGCATCATTTGTTAATAATGTCATCCTATCTTCTCTTATAGCATCCATTAGGGTTACACCATAGGCTTCAATAATTAATGGGTCAATTGGACTTGCAAAATCGAATAAACTTCCTTTAAACAGAATAAATAATAAGGTTACTCCTCCGGTTATACCAGTAGCAGTTAAAAGTGCTTTTTGTCTTTCTTCTGGATCTTCTGTTTTATAAAAATAATGGTGCAAACCTACTATCGCTAAAATTGGAACCACCAATTCAATTATCACTTGAATGGAAGACACCGCCCTAAACTTATTGTAAAGCGGGACATAGTCGATAAAGAATTCTGTTAAAAAGCTAAGGTTTTTTCCCCAGGATAAAAATAAACTCAATAAAAACCCAGCAACAAGCCACCATTTTAATTTTCCTTTTATTAGAAACAAGGCCAGTATTGCTAAGAAGAGAATAACTGCTCCAACATAAGCTGGTGCACCAACATAGGTTTGATCTCCCCAATACATAGGGATTTGATTGAGTATTTGATTGGCATCTTGTGGAGATGCTCCCATTTTTAAAAGAACATCTAAAGTTTCTGGATCTTTTGGAAATGGTTCTGCAGAACCTCCTCCCATAAATCGAGGGATAAATAGATTGAAACTCTCTAATTTACCATAACTATATTCTGTGATATAATCGTAACTCAGTCCACTACTTCCAGCATTTTTAGCAGTTCCATCAGGATGGATTGTTAATTCACTTTTCCCTCGGGTAGAAGTATCTGCATATTCTTTTGTCGCTAAGATATTGGTAGCATTCATCCCTATTGCTAAAACAACGCCACCAACCATAATTGCAATGGCTTTTAAATACTCTGGCAGGGTTTTATTCTTAATAGCTTCAATTAAATAAACAATTCCAATAATGACCACCAACAATAACAAATAGTATGTCATCTGAAAGTGATTGGCAACTAACTCTAAAGCCATAGCAACAGTTAAAAGCAAAAACCCGTAGATGTACTTGCGCTGAAAAGTCAATAAAACTCCACTAATCACTAATGGCATATAAGCGATTGCATGCGCTTTAGCATTATGGCCTACACCTAATATTATGATGAGATAAGTAGAAAACCCAAATGCCAATGCTCCAACGAATGCCAACTTATAATCTACTTTTAAAATTAAAAATAGGATATAGATTCCTATAAAATAAAGAAAGAGATAATCGGCAGGTCTTGGTAAAAAGCGCAGTGTTAGATCTAATTTTTTAATATAATTATGCGGGTATTTTGCACCTAATTGGTAGGTCGGCATCCCTCCAAAAGCAGAGTTTGTCCAATAGGTTTCTTCCCCTGTTGTCTTTTTAAAATCGTTTTGCTGCTTTGCCATTCCAGAATATTGAACGATATCGCTTTGGAATATTTTTTTTCCCTGAAGAACAGGACTAAAACTGTCTCTTATACACATCTGACGCTGCCGACGATCTACTCTGTGTAGA
>CAJXRD010000024.1 GCA_913058295.1 uncultured Flavobacteriales bacterium | reverse complement strand
TTACGGCGTGGACTACCAGGGTATCTAATCCTGTTCGCTCCCCACGCTTTCGTCCCTCAGCGTCAATATAATGTTAGTGATCTGCCTTCGCAATTGGTATTCTGTGTAATATCTATGCATTTCACCGCTACACTACACATTCTAACCACTTCACATTAATTCAAGAAATCCAGTATCAATGGCAATTTTACAGTTGAGCTGTAAGATTTCACCACTGACTTAGATTCCCGCCTACGGACCCTTTAAACCCAATGATTCCGGATAACGCTCGGACCCTCCGTATTACCGCGGCTGCTGGCACGGAGTTAGCCGGTCCTTATTCTTATAGTACCGTCAAATTTCCACACGTGGAAATGTTTCTTCCTATATAAAAGCAGTTTACAACCCATAGGGCCGTCTTCCTGCACGCGGCATGGCTGGATCAGAGTTGCCTCCATTGTCCAATATTCCTCACTGCTGCCTCCCGTAGGAGTCTGGTCCGTGTCTCAGTACCAGTGTGGGGGATCCCCCTCTCAGGGCCCCTACCTATCGCTGTCTTGGTAAGCCGTTACCTTACCAACAAACTAATAGGACGCATACTCATCTTATACCGTAATCTTTACTATTTATATAATGCTATATTAATAGACTATAGGGTATTAATCTTCATTTCTAAAGGCTATCCCCTAGTATAAGGTAGATTGTATACGCGTTACTCACCCGTGCGCCGGTCGTCAGCAAAAAAGCAAGCTTTTCTCTGTTACCCCTCGACTTGCATGTGTTAAGCCTGCCGCTAGCGTTCATCCTGAGCCAGGATCAAACTCTTCATCGTATAATCTTAAATAATATTCAAGTACAACAATTCGAGTTCTCAAAAAAATCTCAGGTATTTTACTTAGTTTAGTTTTTCAATAATAAATAACTACATTTCTATAGCTATCTACGCTGTCAATTTCAATATCTCAATGAACTTTTAAAACAGAAAATCAATCCCGTTTTCTTTGTATTTCGTATCGCTTAAATCTCTAAGCGGGTGCAAATATACAACTGTTTTTATTCCTCACAATGTTTTTTATAAAAAATATCAAAAAAAATAGAACGTTGTTTTTGCCTCCCAAAGAATCAAATCTTTTGCCTCTCTAAGCGGCTGCAAATATATAACGCTTTTTGTTTCTCACAACCTTTTTTATAAAAATATTTCAAGAAAATTTAGAACGTTTTTGCACTCGTTTTAATAAGACCTAATCTTACCGTTTTAAGCGGCTGCAAAGATAGAAAGCTTTAGCTACCAAACAAACTTTTCGTAACTTTTTTAATGAAATATTTAAGGCTTAATAAGCAACGGCTTGACCCTCTATATTTTAGTTGAAAATTATTTTTATACCTTAATATATAACGTCAATCTAATCAAAAAAAAAAGGCATATTAAAAACAGAGTAAATTTCCTGCCTAGACCTAAAGTTTCAAAAGCAAATTAATCCCAGCCATGCATTCCTATTAGACCAATACTACTGGGATTATCCTAAAAACAAATACATTTCACAGAGAGCATATAATATGCAAATCTATTATTGTAAAACATGGAAACTCGCAGTATCTTTGCAACTTAAATTTTTTGAATATGATAGCCATTACTTTACCAGACGGAAGTGTAAAGAAATTTGATGCAGGCATCACTCCTATGGAAGTTGCCAAAAGCATAAGTGAGGGATTTGCAAGAAATGTTATTTCAGCATCTTTTAACGAAATTACGATTGAAACTACCACACCGATTACAAAAGACGGAAGTCTTGTATTATATACATGGAAAGATGAGAAAGGGAAGCAAGCCTTTTGGCATTCTTCTGCACATATTTTAGCGCAAGCATTAGAGGAATTATACCCAGGCGTAAAACTTACTATCGGCCCTGCTATTGATAATGGGTTTTATTATGATGTTGACTTAGGAGAAAATTCTATTTCTGAAAAAGATTTAAAGGCTATTGAAGATAAAATGCTTGTAATTGCTCGAGGGAAACATGAGTTTTCTTTAAGGGAATCTTCAAAAGCTGACGCTTTAGATTTTTATAGCAAACAAGGCAATGAATATAAAGTTGAGCTTATAGAAAATCTTGAAGACGGAACTATAACATTTTGCGATCATGATTCATTTACAGATTTATGTAGAGGCGGACATATCCCAAACACAGGAATTGTAAAAGCAATTAAATTAATGAGTATTGCTGGAGCTTATTGGAGAGCTGATCAGAATAATACACAATTAACTAGAATTTATGGCATTAGCTTCCCAAAACAAAAAGAACTTAAAGAGTATTTAGAATTACTAGAAGAAGCAAAGAAAAGAGATCACAGAAAACTCGGAAAAGAATTAGAGTTATTTACATTTTCACAAAAAGTTGGCCAAGGATTACCCTTATGGCTACCTAAAGGTGCAGCTCTTCGTGAAAGGCTAGAGAACTTTTTGAAAAAAGCTCAAAAAACTGCTGGATATGAAATGGTAATATCTCCACATATAGGAAATAAAGAACTTTATGTCACCTCTGGTCATTATGAAAAATATGGAGAAGACAGCTTCCAAGCTATCAAAACACCAAATGAAGGCGAGGAGTTTTTACTAAAACCAATGAATTGTCCTCATCATTGTGAAATCTATAACTCAAAACCATGGTCTTATAAAGATTTACCAAAACGATTTGCTGAATTTGGAACTGTATATCGTTACGAACAAAGTGGGGAATTGAATGGCTTAATGAGAGTTCGAGGTTTTACTCAAGATGATGCTCATATTTTTTGCACTTCAGATCAATTGGATGAAGAATTTAAAAAAGTAATCGACTTGGTAAACTATGTTTTTAAATCCCTAGGGTTTGAAGACTTTACTGCACAAGTATCATTAAGAGATCCTGAAAAACCAGAAAAATACATTGGAAGTGATGAAAACTGGAAAAAAGCAGAAAGTGCAATATTAAATGCAGCAAAAGACAAAGGACTAAATTATGTAGTTGAAACTGGAGAAGCAGCATTTTATGGCCCAAAGTTAGACTTTATGGTTAAGGATGCACTTGGAAGAAGTTGGCAATTAGGTACAATACAAGTGGATTATAATCTTCCTGAACGATTTGAACTTCAATATAAGGGAAGTGATAATGAGATGCATCGTCCAATAATGATTCATCGAGCTCCTTTTGGAAGTATGGAACGATTTATTGCCATTTTACTGGAACATACAGGTGGTAATTTTCCTTTATGGCTGATGCCAGAACAAGTGAGTATTTTGTCTTTAAGCGAAAAATATGAGAAATACGCCGAAAAAGTTTTAAATTCGCTTGAAAATAACGAAATTCGCGCCCTTGTAGATAACAGAAATGAAACTATTGGCAGGAAAATAAGGGAGGCCGAAATGAATAAAATCCCGTATATGCTAATTATAGGGGAACAAGAGGAGAATGATGGAACAGTTTCTGTTAGAAAACATAGTGAAGGAGATTTAGGTTCTATGACAATAGAAGCCTTTTCTCTACTAATTAGTAATGAAATTAAAGAAAACTCAATTGAGTTTAATGTATAATCATCTTGTGTAATAACAAGAACTAATAATTTATAGCCATAGCAATACGTAGAAAAAGAAGCAGAGGCCCGGCAAGGGTGATTAGAGAAGATAAGCACAAAATCAACCAAAAGATTAGAGCTCAAGAGGTACGCCTTGTGGGTGAAAATGTTGAAGTTGGGGTTTATACTTTAAGTAAGGCATTAGAAATAGCTAAAGAATTAGATGTAGATTTAGTTGAAATTTCTCCTAATGCAACTCCTCCTGTTTGTAAAGCAATGGACTATAAAAAGTTTGTTTACGAACAAAAGAAACGTGAAAAATCTTTAAAGTCTAAGGCTACAAAGGTTATTATTAAAGAGATTCGTTTTGGTCCTAATACAGATGACCATGATTATCAATTTAAAAAGAAACACGCGGAGAAGTTTTTACAAGAAGGTGCAAAGTTAAAAGCATTTGTATTTTTTAAAGGTCGTTCTATAATTTATAAGGATAAAGGTGAAATTTTACTTTTACGCTTAGCACAAGATTTAGAAGATTTTGGAAAAGTAGAACAAATGCCTAAACTAGAAGGAAAGCGAATGACTATGTTCATCGCTCCTAAAAAAGGTAAATAATTTATCGGTTCAGAATAAGAACCTTTAAAATTTAAAAAAACATCTTTCATTACTAAAGTTTCGAAAGATTAATAAGTGAAATAATTAGATAAAAAACTAGGAAACATGCCTAAACAAAAAACAAAATCTAGTGCCAAAAAACGATTTAAAGTTACTGGTACTGGTAAAATTAAAAGAAAGCATGCGTTTAAAAGTCACATCTTAACAAAGAAGTCTAAAAAACGTAAATTAGCTTTAACTCATGATGGTTTAGTTGATAAAGCAGATGAGAGTAATGTTAAGCAAATGCTTCGAATGAAGTAATCTTAACCGGTAAAACAAATTGTAAAACCCTGGAGTTAGGCAATAAAAGTGTTCAGAAATGAATCGCCTGCTACAAAAAAAATTAAAATTATGCCAAGATCAGTAAATTCAGTTGCTAAAAGAGCCCGAAGAAAAAAGGTGATGAAGCAAGCCAAAGGATACTTTGGAAGACGTAAAAATGTATGGACAGTTGCTAAAAATGCTGTAGATAAAGCAATGCTTTATTCTTACAGAGACCGTCGTGCAAAAAAGAGAACATTTCGTGCTTTATGGATAACACGTATTAATGCGGGTGCCAGACAACACGGCATGTCTTATTCACAGTTTATGGGGAAGATGAAAGTTAATAATATCGAATTAAACCGTAAGGTTTTAGCAGATTTAGCTATGAATCACCCAGAAGCTTTTGAAGCTATCATAAACAAAGTAAAATAAGACATTAACAATATTATTTCACTATAAAAAACCCGCTCTAAGAGCGGGTTTTTTTATGCAAATCAAACAGTATTTCTTCTACTTTTTTTTTATTTAAAAGATTAACTATATTAGAGGTATATATTGTTATGCGAATACTAATCATCAACATAATAAGTTTGGTTTCTGTTTTTACAAATTCTCTTATTGCACAAATAGATTACGAAAATTTATATAGAACAGACAATTCTTCATCTATTTACCTACCCTTAGGCAAAATATCTTTTGCTGACAGTGTTGTAGATTATCAAATAGGAAAACCTGCTCCTTACAAAAGGTATAGCGACAGTAAACAGTGTTTACACGAACCAAATTATATTTCTTATAGTCAGCCAACATATTTATCTTTAGGCTGTAGTGGTAGCATTACTGTATTTTTTAAAGATAATGGGTTTATGAATTTACCAGGATACGATCTATATATTTTTGAAGTAGGGCCATCTAAAGAAGCCGCAAAAATTGACATTTCAGAAAATGGAATAGATTGGGTTTTTGCTGGAAACATTTCTGGTGGAAAATCTTCCATCGAATTAAACGATCAAAATGTTAATCCCGAAAAAGTTTTCTATTATTTACGTATCACTGATCTAAATGAAGTCTGTAAAAGCAAAACTGCAGGAGCAGATATTGATGCAATAGGTGCCATAAACTCTGTTTTAAAATTAACTATTAGCGCTGATGTGCTATTTGATGTAGATGATTTTATAATAAAAGAAAGCGCAAATCAAATATTAGATACCTTATCTAAAAAAATAATGCAGGTTAAAAAAGCGACTATTTTAGTAGAAGGCCATACAGATGATGATGGAGAAAATGATTATAATATGAAGCTTTCTGAAAACAGATGCAAAAGCGTTATCGAAAAGCTAAAGCCACTTTTAGATACAGAGCTTCAATATGACTTTGAAATAAAGCCTTATGGAGAAAACAAACCTAAAGTTTTAAATGACAGTCCAGAAAACAAACAACGAAACCGTAGAGTAGAAATCACCATTTTACCACCTAAAGACTATTATGAGTCTATTCTTAAAATAGATTAAGTCTTTTGTTTCTTCTTTTTTGCAGCTGGAAATAAAACATTATTCAAAATTAATCGATAACCCGGAGAATTGGGATGCAATACTAACTCGGTTTTAGCGTCCCCTACTCTATGCTGGTAATCTTCAGGATCATGCCCTCCATAAAAAGTAAAAAATCCTTTTCCTTTTATTCCATGAATATATCGAGCTTCTCCATTTGTTTTTTGCTCTCCCATAACAAGTACACTTGCCTTTACTTGTTCTCTTGCGTACGAAGTGGTTTGACCCATAAAGCCTTTTACCAATGCGGTATGATTTTGCACTAACATTGTTGGGATTGGGTCCCATTTAGCAGAGAAATCCATCAAAGTAAAATAGTCGGTTTCTTTTAATATTTTACGTTTTGAGGTCATATCTATGGAAGAAAACTCATATACCATCGGGCTTCGTTCTAATATAAAGTCAGTAAAAGCAAAGGTATTATTGTAATTTATTTTACTCTGATAACCTGATTCACTTGGATCTCCATCAAACATAGTTTCACAAATATCGACATCTTCTGCTGCTAATGCTATATCAAAACTATCCGTTGCACTGCACATAGCAAACATAAACCCTCCCCCGACTACATAATTTCTTATTTTCAATGCTACATCCCGTTTTGATTCAGAAACTTTGTCGTAACCTAATTTAGTAGCTAATGCTTCTGCATTCTTTTTGTTTTCTATATACCAAGGAGCAGACCGATAAGCTCTATAAAACTTTCCATATTGTCCGGTAAAATCTTCATGATGTAAATGCAACCAATCATATAATATTAGTTGATCTGAAAGAACTTCTTCATCATAAATAACTGTATAGGGTATTTCAGCATAAGTAAGAACCATGGTTACTGCATCATCCCAAGGTTGATTTCCTTTTGGAGAATAAACTGCTATTTTAGGTGCTTTCTCTAATACAACCGCTTCCATATTTTGCGAAGGACTACCTATTAAGGTCAGTATTTCTTCTGTTTTTGAATTGGAAAGTATCTCGAAAGAAACTCCTCTTATCTGGCATTCCTTTCTGACTTCTTCTGTATCTGGTATTAAAAAAGAGCCTCCTCTATAATTCAAAAGCCACTTTACTTTTTGTTGTTTTTCTAAAACCCAATAGGTAATTCCATAAGCTTTTAAATGTTCTTCCTGATTCTCAACATCCATAGGTATTAATATATACGATGCTGATGCTGGAATAGAAATAATTAGAATTACTAATAAAATAAATATCTTCCTCATAAGGCTAAGATAAAAACAATAGTTGAGCCAAAAGAAGATATTTAGTTAATCCTTTCTGAAATTAATTTTGCCTAAAAAGGCACATCATTTCCTTCATCAGGAGAGAGATCATTCATGGAACTTCCAAAAGCCTCATTAGGAGAAGCCTTAAAAGTATCATCGTTTGCTGCATTCATTTGCGATTGGAATTCGTTAGAAAAATCAAATGTTTCCAAATTTTCAAACTTACCAAGATGTCCAACAAATTTTAATCGTATTTCATCTAGACCACCATTACGATGCTTTGCAACTATAAATTCTCCTTGACCCTCTGTAGGACTATGTTCTTCATCGTCCCATTCGTCAATTTTATAGTATTCCGGTCTATAAATAAAGGATACAATATCAGCATCTTGCTCTATCGCTCCAGATTCCCTAAGATCGGAAAGCAATGGACGTTTAGATCCTCCACGGGTTTCTACAGCACGAGAAAGTTGCGATAAGGCAATAACTGGAATATTCAATTCTTTAGCCAATGCTTTAAGATTACGAGAAATTGTTGAAATCTCTTGTTCTCTATTTCCACCTTTTTGGCTTCCTCCTGCAGTCATTAACTGAAGATAATCTACCATCAGTAATTTTATTCCATGCTTGGAAGCTAATCTTCTTGCTTTTGCACGTAAATCAAAAATGGACAAAGAAGGAGTATCATCAATAAAAAGAGGTGCTTTTTCTAAACTTTTTACTTTTACATTTAATTGTTCCCATTCATGTTTTTCAAGATTTCCAGTTCTTAGCTTTTCTGAACTTAAACTAGTTTCTGAAGATATTAAACGGGTTATCAATTGAATAGAAGACATCTCTAATGAGAAGAATGCTACAGGAACATTATGTTCTACAGCCATATTACGAGCCATAGACAATGAAAAAGCGGTTTTACCCATACCAGGACGTGCAGCGATAATTATTAAATCACTCGGTTGCCATCCAGAAGTTAATTTATCAACTTTTGCAAAACCAGAAGGGACTCCTGAAAGTCCTTCTTTGTTTGCAATCTCTTCAATCTTTTTCTTTGCTTCAATCACTAAATCTTGAGCGCTTTCTGAAGATTTTTTAATATTCCCCTGTGTAATTTCATATAATTTAGATTCTGCAGTATCTAAAAGGTCGAAAACATCGGTACTTTCATTATAGGAGTCTTCTATAATTTCGTTGGAAATTTTAATCAAACTACGCTGAATATATTTCTGAATAATAATACGAGCATGGAACTCTATATGTGCAGAAGAAGACACTTTTTGAGTAAGTTGAATAAGCGAAAAATCGCCTCCTACCAATTCTAATGTTTTATCTTTTTTTAATCTAGTTGAAACGGTTAATAAGTCAATTGGCAGACCTTCTTTAAAAAGATTGAAAATGGCTTCAAATATATGTTGGTGTGCAGGTTTGTAAAAAACTTCAGAATGCAAAATATCAATCACCTCATCCACACCACGTTTATCTATCATCATTGCCCCTAGAACAACCTCCTCTAAATCAATAGCTTGCGGGGGTATTTTTCCTTTTTCTAATTGGATAATCTGCGGATTCTTTGTGACAAATGCAGATTGGGGCTTTAATTTTTCCATTATGCTAATGTAAATAAAATGTTATGAGATGCTCTATATTTTCATTTTTCGATGTTAACCGTTCATTAACAAACTAACTGTTGAAAACTCAAATATATTGTTAATAAGCATAAAAAAAATCGAACCAGAAGCTTCGATTTTTTTTAAAGGATTGTAATCGTTGTACCTATGAACCAAAGACTCCCATTTCGGAATATTTTTTCATTCGATTTTTAACTAATTCTTTTGGGGATAAGTTCTTTAACCCATCAAATTCTTTTTCAATTACTCCTGCTACAATTTCAAAAGTTTTTTCTCTATTGCTATGTGCGCCACCTAATGGTTCTTTTACAATTAGATCAATTAACTTCTGTTTTTTCATATCGGTTGCAGTAAGTTTTAAAGCTTCCGCAGCCTGTTCTTTATATTCCCAACTTCTCCAAAGAATTGAAGAACAACTTTCGGGAGAAATAACAGAATACCAAGTATTCTCAAGCATAAGTACTTTATCACCTACACCTATTCCTAAAGCACCTCCACTTGCACCTTCTCCAATAATTACAACTATAATTGGGACTTTTAATCTAGTCATTTCTAGAATATTTCTAGCAATTGCTTCTCCCTGTCCACGCTCTTCAGCTTCCAAACCAGGGTAAGCACCAGGAGTGTCGATTAAACAAACCACAGGAATGCCAAATTTTTCAGCAGACTTCATTAATCGTAATGCTTTTCTATACCCTTCTGGGTTAGACATACCGAAATTTCTATATTGTCTTGTCTTTGTATTATAACCCTTTTGTTGTCCAATAAACATATACGATTGATCATTGATTTTACCCAAACCACCAATCATTGCTTTATCGTCTTTAAAATTTCGATCTCCGTGCATTTCTAAAAAAGAATCTCCACATATAGCATTTATATAATCTAAAGTATATGGCCGGTTAGGATGACGAGATAATTGAACTCGCTGCCAAGGTGTAAGGTTTTTATATATATTCTTCTTAGTTTCATCTAACTTTTTCTTAATCTGAGCACAGGTATTTGTTACATCAACATCACTTTCCTCTCCTATTGCACAAGCCTTAATATACTGCTCATTTAACTCTTTAATCGGTAATTCAAAATCAAGATATTCCATAGTATCTGTATAATTGTATTATTTGAATTTAATTTACAAAGATAAAATTTATTGTTTGGTATTTACTATACTTTTATTCCTAGTTTTAATAATTCCATTTAGGATTACCGTTATTAAAATAATTACAGCACCTAAGTAAAAAGATGGGCTCATATATTCTTTATCTCCTAATATTAGAAGTGCCAAAATAATCCCATAAACAGGCTCCATATTTGTGGTAAGCATCACGGTATAAGGACTTATCCATCGCATTACATGTACATGAGCTATAAATGCATAAGCTGTACAAATGGAAGCTAATATTGAAATAAAAATCCAATCGTTAACCGACAAGCTAAAAAAGGAACTATCTACAGATCCAGTAGCCAATAAATATATAGTGATGAAAAGCATTCCGGAAAGCAATTCGTAAAAGGAAATTATGGAAGCATCGTGCGTTTTGACAAACATTCCATTAAATATAGAAAACAAAGCTCCTAGGAAGGCAGATATTAATGCGAGTATAATACCTAAATAATAATGGGATTCTACTCTAAATATAATATACAAACCCAGAGAAACAATTAGTCCGAAAATCACTTCATATTTAATGATTTTCCTTTTAAAAATTAAAGGCTCTAAAAGGGAAGCAAAAAAAGCTCCAGTAGACATCATAGCTAATGTAATAGAAACATTAGAAACCTTTATTGCAGAAAAAAAAGCAAGCCAATGCAATGCTATTAATAGCCCAACAAAACATAGTTTTAAAAGGGTTTTTAAAGTTACTTTTAAATGTACTTTTTTTACAATAATAAATAATAAAACAAAAAAAGAACCTAACAACATTCTATACCACACCAATGAGACAGCATCTACAGATATAAGTGCGCCTAATATCGCAGTAAAGCCCCAAATAAAAACTATAAAATGTAAATGAAGGTAATTAAGTAATTTAACGTTTTGCATTCCTTAATAGATATAATGCCAATATAGCAAAAACAAAATTAGGGAACCAAGTAGCAACTATTGGAGAGAAATCACTCTGTTCTGCCATAGTTCCAAAAATCTTATCAAAAAATATAAATATCATACCAATACTCATACCTATTGCTAGATTCACTCCCATACCTCCACGGCGTTTAATCGAAGACACTGCAACTGCAATAATGGTTAAAATATAAGCGGAAATTGGTAAACTCCATCGTTTATATTTTACAACTTCATATCTATTAATATAGGAAGATCCCCGTTTTTTTTCTCGTTCTATAAAGGAGTTAAGTTCGGTATAGTTTAAAGTTTCAGCAATATATTCAACAGGAGTTAAATCTTCTAATTCAAAACTAAATATAGTGTCAAACTTTTTTCTGCTTTCCAAAACATCTTCATTATCCCGTATCGTTCGTTTCAGGTAATTGAAAAGAGTATATGTAGAATCTAATTCGTTATATTCAATTTTTTTCGCCTTTATTTTATAATCTAATTTATTCCCGTCAAAATGTTCTAATGTAAAATCGTTTCCTTTTTTTTCATTTACATTAAAATAACTAACATATATATAATCGTTTTCGTTTATCTGCCTATATACATTAGATTGTGTTCGGTCTTTTTTTCCTTTTTTAAGGTATTTATATTTAAATTCATTAAAACCCTGACTAGCCATTGGCGCTAAATACATACCCATAATTAATGCACCTCCACAAACAATTGAAGCACCAATCATATAAGGTCTTAAAAATCTATAAAAGGAAACACCGCTACTCAAAAACGCGATAACTTCGGTGTTATTCGCCAACTTTGAAGTAAACCAGATTACAGATAAAAATAGAAATAAGGGAAATAATAAATTGGCAAAGTAAATAGTAAAGTCTAGATAATATTTTAATACTTCGATAAAAGGAACATCGTTTTCAAGAATCTTGTCAATTTTTTCAGCAAGATTTACTGTTATTCCTATAGGAATAAAAAGCAGTAACATTAAAATAAAAGTACCTAGGTATCTTTTTAGAATATATCTATCGAGTATGCTTAGCATCTAATTACAACCTTTTATCCATTTGCTGAACCATCATTTTTTTCCAACTACTAAAGTCTCCGGCTAAGATATGCTTTCTTGCTTCGCGAACCAACCATAAATAAAATCCTAAATTATGAATGGTAGCAATCTGTCTGCCTAACATTTCATTAACGGTAAAAAGATGACGTAAGTATGCCTTGCTATATTCTGTATCTACCCAAGTAATATTCATAGGATCGATTTCTGAAAAATCGTCTTCCCATTTTTTATTTTTAATATTAATAGTCCCATGGGCCGTAAATAGCATTCCGTTTCTACCATTTCGAGTCGGCATCACACAATCAAACATATCAATCCCAAGAGCGATATTTTCAAGAATATTTATTGGCGTACCAACTCCCATTAAATATCTAGGCTTATCCTTTGGAAGAAATTCCGTTACAACTGCTGTCATTTCATACATTTCCTCAGCAGGTTCTCCTACAGAAAGTCCGCCAATAGCATTTCCTTCCGCACCAACAGAGGCGATATATTCTGCAGATTGTTTTCTTAAATCCTTATAAGTACTTCCTTGAACTATTGGAAAAAACGTTTGTTCATAATCATATTTTAAAGGAGTCTTCTCTAAATGTTTAATACATCTTTCCAACCATCTATGGGTCATATGCATGGATCGTTTTGCATATTGATAATCACAAGGATAAGGAGTACATTCATCAAAGGCCATAATTATATCTGCTCCGATAGTACGCTGAGTTTCCATAACATTCTCTGGAGTAAAAACATGATAACTTCCATCAATATGAGATTTAAACTTTACACCTTCTTCTTTTATCTTTCTATTTTCTGAAAGGGAGTACACTTGATATCCTCCGCTATCTGTTAATATGTTTCGATCCCAATTCATAAACTTGTGAATTCCTCCTGCTTTTTCAAGGATAGGAGTTTGGGGACGTAAATACAGATGGTAGGTGTTACCTAATATAATGTCTGGATTAATATCTTGTTTTAATTCTCTTTGATGGACTCCTTTTACAGTTCCTATGGTGCCCACAGGCATAAAAATTGGAGTTTCTATCGTACCGTGATCTGTAGTTATAGTTCCTGCGCGAGCATCACTATTAGCATCTGTAGCTTTTAAATCGAATTTCATCTATTATGTTTTATCCTCCATTTTAAATTAAAATAGGAATCTGCAAAGATAAAATGATTTGTTGTTTTATTCGTAAATACTTAGAAAGTCTATAAACTTTTTATCCCCTTACCTCCTATCATATCATCACTGTTAATTAAAACCCCAAAATCGTTAATAACTGCTTAGTTTTCCATTTTGACTAGGGGTTACAAAACTCTACTTTTGGAGCTGAAAAATAACATATTATGGCAGACAAAAAATACTTAAATGATTTAATAATACAAGTTCGTAGAGACATATTACGACAGGTACATAAAGTGAATTCTGGGCATCCCGGAGGATCTTTAGGTTGTGCTGAGTTTTTTGTTGCTCTTTATCAAGAAGTATTAGAAAGAAATGATTCTTTTACTATGGACGGAATTGGCGAAGACCTTTTCTTTTTATCAAACGGTCATATTTCACCAGTTTTCTATAGTGTTCTTGCAAGATCTGGATATTTTCCAGTAGAAGAATTAAATACCTTTAGATTGCTAAATACAAGATTACAAGGTCACCCAACTACTCATGAAGGATTACCGGGGATTAGAATAGCATCTGGATCTTTAGGTCAGGGAATTTCAGCAGCAATTGGTGCTGCACAAACAAAAAAGCTCAATAACGACTCTCATTTAATTTACACTCTTTGCGGGGATGGTGAATTACAAGAAGGGCAAAACTGGGAAGCAATAATGTATGCTGCTGGTAATAATGTAGATAATTTAATTGTTACTGTAGATTACAATAAACAACAAATAGATGGTTCTACAGATACCGTTCTTCCTCTTGGAAATTTAAGAGCAAAATTTGAAGCTTTTAATTGGGATGTTTTAGAAATTGAAAATGGAAATGATTTAGATTCTGTAATAAATGGACTAAAAGCTGCTAAAGAAAAAACCGGAAATGGAAAACCAATCTGCATATTAATGCATACGGTTATGGGTAATGGAGTTGATTTTATGATGCATACTCATGCTTGGCATGGAAAAGCACCAAACGACGAACAATTAAAAACTGCCTTAGAACAAAACCCTGAAACTTTAGGAGACTATTAAATCTAAAAACTGAACATGAAAAAATATATTGATAGCGGAAAAAAAGATACACGTTCTGGTTTTGGAGCTGGACTTACCGAATTAGGAAAAACAAATCCAAATGTAGTTGCACTTTGTGCAGATTTAATTGGATCGTTAAAAATGGATGATTTTAAAGACAACCATCCTGAACGTTTTTTTCAAACTGGTATAGCGGAAGCGAATATGATGGGAATGGCTGCAGGGATGACCATAGGTGGAAAAATTCCATTTACAGGAACCTTTGCAAATTTTTCTACAGGTAGAGTTTACGATCAAATTAGACAATCTATTGCATATAGTAACAAGAATGTTAAGATTTGCGCATCTCATGCAGGACTAACTCTTGGTGAAGATGGAGCAACTCACCAGATATTAGAGGATATTGGACTGATGAAAATGCTTCCAGGAATGACGGTTATTAATACTTGTGATTATAATCAAACCAAAGCTGCAACATTAGCAATCGCAGATTATGAGGGTCCAGTTTATCTAAGATTTGGAAGACCAAAGGTTGCCAACTTTACACCAGAAGACCAAACTTTCGAAATAGGAAAAGCAGTCCAATTATTAGAAGGTAATGACATTACTATAGTTGCCACAGGGCATTTAGTTTGGGAAGCTTTACTAGCTGCTGAAACATTAAATGAGCAAGGAATTTCTGCAGAGGTAATTAACATACATACTATTAAACCATTAGATGATAAAACCATCTTAGGTAGTGTTGCTAAAACTAACTGTATTGTAACTGCCGAAGAACACAATTTTTTAGGAGGATTAGGAGAAAGTGTTGCTAGAGTATTAGCAACTAATCATCCAACACCACAAGAGTTTGTAGCCACTCAAGATACCTTTGGGGAGTCTGGAACACCAGAACAACTTATGGAAAAATACGGTTTAAATGCTAATGCTATTGTGAAAGCATCTTTAAAGGCAATTTCTAGAAAATAAAAATTGACTACTATTTTTAAACAAAAAAAAGCCTCGTAAAACGAGGCTTTTTTTTATATAATATTATTTAAACCCTATAGTTGGTCATCTAAATAATCTGGAGTTCCATCATTATTTGCATCTGTAAATACAATAGTATATATCGTTATCTCTCCCGTTTCATCATCTGTTGTATCTCTATACATTTCAACTTCATTTTCAATTAGCACAGGATCTGAATCACCTGGAAAAATCACATATTCATTAGCTACAACTTCATTTATGGTTAATCTTCCATCTCCATCATCATCTGAATCTGCAAAATTTGGAATTCCATTACCATCGGTATCGTCATTTAACTCTAAACCATCACCATCTAAATCTTCAAATATTGTTAATATACCATCACTATCTTGATCTCCTTTTTCAATTAAATAAGGATAAAAATTAAATATCAATTGAGAATAAAATGGCATTGTAGATATTGGTGGGGTATTAAAATAACCTAGTCCTGAAGGAATGAAAACGGAACCTATTCCATATTCCATAAAAGTAAGCGTACCATCAGCATTTTCAACATAATCAGAAGCGCCATTAAATTCAACAATAGCTGCCTGTAACCCATCAATTACTTGGGTTAGGTCAAAACGAACTGGAGTTATTGATGAGTCAAAAACTGTAAGATCAGACAAAAACATCCCTGTATAACTCATAGAAGCTATATCTGGATAAGTAATCTCATCACCTTCTCCCTGCCTTACCTTTAAATAATACAGTTTATACGTAACATTTTCATCAAATATATCTACTACATCTTTAGACAAAACTTGGTCTATCAATGGAGTTTTAGAAGTATTATCTCCTGTAATTTCACCAAAAACAATTTTATAATTAAAATCTGGAGCTGGATTTTCAAACTCTTCATAATTATAGAAATGAGTTTCCAAAAATTCTTCAATTTCCTCTTGTGCTACTATAGCTTCTTCATCTCTTTCACGTGGAGGAATTACAATAACCCCATCATCATCATCATCACTACAGGAGAAAAAAACTATAAAAACTAGTGTTATTAAAGGCAATACAAATTTTATTCTTTTCATTTTCTTTTTTTAAGACCCGCAAGATACGATTTTCTAGTACTTTTGCATATGGTTTAACGATGTTTTAAGTATTATGAGAATAGATAAATATTTATGGTGTGTTCGGTATTACAAAACACGAAGTATAGCTACCCAAGCTTGTAAAAAAGGGGCAGTGAAAATTAATGATAAGTCTCTAAAACCTTCAAAAGAAGTTTATCCTGGGGATATAATTGAAGTTAGAATAAGTCAAATAAATTATAAATTTCAAATTTTAGAGATACCAAAAAGCAGGCTTGGCGCTAAATTAGTAGATCAATATAGAAAAGATACCACTCCCAAAGAGGCTTTTCAAAATTTAGAATTGCTTAAATATTCCAAAGATTATTATCGTAAAAAAGGAACAGGTAGGCCTAGTAAAAAAGACCGAAGGGATATAGAAGATTTTACAGGTTCGGTAAACGATAATTAATCTACACATTTAGTATCTTTGAAAAAACGTTAAACTATGCCTAAAACGGAAAGCATTATTCTCAATAAAAAACAAATAGATCATAAAATTAGACGTATTGCTTATCAAATTTATGAGACTAATGTTAATGAAAAAGAGGTCGTCGTTGCTGGCATATTTGAAAACGGATATTTATTTGCAAAAAAACTTAAAACTGCAGTTGAAAAAATATCTCCAATTACAGTTAAGCTTTGTAAAGTAACTATAGACAAAAAAAAGCCAACTAATGCAATACAAACTTCATTAGAAGTTAAGGACTACAAAAATAAATCTGTGGTTATTGTAGACGATGTACTTCATTCTGGTGCTACACTTATTTATGGAATTAAACATTTTCTTGAGGTTCCATTAAAAAAAATACATACCGCTGTTTTGGTGGATAGAAATCATAAAATGTATCCTGTAAAAGCGGATTTTAAAGGGATTTCATTGTCTACTTCCATCAATGAAAATGTAGCGGTAATTTTTGAAAAAAATAATTATTACGCACTCTTAGAATAATTACTCTTTAATTTCTTTCATTATTTCACTTACTACTCCTTCTACAGATAATCCATCGGTTATTACTTTATTAGAAGATTGGTTATAATAAAAGGATCTTTCGAAAAGATGTTTTGCGATGAAGTCTTTTAATTCCTCCTTAGTAGTTAAATGAGAAATTAGTGGCCTTTTATCTTTTTCCTTATAAACTCTATCTGTCAATGTATTTAAAGAAGCATTGAGATAAATTGTAATACAGTTTTTATCTGTTTTTAATAAATCCATCACATTACTATAACATGGAGTTCCTCCTCCAGTTGACAAAACTAGATTGTTTTGATCCTTTAAAAGATCTTTTAGCGTTTTTATTTCTGTTTTTCTGAAAAATATTTCACCCTTTTCTGAAAATATTTCAGAAATAGTTTTCCCCTCCATAATTTCAATTTCTTGATCCAAATCTTTAAAAGGCACTTCTATTTTTGAAGCTAACATCTGACCCACAGCAGTTTTACCACTTCCCATATAGCCAATTAAAATAATTTTCATTTTTAAAAATTTCATTTTCTACTTCAAAAAGTAGGGGTTAAAAATATTTCTCAAATTTAAGTCAAAATACTTTTGAAATATAAATATAATGATAGTATATTTGCAGCCGCATTCAAGGAAACTTAATCGTTAGAATGACGACCTGGTAGCTCAGTTGGTAGAGCACCTCCCTTTTAAGGAGGTGGTCCTGGGTTCGAGCCCCAGCCAGGTCACTAAAAAAAGTCGAGCATTATGCCTCGACTTTTTAGTTTCTACAAAGTACACTTTTTTACCCGAATGCTGGAATTGGTAGACAGGCATGGTTGAGGGCCATGTGTCCTTTTGGACGTGTGGGTTCGACTCCCATTTCGGGTACTTCATAAACCTCCTCTTGGCATTAATTAAAACATCACAAGCTCCCTAACTTTTTTATCTATACACTCAAGTATTATTTAAGCTTATTTTCTTCCAAAAGCCTTAGGAAATAAAACATTATATTTGTTTATCTAATTTTAAAAAAAAAATATTATGAAAAAAATTATTTTTTTACTCCTTATCCTGCCATTTTTAACTCTTGCGCAGGAAAACAGAACAGGCAAAGTTGCCAAAGCTATTACTGCCGCAAAAGCTATTTCTGGGGAATTTAAATCTTTTGAAGTCTTTAACCCACAAACTAGAAATGCTACTGCAAATTATTCAGAAACCTTAGATGATGGCGTTATTATTACAGTTAATCAAACAAAGGTTAATGAAATTTTGGATCAAAATCTCAAACAAATTAATCTTAACATTCCATATAAATCAAATGGCGAAACTGTTAGTCTAGATTTAATTCAAGCAGATGTTTTTGCACCTGATTTTAAAGCTTTAACTGATACAGGACAAGATATCACTAATGAAGTAGACTTTGGAAAACATTATCGTGGTGTTATTGCAGGAAATAATAATTCAATTGTTTCCATAAGTATTTTCGAAACTCAGATTATTGGTTTAATTTCTAGTAATGAAGGTAATTTTAATATTGGTAAACTTAAAAATTCAGACACGGATCATATTATTTATAAGGAAAGTGATTTAAAAGTTGCAAATGAATTTAGTTGCGCAACGGAAGACGATGGTGTAGGATATACCGTTGAAGAATTATCATCCCCTAACCCAATGGACCCAGGAGATGAAGTTGATATTTATATTGAAGCTGGACAAAGTATCTATCTTGTAAATGGTCAAAGCCTACCAAATACTGTTGCTTTTTTAACAGCTGTTTTTGCACAAAGTTATATACTGTACGCTAACGATGGTATTTTGGCACGTACATCAAATATGTTGATATGGGTTAATCCAGATCCTTATGATGGCGCTAACTCTGATGCTCAACTAAGCAAATTTGCTAACCAAACAGATATTTTAAATGGAGACCTTGGACATTTAGTGGAATATCAACCCTATGGCGGGTTAGCTTCTGGGTTTTCAGGGATTTGTCCTGCAAATTCTGACATCAGCTTATGTTATTCCGGATTAACTGGACTAAATGTACCGAATGTTCCAATTTACTCATGGAATGTAATGGTAGTTACACATGAAATGGGTCACCTTATGGGATCAAGACATACACACGCTTGTGTTTGGAATGGAGACAATACAGCTATTGATAGTTGTGCTGGAGCCACTGAAGGTGGTTGTCCATTACCTGGGAATCCTCCTGCTGGCGGAACCTTAATGAGTTACTGCCACTTACAGGGAGTTGGTATCAATTTTAATCTTGGTTTTGGTCCACAACCAACCGCTGTAATTTTAAATAACATTGAAGCTAATGGAAATTGTTTAGGTGCTGAAGAAACAGACAACCCTCCAGTTGCAGTATGTAAAACACATGTGGTTACCTTGGATGGTTCTGGAACGGCTACTATAGTTGTAGCAGATGTTGAAGGAGGAAGCTATGATGATGATGCAATTGTATCATGGTCTATTGATAATGACACTTTCGATTGTGATGACGTTGGTTTTGCTAGTGTAACATTAACGGTTACTGATACCGATGGATTAACTAGTTTCTGTGTAGCATATATAGAGGTTATAGACGACACAGAAGCTACGCTTTCTTGTCCAGAAGACCTTGAAGTAACAATTCCATTAGGAACCACATACGAACTTATAGATTTTCAAGACCAAATGACTCTAGATACTGAAATCTGTAATGTTGGTTTTGCTCAAACTAGTCAAAACCCTAGTCCTGGAACAGAATTACCTGCTGGAGTACATGAAATTAGAGTTTCAGCTTTATTAGTAGATGGAAGTGTGATATTTTGTGATTTTGAAGTTACAGTTGTTGAAATTTTAGGAGTTGCGGATAATTCGATTTTATCTAGTCTTGTTTTATATCCTAACCCAGCAGTGGAAACATTATATTTAAGTAATCCTGAAAATTTAGAGCTGCAATCGGCTTCGATTTACGATATGCTAGGAAGATTTATAAAATCAGTAGACCTAGAAGATATGGGAATGGAACAATCTATTGATGTCTCAGAACTATCTAAATCTAATTATTTTGTAATTATTCAAGGAGAACAAAATAAAATAGTTAAGCAGTTAATTATAAAGTAAACGTATTATTATTATAAAATAAAAAAACCTTCTCTTAATTGAGAAGGTTTTTTTTATTTTATAAAGACTTTAATATTATTTCTTATAAATTTCTTCAATAAAAATAGAAAGATGTGCATCTTTAACCAATCCACAATTAACCCTTTCTAACACTTTATATTTAATTCTAACTTTTAAACTATCTATATAAAATTCAGGAAGTAAATTCTTAGGCATATAAATGATTTCGGAAGCTTCCACTACCCAACCACATCCGTCTAAAGAAGGATCTCCATAAAATCTAATTATAGCGTCTTCACAAGATTTACAGCTAGCATCAGATACGGTACCTCCCTTGCTTTTGCATGCAGAAAAGACTATTAAAGCTGTAATTATAATAAAAAATAAATTTTTCATAAGATTCTTATTTAAGGCAATATAATGGTTTATTTAGAAAAGAAAAAAAGCTTCTCCTAAATGGAAATGCTTCTCAACAACTTTAAGCAAAAAACGGAGTCTTATATAAAATTTCAAGTCAACATATTGTTTTTAGTCTTGATGAAGCTCAGTATAAATGCTATTATATTAATACACACAGAGCATATTTTCAATGTGTATCGTTGCTTTTAACCTGCAAATTCTTTATCTTTATAACTCACACTAAATATGAATTATCATGAACAAAGACGAAAAAACTACTCGAATTTTCACAGGTTCAGCTATAGAGGCTCAGCCTTTAATTAATTCTTTAAATGAAATAGATATCAACCCAATAATTAGAGACGACCATCAAAGTGGAATTACAAGTGGGTTTGCAACAGGAGTTCCTGGTCAAATAAGAATATATATTAGAAACGAGGAATTAACTATTGCGCAATCTATTATAGACGATCATCTAAAATTATTAGAGAATTAAACTACAACTGAATACATTTTTTCTCTCAGCTCTTTAACCTTAGCATCTCCCATATATTCTTCAAAGGTCATATAACGATCTATAACTCCATTTGGAGTTAATTCGATTACTCTATTACCAACAGTTTGTGCAAACTCATGATCATGAGTTGTCAGCATTACTGTACCTGGGAATTTTGCTAGTGAATTATTAAAAGCAGTAATAGACTCTAAATCTAAATGATTGGTTGGCTCGTCTAACATTAAAACATTTGCACGAATCATCATCATTCTGCTTAACATACATCTCACCTTTTCACCTCCAGATAAAACATCACACATTTTCAATGCTTCTTCTCCACTAAATAACATTTTCCCTAAGAATCCACGAATAAAAACTTCTTCTCTTTCTTCTTCGGTTTTAGCCCATTGTCTAAGCCAATCTACCAAATTTATTTTAGTTTCAAAAAACGCGTGATTATCTAATGGCAAATAACTTTGTGAAGTAGTAACTCCCCATTTAAATTCTCCAGAATCTTGCTTTAACTTACCATTAATAATGTCGTAAAATGCAGAAGTCGCTCTAGAATCTCTAGAAAATAAAACAATTTTATCTCCTTTAGTTAAGTTGACATCAATATTCTTAAATAAAGTATCTCCATCTTTTATTGCAGTAAGGTTTTCAATATTCAAAATTTGGTCCCCTGCATCTCTTTCGCTTTTAAATATAATTGCTGGATATCTTCTACTTGATGGCTTTATTTCTGAAACATTAAGCTTATCAATCATTTTTTTACGAGAAGTAGCTTGCTTAGATTTTGCAACATTCGCAGAAAAACGACGAATAAAATCTTCTAATTCTTTTTTCTTGTCTTCTGCTTTTTTGTTCTGTTGGGCTCTTTGTCTCGCAGCTAATTGACTACTCTCATACCAAAAGGTATAGTTTCCACTAAAATGGTTTATTTTACTAAAATCAATATCACTAATATGTGTACAAACAGAATCTAAAAAGTGTCTATCGTGAGATACTACAATTACACAATTATCGTAATTAGCCAAGAAATTTTCTAACCAAGAAATAGTTTCGTAATCTAAATCGTTGGTAGGCTCATCCATAATTAAAAGATCTGGACTTCCAAATAATGCTTGTGCTAATAGCACACGTACTTTTTGTTTACCATCTAAATCTCCCATAGAAGTAAAATGAAGGTTTGCTTCTATTCCTAGATTAGATAATAATGTCGCTGCATCACTATCTGCATTCCATCCATTCATTTCTTCAAAAACCAATTGAAGTTCCCCTATTTTTTCTGCATTTTCATCTGTGTAATCTTCGTATAATTTGTCTATTTCAGATTTAATTGCGAACAATTCTTTGTTCCCTTTTACAACCGTCTCTAGCACCATAAACTCATCAAAAGCGTTGTGATTTTGCTCAAGTACAGACATTCTCTTTCCTTTCTCCAAATGAACCTGTCCAGATGTAGGGTCTTGTTTTCCTGAAATTATTTTTAATAATGTAGATTTTCCAGAACCATTTGCTCCGATAATTCCATAGCAATTTCCTTGAACAAATTTTGTATTTACTTCATCAAACAAAACACGTTTGCCAAACTGAACTGATAAATTTGAAATTGAAAGCATATCTTTTCCCTTTTTTAAATTTTGCGCAAAAGTAACTATTTACCTGCTATTTATGCCTTAAAAAGTTTTAATTTCTTTTAACGAGGAATTAACAAAATGATACCTTGTAGGCTTTATTTTTGTTCTTGTGAGACAAATACGACATATGACTAAAAAACTACTACTGTTAGTTACTCTAAGCATTACTCTTTTCTCCTGCAAAAACAGTGAAGAAACCTCTTCAAACACTACATGGATTGGTGGAGAAATAGTAAATCCTCTAGAGGATTTTGTCCTTTTTTACCAAGGAGATCATATCATCGATAGCATAAAATTAAATAAAGACAACTCCTTTATTTATGAAGCTGAAAATCTTAAAGCGGGATTATATTCTTTTAGCCATAAAGAGTTTCAAGTATTTTATTTAGAACCCAAAGACAGCTTAATGCTTCGGGTTAACACTATAGATTTTGACGAGTCCTTATCTTATACTGGAAAAGGTGCGGAAAGAAATAATTTTTTAATAGAAATGTTTCTTCATAATGAAGCTGAAATTGAATTAATGCCTCAACTATATAGATTAGCTCCTCTAGAATTTGAAAAAGCTCTAGATTCTCTTAAAAATATAAGGCTTGGAATTTATAATGGTTATGTGATAAAGCACGAACCTAATACTGAATTTAAAGAAGTTGCTGAAGCTAGTATTAATTATGATTATTATTCAAAAAAAGAGATTTACATCACAGCCAATAACAGCAAAAAAGAACAGGAAAATTATATAGAAATCCCAGAGAGTTTTTATAATTACAGAAAGAATGTAGATTTTGGAAGTGAAACATTACGCTCTTACTTTCCTTACACCCGGTTTTTATATCGCTATTTCGACAATAGAGCTTTAGAGGAAAATAAAGAAAATAATTTTTATAATAAAAATTCATTTACACATAGTTATACCAAACTCAAAATTATAGATAGCACCATTACCAATACAGATCTAAAAAATAGTATGGTAAGATATATTGCTGGGAGTTATTTATTAAATTGTAATAGCAAGGAAAATCAAACAAAAATGCTTGCGCTTTTTCAAGAAACTAATACAAATGAAAAGCATATAAAGAAAATAACAGAGATTGCTGAAGCTTCCATGAAGTTAACTCCTGGAAACGAGATACCAAACCTATCTATAATAACTGCAGAAAACACCCTAAAATCTATTCATGGGGTGATAAATAACCCTACGGTTTTTTACTTATGGTCTGGGGATTCAGACAAACACCATGAAAATATTCATTATAGGGTAAAAGAATTGAATTCTAAATTTCCCGAATATGATTTTATAGGTATAAACACAGATTCAAACTATAACAATTGGATTCATATGGTAACTAAAAAGGGCTATAATAAAGGCAAAGAATATCAATTTGAAGATATTTCTAAAGCCGAAAAAACTCTGGTAATTTACTCTATGAATAAAACCATTATAGTAGATGAAAATGCTAAAATAATTAATGGTAGCGCTAATTTATTCAATAAAAATATTGAAGGAATCTTGTTAGGATACTTAAACCAATAATTAATTACCCTTTTTATAATCTTCTAAAAATTTAGCCAAACCTATATCGGTAAGTGGGTGTTTTAATAAGCCTTCAATAGACGATAAAGGACCTGTCATAACATCTGCACCAATTTTAGCACAATCTATCACATGCATGGTATGTCTAACAGAAGCGGCTAGAATTTGAGTTTCATATCCATAATTATCATAGATTTGACGAATTTCTGCAATAAGACCTAAGCCATCTGTAGAAATATCATCTAGTCTTCCAATAAATGGAGACACATAAGTTGCTCCAGCTTTAGCAGCTAATAATGCTTGACCAGCAGAAAAAACCAAAGTTACATTTGTTCTAATTCCTTTATCACTAAAATACTTTGCTGCTTTTATACCTTCCTTTATCATTGGAAGTTTTACCACAATCTGCGAATGTAATGCAGCTAACTCTTCCCCTTCATTAACCATACCTTCAAAATCTACAGCAATAACCTCTGCAGAAACATCACCATCTACTATATCACAAATATCAATATAGTGTTGCAAAATATTTTTTCTTCCTGTTATACCTTCTTTTGCCATTAAAGAGGGATTGGTAGTTACGCCATCTAATACACCTAAGTTTTGAGCTTCGCGAATTTGATCTAGGTTTGCAGTATCGATAAAAAATTTCATAGGTTATGGATTATGTTAAGATAATATTGGAATTATTTTCGGCTAAAATACATAAGTATAAAAAACGGTGAAACAATTACTTAAAAAAGTTACCAGTATTTATTGAGAAAATAAAAAAAGAGATTTAATTTTAAATTTTAAAATGTTTCATCAACATTTTCTCATACATCTTACTAGGAAGTATTCTTTTTAAAACAATGGAGAATTTTTGAATCAATGAACCTGCTTTATAACGAACTTTTGGCTTCTTCTCATTGATAATTTGATAAACATCTTGAGCTAATTTCTTAGGGTCCTCTCCATTATCCACATGCTCATTCATCATTTTCAAGGTTCTACCATACACTTCTTTGTAGGGAGAATTTTCTAATACTGGAGCATGAAATCTTCCTGCAGCAATGTTTGTAGCAAAATCACCTGGTGCGATATTGGTCATTCTAATACCAAATTGCTGAATCTCCATTCTAAAAGCTTCTGCAGTAATTTCTAATGCTGCTTTGGTTGCAGAATAAATACCGCGATATGGCAAGCCCATATACCCTGCAATAGAGGTGATATTAATAATAAGACCACTACCCTGCTTTCTCATTTGTGGTATCCCGGCTTTTATTACATTAATGGGGCCATGAACATTTACATTAAATGCATTTTTTATTTCAGAATCGGGAGTTTCTTCAATCGGTCCAGTGATTCCTATTCCGGCATTATTTATAATAACATCCAGACGGTTCTCTTTTTCAATAATTTCTGAAACTGCTTCAGTAATAGAATCCATTTGGGTTACTTCCATTTTCAGAAGTGAAAAAGGAAATTTTTCTTGGTATTTTTCAGGGTTTCTACTGGTTCCATAAACTGTAAAACCTTTATTGGTTAAGTATTCACCAATAGCCTTACCAATTCCTGAAGAGCCACCTGTAATTAAAACAACTTTAGACATATTTGTAAATTACAAACGCAAAGATGCGGCTACGTAGTTAATAATCCAAATTGTAGTGAAAAAAGACTTCATAATTACTTAAATAAAGCGCATAAAAAATGGCAAGCTACCTACATCACACTGCTACGACCGTCTACCCTTGCTGCGTTCCCACCCTGGGGGATTCAACAGGAGCTAGTTGTGTAGGACTTGCCGCTGCAAAGATACTTCATTTTACAATTTTCACAATGTTTTCATATAAATACTTTAAGAATTATTTTAGTTAATTAATAATAAATATCTTGCCGCAAATTAAAATTAGAAAATGAAATTATATAAGTTATTATTACTTACCACAGTAGTCGTTTTTTACCAAGGCTGTGATGAAAAAAAAGAGTCTAGCACAGACCTATTCGAGATTGCAATAAAAGATGTAAAAAAAACATATACCACTAACGATTCCTTTACAATTTCTGTTATTAACAAAAAAAACAGGGAAATAGATTCTGTTATTTACTTTTTAAATACAGATAGAATTAGTTCTTCTAATTCTCTAGATGAAACTAATGTATTATTAGCAAATCAAAAACTTGGAGTACGTTCTTTACATGCTAAAGTATATTCTGATAAAAACGAATACGATGTTTCTATTAAAGTTACCATTCTCTCATCAATTACACCTAAGTTATATACATATAAAATTATAGAGGAATATCCTCACGATATAGATGCATATACTCAAGGCTTGGAGTTTAATGCTGGTACATTATATGAAAGCACAGGACAATACAAAAAATCATCTTTAAGAAAAACGAATTTTGAAACAGGAGAAGTTTTAAATATGGTTGACTTATCTGATTCTTACTTTGGAGAAGGCCTTACCATTCTAAATGATAAAATTTACCAACTAACTTGGAAACAAAGAACAGGGTTTATTTATGACCTTGAGACTATGGAAAAAACTGGGTCTTTTGTTTATGGTAAAAGTAAAGAAGGATGGGGAATGTGTAATAATGGCACTTCCATCTATAAAAGTGATGGCACACAAAAAATATGGGAATTAAATCCAAATACACTTGGTGAGATTGATTATATTGAAATCTATACCAATACCAGTAAGATAAAAAGTGTAAATGAATTAGAATGGGTTGAAGACAAAATCTATGCTAACATTTACCAAAAGGATGCTGTTGCAATTGTAAATCCAAGTAATGGAGCAGTAGAAGGTGTAATAGACTTTACCAGTTTAAAATCTAACGTAACACAACATAAAGACTTAGATGTATTAAACGGTATTGCATATAAAGGAGAGCCTAACATTTTATATATAACAGGTAAAAATTGGGATAAACTATTTAAAGTAGAGGTTTTAGAAAAACAATAATCCTCCACATACCAAAACGATTATAAAAAAAGCTGTGCGTAATTAAATTATGCACAACTTTTTTTATTACTCTTTCTTAAATAAAGAAAGTAAAACATACAAGCCTATAATAATTGGTATTGCAATAAACTTTAAAAGTATAATTGCGACTAAACTAAGTCCTAAAAACACATAACGGATTTTATTAGTTATAAAATCCCAAGTCTTAAACTTTAATGCAAAAAGAGGTAGTTCTGCATTTAACATCAAGGAACTAAAAATCGTTACTCCTATTAAAAACCATTTATTAAACAGTATAGCATCCATAAATTCCATGTATTGGAATTCATAAATAAGAGGTAAACTTATAATCAATAATGTATTGGCTGGTGTTGGAAGTCCTATAAAACTAGAAGTTTGTCTAGTATCTACATTAAACTTTGCCAAGCGATATGCCGAAGCTATTACAATGACAAAGCCAATAAAAGGTATAAAACTCATATTATCACCAAACCAAAGCATTGCTTCAGAAACTTCAAACCTTGTTTCTAAAACCTGATTCGTTATAGATTTGTTTAATAATTGAAACATAATAATTCCTGGCACCACACCAAAGGTTACCATATCTGCTAAGGAATCTAATTGAACTCCAACCTCATTTTGCACGCGAAGTAAGCGTGCTGCAAGGCCGTCAAAAAAGTCGAAAAATAGTCCCGTAAGAACAAAGAAGGATGCAGCGATCAAATCTCCATTTACTGCAAATAATATAGCAATACAACCACAAATTAAATTTAGTGAAGTAATGATATTAGGAATATGTTTTTTCATGGTTATTTTATAATGAGTTAATGATATAATGCGGTATTTTAGTAAAGTGCTAATTAAAGCTTAAACTTTTAGCCTTAGACTTAATTTTAATTATTTCTAATGATTCATTTAACAATCTTTCTAATTCTGTTATTTCTATAGTTAAATGAAGGTCATCAATTATTTCTAACCAGAATTCAGATTCATCTGCTTCTTCAACAACAACACATATTTTACTGAAAATTCTTTTTTAGATCGTGCTATACAAGCAGCTCTATAGTTTGCTGCTAATGATGTTGCTGACTTCACTAATTGATATGTAATCACAGAGGAGGCCTTATTATTCTTCAATGAATTGCAAAAGAGAATCACATCTACTGCAAATTTCTTTGTTCTTTTTTTCATTCCTTCAACAAAAACCTCTTTGTCAGTCATCTATCTCTTGTTTTATTTATCAAGATTTAATTATTCATTAACTCTTTCAAACATTAATCCATTCTTGCATTGATGCATTGTTTCATTTAATTTTGTAAAAATAGAAAAGTATTTTCGTCTATAACAATATGTGATTGATTTTATAGTTTATTATTCTGTAAAATAGTAAGATATTTGCCCAAATTATTAAAGCTTGAAAAAGAGATTATTTATTGTTTTATTATTGGTGTCAATAGTTTCAAATTCCCAAACGGTTAGAAAATATTCTAATGAGTTTATGAATATTGGTGTTGACGCTGCTGCATTTGGTATGGCTAATGCTGTTGTAGCTTCTACTAGTAATGTTAATTCAGGCTATTGGAACCCTGCAGGATTAGTTGCCTTAGAAGACAACCAAATCTCGTTAATGCACTCTTCCTATTTTGCCAATATTGCAAATTATGATTATGTTGCTTTTGCAAAACCTTTGGACGACAGAAGTGTTGTTGCTCTTTCTATGATTAGGTTTGGGGTAGATGATATTTTAAATACAACCCAATTAATCGATGATGAAGGGAATATAGATTATACTCGTATCAGTTTATTTTCTACTGCCGATTATGGTTTTACTTTTTCTTATGCTAGAAAATTACCTTTAGATGGATTAAATTATGGGGTAAACCTAAAAGTGATTCGTCGTATTATTGGAGACTTTGCTTCTTCTTGGGGTTTTGGACTAGATCTTGGTATTCAGTTTGAAAAAAATGATTGGAAATTTGGCATAATGGTTAGAGATATTACTACCACTTTTAATGCTTGGGCGATAGATGAAGATAAATTTGCTGAAATTCAAGGTGCGATAGAAGGCCAAAATCAAGATTTACCGGAATCTACAGAAATTACAATTCCAAAATTGCATATGGGAATGGCAAGGCAATTTATTTTCCACTATGATTATTCATTACTTGCTGAAATAGATTTTAATTTCCGATTTGCTCAAACCAACGATATCATCTCCAATTCCTTTACGAGTATTACACCAGCACTAGGGCTTGAATTTGGTTTTATAGATATGGTTTTTGTGAGAGCTGGAGTTG
This sequence comes from uncultured Flavobacteriales bacterium, assembly GCA_913058295.1. Classification (GTDB taxonomy): domain Bacteria; phylum Bacteroidota; class Bacteroidia; order Flavobacteriales; family Flavobacteriaceae; genus Marifrigoribacter. The sequence continues at coordinate 14,704 of CAJXRD010000024.1, read as the reverse complement.
GTAATTTTCAAAACGTCACCCAATTAGACGGTAGCGATTCCATAGGTTTCCAACCTAATATAGGTGTTGGGTTTAAGTATAAAGGAATTCAAGTAGATTATGCATTAACCGATATTGGCGATCAAAGTGCAGCTTTGTATTCTAATGTTTTTTCTGTTACTATAGATTGGAGTCTATTTAGATAAATAGAACCTTAAAGACTTTTTTTTCATATGAAAAAACTATTCCTAATTTTAGTATTATTTTCTACAAGTATTTCTCTTTATGCGCAAAAAATCACACTCTCTGAAAATGCCGAAATAAGCATCCTTACCATTGGTCCAGGGCAACAATTATACGATAGTTTTGGTCATAATGCATTTAGAGTTAAAGACCCAACTCAAAATATAGATGTTGTATATAACTATGGAACCTATGATTTTGACACTCCAAATTTTTACCTAAAGTTTGCGCAAGGAAAATTAATGTACCAACTAGCTTTTAATAATTATAAGCCTTTTTATAATTATTATGTAAGACAGAACCGTTGGATAAAAGAGCAAGTATTAAATGTTAGTCCTTCTGAAAAACAAGCGATGTTCGACTTTCTTTTAAACAATGCAAAGCCAGAAAACAAAGATTATAAATACGATTTTTTATTTGACAATTGCGCTACTAGAATCAGTGATGTAATGGTAAATGTTCTCGGAGATGATTTAGTTTTTAGTGACGATCATATTACGGAAGAGTATACTTTTAGAGAATTAATTCAGAAAAATGTCTATTGGAATAGCTGGGGAAGCTTTGGAATGGATGTCGCAATTGGTGCCGTTGTAGATAGAAATGCTACTACTTGGCAATATCAGTTTTTACCACAATATGTTTTTGAAGCTGCTGCAAATGCAAGTATCACAGCAGGGAAATCATCACATGATTTAGTGAAAAAAACAAATGCTATTTATGAGAGCACTAAAAATAAAACTAGCTCTAACTTCTTATTAAGCCCTTTATTTACTTTTTGCATTTTAGGATTATTAATCATAATAATTACATATAATGACTTTAAAAAAGGAACTAGAAGTCGTTATTTAGATGGGATATTGTTTTTTACAACAGGAATAATAGGAGTTCTTTTATTACTACTTTGGTTAGCAACAGACCATTCTACTACAGCAGCGAACTATAATTTATTATGGGCTTTTCCATTATCCTTACTTTTTGTTTTTGAAATTTCTAAGAAGAATCCGAAAAGTTGGATCCGAAAATATGTATTTTTTCAAATCCTATTACTAGCCTTACTTTGTATTCATTGGATTACTGGTGTACAAATATTTGCATATGGACTAATTCCATTACTACTTGCATTAGCAATTAGAGCAATTTATTTGCTGAAATTTTTCAGCCTTCAATCCAAGAATTAGAAAATAGAATTATTTTGTTTTAGGAAGTTTTAAAGTCATTCCGTTTTCCAATATCAATCCATCTACGTGTCCTGCTACACCATTTCCTGCAGTTTTTACATGAATATGCATATTAGTTTCAGAATGTGTGAAAATAGACTGATGTGCAATAGAATAGAATCCTAGCATTTCCACATTTCTATTATTCATAGAACCACGCATTCCTACAGATTTATGCTTTTGATGAGAATGTATGGTATCTCCATCTTTCCAGTTAATTACATGCCAATCAAAATTACCAATAAGGCCTTCCAACAGAAAAGGAAAAGGCTCATTTGTATTGATCCCTTTTTCATCTGCAACTTTCTCAATATAGTTTTCTAGATGTTCGTAACTTATAATATTCTTTGGGATCAAAATACTTTCCCATTCCTCAACAGAAGCATATACCAATAGAGAAGCTTTTTTAGTAAAAGTTTTATCAAACTTTAAAGAGTTCCCTTTTACAGATGTAATAAATGGTTCGCTATTAAAAATTTGAATCTCTCCTTTTAAACCCTCCAATGCACCTATTGCATAAAAGTTAGGAGTATCTTTAAAATCCTTTAAATCTACTTTTGCAGAAACATCTGCATCATGCATGAAGTTTTTTAAAGCTCCATTATATCCAACTTTATTGGGTTCTGAAACCTTATTTGAATCTTGACAAGATAAAATAGTGCAACAAGCTAAAATGATTATTACGTATTTCATTAGATATTGTTTATACAAAAAACTCCCTTTCGGGAGTTTTTTAATTATTTTTTACTTTTCTTTTTTTGTTCTTCAGCTTGCTCCATCATCTCAGACATTTTACGCTGAAATTTATTTTGTTTCTTAGGCGTTTTCTTATTCACTTGGATCTTCGCATGAATCTTATCTTCATCTATTATAAAATTCTTAATCACTAACATAATTCCAATGGTGATTAAATTAGATACAAAATAATATAAGGATAAACCACTCGCATAATTATTAAAGAATACCAACATCATTAATGGCGATAGGTACATAATAAACTTCATATTAGGCATCCCTGGCTGCTGTTGTTGTTGCATTGTTTGACCAGTAGTCATCATCATATAAATAAAGATAGCAATAGATGCTAATATTGGAAACAAACTTACGTGGTCTCCATAAAATGGAATATAAAAAGGCAATTCAGCTATAGTATCAAAACTGGATAAATCGTCTGCCCATAAGAAGCTCTTTTGCCTTAAATCAAAAGCAGTAGGGAAAAATGTAAACAAGGCATAAAAGACTGGAATTTGCAATATAGCTGGCAAACATCCTTTTAACGGACTCGCTCCTGCGATATTTTGCAGTTTCATTGTCTCTTGTTGGATCTTCATTTTGTTTCCTTCAAACTTCTTCTTGATCTCATCCAATTCAGGTTTTAAAACCTTCAATTTTGCTTGAGATAAATACTGCTTATATTGCACAGGAGACATCGCTAACTTGATTAAAACGGTTAGCATAATAATTGCAATTCCCGCAGGCAAGAAGCCACTTAAGAATCCAAATAATGGAATTACAATAAATTTATTTATCCATCCAAATAAGCCCCAACCTAAAGGCATAGCTTCATCAAGATTACGATCGTAAGATTTAAAAACTTTATAGTCTGTAGGTCCATAATACATATTCATATCATAAGATAGCCCACCAGATTTTGGCTCCAATAACATTTTAGCACCATATTTTTTTGTGTAAACCGTATCTATTTCTTCATCTTTTACCAAATCTATAGAACGCAATGCCACTTCTTTAAAAGCTGTATCGGTTAATAACATAGAACTAAAGAAATGCTGACGGAAATTCATCCAGGTTACATCTTTCTCCAATTCATCATCGTCACTAGCCGGAGATAATTTACTATGCTTCTCTCCATTTTCATATTCATAGGTTAGACGAGAATATCTGTTTTCGTAGCTAATACTTTTTGCGTGACGATATCCCACAAAATTCCAATCTAAATAGATAGGCTGTGTAGTGTTGATTACATTGTCTAATCCTTCTGTTTTAACACTGAACCCAAGCATATAATCGTTTGGTAATAGTTCGTATCGATATTCGATATAGTTATTTGCAGAAGTCTTTAACTTCATGGAAAGAACTTGGTTATTACCGTTATTAGATAAAGTAGGCTCAAAGAAAAGTTCCTGTGAATTTAAAGTTCTATTTTCTGAAGTAAACTGAAGATTTAAAGAAGAATTTCCGTCTTTAATTAAATAAACAAACTCCCCTGTGTATATGGTATGTTGCTTTAGTTTTGCTTCTACAATATACCCACCTTTATTGCTTATGGTAAGTTTTAAAACTTCATTTTCAATTACGGTAGTTGCATCTGTAGCTGAAGGTAAAGTCCCAGAGTAGGCAAAAGAACCCAATCTATTTTGTAGTTTTTCTAAACCTAATGAATCTCCTTGTTTAGCAAAAGAAAGTTCTGTAGTAGCTTCCGTAAGAGAAATGTCTTGATTACTTTTATCTTCTACAGCATTATTCTCTTCAGTTATTTTTTCAAGTTTTGCTTTTTCTGCATTCTCAGCATCAATTTCTTCTTGGGTTGGGGCATTTTGCCACATCATAAATAATAGGATCCCTCCTATTAATAAAAACCCTACAATTGTATTGACATCAAATTTCTTTTCTTCCATATATTTTACTGAATTAATATCAGTGCTTTTTTTTTGTTATAATCTTTAAACATTTGGCAAATATCTCACCTTTTTCCTAAAATCGCCAAATTGTCGGATTATTCATTTTCTGAGTGATCCAAAGCAGCTTTTACAAAGGCCACAAATAGTGGGTGTGGATTAGCAACGGTACTTTTATATTCTGGGTGGTATTGTACACCTACAAACCAAGGGTGCGTAGGTATTTCAATTATCTCTACCAATCCTGTGTCTGGATTAGTACCCGTAGCAATTAATCCTGCAGCTTCAAATTGATCTCGATATTCATCGTTGTATTCGTATCTGTGTCTATGTCGTTCCTCAATCGTTTCAGAGTTATAAACCTGTTCAACAATACTATTCTTTTTTAAATTACATTTCCAAGCTCCCAAACGCATGGTCCCACCTTTATTGGTAATGCTTTTTTGTTCATCCATTAAATCAATCACTGAATAAGGAGTGTCGGCATTCATTTCAGAAGAATTTGCTCCTTCAAGATTTAGCACATTACGGGCATATTCAATCACTGCCATTTGCATTCCCAAACAAATACCAAAATAAGGCAATTCGTTTTCACGTGCATAACGTACCGCTTCTATCTTTCCTTCTACACCACGCTCTCCAAAACCTGGTGCAACTATAATTCCGTGAAGTCCTTTAAGGCTTTCAGCTATATTCGTTTTATCTATATGTTCCGAATGAATGGAAATCACTTTTACTTTTACTTCATTTTCAGCTCCCGCATGAATCAAAGATTCCAATATGGATTTATAAGAATCTTGAAGTTCTACATATTTTCCTATCAATCCAATTTGCACTTCGCTTTTTGGGTTTTTAAGACGCTTTATAAAACCATTCCAATGCTCTAAATTTGGAGGAGTAGCATCCGATAATTTTAACTTGCTTAAGGTGATGGTATCCAATCCTTCCGCCAACATTAAATTAGGAACATCGTAAATTGTAGATGCATCTATAGACTCAATTACCGCTTCTTGTTTTACATTACAAAACAAAGCCAGTTTTCTTCTAATATCCATGGAGATATGATGCTCTGTTCTACACACCAAAATATCTGCATTTACACCACTTTCCATTAATGTCTTAACAGAATGCTGAGTTGGTTTGGTTTTTAGTTCTCCCGCAGCCTTTAGAAACGGAATTAAGGTAAGATGAATTACCAAAGCATTGTCATCTCCTAACTCCCATTTTAATTGTCGTACTGCTTCTATATAAGGCAAGGACTCTATATCTCCTACAGTTCCTCCAATCTCAGTAATCACAATATCGTAATCGCCTGTTTTACCAAGCTTTTGTATTCTGCTTTTTATCTCGTTGGTGATATGAGGAACAACTTGTACTGTTTTTCCTAGAAATTCACCTCTACGTTCTTTTTGAATAACACTTTGGTAAATACGACCCGTAGTAACATTATTTGCCTGAGAGGTAGCAACGTTTAAAAAACGTTCGTAATGTCCCAAATCTAAGTCTGTTTCTGCTCCATCTTGGGTAACATAACATTCGCCATGTTCGTATGGATTTAAGGTTCCTGGATCTATGTTTATATAGGGATCTAACTTCTGAATGGTTACGCGATACCCTCTAGCTTGCAGTAGTTTAGCTAAAGATGCTGCAATAATTCCTTTTCCTAATGAAGATGATACTCCGCCCGTTACGAATATATACTTTGTAGTGCTCATTTACGATAATTATACGGGATGCAAATGTAAGGATTTATTGGGGAAGGATATAAATAAATAATGTTTTTATCTTTTAATCAATTTCCTGATTAAATCCTCCAAACCATTAATTATTATCTCATCCATTTCTTGCATCATACGACCTAATTTCCCATCTGGAAATCCTTTTCGTTTGTACCAAACATAATAGTATTCTGGAATATTTACTAAATAATAGCCTTTGTATTTACCAAAGGGCATTTTATAATTTGCAAGCTCTATTAGGTGATTGGGATTAAAATTATTTCCAGTCATTGTAATCTTCTAATTGCTTTTTAATATATGCTTCCCATTCCAGTTCTTTCTCCTTTATTTTGGAATGGTCCGACTCCTTATCGAATAGTTTTTGCATTGCTACTCGCTCTTTTTCTATGCCATAATACAGGTTGGTGATTTCTTTTTTTCCATTTGCTGAAAAAGTAGTTTCCGATATTTTCTTCCGAAGAATACGTGCATGAATTTCTGAGATATCAAAATGCGCTTGTTCATGGCCCAAAATATAATCGGAAGCTTCTGCTGGATTCACCCAAGATTTTTCGGGGTAAAAATTGCATAGGACAGTAGCCTTTATTTCTATTTCTCCTTTATTATCTGCAAAAGAAGAAGAAAAGGACATCCCCGAACTGGTACTCGCTACATAACTTATACCTTGTCTAGCTGGTGCTTTAAAGTCTGACCAGCTTAATCTGTAATCCTCACTCCAAACAATCTTTTCCTCTTCAATAACTGAAGGCGATATTAGGGAAATCACAAAAATTAAAATGGATAAAAACTTCATAATATTCCAAACGTAAAAAAATAATTTTTATTGAAGACCGTGTTTATTCTACCACTTCTAATTTTAATTCACTGGTATATTTTATAATGTAAAATGCATTATTACTATATCCAGAAAGTGGCTTGAATGTATATTGAAATTTGTTTTCAATATATTCTGTTTTTATATCACTACTAGAGGCATCATAAATACTTTCGGCACTTGCTAATCTTAGAAGTACATCGTAGGTAACATCAAATCCTCTAATTGCATAATTGTTAGGAAACACCCCATGTTTATTTTTATAGCTTACCAAAAACGGGTTAATTTCATCATACACATAATGCTTACTTACCGAAGGATATGTAAAATCCAAATTGGCCAAATGCAGATTAGAAACATCGTTATAATCGTAGGCTTTGTTTTTATCTAGCGTAAATAATCTAATTTTATTTTCTCCAAGTTCAACACCTTCCTCGTCTAATATCTTTTCTGGCAATCCATTTAAAAGACCAACAACATTGCTTACCAGTATAGGGTTATCTGAAGAGATGATCACCCAATTTTCTAAAACCTTATCTATTTTACTGTCTATTTCATCAACCTTAAAATAATTACCTTCCTTTGGGGAAACAGTAATTGCTTGTGGTAAGGCTGCTACTAAATCTCCTTTTTCTTTGGTCCATTTATTTCCTGAAATAATAAGAATCTTTCTACCCTCCACATTTTTCACAATATAATCTAACATTGCTTTTTGCATCAATTCGGTTGGTGCTAGGGTTTGATATAAATTTGAAGATTCTTTAATTTTTGATTTGCTTAAAGGGGAAAAAACAGGAATCTGTCGCCCTTCTAACTTGGATGCTGCACGCTCTATATTTTTACTTAATAAGGGGCCTATTACGGCATCTACTTCTGAAAAATTATTGTTATCAATTATCGAAGAAACTTTTGAAGCAATGCCTTCGGTATCGTAAACATCTAGATGTGTAGATATCCCTTTGTCCTTTGCAAATTCCGCAGCCATTAAAACTCCACTATAAAAATCGATAGCTGCTCTTAAGGTTGCATCCGATTTTAATAAATCTTTATTTACATTTAAAGAATCGATATCTATTCGGTTCAATTTAAAAGGCAACATTATTGCCAAATTCTTCTTTTTAGTATTTACAATATAGTTTTCCAAATTCACTGCTTCATAATCCTTAGAGTCTAAGGAGTTTTCAGCATTAGGGATTTTAAGAATCATCCCATCTTTTAAACCATCTTTTGCATAGGGATTTAAGGCTATTATTTCTTCTTCAGTAAGACCTAATTTCACTTTCAATCTAAAAAACCCTTCTTTGGTTTGCACTTCATAATATTCAAAATTCTCATCTTCAATAGTAGAGTCTTCAGCAACCACAATATTTGGAACAATCAACTCTGCTCCTATTTGCAGGTTCTCTCCCATCTCTAAATTCATCTTCTCTAGCTCTACAATAGTAATCCCATATTTTCTAGCGATACCATATTTAGTTTCCTTAGGAATTACGGTATGGATTCTAGTTTGGGTAGTATCTTCTTTAATTTCAGAATTGGTTATGGTCTTATTTGTTGGCGCATATATTCCTACTGGAATCCTAAGAACATCCTTTTTCTTAAGCCCTGTTGCATACAATTGCTTGTTGTACTTTTTAAGATCTTCTTCAGTCACATTGTACAATTGAGAAATACTACTTAGCGTTTCTTTTCTTTTTACTTTGTGTTTTCTAATTTCAATTACAGGATTATTAGCGGTATTATTTCCAGTAATTGGAAGTATTAAAACCGATGCTGTTTTCATTCCATTTTTAACATCAGGATTCAAACGGTAAATTACATTTTCATGAATTCCATATTGCTTAGCAATACTGTAGACCGTCTCTCCTTTTTGAACCGTATGACTTACAAATTTCTCTTGTGCAATTGCTGTAAATCCAACGATTAAGAATAGTATGAATGCTAAATATGTTGTTTTATTCAAAGTATAAATTTATTAATTATCCAATTTGGTATTAAATGTTCTTAATTCGACATTCCATTATTCCCATTCGATAGTCGCTGGCGGTTTCGAACTAATATCGTACACTACTCTATTAACGCCTTTTACTCTGTTTATTATATGATTGGACGTTTCTTGTAGGAATTTATATGGCAAGTCTACCCAGTCTGCAGTCATTCCATCGGTAGATTCTACCGCACGTAAAGCTACTACTTTTTCATAAGTACGTTCATCCCCCATGACACCAACGCTGTTAACAGGCAGCAACATCGCTCCTGCTTGCCAAACTTTATTATATAAATCCCACTTTTTTAATCCTTCAATAAATATAGCATCTACCTCTTGTAAGATTCTAACTTTTTCAGCAGTTATATCTCCTAAGATTCGTATACCTAAACCTGGACCTGGAAATGGATGCCTTCCTAACAATTCTGCATCAATACCCATTTCTTTTCCCACTCTACGAACCTCATCTTTAAAAATCATACGTAAAGGTTCTACCACTTTTAATTTCATAAAATCTGGCAATCCACCAACATTATGATGCGATTTAATGGTTGCTGAAGGACCTCCTGTAGCAGAAACAGATTCAATAACATCTGGATAAATAGTTCCTTGTGCTAACCAATGCACATCTTGTACCAAATTTGCTTCATCGTCAAAAACTTCTATAAAAACTCTACCTATAGCTTTTCGTTTTAACTCTGGATCACTTATTCCTTTTAAAGCTTCTAAAAAACGTTCCGAAGCATCTACTCCTTTTACATTTAAGCCCATGTGTTCGTATTGATCTAATACGCTTTGGAATTCATTCTTTCGAAGTAAACCATTATTTACAAAGATGCAATATAGCTTCTCTCCAATAGCTTTATGCAATAAGACTGCAGCAACAGTAGAATCTACTCCACCACTTAATCCCAATACTACTTTATCCTTTCCAATTTTTTCTTTTAATTCGGTAACGGTAGTATCAACAAATGCAGCAGGTGTCCAGTCTTGTTTTACCTCAGCAATATGTACTAAAAAATTTTCTAGTAATTGTTTCCCATCCTTGGTATGATATACCTCTGGATGAAATTGTATGGCATAGGTTTCTTCTCCTTCAATTCTGTATGCTGCGTTTGCAACATCGTTGGTACTTGCCAAACGGGTTGCTTTTTCAGGAAGTGTTGCTATAGTATCGCTATGACTCATCCATACCTGAGTGTCTTCAGAAATAGAAGCAAACAATCCTTGATGATCGTAAATGGTTGTTAAATTAGCACGACCGTATTCTCGAATATTAGACGGCTCTACACTTCCCCCATTAAAATGAGCTAAGTATTGCGCACCGTAACAAACCCCTAAAAGTGGCTTGTGCCCTTTTATTTTTGAAAGGTCTGGATGCGGAGCATCTTCGGCACGTACCGAAAATGGACTTCCCGATAATATTACCGCTTTAAAACTTTCTAAATCTTCTGGAATTTTGTTGTAAGGATGGATTTCACAGTAAATATTCAACTCTCTTACACGCCTAGCGATAAGCTGTGTGTACTGTGAACCAAAATCTAAAATAAGGACGTTGTTTTGCATCCGCAAAAATAAACTAAAAAAACAGTTTGCTAAACTCTTTTAATTAAATTTTATATAATAAATATATTAGGTTTTTAGCCCTCTGTATTCGTTTGCTTTCTAATCGACATTCTTATACCTTTGATTTATAAAAGGAATTAAAATAGCCTATTCAATTTCTAGGTTATTTATACATTCTTCAACAAACTTAAATTCTATAAAAATGAAAACCATTAAAACTATTAGCATACTTCTTTGTCTTGTATTTTTTAATCAAATGACTGCACAACACAAGATGACTCCAGCAGAAAAAGAAAATGCAGCAAACAAAGTACAAATTTACACCTCTACAGAACGAGACAATATTCAGATGTGGTTTCATGAAAGGGTTGCCACCATGGAATTAACGAAAGAACAAGAAGAACAATATTATAGAGACGTTGATTATTACATCGTAAAAATATCTCGATTAAATAATAAAGACAAGGGGCTAACAGAAGAAGAGGTATTGGCAGGAATGGAGGATTATGTAGCAAAGATTAACACGGAGGTTCAACCTATTTTATCTAAGGAACAATACCAAATACATTTGGGAAGCTTTGAAATTTTAATAAAAAGTTTCACCAATAGATTAAAAGAGGAATAAGTTTTACCAAAAAAACTTAAATAATAAAGGGGCTGTTTCCCCTTGCCTTAGATTTTGAAAAAAATACTTTCGTTTTACAATTGAAAAAGACCACTAAAATTGGTGGTATATATAATAAATATAAACACACATGTGTGTTTATATTTACGTTGGCAACTTTAAAAAATGAGAATGAAGAAAACACTACAGTTAACGTTATTGGTATCTGTTCTAATTTATTCTTGCAATACAAATATGAAAAAGGATTCAATTGAAAAGTGGAAAAGTGAAATTGTGGATACAGAACAAGAATTTGCTGAAATGTCTTTAAAGGAAGGAATCCCAAAAGCTTTCTTGACTTATGCCGCGGAGGATGTTGTATTACTAAGAAACAATAGTCTAATTATTGGCTTAGACTCTTTGAGAGAAAGTTATAAAAATAAGAAATCAGAATTAGAAAAAGTCAGCCTTACATGGAAACCCGATTTTGTAGATGTAGCTTCATCGGGTGACATGGGATATACCTATGGCAAGTATGTTTACACAACAACAGACTCCATTGGTAATAAAAATGTAGTGGAAGGTGTATTTCATACCGTATGGAAAAGACAAGCAGATGGGAATTGGAAATTTGTTTGGGATTAATTAAACTTTGAAATGAAATGTATAAATTCATTTTTAACCTGTAGCAATATTTCAGGACAAGACATTTAAATACCCAAATTCGATAAGTAGAAAATTACACTAATTGAAAAAATAAAAATATTCTTAAATGAATACTTTTTTGGATACGGATTATATTACTCAATCTTGAGAATCTTAAGTGGGCTACTGATTTAAATTATAGGTCTTAACTTTTATATTAAAGGAAATTATAAACCTGGAATTGGTTACGCTGGATTTCTTTAATCGACTACATTTTAACCATCTACCTATAAAACTTCATCACAAAAGATTTGACAAACAAGCCTATAGGCGTATTCTAATTAATTAATAGTGTCCTGAAATCACTTTATCCCTCGATAATGTATTTGTGTCCCTTGTAAGGATGCGTTTAAAACTATTACTTTAATAGGTTTAAAATTGAATTTAGTTTTGCTGAAATCAATTTAAAAAACCAACAGAAATGAAAACTAAAATTTACAATTTTTTAACAAAACCATATATAGTCGTACTTACGATGTTAATTGCGCCACTATTTGGTTTTATTGATAGAAATTTCGTCTTTTTTTTCGGACTAGGAATTGCCTTTCTAATTTTATGGGGAAGCAATTTTGATTGGTCAAGATTCGGGATTGGAAAAAAAATTAGCTGGAAAACAGTTTTAAAGAGTTTGCTAATAACGGTACTACTTATTATTGGTTTTGACATAATCCTGGACCCCATACTAAAAATATTTCTTGGCGAATATGATTTATCCTCTTTAGATGATGTAAGAGGTAATCTTGGAGGTTATATCGCTTTAATGGTCATAGTGTGGGTATTTGCTGCGTTTGGCGAAGAGTTTTTATTTCGTGGTTATTATATGAAAGCATTAGCTGAGTTATTAGGTAATAACAATAGGGCTTGGTTATTTTCAGCAATTATTACTTCCATCTATTTTGGCGTATCTCACGGTTATCAAGGAACTATTGGAATGGTGTCTTCATTTTTATGGGCTTTCTGTATTGCAATGATATTTAATAAAAACAGGAATAACTTACTATTACTTGTATTAGTTCATGGATTATATGATACTGTAGGAGTAACACTCCTTTATTTAAATAAGGATCATATTATTTCTGAATGGGTTCAACAACTGTTTTTATAAGCAAAATTTATAGCGAGTTAAATCTTTTCAATTAAAAAAATGGGTAATACTAGAACAGTAGCTTTATATTTGTAGCAATCACTAATCTAGTAAATAAAAAAGCTATGAAAAAGCTATTTATTCCAATCTTAACTTTATTATTATTTGCAAGTTGTGCAAATGAAACTAAAAAGGAACAAGCAATTGTTCCAACTCCAACGGAGGAAAAAAGGCCAAACATATTATTACTAGTAGGAGATGATATCGCTTTTGGTGATTTAGGGGCATTTGGTTCAGAAATTCCTACGCCAAATATGAATCGTTTAGCAGATGCTGGAGTGAGGTTTTCAAATTTTCACGCTTCGCCGGTATGTAGTGTAACACGATCTATGTTAATGACGGGTTGTAACAATATTGAAGTTGGTTTAGGATCGTTTGATTATTCATTCTATCCTCCAACAAAAGGGGTTTCTGGTTATGAAGGTTATTTAACCAGTAATGCCGTAACCATCGCACAACTTCTTGGAGATGCAGGTTATGAAACTTATAAATCTGGTAAGTGGCACTTAGGTGGTGAAGCTGCTGGTGGACAAGGACCATTAGCTTGGGGTTTTACTAAAGAATTCGGAATACTTTCAGGAGGTTCAAATCATTGGAATGACTTAGCAATGACACCAGACTTTAGCGATCCAAATGGTTTAAATGTAAAGAGAAAAGAGCATTTCACTTTAAATGGTGAACATTTTGACAGACCAGAAGGAGTTTATTCTGGAGAATTATACACCGAACATATGCTAAACTTTATTAAAGAAGGACATGCTGCCAACAAACCTTGGTTTGCTTATATGGCATTTACAACTGCTCATTTTCCTATTCAAGCACCAGCGGATATGATTGAAAAGCATTACCAAAAATATTTAGATTTGGGATATGCAGGACTTAAAAAAGCGAGATATGAAAGTTTAAAAAGTAAAGGTTTGATTACTGAAACTGCTACTGAACCTTTATTTAATGACATTACTTTTAAATGGGAAAGTTTATCTGATGATGAAAAGAAGATTCAAGCTAAAGTAATGGCAACCTATGCTGCTATGATAGAAGACCAAGATAATAGAACAGGGCAGATTCTAGACTATTTAAAAGAATCTGGACAATTAGATAATACATTAGTGATTTATGTGACAGATAATGGTCCTGAAGGTTTTGAACCTACACATCCTAAAACTGGAAATCCAGAAATGGCAAAATGGGTTGAAACACAATTCGATCAAAGTTTTGAAGCAATTGGTACTGCAGAATCTGAACAAACTATTGGTGTATCATGGGCAAATGCTGCTACAGGTGGCTTACAATGGTGGAAATGGTTTATTGGCGAAGGTGGTATTCGAGTACCTATGATGATTGTTCCTCCTGGAGCATTTTCAGAAAACAATGATCGTTCTGGCCAGATTACCAATGCGGTGATGTCTGTAAAAGATCTTCCGATGACTATATTGGATTATGCTGGAGTAGAACATCCACAAACAAGCTATAAAGGAAAAGAAATTCCAACACCATCTGGACTTACAGCTCGACCTTTTTTAGAGGGAACATCTGATGTTGTTAGAACTGAAAACGATTGGTATGCTTTTGAATTATTTGGAAATGGTTACCTAATGCAAGGGGACTATAAAGTAATGAAAGTCCGTAAAGGAATGTTTGGTGATGGTGAATGGCATCTGTTTAATGTAGTTGCTGATCCTTCTGAAATGACTCCATTAGAAACCGAAATGCCAGAAAAATTCGAAACCATGAAAGCACAATACTTGGCTTATGCTGAAAAAAATAATATAATGGAAGTAGACGAAGCTTGGAACCCTTTTAAAGCAGCAAGCGAATAATCATTAAAATCATATCCAATGAATTTTATTAAATCAATTGCCCTTATTTTCAGTTTCATTTTTATCACCTCTTGTGTTGAAAAAACAAAGAAGGAAGTTGTTACTATAGCTCCAGTTAAAGAATCTATTTCCCAACAGGTAGATCATGCGGTAAAACTATTAGAGGAAAACATTTCCTCTTATAAAACTATTGCCACTTTAGATCATCATAGAATGGCAGCCGAAGTTGGTGTTTATACTCCTCCTTCTA
>CAJXRD010000023.1 GCA_913058295.1 uncultured Flavobacteriales bacterium | reverse complement strand
TGAGCAAGCTCAATTTCTTCATAAAAACAAAAAACCACGCCAAAATTGGCACGGTTTCTTGAGTGTTGTGGAGCCGGGGAGATTATCTTCGCTGATCTCCAAGGGCTTCAAATTTGCAAATAAGAAACCCCGCAGCAAAGGCTGCATATTTTTTATTTTTCTTCAAAATCGTGAGCAAGCTCAATTTCTTCATAAAAACAAAAAACCACGCCAAAATTGGCACGGTTTCTTGAGTGTTGTGGAGCCGGGGAGATTATTTAAAAAGATCTCATATGTTCCAGATTTGCAATTACAATTGCCTGTCTTTTAAAGACAGGTGTCTTAAAACAACAAAACCCATTCAAGTAAACTTGATGGGTTTATTATGTTTTCATCCACAACACAGTTGTGAATGTTCGTGGAGCCGGGGAGATTCGAACTCCCGTCCAAACGTGCAATTATAAAGCTTTCTTCATGTTTAGTTTTCATTTAAATTTTCGTCCAATTACCGGTTGAAAACTACCAACGCATGGCTTATCTTTAATTTGAGTTTCGCAAGTACATCAAAGCACTATACTAGCTAGGTTTATATTTACGAAGTCTCTAGATCAATTGCCATAAACCAAGGCTCTTGAGAGACTTCCTGCTTGCCCGCCTAGCGGGCCGAGGCATTATCCTACTATAATTCGGATTATGCAGCTAGGGCGTAGTTATTCTCGCCGTTTAAAAAGTGTGAAATATGATATTTACGAGCTGTATCCCAGCGCTCGACATGCTTACCTTACAATTAGACCCGCTGTCAAAACCAGTCGGCCCCAATAATTTAGATAATTTTTAAAAATATATCTAAAAGTATTATCAAAGAACATTCTCTCTAAAGAGAGGAGGGCAAAGATATAATATTAAATGTATCTTTGCTATCCTTTTATTTACACAAAAATCATAAGCTATGCCCATAAAATTCGCATTAATTAAAGAGCGTAAAAATCCACCAGATCGCCGAGTAGTTTTTTCGCCTAATCGATGTAAAAAAGTCCTTGAAGAATTTAATGAGGTTCAATTAAAAGTAGAAAATAGCGACATTCGGTTTTTTAAAGATGAAAAGTATGTTGAAGCTGGTATTGAAGTTACTAATGATGTTTCAAATTGCGATGTGTTTTTAGGGGTAAAGGAAGTGCCAATCGATGCTTTAATACCAAACAAAAAATATTTCTTTTTTAGTCATACCATTAAAAAACAGCCCTATAATAGAGAATTACTAAAAGCCATTCTTCAGAAAAAAATAGAGTTTTATGATCATGAAGTTATTGTAAAGGAAAATGGTGCAAGGCTTATTGGCTTTGGTAGATATGCTGGATTGGTAGGTGCTTATAATGGATTTAGAGCACTAGGACTAAGAGATAAGATTTTTAGTTTACCAAAAGTGGAAACCTTACACGACCTTAAAGAGGTTAAATTAGAATTAGATAAAATTACATTGCCTCAAAATTTAAAAATAATTTTATCAGGTACTGGAAAAGTAGCTAAAGGAGCAAAAGAGATTTTAGACCATCTTAAAATTAATGAAGTTAGCGATACTGTTTATTTAACATCCGTTTTTTCTGAACCAGTTTACTGTCTTATAGATGTTATGGAATATAACCGCCGCAAAGATGGAAAAGCTGGTAACAAGGGAGAGTTTTATGAGGATCCTACTGGCTATGAAAGTAATTTTATGCCTTATGCAAGAGTAAGTGACTTTTTTATTGCTGGTCATTTTTATGGTAATGATGCTCCATTTTTATTTACTAGAGAAGATGCAAAACGTCCCGGTTTTAAAATAAGTTTAGTTGCCGATATTTCTTGCGATGTTGATGGTCCTGTAGCTAGCACATTACGAGCTTCTACTATTGCTGATCCATTTTATGGTTATGATCCTCAAACTGAAAAAGAAGTAGCTTATAATGCAAAAGGAGCTATTGCAGTAATGGCTGTAGATAATTTGCCTTGCGAATTACCAAAAGATGCAAGTGAAGGGTTTGGGCGAATGTTTTTTAATCAAGTAATCCCCGCTTTTTTTAATAAGGATCAAGATGGAATATTAGATCGTGCTAGAATGACTACCCATGATGGAAAACTTACCGAAAGGTTTTCTTATTTACAGGAATATGTAGATAGTGAAGATTAATTTTTTAAGATTTTTCATTTATACATAATTAGTTAACTCATAATTCTGTGATATTTATCATATTTATTTTAGAGATTATTTGCTATTTTTATTTTCACTAGACAAATATGTGTTTAAATAATTAGGCTATGAAAAAAAGCACTTCCATCTCCAAGATAATGACTACTGATGTAATTACACTAAGTAATAAAGATGATCTTAGTACAGCCGAACTGTTGTTTAAAACCCATAGAATTAGGCATATTCCTGTAATTAAAGAAGAAACGGTTGTTGGGATTTTAAGCTATACCGATCTTTTACGAATTAGTTTTGCAGATGCAGTTTATGAAGATGAAGAAACGGTAGATACTATTGTCTATAATATGTTTACTATTGAGCAAGTCATGGCAAAAAATTTAGTTAGTGTTACTTCTGAAACCTCAATTAAAGAAGTTGCAGAAATTTTATCTAAAAAAGAATTTCATGCACTGCCTGTAATAGATGATTCTAAATTAGTTGGGATTGTAACTTCAACAGATTTAATTAATTATTTGTTGGAGCAATTTTAGCTTCAAGAAAAATCCTAAGTAAAAAAGGGGAAAAACCCCAATCGTTTTTTAGGGTAATTCTCAATTAATTCTTTATACAATTTTGCACCTTTATAGTGCTTAATTAATTGGGGAGTTAATAAAAGCGATTATTTGAATTGAAAGGGTTGTTAATTTTTTAGCAACCCTTTCATTTTATAATAAATATTTTATTTTAGCAATTGTGAATCCTGCAGAAAATTACATCCTCAACCAACCCGAACCTTATCGTAATATGTTGTTGCATCTTCAAATTATTATTGAAAATACCATACCCGAAGTAGAACTATTGTATAAATATAAAATCCCATTTTATTATTATAAAAAACGCCCCTTTTGTTTTTTAAATGCGAGTCATAAAAACCAATTTGTAGATATATGTTTTGTTAGAGGAAATCAAATAAGCATTCATCAAGATCTACTTGTAATCGAAAATAGAAAGAAAATGGCTTCATTGCGATACAAATCGCTTGAACAAATTGATGATGAAGTATTAATTGAAGTTACAAAAAATGTAATCCCTTTATATTAAAGTGATTTTATTGTTTTTCTGATAGCAACTAAATCACGCAACAATTTTTCTAAATATTGAATGTCTAGCATGTTTGCGCCATCACTTTTCGCATTTGCAGGATCAAAATGAGTTTCTAAAAACAATCCATCTACACCAACTGCAACACCAGCACGAGCTAAAGTGCCAATCATATCTGGTCTTCCGCCAGTTACACCACTGGTTTGATTGGGTTGTTGTAAACTATGTGTAATGTCTAATATTGTAGGTGCAAATTGCTGCATCGTTGGTATGCCACGGTAATCAACAATCATATCTTGATAACCAAACATCGTACCTCTATCGGTTATAGTAACTTGATTATTCCCACAGTCTATTACTTTTTTAACTGCATGTTGCATACTTTCCGGACTCATAAACTGTCCCTTTTTTAGGTTGACTACTTTTCCAGTATTTGCAGCTGCAACTACCAAGTCTGTTTGTCGAACCAAAAAAGCTGGGATTTGCAAAACGTCAACATATTCAGCAGCAAGTGCTGCATCGCTTACTTCATGGATATCGGTTACCGTAGGAACATCAAAAGTTTCGGAAACTTTTTTAAGAATTTGTAATGCTTTTTCATCTCCAATTCCTGTAAAACTATCTATTCTACTACGATTAGCTTTTTTAAAACTTCCTTTAAAAATAAAAGGAATTTCTAGGGCGTCCGTAATTTTCACAATTTTTTCAGCAATTTGCATTGCCATGTCTTTTCCTTCAATAGCACATGGGCCTGCAAGTAAAAAGAAATTATCGGATTGTGTGTGTTTTATCTTTGGAATTAGGTTGAGGTTCATTATCCTATTAATTTTGGGCAAAGATAACGAAAAGCTTTATTCTTTAATGATTTTATGAACTTCAGAAAAACCATTAGTATCTTTAATTTTTACAAAATATATCCCAGAGTTAAAATTAGAAATATTAAATTCAGTTTTAGTTTCTAATATTTTTTGACCAATTAGATTATAGACTTCAATTAAAATAATTTCTTGATTAGAATTTATGTTAAGTTGTCCTTCTGTAGGGTTTGGGTAAAGTGTAAAATGGTTTTCTGATTGATCTACTAAACCTAGTACTTCGTTTTCGTACCAAGCTATTTTATTATCTCCAGATGAGGCAGAAATCACATCTAATAGTCCATTTCCATTAATGTCGGACGCTCTTATATCTCGTGGAAAGTTTACCTCGGTACTTATATTGATTTGAGAGTTAAATGTTCCTTGGCTGTTTTCACTTTCTTTCCAATATATTCTATCTCCACCACTTGATAAGCCTAGTAAATCATTATCTCCATCATTATTTAAATCATAAAATCGGTAAAATCCAACAACATTTGAAATTAAATTTATTGAGCTAAATTCACCTTGGTTATCAAGATTTTCTAACCAATATGTAAAAGTGCCAAGATCATCGTTATGAGCAGTAATAACAATATCTTTATCTTCATCTGAATTTATATTTACATATTGCATATAAGATATACTTGTCCAATCAGATTGGAAAAAATCAAATTGATATATCTCTTGTTCTTGTCCAAAAACTACATTTCCTAAATTTCTATACCAAACCAATTTAGCTGGGCCATTATTTTCGTGAGATGTTAACAGGTCTAAATTGCCGTCGTTGTCAATATCTACTATTATTGGGCCATAAGCTTCCTTTAAGTTTTCAATTAACAATATTTCATCACTTAAAGTACCTTGTCCATCTAAGTTTTCATACCAAACTATATAATTATTAAATGTGTTAGTGTAATTAACTATTAAATCTTTATCACCATCATTGTCCATGTCCTCTACGGAACTACTAACTCTATAATCTGGATGACTCTCTATTAATATTTGTTTAGGACCAAAATCACCTAATCCATTTAGGTTTTCAAGCCATATAATTTTATTTTGAAACTCTTTATAGATTATATCTACATCTCCATCATTATCAAAATCCGATAATATGATACCCCCAAGTGATTGGATGTTTTCAACAATAATTTGTTCCTCAGAAAAATCACCCAGTCCATCTTGATTTTGATGCCAAACAATTTTATTAGAAGAACCAGAAATAATATCCATAAATTCATCTTGATTTATATCATATGGTATAATTGAAAATGCAGAACTTGAATTAGTTGTAATTATTTGCTGTGGTCCAAATTGAGCTGTAGCAGTAAAAAAGCTCAGCCCTAGAATAAATAGGAGTAGTATATTTTTCATAAAGTATATTTAGGGGGGAGCTATCGTAAATATAGTAGTTTTAAGTGAATTGGGGTCTATTAAAACATTAAAATATAAATAGATAGATTTTTCATTAATAAACACTACTTTTGCACCCTCGTAAAAACATAGTAGTATGAAAATCAAAAACATCGCAATTATTGCACACGTAGATCACGGTAAAACAACCTTGGTTGATAAAATTATGCATCACTGTAGTTTGTTTCGTGAAAATGAAAACAAAGGAGATCTAATTTTAGATAATAATGATTTAGAACGTGAAAGAGGTATTACCATTACTTCAAAGAATGTTTCTGTTGTATATAAAGACACAAAAATTAATATTATTGATACTCCTGGTCACGCCGATTTTGGTGGTGAAGTAGAACGTGTATTGAATATGGCAGATGGAGTTTTATTGTTGGTAGATGCTTTTGAAGGGCCAATGCCACAAACTCGTTTTGTATTACAAAAAGCAATTGACTTAGGTTTAAAGCCTTGTGTTGTTGTAAATAAAGTAGATAAAGAGAATTGTACTCCAGAAGAAGTTCATGAAGCTGTTTTCGATTTAATGTTCGAATTAGGTGCTGAAGAATGGCAGTTGGATTTTCCTACTGTTTATGGTTCTGCAAAGAACAACTGGATGAGTGATGACTGGCAAAATGAGACTACAAACATAGAGCCTTTATTAGAAATGGTGCTGGATCACGTTCCATCTTTTGAAGCTAAAGAAGGAAATGTTCAAATGTTAATTACATCTTTGGATTATTCTTCATTTACAGGAAGAGTTGCTATTGGAAGATTGCACAGAGGTACTCTTAAAGAAAATATGCAGATTGCTTTGGTTAAACGTGATGGAAGTATTACAAAAGCCAAAATTAAAGAATTACAAACCTTTGAAGGTTTAGGAAGAAAGAAAGTTGCTGAGGTAAAAGCTGGAGATATTTGTGCTTTAGTTGGAATAGACGGATTCGAAATTGGAGATACGGTATGTGATGTTGAAAACCCAGAAGGTCTTGCAACTATTGCAATAGATGAGCCTACAATGAGTATGTTATTTACTATTAACGATTCTCCTTTTTTCGGAAAAGATGGGAAGTTTGTTACTTCTCGTCATATTAAAGATCGTTTAGAGCGTGAATTAGAAAAAAACTTAGCATTGCGTGTAGAACCTACAAATAGTGCAGATAAGTTTATGGTATTCGGTCGTGGTGTATTACACCTTTCTGTTTTGATTGAAACTATGCGTAGAGAAGGATATGAGTTGCAGATTGGACAACCACAAGTAATCATCAAAGAAATTGATGGTAAAAAATGTGAGCCAGTGGAAGAATTAACGATCGATTTACCAGAAAGCGTTAGTGGTAGAGCTATCGATATGGTAACTATCCGTAAAGGAGAAATGCAAAGTATGGAAGCCAAGGGCGAAAGAATGATTTGTAAGTTTATCGTTCCATCTAGAGGTATCATTGGCTTAAGAAATCAATTATTAACAGCTACAGCAGGGGAAGCTATTATGACCCATAGATTTTTTGAATACCAACCTTATAAAGGTGGTATTCCAGAAAGACAAAACGGTAGTTTGGTATCAATGGAAAAAGGGAAAGCAATTCCTTATTCAATAGATAAGTTACAAGACCGTGGACGTTTCTTTGTGCATCCAAATGAGGATATTTATGAAGGTCAGGTAATTGGTGAAAATACGCGTCAAGATGATATGACAGTAAATATCACTAAAACCAAAAAGATGAGTAATGTACGTTCATCTGGAGCAGATGATAAAGCTAAAATTGTACCTGCGATCAAGTTTTCATTAGAAGAAGCTTTAGAATATATTCAGAAAGATGAGTATGTTGAAGTAACTCCTAATTTTTTAAGAGTACGTAAAGTATATCTTAAAGAAGTAGATCGTAAGAGATATAAATTATAGGTTAAACTAAACCTATTAAAGCGTTATTTTACTTAAATATAATTTAGGTGAAATAACGCTTTTTTATTTTATAAGATTTAAACTAAATAATCTGCGTGTTTTTTAGTTAATTTGTTACCATTAAAAACTACCTTAAATATATCTATGAACTTTTTGTATTTCGACCCAGGATTAGGAGCAATGATTGTTCAAGCAGTTGTTGCAGTTGCAGCAGGAGTATTGCTTTTTTCTAAAAACGCAATGTATAAAATAAAATTACTTTTAGGATTAACCAAGGAAGGGGATACTATTGATTCTATAGATGTGGAAGAGGAAGACACCGAAGAATCTAATGACAAAAACGGGTAAAGCACACGAAGCTTCTTTTAGGGATCCTTCTGGGCATATGTATTATGATGGAGATACACTTAGAAGAGTGATACATCCAATCTATTTTCCGCAATACAATAAATTGTCTCAAAGCGGATTTTACAAAACTCTTATCAAAAACAAGCTTTTAATTTCTCACGAAGAAACATTAGTTTCCGAAGATAAAATTATAATTACTCCAGAGAAAATTCCTTTTATCACCAACCCTTATGAATGGGGTTTTGAACAGTTTAAACAAGCAGCATTACTTACCCTTAAAATTCAAAAATTCGCATTGTCTAAGGGCTTTATACTTAAGGATGCATCTGCCTATAATGTTACCTTTCATAAAGGAAAACCGATTTTTATAGACACACTTTCTTTTGATTTTTACGAAGATGGAACTCCTTGGAGAGCCTATAAACAATTTATCACTCACTTTTTTGGTCCTTTGATTTTAGCAAAATACCATGGAACAGATGTGTTTGCTATGTTATCTTCTTATATAGATGGTATCCCGGTTAAATTAATCGCTTCTATGTTGCCAAAGCGAACAAAAATAAGTTCTGTTTTATATCCTAATATTCACTTGTTGGCTAAGATGGAAAATAAGCATAGTGAGGATTATAAAGCAGAAACCAAAATTGCCAAACTATCTAAAAAATCGCAAGAAAATATAATTAGTAGTTTATATAATTATATAAGCAAGCTAAATTTGAAAGAGGCAAGTGAATGGGGAGATTATTATACAAAGACAAATTATGATGAAGGAGCTTTTAAAACCAAAAAAGAACTAATAAGAGATTGGGTAAAACCATTACAAGCTGAAAGACTTATTGATATTGGGGGTAATGATGGAACCTTTGCAAGAACGGTACAGGATATAGTAAAAGATATTATTGTAACCGATATTGACCGAAATGCTGTAGATTTTAATTTTAAACAATTATTAGAAAATGAAGAGGATAACATGCTTCCTTTTGTTTGCGATGTGCTTCAACCTGCGCCCGGCATTGGTTTTAATAATACAGAACGAGACTCCTTGATCAATCGCTTAAAAACTTATGCACCAGATGTTACAATGGCATTGGCATTAATACATCACATCACACTATCTGGAAATGTGCCTTTTGAAAAATCTGCAGGATTTTTCGCTAAATTTTCCAAGCATCTAATTCTTGAATTTCCAACTCGTCAAGACTCTTGGGTAGAATCCTTATTAGTTAGAAAGCGAGAGTTTATAAATCATTTTGACTTTTATAAGGAGTCTAATTTTGAAAAAGGTTATTCTAAGTTTTTTAATATAGTTAAAAAAGAAAATTTAGATGGAACAGCACGTATAATGTATTTATTGGAAAACAAAAAAGATGTCCAATAAAAAGAAAAGTTTTTATCAGGATTTTCTTTCTAATACTAAGCAGTATCCTATTTTATATGCTATCGCAGCTGGATTGTATCCAATAACGTTTTATTTTAGTAATAATTTCAAGTTGGTGAATACTTGGGGGCATTTAGGCTTCTTTCTTTTCTGTTTTATTCTTTGTCCTATTGTAGTTTTTTTAATAGCAGATAAACTTTCAAAACATTCTATTTTCGATAAAACAAGAAAATACATTCTTCCATTTTTAAATGTATTTATGTTTCTTGGTTTTATGTCTATAAGTTATCATGCAGGGATTCAAAAAAAAGTGCTTTTGCTTATTTTTTTTATAGCCTTAATTTTAGTTTTTTTTATTTATAAATACTTAAAAAAAATTATTATTCTTCAATTTATTCTTGCATTTATAGGTCTTATGGTTCTGTTAAACACCATCAACAATCAAATATATTATTCAGAAGAATGGCTTAAACAGCCAGACGATATTGCAAATGTGGAATTTAAAAGCAAACCTAATGTATATTTTATTCAGCCAGATGGTTATGAGAATTTATCAGAATTAAAAAAAGGATATTATAATATTGATAACAGCTATTTTGAAAATTTTCTGTTGAACGAAGGCTTTAAAAATTACCCAAACTTTAGGAGTAATTATCCATCAACCTTGTCCTCAAATAGTTCTATTTTTATGATGAAGCATCATTATTATAATAATGTAAATGATCCCAATGATGCCTTAAATGCAAGAAAAGTAATAATTACTAAGAATACAGTATTGGATGTTTTTAAAAAGAATGGCTATAATACTCATCTTATTTTAGAAGCCCCTTATTTACTGCTTAATCGGCCAGAATTAGGCTATGATGATAGTAATATTAATGGATTGGATATCCCTTTCATCGGAAATGGATTTAGAAATAAAAAGAACATTTTAGAATCGTTAAACTCAAAGTTAGAAACTGATAAACCTCAGTTTTTTTTCATAGAGTTTTTTGATCCTGGTCATATAAGAAATGATAAATCTAAATCTAGAGGGATTGAAGGAGAGAAAGAAGCCTGGGCGAAGAAATTAAAAGAGGCAAACCAAACACTTATAGATTTGGTTACTTTAATTAAAAGTCGTGACCCAAATGCTTTAATAATGATTATGTCTGATCATGGGGGTTATGTTGGTCTAGAATCTGCTTTTGAAATTTATACAAAAACAGAGGATAGAGATATTTTATACTCTATTCTAGGGAGTAATTTGTCTATTCATTGGCCAGATAATGATATTCCAAAGTTTGATAAAAAGATGAAAAGCGCAGTAAATGTTTTTCGATTTCTGTTTTCATATCTAAGCAAAGAGCAGAAATACTTAGATCATTTAGAGGAAGATGGGAGTTATCTTTTAATTTTTAACGGAGCTACTAAAGGGGTTTATAAGTGTATAGATGAATATGGGAATATTACTTTTGAAAAAAAATAATAAACATAATTTCTTTCTAATAGAATTTATTTTTTCAAGCCTAAAATACTAAAAAACAAACTAAATAGAATTAACTGAACTCCTAGAAACATACTAGTGATGGCTGGTATAACAATGCGTAGCGTGTTAGAGTTGGTAATATCTCCAAAACTTAATTCATACCAATTAGTAGATGCAATTATACTTAAAGTTAGTCCTGTCAAAATCAATACAGCTCCAGCGATTAGACCTTTTTCAAGATTGATAAATTTAAATTGACGGTCATAGTTTTTTGATTTGGGCAGCAAATCATTTTCAACAGTATATACCTTAGTCAAGCCATAGAATAGAATAAATTGAAAGCCAATTAAAATACTAACGGTTGTAAATAATAAAGTGTGAATGTCGAAGGTGATATTACCAATTGTAACAGGGCTGTAAATTAATGCAGATGAGGTGATAATACCCAAAAGCATCAGAAGTAATCCAGGATAAAAAAACAGCCATTTTGGACTATATAATAACAAAAATCGTAGGTGACGCCAACCATCTTCCCAAGTATTTAAGTGTGGTGGGCGAGTTCTTCCATCCTTTGAAAGAATAGTTGGAACTTCGGCTATTGTAAGATTTATTAGGCTAGCTTTTACTATCATTTCGGAGGCAAACTCCATTCCTGTAGTTTTAAGTTTCATTTTAATAAATGCCTCCTTGCTAAATCCTCTTAGGCCACAATGAAAATCTCCAATTTTAATGTTGTAAAATAACCTGCCTATAAACGAAAGGACAGGGTTACCTAGGTATTTATGTAGAAAAGGCATGGCACCTTTTTTTATCCCACCTTTGAATCGGTTGCCCATAACCAAATCATTACCTTCTCTTAATTTGGTTAGGTAGGGTAATAAATTATTGAAATCATAGCTGTCATCAGCATCTCCCATAATAACATATTTCCCCTTAGCGGCATGAATACCACCTTTTAACGCACTACCATATCCTTTTTCAGGAATAGAAACTACCCGCGCATTTAAATCTTCTGCTATTTTTTGTGAACCGTCAGTACTGCCATTATCAGCAATCACAATTTCTCCATTTACTTCTTCCTTTTTAAAAAAAGATTGCGCTTTTTTAATACAAGTTGCAAGAG
Source organism: uncultured Flavobacteriales bacterium (assembly GCA_913058295.1). Lineage (GTDB taxonomy): Bacteria > Bacteroidota > Bacteroidia > Flavobacteriales > Flavobacteriaceae > Marifrigoribacter. Next base: position 33,086 of record CAJXRD010000023.1, on the reverse strand, counting down.
TCTCTGCTTCATTTAAACAGGGCATTACGATAGTTAATTCAGGAGTCATTAGTGGCTTTGTATTTGGTTAATGTGTTCAGTAAAATAAAAATAATTAGAAATATAAGCCAATCATTATAAAAAGTAAATCTTTTAACGGTATGCATTCCTATCGCTATAATTAATACATTAGAAATTAAAAATAAGGAACCTAAAAAGATAAATTTAATTTCCTTGCTTGGCTTTTTCTTTAGTTTTATTAGTGAAAAAAATAAAATGATAAATATTAATAAAGCATATTTAGTATTATTAAATGCATTTAAAAAGTTTTTAATATAAAGTTTTATCCAAAGCTTCCAATTATTTAAAATAAGTGGAGGAGTCATATTTTTTGTAATATTATCTAAAGCTATAAATTTTTCATTTTCAGAAAGATCCTTAGGTAGAATGTTTTTTCCATAGCTATAAATTGTTTGATTTGCAATCTTACTAAAGTTTTGAATATAGAAAGATGTTTCATCCCTTTTAGATAAATCTAGTGTATTTAAATTCAATTTATCTTCCTCTAATTGACGGTATACTTTAGTGAAAAATTCCTTTTCATCTGGATCATCATATAATTTTGAATCTTCTTTGTCTGCAACAAAAAATGCTGGAGTAATTAAATGCAATCCTGTCCATGGGGTAGAAACAAAATGATCGTGTACTATGCTATGATAAGTCTTGTCTGTTAGTGTAGTTATTATTGGAATACATATAAATGCAATAAGCAACCAGCTGTTTTTCTTTAATTTATTCTCTTTTATGGATGTCCAAAGTATGATGAGAACACCTATTGGTACTAGAAAAAGAAACTGACTTCTAGTTAATATCAATATTATTAGTAATGGAACAGAATAAAGAATGTATCTGTTCTGTTCTTTTAAAAATGCAGTAATAAAATTTGAGATTACTATTAAATAAAGAGAATATGAGATCGATTCTGAAAGAAACCTATTGGAGATATTTAAATTATATACACAAGGAAATAAAAGAATGACCGTTAATAATAAATACCAAATAGAATTAATCTTTATGTTTTTTTTAAGATTTCTAACTAAATAGTGAATAGAAAATATATTAAAGAGGATTTGAAAAAATATAGTTGCGACCTCGAAAAGGTTATTAAATATTACTTTTAATACATATAAAAATATGGGGTAAATTGGAGATCTAATAATTGACATTGTAAGATAGCCTTCAGAATCAGGAAAGCTCTCTATAGGCCTTTTTATTACAATTATAAAAACAAGTAAGAATAAGGAGTATAATATGTATTTGTAATGTTTCTTACTGATATAGTAATTCAATATTTTAATTTTATATTGCAATATAAAACTAAATATAATTTTTTGTTTCAACTTTGTTCAATAATTAAAAAACCACAATTATTTATTCTGTAATAAAATATACAAGTTCAAAAAAAGAGGAGTGGAACCAATTTGTGTCTTCAGCTAAAAATGCGACATTCCTATTTCAACGAGATTTTATGGATTACCATCAAGATCGGTTTGAAGATTTTTCATTGATGATCTATAAGGAAGAAAAATTATTTGCGCTACTTCCAGCAAACAAAAAAGAAGATGTAGTTTGTTCTCATCAAGGATTGACTTATGGTAGTTTTATACTTCAAGAGTCAGCGAAATTGTTTTATACTTTTGAAGCTTTTAAAAGCACGTTGTCTTTTCTTTATTCCAAAGGAATTAAAAAACTAGATATTTGTGTTATACCTTCATTTTATAATAGTATACCCTCTGATGAATTAGAGTATATTCTTTTTAAAGCCAATGCAAAATTGGTAAAAAGAGATGTAATTATGGTAATAGATTATAGCCATAAATTACGTTTTCAGAAAAATAGAAGAGAAGGGATTAATAAAGCGAAAAGAAACGGATTAGTTGTAAAAATGGATGGAGATTATGATGCTTTTTGGAAGGAGATTCTAATTCCAAACCTTTCTGAAAAACACGATGCTTCGCCAGTTCACACTTTAGATGAAATAAAACTTTTAGCAAGTCGTTTTCCAAATAACATTGCTCAAGTTAATGTCTATAAAGACGATAAAATTGTAGCAGGAACAACCGTCTTTTTAACTAAAAATGTGATACACCCTCAATATGTTTCAGCGAATGCAGATAAAAATGTGTTGGGAAGTTTAGATCTTTTGTATGATTTTATTGTGAATGATTTTAATGATGAAAAAAAATATTTCAGTTTTAATACTTCAAGTGAAGAAAAAGGAGAATTATTAAATCAGGGATTGATTTTTTGGAAGGAAGGTTGTGGAGCAAGATCTCATGTTTTTAATAATTATGTACTGGAAACAGATATTTATAAAACCCTAGAAATTAAAACCACATGATTCCTTTTTTAGACTTACATAAAATTAATCAGCGTTTTGAAAAAGAATTTCAACAAGGCTTTACTTCTTTTTTAGATTCTGGTTATTATATTTTAGGAGGAAATGTTTCTGCATTCGAAACTGAATTCGCTAATTATTGTAATACCAAGTATTGTATAGGTTTAGGGAATGGCTTAGATGCGCTTCGGCTTATTTTAGAGGCTTATGTTGTTTTAGGAAGATTGAATAAAGGAGATGAGGTGTTAGTGTCTTCCAATACCTATATCGCTACAATTATTGCAATAAAACAAGCAGGCTTAACTCCAGTTTTAGTAGAAGCAGAATCAGACACCTTTAATTTTAGTTTGAAGGATTTAAGAAATTCTGTTTCTGAAAAAACGAAAGCAATTATGCCAGTTCATCTTTATGGACAACTTTCTCCAATGGAAGAAATTGCAGCAATAGCAAAAGAAAAAAATTTACTGATAATTGAAGATGCTGCACAAGCTCACGGAGCTAAAAACAGTAGAGGAGTACTTGCGGGTAATTTAGGAGATGCCGCTGGTTTTAGTTTTTATCCAACCAAAAACTTAGGAGCTTTAGGCGATGCAGGAGCTATAACTACAAACAATGATGAATTAGCAACGGTTCTGAAAAAACTGAGAAATTATGGTTCTTCCTCGAAGTATGTGAATGAATATCTTGGTTTTAATTCTAGATTAGATGACATTCAAGCCTCTTTTTTAAGGATTAAATTACCGCTTTTAAATGAAGATAATAACAGACGTATAATAATTGCGAATCAATATCTATCTAGGATTAATAATAAAAAGATTAAGCTTCCATCACATAATAATGATGGAGATCACGTGTTTCACCAATTTGTGGTTCAGGTAGAAAATAGAGAAAGCTTCATCAATTATTTTAAAGAAAAGGAAATTGGAACCCTGATACATTATCCAATTCCACCACACAAACAAGAAGCGCTTTCTGAATTTTCAGAATTGCACTTTCCAATTACGGAGAAAATTCACAAGGAAGTTGTAAGTATTCCCATAAACCCAATTCTTAGCGATTCAGAAGTAGAGGAAATAATACAAGTTTTAAATTCCTACTAATTTGAAGCTCCCTAAAATTATAAAAGAAAACTTATTGTTAAAGATGACTTCTTTAAATGCAGGAGTTATTGGGATTAGATTGTTCGTTTCTTTATTTATCCAGCGCATATTAGCGGAGATGGTTGGAGAGGTTGGGATTTCAAAAATTGGACAATTAAGAAACTTAATGCAGTTATTAACTTCCATCACTTCAGGTGGAATTTTTAATGGTATTGTTAAATATGTTTCCGAATACAAAGAAGATAAAGAACAGTTACAAAAACTATTTTCTACTGCTTTTCTTATAGGTATCATAGGATCTTTAGTTTCGTTTTTTGCACTTTTTTTCTCAGCATCCTTTATTAGTCAGTACTTATTTGATTCTGAAGAGTATATTTTTTTAATTAAGTTACTTGCTGTTTTAGTGCCTTTTATAAGTCTTCAAAGAATATTTAATGGAGTGATCAATGGACTTTCCCAATATAAAAAGTTTGCAAAAATCGACTTAATAAGTTATTTGTTAAGTGCCGCTTTATTAGTATATGCATTATTTAATTATAGTCTTAGTGGTGTTTTAGTAGCAATTGCCCTTACACCAGTGATACAATTAGCGGTTTTATTATCGATATTTTTTAAGACATTAAATGAATATGTTCAATTTTCAAAACTAACATTTCAAACTACTTTTGTAAAAGGCTTATTGGCATTTGCTCTAATGTCGTTTACTTCTACAGTATTACTTAATTTGGTAGAAATAGACATACGAACGATGATTAGAAATAAAATTACAGAAGCCGATGCAGGTGTTTGGACAGCAATGACCAATATTTCTAAAAATTATATGGTTTTTTCTATTTCTATTTTTTCCTTATATGTCTTGCCAAAATTTGCAAGTATTCATAAAAAAAGCGAGTTTAAAGTAGAATTACTTTCCATTTATAAAACCTTACTACCCATTTTTGGTTTAGGAATGATAGTCGTTTATTTTTTAAGAGAATTTGTAATTTTATTAATCTATCCAGATTTTACGGGAATGGAAGTCTTGTTTAAATGGCAATTAATGGGAGACTTTGTTAGATTGGCTTCTTTAGTATTAATGCATCAGTTTTTAGCTAAAAAATTAGTGAGAAGTTTTATTTTTTCAGAATTACTTTCTTTAGGAATGTTTTATGTTTTTGCTAATTATTTAGTGAATATTTATGGTGTTGAGGGAGTTGTAATGGCTCATTTATTTAGATACATTATTTACTTTTTTGTAGTATTTTATTTAGTGATGCGATATTTTAAAAAACGAAAACCGATTGAAATATAGCCAGTGTGAGTGATACAAAAAATTCATATCGACAGGTAATGAAAGCTACATCTCTTTTTGGAGGTGTACAGGTTATCAATATCATTATTTCATTAGTACGTTCTAAAGCAATTGCCTTGTTAATTGGTCCAGTTGGAATGGGTATAGCGAGTTTGCTTACTTCTACAATGAGTTTAATTAACGGGCTAACCAATTTAGGATTAGAGAAAAGTGCTGTTAAAGAGATATCGCTTGAAAATAGCAAGTCGGATATCAATAAGGTTTCCAGAACTATTAGCATTTTAAAAAGGTTAGTATGGTTTACAATCACCCTTGGAGTCGTTGTAATGATTGTTTTTTCTCCTTGGCTAAGTGAGTTTGCTTTTGGGAATAAGGATTATACCATATCGTTTGTATGGATTTCTATCGCCTTATTATTTAAACAATTGGCAAGTAGCCAATTGGCTATTTTACAAGGGCTTCGGAAACTAAAAAGCCTGGCGAAAGCAAATTTATATGGAAACTTACTTGGTTTGTTAATTACCTTGCCATTGTATTATTTCTATAAGCTAGATGCAATTGTTCCTGCAATTATCATCGCAACATTTATGAGTTTTATATTTACTTTATATTACTCTCTTAAGCTTGAAATAAAACCCGATAAAATAACGAATAAGGAAGCCTTCGTAGAAGGGAAGCCAATGATAGAACTTGGGCTTACTCTAAGTTTTAGCAGCATGGTAACTTTATTGGTAGCTTATATTTTACAAATATTTATAAGTACAGAAGGAGGCATAGATCAAGTGGGCTTATATCAAGCGGGGTTTTTAATACTCAACTCTTACGTTGGGATTATATTTAATGCTATGGGAACCGATTATTTCCCTAGACTATCCGCAATTTCAGAAGACATTGTAAAAATTAGAAAGTCGGTTTACGAGCAAGCAATGATTGCGGTTTTATTGATAAGCCCAATTATTGTAATATTTTTAACCTTAGCACCAATCATAATAAGAATACTATATACTAAAGAGTTTTTATCTATAGTGCCTATGGTAAGTTGGGGGATCTTAGGAATGCTTTTTAGGGCAGTTTCTTGGTCTATGGGATATATTATAATAGCAAAAGGGGATTCAAAAGTATTTATAAAAACAGCCTTAGGATTTAATTCATTACTATTACTCCTAAATGTTTTGGGCTACACTTATGGTGGTTTAGAAGGCTTAGGATTTAGTTTTTTTATACATTATATAATACATTTTATAGTTATAAGATTAATAACTTATTATAGATATGGCTTTTATTTTGAAAAAGGTTTCTACAAAATATTTACCTTTACTGTCATATTATGTGCATTGGCGTTTTCATTTACCTATATTCAAAATGAAATTTTAAAATATAGCTTAATGGGAATTGTAATTATAATTTCAATACTGTTTTCCTATAAATTATTAGATGAGAAAATGGATATTAAAAAATTCATTAACGAATTATTGAACAGAAAAAAATGAAAGGTTTTTTAAAAGGAAAATACAGAGCTTTTAAAAGGAAATGGAAGTTTTTTTGGTCCGTTAATTGGATAAAGACCTATTATTTTAATTATAAAAAATTCCCATATTCAATAGCAAGAAAGCTTCCTGTTTTTTTCTACGGAAAAGTAAAGCTTTCAAGTATAAAAGGGAATATCATTATAGATGCTCCAATTAAAAAGGCAATGATTGGCTTTGGCCAACCCTATGAATTGGTTTCTAGATCAAAACGCACTGCTCAGTTAGTATTGGAAGGGACTTTTGTTTTTAAAGGACATGTGCAATTTGGAATTGATTACTTTATTTTTATTGCAAAAGATGCTTACTGCGAATTGGGGCATTTGGCTTCCATGGCATCTAACGGAAAGATTATTTGTAAAGAAAAAATAGTTTTAGGCAATTATGCTCGTATAGGGTCAGAAGCTCAGTTAATCGACACTAATTTTCATCAAATGATGAACACCCATACTGGTGAAAAGTATCCTATGACAGCTCCAATTGAATTAGGGAATTATAATTTTGTAAGTAATAGAGTTACTATTATGCAGAAAACTAAAACACCAAATTATTGCACTATAGCATCAAATACGCTTTGTAATAAAGATTACACAAAATTTGGAGAAAACATATTGATAGGAGGTATACCTGCTAAATTATTAAAGGAAAATATTTCAAGAGACTGGGAAGGAGAACAAGAAAGGTTGGAAGATAATTTGATAGTTAAGTAATATTGAAAAAACATAAAATGAAACACACAAGTATAGATACTATAGATTTAATTAATATTTTTAAAATTACGGACCCTGATGGGCGTGGAAATTTATCTGTAATTGAAAAAGATTTTTTACCATATACTATTAAAAGGGTATACTATTTATACGATGTACCTAGCGATTCTTTTCGAGGAGGGCACGCGCATATAGAGCAGCAAGAGTTTTTAATCGCATTAAGCGGTAGTTTTGATGTGACTATCGATAATGGTAAGGATAAAAAGAAAATCACTTTAAATAAGCCTAATAAAGGTTTATTGATTCCAACAGGAATTTGGCGAGAATTAGAAAATTTTTCATCTGGTGCTATTTGCTTAGTGCTATCTTCTGGAGAATTTATGGAGGAAGATTATATTCGAGAATATTCCGAATTTCTAAAGGGTTTTTAAAACTAAGACTTATAAGCTTCTAAATATTTTTCTGCTACTTTTTTATAATGGTGATGTTCTTCAATAAAATTTCGGGCATTTTTTCCTATTTCAATAATTTTATTAGGCTCGTCAATTAGCCAAGAAAGTTTATCTGCTATTTCTATTGAATTGGGTAAGGCATTGATGCAAACTTCATCTTCAGCAATTTGATAATGTTCTAAGAATTCTTTTTCTGCACCGGTAAATACTACTTTACCAGAAGCCATAGCTTCCAAAGCATTATAGCCTTGATCGTAAGCATTTACTTGATCTAACAAGATGTGAGCTTCCTTATAAAGTTTTAGGTAATCTGAATATGGAATGTTTTCAGCAATAATAACTTTTACTTTATCTCCATATTTATTTTCAATAATAGATAAGGCTTCTTCAAAAAATGGCACTCCTTTTTTAGAATAAGTCCCTCTATTTATTCCTAAAAAGATAATAATCTTATCTTTAATAATCAACTCATTACTGACTATGGTTTCACAGTCAATCGGATTTGGGATTAAGCCATAAAATAACTCATGATCCTTTAAAGGAAGGACATAGTCCATGTCTGAAGCGATAAGCTTTTCAATATTTTTAAACACCAATTGATGTGTTTTTTTATGATTTTTTTTCACATAATTAAAAACATATCGATATTCATTTTTAAGAGAAGGGTCTTCAAATAGAGGATCCATTATCGAATACCTAAATTTTTTCTGCAGTAAATATTCAACACTAATAAAATCAATACCACAAGAAAGTAAGACCGTTTTAGTATTGTTTTTAAATATTTTTTTCAATAAAAATCGTTCTAAAAATGGAGTCGTTTTAATTGGTTTCTCATTGATTAATTGAACAACATCAAAATCTTTAAACTTATTTAATTGAAAATAAAATCGAATTCCTCTTTCTAATTCTCCAAGATCTATTCTTGTAATTTTAAAAAGGCCTACTTTTAATTTTTGACCAAAAGAATTGTTTGTAAAACGAGGTTTGATACTAATATCTACTGGAAAATTTTTAAAACCATCACCATCACCAACAAGTAAAACTTCATGTCCTAATGCAGAAAACCCCTTTTTTAGGGTATTATGCAAATGACTGTATTCTCCCAGTAATAATATCTTCATAAAAGTTATATTTGTAAGTAAAATTACAATATTCTATAATGAATAAACTCTCACAATGTAAAATTGTTTTAATTGGAGATACTTTAGGAGAAGGTGGTGCAGAACGAGTTCAAGCTAGATTATCCGTATTATTTGATTCTAAAGGGATTAATGTTCATCATGTTATTGTTAGAAATATTATTGAATATAAGTATGCAGGTACCTTATTTAATATGGGACTCCTTAAAAGTGAAAAGAATACTTTAGGAAATCGTTTGCATAGGTTTAATGAATTAAAGAAATATTTAGCGAAGCATCAATTTGATTATATTATTGATTTTCGGGTAAAAAACAATTTCCTTCAAGAATTTATTATAGCAAATTACATCTATAAAACTCCTTATGTAATGAGTATTAGGAGTTTTGATACGAACTATTATTTCCCTGAAAATAATTTTTTCGCAAAGCTTATTTATAAGAAAGCTTTTGGGCTTGTTACAGTTTCTAAAGCTCTTGAGGAACGAATAAGAAGAGATTATGGCTATAAAAATATTGCAACAATATATAATCCAATAGAAAAAGAAGAAGCTACTCTAGAGTTGAAATTTGATTATCAGTTTATTTTCGGAATTGGTAGAATGAAAACAAATATCAAACAGTTTGATCATTTAATTGAAGCTTATAAGAAATCGAATTCTAGAAAACATAATATTAAACTTTTGCTTGCAGGAGATGGAGAATATAAAAAGGAATTGGAACTATTGGTTGAAAATGAAGGCTTAGTTGAAGATGTGATATTTCTCGGGCATGTAAATAATGCAGAAGCATATTTAAAACAAGCTTATTTTACAGCATTAACAAGTAAGAACGAAGGATTTCCAAATGTGCTATTGGAAAGTCTTGTAAATTCTACTCCAGTTCTAGCTTATGATTGTGAATCTGGTCCCAATGAAATTATTCAAAATAATCAAAATGGCATACTAGTGAAAAATCAAGATATAGATGAATTTGCATTAGCGATAAATAAAATGATTTCGGATAAAGGTTTTTATGAAAACTGCAAAGCAAATGCAAAACCTAGTGTAGAAAAATTTAACCCAGAAGCAATAGCGAAAAGCTGGTTTGCATTTTTGAAATTAGAATAAAGACTAAAAAATGCCTTAGTAACTATTTACTTCTATTCCCATTTTTAAAAGAATCAATTTAAAATTAGTTATTAGTTTTAATAAGATTCTAGGAGATTTTAATAAGAGATTCTGTTTGCTTGTTAAGTTATTAAAATCAATTTTTGAAACTAAATTAGTGTAGTTTTTCTTGTCGCCAGAAAGTTTATACTGTTTGCCTTTGGTAAATCTTTGAAAGTCTAAATATTTTTTAATATCATTTCTATCCTTAAATTTTTCTTCGTAGAAATCATAATCAGGAATCGTTTTTCCATCTAAACCACTTTGTGTTATTTGATTTCCGGATACTCTAAGGTAGGTTACCAATGCTTCTTCTGAATAGGCAAATTTAAATTCTGCTTGAGAGCGAATATTAAAATCAACATCCTCACTATAATTTATAGATTCGTTATATAAACCAATAGCATCAAAAACCTTTTTTTGAACACAAAGACAGGATGGATAAAAAATAGATTGGTTTAAATTATTTCCAAAAAAGTTGGATACGATACCATGGTTGGTAAATCCATTAATTTGAAATTGATGTTCTAATATTTTGTTGTTTTTCAGTAAGACATCATATTTTGTTGCAAACAAAGATGCTTGGGGGTAATTTTCAATTAGAAATTCAATTTTTTCTAAAAACCCTGGTTTCCAAAGATCATCTGCGTCTAAAAAAGCAATGTATTCTGCATTTGCGGTTTTAATTCCTGTATTTCTAGAAGCCGATAAGCCTTTGTTTTTGGGATGCTCTATTATCTTAATTCGCTTGTCTGTAAATTGTTTTACCATCGATAAACTTCGATCTGTAGAACAATCGTCTATGATAATAATTTCAAAATCTTGAAAAGTTTGTGAAAGAACACTGTTTAAAGAATTTTCTATAAACTCTTCTTTGTTATATAACGGGATTACAACTGAAAATTTAGGCATTTTTTTCAGATTTTAATTGAATGTAATAATGCAATCGATACAAATCAAACCAAAATAAATTAGGCTTTAAGGAATGAAAATTTTTCTTCATCCTATTTTGAAACTTTGAAACAATAAAGCTGAAAAACCCAGTTAAATTCCATCTTTTTAATTTTAAATAGCTTTTTTGTAAAGGCCTTAAGTCAGAATCTAGAAGATTTTTGTTTTCAAGTAGATACGTAGTTTTAACAGCCTCTAAAGATTTTTCAATAAATATAGTTGTAGTTTCTAAACCTAAATGAAGAACAGGGTTGTCTATATGTTTAATGGTAACTTTATTTTTCTTTAAATTATTAGAAAATAATATATCTAAGCCATATACACTTTCGTTCCATGTATTTGAAGCAATAAAAACTGGCTTTTTAATCATTAAATTTTGAGAGATAATAAAGTAGGGTTCCTTTAACCTTTTCGATACCGGTTTTGCTTCTCTTTTTTTACCATATTCCCAACGAAACAACTCATCTTGTTTTGGCATTTCATAATCATAACTAACCCCTCCAAAAATCACTTCGGCATTATTGTTTTCTTCCAATTTATAACGATGTATAAAATCATTGTATTTTGGGATCACATCTGCATCTAAAAATAAAAGCCAATCATATTGAGCTTCTTTGCATAAAAAATTTCTAGTTGCTGTTCTGCCAATATTTTGTTTATTCTTTAAAAATTTACAATTTTCTAATTTTGTAATTTCTGAGTTGTGTTTAGTAAGAGTTAAGTTTGGAGAACAATCATCTACTACAATTATTTCGAAAGGATAAGATTCCTTTTTACATTGTTGCCAAATAGTAGTAACTAGTTTGGTGATGTTATAATTATATGTGGGTATTAAAATAGATAGCATATAAAGTGGTTAGTGCGAAAATACTATTAATAATTTTGATTCAATTTTAAATCACTATTTTTAATAATTCATAGAAATGGATTTTATGGATCATCGTTAATTGTTATAAATGAGAAAATATACTAATCAGAAAAAGACAAGAGCTTATTATATTACTCTAGTATTTTTATTGATTTCCATAACAAATTTATATTCACAAGAATATAGCTGGTTTTATCTTAGAGCAAAAGATACGGTTTTTGAGCCAGTTTTTAAAAAGGTGGATAATCTTTTAGTTTATGATGGCGAAGATGAAAAATTAAAATCTGTATTGAGTTCTTATTCTATTTTTGAATTTAAAAAAACCTTCAGAAATGCAAATAAAATAAACCTTAAAAAAACATTCTTTATTGTTTCAGATAATAAAGGGTTACTTAAAGATTTATTGAAAAACACTTCGCATCTATTTGAGTTTGGAGAACAAATATCTGAAGAAGATAAAAGAATATTTGAACCTAATGATTATGGTCTTACAAGTACAATAGGAAATAATATAGGATTACCGGCTAATTTAGATTACTTAGATTTTTTGGGGCTTCCAGAGGCTTGGTATTATACTACAGGGTCAAAAGATATAACTATTGGAATTTCAGATGCTGCAGTAGATATGAATGATCTTGATTTTAAAGATAAAGTAAAAACAATTAGAAGGGCGAGTTATTCTAAAGGTCATGGTTCTGCCGTTGCTTCCATCGCTGCTGGGCAAGGAGATAATGGGCATGGAGTTCCAGGTATTTGTTATGATTGTAATATTAACGCAACCTCCTATGGGGATTTTAAATATTTAGGCCAATTACTGGAGCTTTCTCGTTCTGGGGTAAAAGTGATTAACTGTAGTTGGGTTGGATCAAAATATTATCAAATAGCACAAGATGCTATAGATGAAATGTTTGATAATGGAACTATTATAGTTGCAGCAGCTGGGAATACTAATTGGAATAAAACTAAAGGCAAAAAGTTAACTTATCCAGCTTCTTATAATCATGTTATTGCTATATCTTCGGTGATGCATCGTTATGACTCTGTTTATGAAAATATATTAATTGCTGAAAAAGGGGATCCATATGGAGAAAATATAAAAGGGTTTGTGGGGCGAACTGTAGGTTTTAAAGATCATGATACCACAAAGACCTATAGAATATATCCACAAAGTGTTAGGGTTTTAAATACAGAAATTGATTTGTTAGGGCCATCTGTAGGTTTAGTTAGATATTCTAAATTTATATCAGACTCTATTATAGTTTATAATGAGATGTCACCAACATCTCCTGTAGCACCACTAATTACTGGTTCTATAGGATTGATGTTTTCTCTTTACCCATGCTTAGCAGTTGATGAAGTGGAATCAATTCTTAAATTTACTTCTATAAATATTGACCATATAGAGGCTAATAAACCCTATTCGGGACATTATGGTGCTGGGATATTACAAACTGGTAAAGCAGTGAAAATGGTATATGATATGTTATCTGAAAATGAAACGACAATAATCGAAAACCAAAATTTTACGAGATGGGATTTTAAATTAACTGCTCTTTCAAAAGAAGTAATCCTGCAGAATCAAACATTTGCAGATGATGCAACTTTAAATCTTACTGCAAAAAATAGAATTGTAATCGGAGAAAACACAGTTTTAAAACCGAATGCTAATGGGAAAATTATTCTTAAAATAGATCCTACATTAGAGAAGGAATGTGAACTAAAATTGCGGGAAGGATTCCCAAATAATAAATATTATTATCCGAAAAAGTAATTGCCTAAAAAGTTCAGCTTTTATTCATAATATTTAATTCAAAACAATGTTGGTTACTGAGCGAAGCGTTGTGCTGAGCCAGTCGAAGTATCGAAGTATTATACCGTTTTTTGGACCACTTCAAATATTTGATTATCATCACATTTAAGTGTCTTTGAAGGATACTTTAGCAACAATGCATAATCGTGGGTTGCCATTAAAATGGTGTTTCCGTTTTTGTTTAACTCTTGTAGAACCTCCATCACTTCCACACTGGTTTGTGGATCTAAATTCCCAGTTGGCTCATCTGCTAAAATTAAATCTGGATTGTTTAATAAAGCTCTAGCGATAGCAACTCGTTGTTGTTCTCCTCCAGATAACTGAAATGGATACATAAATGCTTTAGATTTCATTCCTACCTTATCTAAAACTTCATTAATCCTATTTTCCATTTCCTTCTTTTTGGTCCATCCCGTTGCGGTAAGAACAAATTGTAAATTATTAAATACGGTTCGATCATTTAATAATTTAAAATCTTGAAAAACCACCCCTAATTTTCTTCGCAAAAAAGGAATTTCTTTTTCTTTAAGGGTAGCCAAATTGTAGCCTACTATAGATCCTTCCCCCTTTTTTAATGGTAAATCGCCATATAATGTTTTCATAAAGCTACTTTTTCCAGTACCAGTTTTACCTATTAAATAGACAAACTCTCCTTCATCTACAGATAGAGTAACATCAGATAAAACTAATTTTTCTCTCTGATTAATAGAAGCATTCTTTAAAGATAAAATTGGTGGAGCCATGTATATAAGATTTATGTATTGAGAATTTGATTAAAACTGAACCTCTTCAAAGTCTAATTACAAAAGTATTATAATTTAGATTAGTGGTCCATTTCCTTTAGACTTTCTTTTAATAAATCAATTTCCTTTTGTTGCTGAATAGTATAAAGGGTGAGCTCTTCTAATTTCTCCAATAAAATCAAATTCATTTTTTTAAGGGAAAGCCCATTTTCATTCATTTCTTCTGCTGAAGGAACACCTGGTAAATGATGATTCTCTTTTGTATAAAGTTCTATTTCAGTAAGACTAGGGAAATCATAGGCTGTATTTAAATTAGAGCTGCCTTCATAATAGTTTTCAAACACATAATCTGGAGCAACCGCACCATTAAGGTCCACCAATACTTCTTGCGTATGGATTTTTCCTTTTACGGTTAATAGCTCATCTGGAGCAGTGGTTCCAATTCCAATCTTTCCATCTTTTTCAGATATATTTTTTAATTTATTCCGCTGTGCAGTTGCAGTTACAGAAATTAATACGAGGACTAAAAGAACTATGTTTTTCATAATGAATTATTTGTATAAGATTTATCGCAATAAAAATAAGATAATTTTTTTAGAGGCAACATTTAGTAATACTTTTGGGAATTAATAACATACTTATCTAATAATTGTTGCGTTATTAGGATAGTTAAATAATACCTTTTTTGACCCAAAACATCAATCAAATGCTAAAAAATCTAATTATAGCAATCTTTTTTATTTTATTTTCCAGTACAATTTTCGCTCAACAATCTGCAGTTTATACTAACGATTTAGTAGAATACAATAAGGCAATTGAGTTGTATAATAACCAACAGTTTTTAGCTGCTCAATCTTTATTTACCAGCTTAAAAGAAAATTCTAAGGATGAATCTGTAAAAAGCAATTGCGCCTATTATATTGCAAATAGTGCAATAAGACTGAATCAGCAAAATGCAGATTTTTTAATGGAGCAATTTGTTGCCGACTACCCTACAAGTATGAAGCGGAACAGTGCTTATATTAATGTTGCAAATTATTATTTCGAAAATGCCAAATATTCACATTCTCGTAAATGGTATGATAAAGTAGATGAATATAGCCTGAGCGCTTCTGAAAAAGAAAAATATTATTTTAATAATGGGTATGCCTTTTTTAAAAATGATAGATATGAAGATGCTAAAAAGTATTTTAACAGATTAACAACTTCTGAAACTTACGGATCACAAGCAAAATATTATCTGGGATATATCGCTTATGAAGGAGATGATTATGAAGTTGCCAACGAACATTTTGAAGCGGTAAAAGACGAAGAACATTTTTCTAAAGATATGTCCTATTATCAGGCCGATATGAATTTTAAATTAGGGAAATTTCAGGAGGCTATAGATTTAGGAACGCAACAATTCGATCGTTCAAGTCCTAGGGAAAAAAGTGAATTGTCAAAAATAATTGGCGAAAGCTATTTTAATTTAGAACAATATGAAGAAGCGATTCCATACTTAACTGGCTATCAAGGAAAGCGTGGTAAATGGAATAATACAGATTATTATCAGTTGGGATATGCTTATTATAAACAGAAGGATTATAAATCTGCTATTGGAGAATTCAATAAAATTATTGATGGAAAAAACAATGTAGCTCAAAATGCCTTTTATCATTTAGCGGAATCTTATGTAAAGTTGGACCAAAAGCAACAAGCATTAAATGCATTCAAAAATGCTTCCGAAATGGATTTTAATTCAGAAATTAAAGAAGATGCCTGGTTAAACTATGCCAAATTAAGTTATCAAATTGGGAATAGTTACCAGCCTGTTCCGCAAGTGTTGCATTCTTTTCTGGAGGCTTATCCTAAAAACGAAAACAAGGAAGAATTAGAAGTATTACTTATAGATTCTTATATCACTTCAAAAAACTATCAGGCAGCAATAGATTTAATCGAAAACAATAATTCCTTTCAAGATAAATTAGCTTATCAAAAAGTAACCTTTTTTAGAGGACTTGAATTGTATTCTGAAGGAAAATATGTCGATGCTCAATTATATTTCAATAAATCATTAAAAGAATCTAGCGATGCGATTATTAAGGCACGGACTATCTTTTGGGATGCAGAATGTAATTTTCAACTTTCTAATTTTGAAGAATCTTTAGTGAGTTACCATCAGTTTATGGCTGAACCATTAGCTTCGGAAACCTTAGAGCAGGATAACATTAATTATAATCTAGCCTATAATTATTTTAAGTTGAAAAATTATGAGCAAGCCATTATTTATTTTTCGAAATATGTAGCAGACTCCAATGCTGAATCAGCTCAAAAAAGAGATGCCTTTATAAGATTGGGAGATAGCTATTTTGTCACAAGTCAATATTGGCCAGCTCTTGAAAATTATAATAGCGCTATTGAAATGGGAGGAGTGGATCAAGATTATGCACATTTTCAGAAAGCCATAAGTTATGGTTTTATAGATAGAACTCCTCAAAAAATAGAAGGACTAAAAAGCTTTGAAAGTCAATTTCCTAAATCTATATATCGGGATGATGCTTTGTATGAATTGGGAAACACCTATGTGTCACAAGAAAATAATACAGAAGCAATAATATCGTATAATAAATTGATAAGAGATTTGCCCAATAGTAGTTATGTGGCAAAAGCATTATTAAAAAAGGCTTTGATCCTAGATAACACAGGAAAGAGTAATGAAGCATTAACTCTATTTAAAAGAGTTGCAAACGATTTCCCGTCTTCTGAAGAATCTTTGCAAGCAGTTGCTTCGGCAAAAATAATTTATATAGATCAAGGGCAAGTAAACGAATATGCTAAATGGGTAAATAAATTAGATTTTGTAGATGTAGAAAATTCTGAAATAGACGATGCTTCATATCAAGCTGCAGAACAAACCTATTTAGAAAACAAAACGAATATTGCAACTACTCGTTTCGAAGAATATTTAGAACAATTTCCAAATGGAATGCATGTATTAAAAGCTCATTTCTATTTGGCACAACTATATTTTTCAGAAGAGGATAAAGAAAAATCTATTTCTCATTATGAGTTTGTAGCTTCCAAAGAACGAAATGAATTTACAGAACAAGCATTGTCTAGAGTTTCACAATTGTATTTAGAAAAAGAAGATTATAAAACAGCACTTCCTTTATTGATGCGATTAGAAAAGGAAGCCGATTTTCCACAGAATATCATTTTTGCGCAGACCAATAGTATGAAAGCGAGTTATGAACTCGAAAAATACCACGAAGCAGTGACATTTGCAGACAAGGTATTGCAGAATGGGAAAATAGATAATACTATAAAAAGCGATGCCCAAATCATTATAGCACGTTCTGCGATGAAAACTGGAAATGAAAATAAAGCAAAATCAGCTTATGAAGAAGTTTCAAAAATTGCTACTGGTGAACTAGCGGCAGAGGCATTGTACTATAAGGCCTATTTTAATAATAAGGGGGAAGATTATGAAGCTTCCAATGCAAGTATACAAGTTTTGGCAAAAGAGTATTCAGGTTTTAAATATTTTGGTGCAAAAGGCTTAGTGCTTATGGCTAAAAACTTTTATAAGTTGGAAGATGCTTTTCAAGCTACCTACATTTTGGAGAGTGTAATTACAAATTTTGAAGAATATCCTGATATCACAGAAGATGCACAAAAGGAATTAGCAATTATTAAAAACGAGGAATCAAAAACTAACGATTCTATCGAAATTGAAGACCAGAATTAAATGAAAAATATGCAAATCAAAAACTTAACCTTAGTATTATTATTGTTGATTTTTAATTTTTCTGTTGCTCAAGAAAAAGAGAATTTAGGCACCGAAGTAGTGAATATTGTTAAACCTTATTCACCTACCATTTCGGATGCGTTTAAGGTAAAAGAAACCCCTTTACTTAACGATTCCACCAATACAGAAAAGAAGGAAGTTAACTATAGTATTTTCTCTGTGCCTGTGGCTTCAACATTTACACCTTCAAAAGGGAAGGCAACTGCTTTAGAAAAAACGAAACCTATAAAATTATACGATAACTATGCTAGTTTTGGTATTGGAAACTATGCCAATGTTTTAGCTGAGTTTTACAGCAATTTTGAAATTAGTAGAACCGATAATTTTGGCTTGTTTTTAAAACATAATTCTTCTCAAGGAGGAATTGATGACATTCGGTTAGAGGATAAATTTTCCGACACCAAATTAGAAGGAAACTATTCCAGTCGTCAAAAAGATATGAGCTATCAAATAAATGCAGGGATGGAACATCAATTGTACAATTGGTATGGTTTAAATCCTTTATTTGATACCGCAACAGACGAATTAATAAACTCTATAGATTCGAAGCATTCTTATTTTAGTGGATTTGCAGGAGGAAGCTTTAGCATGGAAGATTCCAATTTTAAAAATATAAAAGCAAATATTCGATATTTAGGGGATAGTTTTTCCTCTTCAGAATTTCATATTTCTGTGCTCCCAGAGTTTTCATTCCCAGTTAGTGATTATACCATAAATGTGGATGTAGATATCGATTATCTTAATGGTAGTTTTGATAAAGATTATGCTGGAACATCTTCGATTAAATATAGTTTTCTAAATACGGGCATTAGTCCTTCTTTCGATTATATAACCGATGATCTTTCTGTTACCATTGGATTATCTGGATATGTTTCTGTAGATTCAGAAAATAGCGATACCGATTTTTATGTCTATCCTAAAATAAATGCATCGTATCGTTTGTTAGAGGAACAGGTAATTGTTTATGGTGGTTTAGATGGAGGGTTGACACAGAATACTTATTATAATTTAAAAGAAGAGAATCCTTACGTTTCCCCAACTTTATATATGATGCCAACTAGTCAACAGATTAATGGTTTTGCAGGTGTAAAAGGAAAGCTCACCAATACATTAGCTTATAATTTGCGAACGTCATACGGAAAAGAAAATGATAAATCTCTTTTTATATTGAACCCTTCTAAAGGGATGAATGTAGGATTAGAAGGATATGAATACGGAAATTCTTTTGCGGTAGTTTATGACGATATTACGACACTCTCTGTTTTTGGAGAGTTGAATCTTGAGCTTTCTGAAAACTTCTCTTTAGGAATAAATGGAACCTTTAATAGTTATGATACATTAAATCAGGCAGAAGCTTGGAACTTACCTGAGATGGAAGCATCTCTGTTCTCCAATTTTAATATTAGCGAAAAATTCTACGGTGGAGTTTCAATATTTTATGTAGGAGAACGTAAAGATTTATGGTCGAGTTCGGTTGTTAATACAGTAATAGATTTAGATGGCTATGTGGATGCTAATGTACATTTAGGCTATCGCTTTAATGATCAATTGTCTTTTTTTATAAAAGGGAGCAATCTATTTGGGGACGATTATCAAAAATGGGCAAATTATCCAGTGCAAGGTATTCAGGTATTAGGAGGAGCTTCCTATAAATTTGATTGGTAACAAATTTCTTTCACATGAGTAGTTTCAGAATACAAACAAAAGTTTATCTATTTTTACTAAGTTATATTTAATTCATAAAAATGAAAAATTTATTCTATTGCCTTATAACTCTAGTATTATTTTCTTGTTCTTCAGAAAAAAAAGCCGCAGACTTAATCGTTAAAAACGCGAATATTTATACGGTAAATGCCACTTTTGATAAAGGATCTGCATTTGTAGTAAATGAGGGTAAAATTATTGAAATAGGAGATTCAGAGACACTTGAAGCTAAATATTCTTCTACTAATACTTTTGATGCGCAAGGTAAAACCATAGTCCCTGGATTAATAGATGCCCATGCGCATTTGTATAATTTGGGTTTATTTCTTCAAAACGTAGATTTAAAAGGTACCAATAGTTTTGAAGAAGTATTGGAACGAGTGGTTGCTTTTCAAGAAGAAAGAAATTTGGATTATATAGAAGGTAGAGGATGGGATCAAAACGATTGGGAAGTGAAAGAATTTCCAACAAAAGAAAGGTTGGATGAACTTTTTCCAGATACTCCTGTAGCTCTTAAAAGAATAGATGGTCATGCTTATTTAGCAAATTCTAAGGCATTAGAATTGGCAGGGATCACTAATGATACAAAAACCGAAGGTGGGGAAATAGTTTTAAATAATGGGGAATTAACTGGGGTTTTGATTGACAGCCCTATGAATTTAATTAATGTTTCAATTCCTAAGTCTTCAAAAAAACATAAAGTTCAAGCTTTAAAAGCAGCTGAAAAAGTTTGTCTAGAACTTGGTCTTACTACAGTAGATGATGCGGGTTTAGATAGAGAGGTTATTGAGTTAATCGATAGTCTTCAGCAAACAGGAGAATTGACTATTCGTGTGTATGCAATGGTGAGTAATACGGAAGAAAACTTAAACTATTATTTAAATAATGGAATAGTAAAAACAGATCGACTAAACGTACGATCCGTAAAAGTGTATGCAGATGGTGCATTAGGATCTAGAGGAGCTGCACTTCGGAAAGAATATAGTGATAAAGAAAATCATTTTGGTGCAATGATAACGCCTAGATATAAGTTGTCTACTTTAGCAAAACGGATTGCAAAAGCGGGTTATCAAATGAATACTCATGCGATAGGGGATTCAGCAAATATTTCAGTATTGAGAGCGTATAAACCTTTGATAAATGAGAATAAAGATATGCGTTGGCGTATTGAACATGTGCAAATAATTACACCTTTAGATATGGATTATTTTTCAAAGAATATCATTCCTTCGGTACAACCCACCCATGCAACCAGTGATATGTATTGGGCAGAAGATAGAGTAGGAGGGGAACGAATTAAAGGTGCTTATGCATATAAATCTTTATTAAAAAGTGCAGGGATGATTGCTTTGGGTACTGACTTCCCTATAGAAAGAGTGAACCCAATGCATACTTTTTATTCCGCTACAGCAAGAAAAGATTTAAAAAATTATCCGGAAGAGGGATATCGAATGGAGGAATCTCTTAGCAGAGAAGAAACCTTAAAGGGAATGACTATTTGGGCAGCCTATTCCAATTTTGAAGAGAATGAAAAAGGATCTATAGAAGTTGGGAAATTTGCAGATTTTACGGTTTTAGAAAAAGATATTATGACTATTTCAGAGGAAGAGATTCCTAATTTATTAGTAAATGCTACTTTTATTAATGGAGATAAAGTATATGAAAAAGGGTCGGATCTTAATTAAAAAATCCAACCCTTTATTACATTGTTATAGTTAATCTATTGCGTAATTGCTTTCACATGTGCAAAGACTTTATTGCCTCTAATATTCATTTCTTTCTCTCTATCAAAAATCTTAATGCCTTTTACATCATTTAATTTACCGTCTGGAGAGAAAGCTTTGATGCCATAGAATTCGCCACTCTCGGTTATTGCTTTAATATCTACAATACCACCAGAACGGCCAATACCTTTTATGTCTATAATAGTGCCGTCTGAACTAATTGCTTTTATATCGTATACATTACCATTTCTTGAAATAGCTTTTACAGGGGAATAGGTGTCTTCACTTACCAATACTTTAACTGGTAATTCATCGCCATCTACTAATGCTTTTATATTCATAAAACTATATTGATCTGAATCTTGAATTGCTTTTAGATCGAATTTATTTCCTAAAGTATCTATCGCTTTTACATCTAAATTTTCACCTTCTAAAGTGACTGCCTTTATATTCCAAATAATACTTTTCTTCTCTTCAATTTTCTTTTTCTTTTTTCCTTTCTTTTTTGGTTTTTTTGGAGCTTCGACAAGTTTATTTGAAGATTGATGCATGGCTTTTATATGTGCAAAAACATTGAAACCGTTAAGTGTCATTTCTTTTTCTTTGACATTAATTTTAATTCCTTGGACATCATTTAACTCCCCAGTTGGAGAAATTGCTTTTACACCGTAAAACTTCCCTTTTTTATTAATCGCTTTTAAACTTACAACGGTTCCAAATTGAGTAATTCCTTTTACATCTAATTTCTCTCCATCTTCGGTGATTGCTTTTATATCATAGGAAATGCCACCTCTATCAATAGCTTTTACTGGAGCAAACTGGTCTTCACTAACCAACATCTTAATAGGTAATTTTTTTTCACCAACGATTGCCTTAATATCCAAAAAACTATGTTGATCTGAATCTTGTATTGCTTTTACATCGTATTGATTTCCTTCTTTGTCAATGGCTTTTATCGCCATTGTTTTGCCATCTGGATGAATGGCATTTATTTGCCATAGAATTTCTGTTGCTTTAGGAGCCTCTTCTTTTTTGGTCTCTGTTTTAATTTCAGAAGCATTATTATTACAGGCTAATAGTGAAATTGAAAATATAAAAAGAAGGATATATCTACTAAGGATTCTAAGGGTGAATGAATTTGATTTTTTCATGATATAAGATTAAATTGTAAAACATATACAAGTTACTAATTTTCACTCAATTCTGCAAAGAAAAAGATAAAATTATCTTAATTATAAGAATCAATATGTTAAAACAATGACAGTCTATTTAAAAAATATAAGGGAAGAATTTTATAAAAATAAAAACCCAAAAATCGCCTTTGGACAAAAAGCCTATATGAAAAATAAATTTGAATTTTTAGGGATCACATCTCCCATACGTAAAGAAATTCAAAAACCTTTTTTAATAAGCAAACATTTACCTCCAAAGGATAATCTTGATAAAGATCTAAAGGCACTTTGGCAAGAACAAGGGCGAGAGTTTCAATATTTTGCCCAAGAATTGTTTCAAAAATATAAGGGACAATTTGAAATTACAGACATAGTACTAATGGAATATTTAATTATACATAAGTCTTGGTGGGATACTGTAGATTTTTTAGCGACTAATATTTTGGGTCCATATTTTATAAAGTTTCCAGAGCAAAGAGAAATCTATGTAAAAAAATGGATTGCTTCTAAAAACATTTGGTTACAGCGTTCGGCATTACTTTTTCAATTGAAGTATAAGAATGAAGTAGATACTATTTTATTAAGTTATTCCATAAATTCATTACTTGGCTCTAAAGAGTTTTTTATAAACAAAGCAATTGGTTGGAGCTTGCGACAATATGGAAAATTTAATCCAGAATGGGTTGTTGATTTTTCAAAGAATACTCCACTTGAAAATTTAAGTAGGAGAGAAGCTTTGCGGATAATTAATAAAAAGTAAAAAATAATTATTTCCCTCCCTTAGCCTGTAAATCTTCAATGCAAAGAGGATCTAGGATCGGCACACTATTTCTGTTTCTAAAAGAAGAGAAATTATTGCTGGTGTAATACATTAAGCAATCTTCAATAATACAATGATTGCCATGAGCAGTATCTTCATGATTGCCATGAATATCATCATTACGAAGGTTTACAAGTCCTAATAAGTGACTAAACTCATGTTGTATGGTGGTTTCTTCTAATATAAATAGATCATATCCTTGTGAAATATTTAAGTCTCTTAGGGTTTGTTCATAAACCACTAAAGAAGTATTATAATATGCAGTTCCTAGTGTTTTTGTAACTTCTGTATCCCCTTCAGATTTCGCGTGTGTAAAATAAATGAATACAGCAATGTCATCTTCCACGGTATAATGATTTCTTTGTTCTGCTTCAATTTCTCTTATTTCTGAAATAGATTGAGTGTCTACAAAAGGAGTGATAATTTCAGTTTCTACAAATACGATACCGCCAGGTTTGTTTATTCTTTCTTCAAGAAAAACTCTAAAAGCATCAATAGTTTCTTGGCTTGGTCTGAATCCTTTAGCAAAAGCAAACTCAACAGTTAAACTAGAATAGGTGTTGTTGGAAAGTAAATCTGCTGCAGAAACTCCTAAGGATTTTACATTTTCTGCTCTTAAATTATTTGCATTATTATTTGAATCATCACTACTACAGGATAAAAGGAATAAAAAGGAATAAAGGAAAATAAAATAATTAAGTTTCATCATCTATGTTTCTTTGCAAATTGGTTTTAAATATAAATCTTTGCTAAATAATCAAAGTTTTCTCCTCTTTCGATTACTTTAAATTTTAAGCCACAATTAGCGGTAGCATTCTCAAAAATGGTTTCATCTAAATATAACCATTTAAAGGGGGCACTAGAATTGTTTTTATATTTCATAATAAACTCTAACTCTCCGTAATAACGATTGCTAGGCACTAAAATTGCACCTTCTTCTGTAGAATCATACATATATTGTAAATCGCTAGAATCTATAAGTATTTGGCCATTTGGCTTTAATAAGGTTTTTAAATGTTGAAGATATTGGTCTATTTGCTCAATTTCCTGAAAAATTCCGGTACCATTCGAAAGTAACAAAATAGTGTCAAAAGTTTCTCCTTTCAGTTCTAATAAGTCTAAATGTACAGCATTGTTTAGACCTCTTAATTTGCAAACTTCAATAGCGCCTTTTGAGCTGTCTATTGCCATTATATCCAATCCTTTTTCTTGTAGGTATAAGGCATGAATGCCAGCGCCACAACCTACATTTAAAACTTTTCCTTTTGATAGTTCAAGTGCTTTGGTTTCTGTGGAAGACATTTCGGAATAATCCCTAAAAAGGTAAGGAATCGGTAATACATCTTCCTCACTAATATTCGTTTCGGTAAGGATATCTTCGCTGTAATTTCCGTTTTGATAATCTAATAAAGCTTCTCCAATTATATCAGTCATATTTTTATTATTATCCCCTGAGTGATTTTTTTAAAATCGTATCGAAGAGATTTTATCAATAAAATTATTTTTTTTATCTCTTCGATATATCCCGAAAAAATCGGGATACTCGGCAAGCTTTTTATAGTGCTCTGAGTTCTGGATGTAAATCTAGAGTATCGAAGAGTACTAGGTTAATTTTAACTACTTTTGGCTCTATGGAAAAAATACTAGAACAGCTTCCAAAGAAGGCCAAAGATAAACATAACGAGAATATAAAATTATTTAAAAAACTTAAAAAAAAGCCGCCAAGACATTTGGATTCCTTGATGGTGGAGTTACATGATAATGAGTTTGAAAAAACCGATTGTTTAACTTGTGGCAATTGTTGTAAGACTACTGTGCCATGGTTAAATGACCAAGATGTTTCTCGAATTGCCAAACATTTAAAACTTAAGGAGCAAAAGTTTATAGAAGAATATCTGGAAGTAGGAGAGGATAATGAACTTTCATTTAAATCTGCACCCTGTGTTTTTTTAGGATTCGATAATGAATGTAGTATTTATAATGTTCGACCAAAAGCTTGTCGGGAATTTCCCCATACCAATAGAAGAAAATTCCAACAAATTTCTGCACTTACTCTAGAAAATGTAGCTATTTGCCCTGCAGCATTTAATATTGTGGAAGAATTAAAAAAGCGATTGCCCATTCAATATTCTGAAAAAGGAGGGAAACCACAAGAAAAATTTAGAAGAGGAGGAGGATGAATTAATTAATCATACAACATATATTCCTGTCGCATATTATTGTAATTCTCTAAGTCTCTCAGCCAGGTTTTTCTGATCTCACGATAAGTATATCCCTTTTCAATTTGTTCTTGTAATTTAGTAGTTCCTGCTAGTTTTGTGAAAAAGGGATTAAAAAAATCTTTTTGTTTTCCCTTAGCTACATAAGCTGCTATCAACCATTCTAGGTTTAGTTTACTTAATCTTTTAGTTTCTCTTAAATCTTTTCCGTGGCACAATTCATTTTTAAACTTAGGGTATTTTGCCCCTTCATTAGCTTTTGGGGTAAATGTAAAAGGATAGTAATCAGATGGGGAGCTTGGTGAACCAAAGATCTGAAACTGCATTTCTGTACCTCTACCAGCACTCCAAGGAGTTCCCTCAAAAAAGCAAAGACTAGGATAGAGATTAATAGCCACGTCGTTAGGTAAATTTGGAGATGGTTTTATGGGTAATGAATATTTAGATTGATGCGTATAATTTTTTAATTTCACAACAGTAATATCGCATTTAATATTATTGTCTAGCCATCCTTCACCATTAATCATTTGTGCATATTCGCCAATAGTCATCCCGTGTACCACAGGAACGGGATGCATCCCTACAAAACTCTTATGTTGCATTTCCAAAATTGGTCCGTCTATATAATGTCCGTTTGGGTTAGGACGGTCAAGGATAAGTAATGGGATATTGTTTTCGGCACAGGCTTCCATCATATAATGTAGAGTAGAAATATAAGTGTAAAAACGTGCACCAACATCTTGAATATCGAAAACCATAAGGTCAATTTCTTTTAATTGTTCCTTAGATGGCTTTTTGTTTTTTCCGTATAGGGAAATAATAGGCAAACCAGTTTTTGTATCCACTCCATCTTTCACTAATTCTCCAGCATCTGCTTTTCCTCTAAATCCGTGTTCGGGTGCAAAAACTTTTATAACATCAACATTAAGAGCTACCAAAAAATCTACCAAATGATATTCTTCCTTCTTGTCTCCTTCTTTTATTTGTATTGGGTTTTCGAAAAATGTCATTAGGCTATCTACCACAACACTGGTCTGATTGGCAACAACCCCCACTTTTTTGCCCTTAAGAATACTGAAATAGCTTTCTATTTGATTGGCACCAACAATTATGGTTTTGTCATTCCGAACTTTTATGCTGAGCGAAGTCGAAGTATGTTTCGGAATCTTTTCCTGCTGAACTACATCTTTTTCTTTATTTTGACTCCCACAAGAAAAACAAGTTAGTATAGTTAATGCTACCCATAAGAATTGCGTATTTTTGAAAACAGATAAAGACATAAGGGACTAAGTGAATTTCGAATATTTCATCGCCAAGCGAATTATTTCCACTAGGGATTATAAAAATAGTATATCGGCACCAATAATAAAAATTGCAATCGTATCAATTGCAATAGGATTTATTACGATGCTGATTTCGATTGCAACAGGTGTTGGTCTTCAGAAAAAAATTCACGAAAAAGTTTCTGCATTTAACGGAGATATTATCATATCAAATTACGATACTAATTTTTCTAACGATTCACAAAATTCCATTTCTATCCATCAAGATTTTTATCCTGATTTTAAAAATGTAGAAGGGATAAAGCATATGCAAGTCACTGCTTCCAGAGGAGGGATTATACGTACAGCTACAGATTTTGAAGGAATTGTAGTTAAAGGGGTTGGAAAGGATTATGATTGGCATTTTTTTTCTGAATTTTTAGTAGAAGGTAGACTTCCCAATTATACAGATGCTATAAACGAAGAGATTATAATTTCAGAATATTTAGTCAATAGATTAAACCTTAAAATTGGAGATAAAATAACCACCTTTTTTATTGGGAAAGATAGCTCTAAACCACCAAGGAGTAGAGGTTTTGATATTGTTGGAATTTATAATAGTGGTTTTTTAGATTTCGATTCCACCTTTGTTATTGCAGATATTCGGCATATTCAGCGCTTAAATAAATGGAAGGAAGATGAGGTTGGGTCTTTTGAAATATTTGTGGAGGACTTTAACGATATTGAGAATATTGGTAACCAAGTATATGAAGAAACAAGCAGTTTGTTGGATTCACAAACCATTCAAGAAAAGTACTATTCCATATTTAAATGGTTGGAACTATTCGATTTTAATATTATTCTCATCATAGGGATTATGATTTTAGTGGCCGGTATTAATATGATAACTGCGCTTTTGGTATTGATTTTAGAAAGAACCCAAATGATAGGAATTTTAAAAGCTTTGGGGAGTAGTGATAAAATCGTTCGTAAAATATTTTTTTACAATGCAATGTATTTAATTATAAAAGGATTGTTTTGGGGAAATTTAATAGGAATAGGATTATTATTGGCACAAAAGTATTTTAAATTAATAAAACTAGATCCTAGTGTTTATTATGTTACTGAAGCCCCTGTTTATTTAGATATCAATTATATTTTACTTTTAAATCTTGGCACTTTCATTCTTTGTATGGTCATGCTAATTTTACCTTCCTTTATTATTTCAAAGATATCTCCTATAAAGGCAATGCGTTTTGCATAATTGCATGTTCTTGAAATTTTAGAAGTATATCTTAATATCCGCTTCATATGATTATCTTTGCGAACCTTAAATTATAAATATAATTTAGGAATTATTTGATCCCTTTGTCTCCGCTCAGGAATCATAACTTTTTGAAGAGTGGAGTTGAAAAAACAATTTAATACATGCAATACGCAAAAAACATTTTAGAAACTATTGGCAATACTCCATTAGTGAAGGTTAATAAAATAACAGCAGAAATACCAGCTTTGGTACTTGCTAAATACGAAACCTTTAACCCAGGGAATTCAGTTAAGGACCGTATGGCTTTAACGATGATTGAAGATGCAGAAGCTGATGGGAGATTAATGCCCGGAGGAACTATTATTGAAGGAACTTCAGGAAATACTGGAATGGGATTGGCTTTAGCAGCAATTGTAAAAGGTTATAAATGTATTTTTGTTTTGGCAGATAAGCAGTCGAAAGAAAAATGCGATATACTTAAAGCGGTGGGTGCTGAGGTAATTATTTGTCCTACTGCGGTGGAACCTGAAGATCCTAGATCTTATTATTCGGTTTCTAAACGATTGGCAGAGGAAACTCCAAATAGCTGGTATGTAAATCAGTATGATAATCCTAGTAATGCCAAAGCGCATTATGAAAGTACGGGTCCAGAAATTTGGAAACAAACCGATGGAAAAATTACTCACTTTGTAGTTGGAGTTGGAACAGGAGGAACTATTTCTGGTGTTGGGAAATATTTAAAAGAACAAAATCCAAATGTTAAGATTTGGGGAATTGATACCTACGGAAGTGTTTTTAAAAAATACCATGAAACAGGGGAGTTTGATGAAAATGAAATTTACCCATACGTTACTGAAGGAATCGGAGAAGATATACTTCCCAAAAATGTAAACTTCGATATCATCGATGGATTCACTAAAGTAACCGATAAGGATGGCGCCGTTTATACCCAAAGATTGGCTAAAGAAGAAGGAATGTTTTTGGGTAATTCTGCAGGTTCTGCGATTAAAGGAGTGCTGCAATTAAAAGAACATTTTACAAAAGACGATGTAGTTGTAGTTCTTTTCCATGACCACGGAAGTCGTTATGTGGGAAAAATGTTTAATGACGATTGGATGCGTGAAATGGGATATATAGATTAATTATGTCACAAATTTATATAGAATACAATTTTACGGTAAGTCCTTTACAGCCAGGAACCGAAATCTTAATCGCCCAATTGGGTATGGTAAATTTTGAAAGTTTTGTGGAAACTAAAAAGGGCGTTAAAGCATATATTCAAAAACCAGATTGGAAGGAATCTATTTTAGAGGATATTCAGATACTAGATTCTGAAGAGTTTGAAATATCACATATTAAATCTGAAATTGCTCAGGTAAATTGGAATGCGGAGTGGGAGAATAATTTTCATCCTATTGAAGTTAATGGGGAATGCGCTTTAAGAGCTCCATTTCATGCCCCATTTAATGTGAAATATGAAATTGTAATCGAGCCTAAAATGTCTTTTGGGACAGGGCATCATGAAACTACCTATATGATGCTTCAACATATATTGGAAAATGATTTTAAAAGAAAATCGGTTTTGGATATGGGTTGCGGAACTGCAGTTCTTGCTATATTAGCTGAAATGCGTGGCGCTAGAGCAATAGATGCTGTAGATATTGATGAATGGTGTTTTGAGAATTCTATTGAAAATGTAGAGCGAAATAATTGTTCTACAATCACGGTTTATCAAAGTGATGCATCTTTTCTTTCTGATAAAAAGTACGATAGTATTATTGCCAATATCAATAGGAATATTTTACTTCAAGATATGGAAACCTATTGCAATTGTTTAAGCAAAGGAGGTGAGCTTTATCTAAGTGGTTTTTATAAAGAAGACTTACCTTTAATTAAGGATACTTGTACTAAATTAGGCTTATCATTCGTTTCAAATAAAGAGAAGAATAACTGGATTGCAGCTAAATTCAGTAAAGTATAATTTATTTCAGGATTTCGAGTGATTCCATTTTTTTGGAATAGTATCGAGAAACGTTTCAAATAAAGAGAAAAATAATTGGATTGCTGCAAAATTTGTACTTTAGTAAAGTATGGGAATAAAAGAAAAAATACAAGAAGAAGTAGAGGTTGTTGAAAAAGAAGTCAACGAGCATTATATCGTTTTATATAATGACGATGTGAATACCTTTGATCATGTAATCGATATGTTGGTATATGCTTGTGATCATACCCCAGAACAAGCGGAACAATGTTCTCTTATTGTGCATTATAAAGGAAAATGTACTGTAAAAACAGGCGACTACGATGATTTAAAACAGCGTTGTTCCAAGCTTCTTCAAGCAGATTTAAGTGCTGAAATTATATAAAAACAACAGTTTTTGTATAAGATAGATTGATAAAATTTTCATTGTACTTTATCAATTCATCAACTAATTTTTCTCCGGTTTGCTTCACAACAACTGCTATTGTCAATTTTGAATAGCCTTTTTTACAATTACTATTTTAACTTTTTAAATTCCTGTAGTGCTAAGTAAAAAGCCATGCCAAAAAGTACAGTAATTATTCCTGCAAAATATGGTATAAATTCTATCATTTTTTCGAGTTTTTAATTAATCTTAGATAAATTCCAAATGCTAGAATAGAAGGAACCCACAAGCCTATGAATACAGCGTTCTGTTTTTCTCCAGAAAAAAATAATATTTCCGAAAATATTAAACTTGATAAGGCAGATATAAAAAGTAGTATGTCTGTTATGTTAAATTGTTTAAACATGATTTATTTTATTTAAAAGTTATATTATAATTTGACTGTCAAGCCAATTCCTCCATTAGCACCCTGAGTGCTTCCTCCACCTAATTCTAGATATACTCCCCATTGATCATTCCAAAACCATCTTCCTCCAGCGTGCAAGCCAATATCTAAATCACTACTTTTATCTTTATCTCCATTATAGATTGCATAACCAGCACCTAAACCTCCATAGACATCCCAAGATGGACTGGTTATTTTAAATAAATTATCAAAATAATAATTCCCTCTAACATAAAGAGTTATCCAGTTAAGATCAAAATTTGTAGAAGCTCCTGGGGCTATGGTTATGTCTTTATGAACTGGTATTTCATAATTTGCTCCAATAAGCCCAAAATTTAGTTCATTTCTTGCTTGACTAAAAGAGTTTGTAAAAGTGAAAATTGATATTAATGTGAGTACTAAAAATTGATTTTTCATAATATTATTTATTTAATGTTTAACAAAAAGATTAATTTGTTAAACAAAAATACAAATAATTGTTTTAATAATCTAAGAATATCTAAAAAAAGAAAAAATTAACTGGATTGCTGTAAAATTAGTACTTTAGTAAAGTAGTGGGAATATAAGAGAAAGTGTGCTGTAGAAACAGGACCATACGATGATTTAAAACATTATTATTCTAAATTTCATCATACGGTTTGAGTGCTTAAATTATTTAGTAATACCAATCTCATTTGAATTTTAATTAAAAAATAACCATATATGAACCCTTTTCATCTTGCTATTCCCGTAAACAATTTAGTTAATTGCGAAAGCTTTTATTGTAAAATTCTAGGTTGTGAAAAAGGTAGGAGAGATGAAAAGTGGGTCGATCTCAATTTTTTTGGACATCAATTAGTATTACACGAAAAACCAATACACCATTCTTCAATAGAGCCAGTTTCTAATAAAGTAGACGGTCATAATGTTCCTGTACCACATTTTGGAGTAGTGCTACAATGGGAGGAATGGGTTTTACTTTCAGAAAAGTTAAAGTCTCTAAACCAAACTTTTATAATTGAGCCTTATATTCGATTTAAAGGGGAGGTAGGAGAACAGGCAACTATGTTTTTATTAGATCCAGAAAATAATGCTTTGGAGTTTAAAGCTTTTAAAAATATAGACCAATTATTTAAATATTAGAATTAATTATTCAAAAATATTAAAAGTTAAGTTTTAATAATACTGTTAGCTAATATTAAGATCTCAATAAATTATAAAACCCCTTTTGAAATAAGAAAAATATCCTAAATAAAGAAAGCCATCGCAGTTAAGAGATGGCTTTTCTAACATTAATAGGGGTTTGAGAACCCCTATTCCTAACCGATAATAAAGGTAAAACAATATTAATTATTCTAATCGAAACATAACTGCATCTTAGCTACACTTTTTAATCACTGAACGAATCTGGCATGAAATTTACATTCCAATATATTACTTTTATATCATTATAATATTTAATTCGTTGTTAGAATATTATTATATGAATACTAAAATTTTTGATTAGTATAGATTTTAGGTAAAAAAAGAACCCTATGCAGGTTAATTCCGTAAAGCATAGGGTTTCTTTATTATAAATATTTTAATGTACACAAAACTGATGTGAATGATACAAACACCCAAAAGAGTATTGATATAAAACTAAGCTATAAAAAGAATAAAATATTTGCTAATATTCTTGTTTGAGTTTTTTGTTGCTGTTTAAATGAAGAATTACTCGCTCATCATTTGTAGCCTTATCAAAAAGCTGTTCAGCTTGTTTTTGTTTATCATAAACTTTTCTACCATTAAAATAAATGATTAATATAATTACGACGAAAAACATTACAAAAATCGTACATATCTAGGGAAGGAAATCGTTAATGTATTTTGAATAATTATTTGTCTAATTCTAATAAAAAGTGCGAACATTAGGCAAATAAAAAAAACCAACAAAATCCAAATCATTGGAAAGTGTTGGTTTTAGTAGTGACCTCGACAAGATTCAAACTTGTAACCTCTTGAGCCGTAATCAAGTATTATACTATTTATTGGTTACCCCATCATTACCTAAGTAGTTGTTATCTACTATATTTAAAGCAAATATACTGTTTTCTATTAATATCTGTTATGGGTTTATTAATAATAAAAGTGTGAATATAGTGTGAATATAATTATCTTTGTTTTAAATAATAAGGCCTGTCTCTTATACACATCTCCGAGCCCACGAGACTCCTGAGCATCTCG
>CAJXRD010000022.1 GCA_913058295.1 uncultured Flavobacteriales bacterium | reverse complement strand
ATGATGTGTTTTGGAGACATTCAGTAAACGATGGTGTTTATAATGCAGCTTTACTGCTACAATATCCGAACACAAACAATGAAAGGTTTATAGGGCAG
This sequence comes from uncultured Flavobacteriales bacterium, assembly GCA_913058295.1. Taxonomy (GTDB): domain Bacteria; phylum Bacteroidota; class Bacteroidia; order Flavobacteriales; family Flavobacteriaceae; genus Marifrigoribacter. The sequence continues at coordinate 45,287 of CAJXRD010000022.1, read as the reverse complement.
CAAGTAGGTACTATTATAGGCTATAAAATGAACAAACATATAACTCTTGAATTTGAAAGTAACATCATTTTCCCAGGGGCATTTTTAAAAGAATCCAATCGAAGTGACACTTTATATCACTTTGTATTGACAACAGAAATAAAAATTTAAAACAGATAAACATGCAATTATTAAAAAGTTTAAACAGGCGATATGCCACTAAAAAATTTGATGCCACCAAAAAAGTTAGCGATGATGATATTGCTTTAATTGAAGAGGCTACAAGGTTATCAGCTTCCTCTTATGGTTTTCAACCATATACCCTACTGAAAATTGAAAACCCTGAAATTAGAAAACAACTACAACCCCTTTCCTGGGGGCAATCACAAATAGTTGACGCTTCTCATCTATATGTCTTTTGCAGCTATTTAGATTTTACAGAAGAAATGGTCAATGATTATGTTCAGAAAAAAGCTACCATTCAAAACATTCCAATTGATAAGCTTGATGGTTATAGCGCATTTATGAAAGGAAAATTGAAAGAAAAATCCAAAGCAGAAATGCCACATTGGACAGCAAAACAAACCTACATTGCCTTAGCAAATATGTTAGCGGCTTGTGGTGAGTTAAACATAGATTCCTGTCCAATTGAAGGTTTCGAACCCAAAGAATATGATAAGCTTCTAGGTTTAAATGAAAAAGGCTTAACTGCAACGGTAGTTATGGCTTTGGGCTATCACGCACAAGACGACCACAATTTCAATATGGTTAAAGTTCGTAGAACTAGAGGAGAGCTAATCAAAGTGATTTAATTTGACAACTTATTTTTTAATTAAGGTTTTGTCTTTAATTTCCATTCCACACACATTACGCTTCCCTCCTACACTTCGACAAGCTCAGCACAGGCTTGTCGCATAAAAATTGTTTACTCGCTCTTCTCCTATTTTAATATATAGGAGCTCGTGAACCGCAAGCGGTTTCATTAACATTGAAAAAGAAACATTTGGGAATAAATTTTTTCAAGAAACTGTTTAATAACTTGAGCTTTTAACCAAATCGACGTAGGAGATTCACGAATACTTAAGCCAATATTAACGCGTGAGTAAAGCTCATTTACCCTTCGACTTTACTCAGGGCAGGCATAATACAGTACACCTGCCTACCGGCAGGCAGGTTATAGTACATTTTGTATTGTGTTAGTAAAATGGTGAATATCGCTACCAATCGATCGATGGTTTTATAAAATCAAATTGCTCTGGGAATTTATTTAAAATTCAATTCCCTTTTATCCGTTCCAATATTCTATGCAATAAAAATTTGGCATCCATTCCTGTTTTTGGAACTTCGGTAGCGTAGATTTCACTGTTTTGTAGTTCTAATTCATAGGAAAAAGTAAAACTTTCGCTGCCGTCTTTTTTGGGTATACTTCCAAACCGAAAGTCGTTAAAATACCAAGCCCCTTTTTTTTGCTCCAAGACATACCAACCTTCACTGATGGCAATTAAGCGTTGTACATTGTGGTATTCTAGTAATTTTATTGCTGCATCCCGCTTTTTGGGATATTTTTTAAATTGTATGGCCTGTGTATCAAAAAAAGAATAATCGGCAATTAGATAGGCATCGGGTGTGTCTATGTTAGCATTCCATAATATAGTAGAAAATGGTGCTGGTCGTGTACTGACTTGGGTATAATCAATTTCTTGGGATTGTAATGCCTTTTCAAATTGTTGGGTAGCTACTTGTTTTACCACCAAGGTAGAAAGTAGATAAAAGGTAGAAATGTAGAGCCCTGTCCTATTAATTTGACTTCTCTTGTTAGAATCTCGTTTATAAAAAAGTACCATAAGGGTACAAATCAAAAAAGGTAGCGTATATAAAGGATCGATTACAAAAATGGAGTTAAAAGCCAGTCGTGTTGAGAATGGCCAAAATAGTTGGGTTCCCCAGGTAGTAAAAGCATCTAAAAGCGGATGGGTAAAAAGTCCTAAAAAAAATAACTTAGCCCAGGGTTTCCAACCCAAAGCATATTTCCGTTCTATTTTATTAACGAGCCAACCAAGAATAGGAGCTAAAAGAATACTAAATAATAAGGAGTGACTAAATCCTCGATGCCATTCTATGGCGGTAATGGTATCTGTGAAATTTCCAAAAACCACATCTAAATCTGGAATCGTACCTGCAATAGCTCCATATAACAAGGCCTTATTACCAACTTTTTTACCCAATACTGCTTCGCCAATCGCAGCTCCCAAAACTATTTGTGTAAGTGAATCCAATGCTAAAATTTGATTGCAAAAATAAGCTTTTTACTTTTTTATTTTTTCATAAAAAATCAAATACTATTAATACATAATTCAGTGATTAACTTTCATTAATATTGCAGGAGAAATTTTTGAGAATTAATATTTTAAAGAAAAGAAGTTTGCTAAAGCGCCAGCTGGCTCGGCAGTTTATCCTGAGTAAATCGAAGGGCTAAATTAGTCCACAGGAATAATTTTTAAAGCTCCGCCCTACTTAGGCCTAAGTGTTTCAATAATTTTTGCATCCACCCAAAAAATATCTCCCCGGTTACCACCAAAACCTCTATGAAAGAAAAAAAACTTTCCATCGGGTGTGATACTTCCATATGCTTCTGCGAATTCTGTATTTATTTGAGCTCCTAAATTAATAGCGGCACCCCAGGTACCATCTTTCTGTCGAAAACTAATATACAAATCATTATCGCCGTATCCACCTTCACTTTCATCATCCCAGATTAAATAGGATTCATCTGGAGCAATAAAGGGGTGAGCTTTCCAATTCCCCATGTCAATGTTTACTGTTAAAGGTTTTTCACGGGTACCGTCTATTAATCGGGAATACCGAATAGTACCAATTTCGGTTGCCTCATCAAAATAGTAAGTTCCTTTAGCGGAAACCGTAAGGCGCATGATAGGGATGTCTTTAAAAGGAGCGTCCAAACTTTTTACGGTTGACCAGCCAGTGTTGGTTCGTTCTCTATATTTATTTCCCAAATACAGAATCTTATTGTCAAGAGAAATAAATGGTTCTCCTGCTCTGGGTGGCACAAGAGACTCGGTCCATTGCTTATTTTTGTATTGGATAACTACCAAGGTATTATTTTTATATTTCCCTCCTCTTCTTCGGAAATAGAACTCCTTTAAATCGGGTGTAAAGGCAGCTTCTGCTTCCCTATGCTCTGTTCGAATAATATCTGGAGCAAATAATTCGGGAATTAATCCTGGGGGTTTTTGCCCAAGATAGCGATCTTTTATGGCTGGAAAATCAGAGTCGTTTATACTATTTTCTTGAGCAAAGACTGGGTTAAACGATAGGATGAGGGTGAGGATGAATAGCTTAATCTTTTGCATGCTTTTTTTTGTTAATGTGGGTACACCATGATTGATTTATCAACTCTTTGTACTGTTTATTTAGTTGTTTTTTAACCACGCAGCTTGTGACCCATGATCTATAATTTTCTCTACGGAAGAACCATCTTTGTTCATGACAGAGACTTGCCTTTTTCCATCACTGATTGTGGAAAAAATGAGTTTAGCACCGTCTGGAGACCAGGAAGGATACCAATCATTAACTTCACTATTTGTTAATCGTTTTTGACTAGAGCCATCTATATTCATCACATAAATTTCATAATTCCCATCTCTATCAGACATAAAAGCGATTTGCTTGCCATCGGGTGAAACTTCAGGATGCCACTCTTCATCTTCGTTATCTGTCAACTGGATTATGTTGTTACCATCAACATCTGCTATACTTATCTCGCTTTTTTTATCGTTGAATTCCGAGTGAAAGACGATTCTACCATCTGGTGTAAAATAAGGACCACCACCTTTGATTGGTTTTATTCGAGTCTGTTTGCTACCATCTGAATTCATAATCCAAACTTCTTGCTGCCATTTTTTTTCTGAATCTTTATATTCTCTTGAAAAAGCAATTTTTGTTCCATCAGGTGACCATGCTGGTGAATTATCCCATTTGTTTTGTGCATGAGTTAATCGCTGCATATTGGTCCCATCCATATTCATGGTGTGAATAGACCATGTTTTTCTTCCGTCATAATAGCCGTAAGACGCGATTTGCTTTCCATCAGGTGACCAGGCTACATAACCATCATTTCCAGGACGATCTGTAATCTTAATCTTTGATTTGCCTTCCACATCGGTGAGGTAAATTTCTCCATCGCCTGATTCTTTTGAGGAATAAGCAATGACATATGAAGTTGTTTTGGTTTTATCATTGCTCTTGGGTCTGAGATTCTCAATAACTTGAGCATCCACCCAATACCTTTTTCCTACATAATTAGTACTTCCATCTTCTTTAATCTCCCAGTCTCCCCTTGTAAAGAAGAAATATTTTCCATCGTATGTCACATCTGCGGCACTTTCCTGATGTTCTGTGTTGATCTTATCTCCCATGTTCATTGCTGGTAGCCAAGAACCATCTTTCGCACGAAAACTGATATAGATATCAGCTTGACCATAGCCGTCTTCTCTTACAACATCCCATATCAAATAGGATTCATCCGGTGCAATATGTGGGTGGGCAATCCATGTTCCGGTGTTAATCTCCTTAGCCATTTTTTGACGAGGTTCATATTTGCCGTCTATAAGGCGGGAATAACTGATAGCTCCAATTGTATCAGGACTTTCATATTGATCAAAATAAGAAGTTCCTTTGTCTGAAAAGGATATCCCCATGATATGCATATCTGAAAAAGGGGCTCCAAGACTTTTGAGTTCCGACCATCCAGTTTCTGTTCGTTCTCTATATTTATTTCCACGATATATAGTATCACTTCCCTTAGAGAATCTGGGCCATTTTAGTTCGGTTTCAGATTCGTTTCCCCAATTCCCATTTTCATATCGAATAACAAAAAATGTACGTTTTTCATATTTTCCATTTTTCCTAGTGAAATAATACTTCTTCATATCTGGTGAATGCTTGCCTCCTTCAAAACTTCCTTCTGGAGAAAGAATGGCAGGTGCAAACTCTACAGGAATTAAGCCCGGTGGCTTTTCTCCAAAATAAGCGGTTTCTAAAGTTGGGAATTCCTCTTTAACAAAGGCTGGTATAATTATTTTTGAAACTTGAGTCATTATGGTATCTTCCATATCATGACCAGTAATCACAATCATTAAGTCCAACTCTTCAATGGTTATAATACGTTGTCCGCCAGCGCCCCAAACAATATTGGTATCATAGCTATAGTCTCCGACTTTTATATTCGATTGATAGAAAAAATAGCCATAGAAAAAGGTTTCAGGCTGCCAATCTTCATTAGGCTTCGTAATTCTACTGGTGGCCTTATCCATATATTCTGCTGAAATAAGCTGTTCACCATTCCATTTGCCTTTATGGAGGGCCAATGTACCTATTTTGAGCATATCGCGTGAACTTAAGTTTGAACCACTATCCCCTGCTGGCAGACCACTGAGGTCATCTCTCCAGCTATAATCATGGATTCCAATCTTATTGAAAAGTTCATTCTTAATAAAATCTTTGGCGGTACCTGGCAGCACAGCATCAAGTACTTGCATCACCATTATCGGATCGGGGCCTTGGTATTTATAGCTCTGTGACTTTTTGCTAATAGGAACACTAAGTTCAAGATAAGCCTGAATTTGATCCAGTCCTTTAAACTGGTCGGAGTTTTCTCGGAATTCCTTCATCTGTTCTTCGCTGAAGCGAAGCCCCGAGCTCATAGCCATTGCATTATGAAGCGTGATTTTTTCTACACCATCGATAAATTTTGTTGGATCCAGATCTTTTAGAAAGCCAACTAAGGGTTTATCAAGATCCTCCATGCTTAGATAGCCCATTTGTATTGCACGGCCTATAGCCAAGCTTGTATAAACTTTAGTGGCTGACGCTTGAAAGTGAGGCAGATTGACGCGACCACGCCGGTAGTAAGATTCAAACAAGAGCTTGCCCTTATGGGAAATGAGTAGGCTGTTATAGAGACCGTGTATACTGTCTGCGATCTCCTCAGCCAAATTAACAATCCTATCTTTATTGCCTCCGTCAACACCTAATTCACCAACGAGGATACCGTCTTTTCTATCCCTTGGCGCTGCATCAATAAAAGCTTTTTCTAGATAAGGTAAATCCCAGAACGAGATTTTGGCTTCGGCGTCTGTAACCTCCGGAGCAAGTCTATCACTTTGTTGGGCAAAGCTACTGTTTGTTAGTAATATAAGGGTGACATAAATTAGTCGGCTTATGTTTTTCATTGATTATATTATTTAGATTCTTGGTAATAACGTGTTAATTATTATGCTTTTAAATTCGTTACTTAACTTAAATGTTCGATAAAAATATAGTAAAATCCCTGTCTAATAATTTAAATAGGATAAACACAATTATTAAGTGATAAAGTCATTTCGTCATTGATATAAAGCTTTTGTAAAGAAATTATGGAAATTTGTAGGTATAGATAGTATCTTTATAAGATATTTACTAAAAGCGATTATGATTAAAAATTCTTTAAAGCATACCATACTCCTTAACCTAGGAGCCTTTTTATTGGTAGCCATACTTGAAATATTAAGTGGATGGATAATCAAAGATAAATTTGATACTAGTTATTCTTTTTATATATGGGGTATTAGTTATGCAGCATTTATGATGGGTATCATTTGGATAAATCATTTTGTTTTTATTCCTTTTTTCTTAGATAAGAAAAGGTATTTTTTATATGGAATACTGCTTATTGGAAGCATATTACTTGCCGCAATTTTAAAAGGAAATTCGCTAAGTTGGTCTGGTGTTTCTAAATTCTTTTTCTTTTTTATGTATACGACCGGAACCGGTATGGCTGCTTTTTTTTTAAGAAGAAATATGATCATCCAAAGAGAAAATGTTGAGAAAGAAAAATTGCAAAAAGAGATAGAACTTACCTATTTAAAAGAACAGGTGAATCCTCATTTTTTATTTAACTCATTAAATAGTATTTATGCACTTTCCAGACAGCAATCGCCAGAAACTCCTGATCTTGTAATGCAGCTCTCAGAATTAATGAGGTATCAATTAGAGAGTTCTAAAAAAGATACCGTTTTATTAAAAGAAGAGATTGAATTTATAGAAAATTATTTATTATTGGAAGAAAAAAGATTGAGTAATCGCTGTACTATTGAGTTCTTAATTGGAGGAGACTTGTTGGACTTAAGGATTTCTCCAATGTTACTTATCCCATTTGTTGAAAATGCTGTTAAACATGGTGCCCAAAGCACCAATGAGCAGAGTACAATTGATATTTCTGTTGCTATAAAAAGCACTACCCTTCATTTTTGTGTTGTTAATTCAAAGCCTTCCATGGTTTCTGCATCGAAAAGAGAAGGAATGGGACTTGAAAATGTAAGAAGACGTTTAAATCTATTATATCCGAATTCCCACGTATTAGAAATTGAGGATATGGAAAAAGTATATTCTGTAAATTTATCTATTGATTTAACAATCCATAAAAAAAACAGATAATGATTAAAATTGGTATTGTAGATGATGAAATACTAGCGCGTAAAGTGATAGAAGAGTATTGTTCTAAAATTGACAACTTAGAATTAGTATTAAGTACTGGGAATCCATTAGAATTTATCAATTTCACTCAGCAAAATGAAGTAGATCTCATCTTTCTAGATATAGAAATGCCAGAACTTAATGGCATGGAAATTTTGCGTTCTATGATCAATCCACCTAAAGTTATTTTAACTACAGCATATTCTGAGTATGCATTAGAAAGTTATAACTATGGTGTTGTAGATTATTTATTGAAACCTGTAAAATTTGAACGCTTTTTGAAAGCAATCAACAAAGTTTCAGCCTCCATAATAACACAACCTAAAAAAAATAGTAGCAGTGAAGAACTTCAAATAAAACATGATGGAATGCCCGTTAATATTTCATTTAAATCCATTCTGTATATTCAGAGTTTTGGAAATTATTTAAAAATATTTACAGATTCAAGAATGTATCTTATCCCCGAAACGCTTATTAATATTACTACATTATTATCTGAGAATTTCCAACGCACACATAAATCCTATATTTCCAATTTGGATAGAGTTTCAAAGGCAACCAGAACCTATTTGTTAATTGAAAATAATAAAGTCCCAATAAGTGCTATGTATAAGGTTATCGTTTTTAAAAAACTGGAAGTTTTAGCAAAATTATAATTTTTAATTTCAATTTTACACAAATTACGCTTCCCTCCTACATTTCGATACTTCGGCAAGCTCAGAATAAGCAAGCTCAGTGGCAACGTCGTCAAATAAAAAAGTGTTCCATTAACAGTCCAGAAATGTTCAATTACTCTAAGGAACTAATTTTCTTCTAATAAAGCAACTTTTGTAGTTTCGCCTTTAAAGCTATAAATATTCCTCAATTTTTTAGCAAAATCCTTATTTTGAGGTTGCGCCTTTACAATACTTTCTAAATAGGGAATCAATTCATCATAAAGATTGTTACGTTTTAGTTTCAATTCTTTATAACGTGCATCATCCGATTCAGAAGCTCCTAATTCATTCATTTCATCATTGATAACTTTGTCTTGTTCTAAGAGTAAAATGGATAGGTTTATTTTGGCATTGATATAGTTAGAGTCTATTTCTAAAGCTTTTTTGTAATGTTTTTTAGCCCTATCCAGATCATTATTTTGTGCACTGGTCACAGCAGAATTATAATATAAGTTTGGATCATTAGGAGTTTCTATAATTAGTTGCTCTACAACAGCATTATATTTATCATGGGCATCTAATTGCAAATAAAGTTGGGAAACCTGTTTTAATAGCATCTTGTTTTCTGGCATTTTAGCCAAAGTTCTATCAATAATAGCCACCGCTGCATTTTTTTTATCTAGAGATATAGAAGCCACTGTTATACCTCGTAATATTTCAGGTAGTTTGCTTTGACTTGTCATAACTTCAGGGTTTTTGTACAATCCATCTGCTATTGCTTTATTTCGCTTTTCTATCGAAGAAAATCCCACTTTTTTATTAGTGGCCACATGAGTAGCTACATATTGTGTCTTGGCATTAGTATATCCCATATTGATTAAATTATTATAGGATTTGTAAGCATCCTCATACTCTTTAGCTAGTAAATGAGATCGAGCAGCTTTAAGCAGGTGAATAGTATCTTGAGTTGATTCATAAGATTTTTTGTAAAGTGTAGCTGCATCTGAATAATTCTTTTTTTCAAATTCACGACCTGCTATACTTGCTGAAAAGCTATTAATTTTTAAATTAATTTCTGAAATTCTAACTTGAAGTGATGTGCTTAGCTCATATTTATTTGCCTTATTTATGGATTGAGAAATTAACTCTATTTGCTTTACATCTAATTGTTTTTCTGCCAACTGTAATTCGGCCTCTACCACATAATATTCTGCACGTGTTTTATTATCTGCTGCTGCAAATATTCTTTTTGCTTGTAGTAAATAGGAAGCGGCACTAACTAAGTTTCCAGCTTTTACTTCTTGATGGGCTTTTTTAATTTCCTTTTTTTGCGCTCTAAGAGCGGGGATTGCCATTAACAATACGACTAAAATTACAATTCTTTTCATGAGTGTATCATTTTAATAAATTAACCAAAGATTTTTAAAACTCTATAGCTAATATTATAATAATAAGTATTTTCCGACTAAAATATACCTTTTATCTTAATAAAACAACATTTAATCGATGTTTTATGATTAATGATGGATTTGTGATAGGTTCAAATCACCACAAAGGGACACACTATATCACTTTGTCCTTACAACTAAACTAAAGTTTTAATACATACAGGATTCCAAACTCCAGAGGCTTTTGTGTTTTCTATATATTCTGAAAAATCAATTGGTTTTCGACCCAATACAAGCTCTATATCGTTAGTGATTTCAGAAACAATAGGATTGCCCAATACTTCAGAAAATAAATACTCGACTAACCATACAAAGTTTTCTGGAACTCCTTGCTCTTTCATGGCATTTACATAGGCAAATAATGAAATGGATGCAAATGCTATTTCCCTATCAGTCGCTTCTGAAATTTCTTCAACAACCTCCCTAAAACTAAGTAATCTTGGCCCTGTAAGTTGATAAATATTTCCATTGTGTTTTTCATTTACCAAGGCTTCCACAGCAACAGCTGCGATATCATCTGTATCTACATAAGGTACTTTAACATCTGCTTGAGGTAGAGCTACAAAACCTTCTAAAATAGGTTCTAAAAAAAAACTTTCGCTAAAATTTTGATTGAACCAACTTGCACGAACGATAGTATAATCTAATCCTGAATGAATTACTACTTGCTCACAAAGTTCTGCCTCACGTTCGCCTTTTCCAGATAATAGTACTACCTTTTTTATACCACATCTTTTGGCTTGTTTTGTTAACTCTTCTATCGCTTCTAAAGCTCCAGGAACCGCTAAATCTGGCTGAAAGCTAATATACACTTTGTCCATACCTTCTAATACTTCAGTCCAAGTTTCAGAATTATCCCAATCGAATGCTGGTGTTACAAATCGAGAGCCAATTCTTACTTTATGACCTAATTCTGTTAATTTACTTGCTACTTTGCGCCCTGTTTTTCCAGTTCCGCCAATGACTAAAATGTTGCTTTGATTTTTCATTTTTGTTTGTGTTTAAATTATTAATTAGGATGCAAAACTATGGGGAAGATCAAAACTTGATTTGTTGTAAAAGGATAAAAATTTGTTCGAAAAGGAGTTCTTGAAATACTACACTAAGAATCTAGACACCAAAACAGATACGAAATTACTTAATCTGACTTGGACGATAGCCGAATTTTTTTTCGAAAGCATTAGAAAACGAACTCAGACTGTCATAGCCAACATGCCAAGAAGCTTCTTGGACAGTAGATTTTTGAGTACTAATCATTTTATGCGCTATTGCAAGTCGTTCATTTTGAAGATATTTAAAAACGGGGACACCAAAAAATGCTTTAAATTCTTTTTTTAATTTGAAGGTGTTTAGTCCTATTTCTTTAGAAATTTCATTTAAAGAAGGTGGATTATCAATGTTTTCTAATAAAATATCTCTGGCTAAATTTAGTTTTTCACGTTCAGGAATATTTATTTTTTCAGTTTTTAATGAAGCTAACTGTCCAAAAAAATGGGAAAGCAATGTTGTTATTTGACTTCTAAAAAACATCATTTTTGTTTTTCCGGTATATTTAATATTGAAGAGTGAATCTACAATTGACTGCATTTCTGGCGTCATTATAAAACTTGGTCCTTCTACATAATGGTCTGAAGGATTTACTAATTGATTAAGCATTTCACTAAACAATTCCCCTTCCTCATTTGGTAGTCTTTCAATTGTTTTTGCAGTGGTTGCTATTACCAAACATTCTAATGGTTTAGTGGCAGAAACAGTGTGTTCAAATTCAACTTTTTCATCTGCATAAAATGAAAGTGCTAATCCTTTGGTATGATTAAACTGTTTTTGTTTGTCGATGTATTTGACTACTAAATTCACATCTCCAGACCCATAGAATGCTACAGCAATAATAGGCTCATCAAAAGTACAGGAGTCTATTGTTGGTGTATTTACTTTGGCTTCTTCAACCAAAATAGTAAAATCGTTTATATTTATAATATCTCTAGTCATATAAAGGATTTCAAATTTACAAAAATTTTGAGTTTGGGGTTTTATGTAAAATTAAAGTGTTCCATACAGCTAGTTCATGGAAGTCAGACATTATGCTTTCCTATTACACTCAACATTTCAACTAGCTTAATGAAGGTTAGTTCAGTCATCATATTGTTGTATAAAAGTGTTTAAAAAATCTATAAGATTCTTCTAATACCAATGAATATTAGTATTAATAGTGAATAGCCAATGAAAAATGGAATAATAGCATCTTTATAGCCTAAAACCAATAGGACACTTATAATTAAAAGTTGAAATCCTAAACCAAAAATGGATAATGCTGACATAAAGAGATTAGGAAATTTTTTACTTTTATAGGCATTTGGGTCTAATAAATGAATTGCTTTATCAAAGGCACTATAGAAAAATTTATATAATGAAAATAGCAGGTTTACATTTTCTTGTGTTTCCCCCTCTAGCGCTAATGGAGTATTATCTTCGAATACTCTACTCGTGGTATCTCCATTTAAGTTGTTTCGCAAAATAACATAGTAATAATTATATAAAGTACCTTGCAATTGGATTCCTAAAAAAGCAAGAAAGGCATAGATAAAATAAACCTCTGTAGTATACCAGAGTGCCAAAAATATTAGCAAATTTAAAATGATATCTGACACAGAATCTAGATATCGTCCTGTATAGGAGGGCGTGTTTTTTAATCTTGCCAATTCACCATCAGCAGCATCTAAAATAGATTTTAATATTAAAAAAAATGCAGCTGCCCATAGATAATCAGCTAGTATGCAACAAATAGCTATCAAACCAGAAATAACAAACCAAATGGTTACATGAATAGGTGTAAAGGATGTTTCTTTTAATGAATTAGCAATAATTCGTGCAATCGGCCTTCCGTAATCTGAAAGGTCTATAAACTTATGTGCACTAGGTAATTTTGACATACTAATTTGTTAAATTCTATTTGTATTAATTAAATCACCTAAACTAAGGCTAGATCGTTCTAAACTTTCTTATATCTTTAATATAAATAAATTGATCCAGGCAAATATATAATATTTAGTTTAACAAATATGCTATTTTATTAAACATTAAATAGTATCTTTGTCTTTTATATTTTTAACAAGTTAGGCAAATTATAATAATGAATAAAACAGCCATCATACGTTGTGAACATTTTAATGCAGCTCACAGGTTACATAACAATAAATGGAGTGATGATAAAAATCGGGAAGTTTTTGGAAAATGCAATAATCCAAATTACCATGGACATAATTATGATTTAGAAGTTAAGATCATTGGTTTTTGTGACCCTGAAACCGGTTATGTAATTGACACAAAAATACTTTCAGATCTAATCAAAGAGAAAGTAATCAATAGATTTGATCATAAAAACTTAAACTTAGACACTATAGAGTTTAAAAATTTAAACCCTACCGCAGAAAACATTGCTATGGTAATATACAATATTCTAAAGCCAGAATTAAACAGAGATCTAGAATTAAAAATTAAACTTTATGAAACCGCAAGAAATTATGTTGAATACCCATATTAAAGAGAATACGCTAGATAGGTTTTCTGAAGAAGAAATAGGCGATGATCATTTTTATACTGGATTAGAAACTCCTATGAAATTAGATGCTTTCGAAATATCAGATTCTGAAAAAAAAGAAAAGATATCGGGTTTATTTGCACAAATAATGGACGTTATGGGACTTGATCTAACCGATGATTCCTTAAAGGGAACACCCAATAGAGTAGCCAAAATGTATATTGATGAAATTTTTTCTGGACTAAATCCTTTGAATAAGCCTAAGATAGCATTGTTTGACAATAAGTATAAATACAATCAAATGCTGGTGGAAAAGAACATTACTTTTTATTCCAATTGCGAGCATCACTTTGTTCCAATTATTGGTATAGCACATATTGCTTATGTTTCTTCTGGAAAGGTTATTGGTATTTCTAAATTGAATAGAATTGTACAGTATTATGCAAAACGACCACAGGTACAAGAACGATTAACAAATCAGATTGCAATTGAACTAAAAACCATTTTAGATACAGAAGACATTGCTATAATTATTGATGCAAAGCATCTTTGTGTTTCTTCACGTGGCGTTAAGGATGATACCTCAGCAACTGTAACCTCTTATTATAGCGGAGTATTTAATGAGCCTCATAAAATTGTCGAATTGCAAAATTACCTAAACCAATAAACGTATCCACTTCATTTAATAGCTTCGATTTTACAAAGCTTAAGAACTACAGGAAAGCATAGAACAGCCTGCTTTGTGTCTTGCCCAATCGGGGCGTTTCACAAACCATTTCTTATTTTCGGGTTGCTCTTCATAGGGTTTTCTAAGCAATTGAAATAATTCATCAATTAATTTATAGTCTCCTTTATTAGCAGCATCTATAGCTAATTGTGCCATATAATTACGCAATACGTACTTAGGATTCACTTGTTTCATTTTCTCTTTTCTTTCTTCCGAAGTAAATTTTTCTTTCTGTAATCTTTCAGCATAGTTCATAAACCAGAAATTCCATTTTTGTTTTATAGCATCTGAAACTTCATTTATTGTATAAAAAGCATCCTTTACGATAGTCCATCCTTTTAAAGAGGTTTCCGTAGAAAAATCACTTAAATTTCTAAAGAATATCGTCATATCCGTTTCTGTTAATTGTAAGGTTTCTTCTAAGTTCGCAATTAATTCTGCATCCTTTTTGTCTTCGGTAAACAAACCTAATTTACTTCGCATCATGATTAAATATTGGGCTTGCGCATTTTCATAATATGCATGTAAAATACGCTCTAAGCCTTCTGCTTCTCCTATTAATGGATATAAAGCATTTGCCAACTGATATAAATTCCAAAGTCCCATATCCAATTGTGCTCCATAACGATACCGTTTAAATTGACTATCGGTAGTATTAGGAGTCCAATTATGATCATATCCTTCTAACCAACCATAAGGTCCATAATCTATGGTCTGTCCTAGTATGGACATATTATCTGTATTCATGACCCCATGAACAAAACCAACCCGTTGCCAATGAATAAGTGTTTCTAAAGTATTTTCTACTACTGCTTCAAAAAACTGTACATAGGCTTCTTTTGAAGGTTTTCCCAAATAAGTAAAATGATGTTTTATCGTATAATCTACAAGTGTTTTTAAAGTTTCATTATCCTGTCTTGAAGCTAATATTTGATAATTACCAAAACGTAAAAAGCTCTGAGATACTCTACAAACAATAGCTCCTTTTTCATATGCAGCATTTCCGTCGTATAGCATATCCCTCCAAACTTCATCTCCAGACAATGCCAAGGAAAGCGCTCTGGTTGTTGGAACTCCTAGATGATACATCGCTTCGCTACACAAATACTCCCGAACCGAAGATCTTAACACTGCCAAACCATCTGCGTTACGAGAATATGGGGTCTCCCCTGCTCCCTTAAGTTGAAGGCACCAGTGTTTATTTTTATGTTCAATTTCAGCTAGATTGATGGCACGTCCATCCCCTAATTGTCCTGCCCAATTACCAAATTGATGTCCCCCATAGCACATGGCATAAGGTTTTGTATTCGACAATATACTATTGCCCGTAAATACATTTAGAAATTCTTCACTAGTTCCATCTTCTAAAGTCATTCCTAAAGTGAAGAGCATCTCAGGAGAAACATGTAGCATTTCTGGTTTTTCTGTTTTTTTAGGGTTTACAAAAGAGAAGCAAGCTTTTTTTACTTGTCTTCTTGAGTTTTCAAGGACTGGATCTGCTGGTAATTCTTTAGTAAATCTATCTGCTATCTTAAGTTTCATGAAGGTCCCTTTCTATCTAATTATTTAATATTTTACTCTATTTCGTACTTCTAAGTGTAAGTTAATTTAAGAATTACAAATAACCTGGTACTAATTTGATTAACCATTTTTCCAATTCTTCTTTATAGGGATTTCGTAATTTCTTTTCTCCTATGGTTATTGTTGGAAAATTAAGTTTTCTATTTTCATAAAGACCCCGTAATTCTTCTGCATGTTCTTCATTATTTTCTACATCTAAAAATTGATAGGCCAATGCTGTTTGGTCTAATAATATTTTATAATAGTTGGTTTTATGACAGCCCGAGGCCCCATATAATTTTATAGTTGGAATAGAATTCATTTTATAGGATTATATAAGAGCATCTGGATTTATATATATCATACTTCTCTTCGCAATACTTCTAATGGGGAACTTCTTAAAACAATCCGGATATTACTTAATCCTATCCCCAACACCAATAATGAAATACCTGGTAAAAAAACTAAAAATGGAATTACTGAAGGCACAAAAGGTTCTTTAAAAACAAATAGAGCCAACAGTAAACTACTTACTAATGCTAAAAGAATGCCCACTAAACTACCTAAAATTCCTAAAAATAAATATTCTAAGGCAGATATTTTTAATATTTGATTATTCTTTGCGCCCAAAGTTCTAAGCAATACACTTTCCTTAATACGCTGATATTTACTATTACGTACAGATCCTATCAACACAATAATACCGGTAAGAATACTAAAGAAAGCCATAAAGTTGATAATCCACGAAACCTTATCTAATATATCTTCTATGATCGTATACATTTGTCGAAGGTCTATAATCGAAACATTAGGAAATTTTGTCACCAAATCCCTTTGCAATGCAGCCGAGCTTTCTTCTGTAGGTGCATAGGTGGTTAATACATTAAACTGCGGTGCATCTTCTAATACACCCTTTGGAAATACAATAGAAAAGTTTAGTTGTATGCGGCCCCAATCTACTTTCCGAATACTAGCCACTGTGGTTTCCATAAGCACCCCTTGCACATTAAAAACAATAGGATCCCCAACCGTTACTTTGGCATCTGCAGCAAGATTGTCTGAAATTGAAATTTGAATTGGGGCTCCTGGTTTCTTTGTTGAAATCCACTCCCCTTCTATAATTTCTTCCGTAGGGATCAATACATCGCGATAAGTGGTTCTAAATTCGTGGTTTAATAGCCAAGCTCTTACTTGGCTGGTAGTATCCTTCCGTAGGGCATTCACCAATTTTCCTTTAATACTATGCATCCGCATAGTTACCAATGAAATATTATCCAAAACCTTTAAGTCATTCGCTTCATAGGTTTTTACAATTTCCTCCAGCTGGTCACTTTGCACATCTAAAGTAATAATATTTGCATTTTCCGAAGCTTGACCAACTTCTGTTTTGGCTAATAAAATATCTTTGGTGAAATATAAAGTGCTTATTAAAAAGGTCCCTAAGCCAATAGCCACGATTAATACTAAGGTTTGATTATTTGGACGAAATAAGTTTAATAAACTTTGGCGAATGATAAAACCTGCGCTCTTTGGGAAATAGGCTTTAACAACTTTCATAGATGCTACTGCGATGCCCGCCAAAATAGCAAAGGTCATTAAAATACCAATGACAAATGTAAGAGCAAATACCGCATCACGGAGCAACCAAAATGAGAATAAATATAGAAATACAATGATCAGCGTAAATACCACTAAACGCGCTTTCTTAGGTTTTACTAAGGGAACTCCACCAATACGTAACACCTCTAATGGGGAAACATACCAAGTACGAACCAGCGGCAATAATGCAAACAATACCGACATCAAAAATCCGAGTAAAACACCCATAATTAGGGGTTGCATGGTGATACTGACTTCCACATCAAAAGGTAAAAATTCCTTTAAAATATAGGGAAAGAGCTCTTGAAGGACTACTCCGATAGCAGAACCAATAAAACCACCAAGGATCCCTATTCCTGAGATTTGTATAAGAAATATTAAAAAGCTTTGTCTTCTGGTAGCTCCCATACATTTTAATACAGCGACCGCTTTTAGCTTTTCCTTGATATATATATTTACAGAACTTGCAATACCTACACATCCTAATAACAAGGCGATAAATGCGGCAAGATTTAGAAATTTACTCACATTAACATAGCGTTGTCCTAAACGTTGACTGGTGCTGGTATGTGTATCTAAATCTGCATTTTCTTCATCCAACATAGGATCTAGTACTTTATCTAAAAGCACTAAGTCTATATTTGGCGCTTTATAAAAAAACTGATACTCTTTACGACTTCCAAATTGTAGAAGTTTGGTCTGTTCTAGATAACGATACGGAATAACAACTGGCGGCGCTACAGAAGCAGACATAGCAGTACTACCGGGAATGGCTTTTAAAGCACCAGAAATTGGCAAGGTAATCTCCCCTATTTTAATAGAATCACCCGGTTTAATATCATATTGTAGCATGAGGGTAGCATCTACCAAAGCAGCCCCATTTTCTTGGTAGTTGCTTGCTGCAGAAACAGGTTGGGTATCTAAAGTACCATAAAATGGGAAGTCGCCTTCCAAAGCTCGAACACCCACTAATTTGGTGCCTCCATTCTTCGGAAAAGCAATCATCGATACAAAGTTAACTTCTGAAGCATCTGGTTCTAAAGAATCGATAATGGCTTGTGCTCGTTCCGTTGGGATTTGCTCACTATCAATAATGAAATCGGCACCCATTAAGGCTTTGGATTGTAGCTTTATATTATTCTCTAGATTCTTACTAAATAACTGAATAGAAACTACCGCTGCAATTCCCAAAATAATAGAAGCCATAAAAAGAAATAGCCTTACTCTACTCGCTTTTGCATCTCGCCAGGCCATTTTAAAAAGCCAGGCCTTGTTGTTTTTTGATGTGAATTTAGAGGAACTCAAAATGTGGCAGTTGTTTCGTTAGTCATTATTTTCCCACCTTTAAGTCTCAAAATCTGTTGTGTTCTATTGGCCAGTTCTAAATCGTGTGAGATGATCACCAAAGTAGTTCCAGCTTCTTTATTTAATTCAAACAACAATTGAATCACTTTTTCTCCAGTCTCCTCATCTAAATTACCTGTGGGTTCATCAGCAAATAATATAGAAGGTCTATTTGAAAAAGCTCTTGCTAAAGCTACACGTTGTTGCTCTCCTCCCGATAACTGGGATGGATAATGATCTAAACGATCTATCAAGCCTACTTTTTTTAATAATGCTGTAGCACTTATAGCGGCATCTTTTGCGCCTTGCAATTCTAAGGGTACACTTACATTTTCGAGAGCGGTAAGTGTTGGTAATAATTGAAAGTTTTGAAATATAAAGCCTACTTCCTTATTCCGTAATTGTGCTCGTTCATCTTCATTCAATGTGTTTAAATCATAACCACATAATTCTACAGTACCTGCATCGGGTTTATCTAAACCGGCGCATAATCCCAATAGGGTTGTTTTTCCACTACCTGAAGGACCAACAATAGAAAAAGTTTGTCCTTTTTCCACATCAAAAGACACTTTTTGCAATACTGTTAATTGTTTGGAACCGCTAGCATATGTCTTTTCTAGCCCGTTAATCTTTAATATCTTTGGCATATAAATTTAAATTATTTCTACTAATATGTACAAGGCTAAAAATATACAAACGTTTTTAAATCTACCTAGTCTAATAGAACGCAAACTCTTAAAGTTTTGTTATTTTATCATTGCATTAGTTTTCATCTCTTGTGGCAATACAAATACAGCTAAAGATTTAGTAGAGACAAAGACATCTATATCGTCTGATAATGAACCTATAACCGTAAAATCAAAAAAGACTATTCTATGTTTTGGAGATAGTCTTACCGCCGGAATGGGCTTGGAAGATAGTAATGATGCTTTCCCAAGTTTACTACAAGTTAAAGTAGATTCTTTAGGATTAGATTATATGGTAATAAATTCTGGATTAAGTGGAGAAACTACTGCAGGTGGTAAAAGCAGAGTAAAATGGGTCCTTAATGAGGATGTGGATATTTTTATTTTAGAATTAGGTGCTAATGACGGATTGCGTGGGGTTCCATTAACAGAAACTCGCGCAAATCTTCAAGATATTATTGACATTGTACGTCATGAGAACCCGAACACAACTATTATTCTTGCAGGAATGGAATTGCCTCCCAATATGGGCCAGGATTACACTTCTGAGTTTAGAAATATTTTCGCTGATTTAGCGAGAATAAATGATTTAAAATTCATCCCTTTTATTTTAGAAAATGTCGGGGGAATTGCAGAGTTAAACCAAAGCGATGGTATACACCCAACAGTGGAAGGACATAAAATCGTAGCAAATACAGTTTGGGAAGTTTTAGAATCTGTACTCTAACTAAAGAATAGAAAAATTAAAACTCTCATTTATTTAAGTTTGCAGGTGGTATATTTGCCATAATTATATAAATACTATACCAATCTTTATTTCTTTAAACCTATGCCTTTTAAAAAATTAAATCCCGATATAAAAGAGACGCTTGAGAAATTAGAAATAATAAGCCCCACACCTTTTCAGAGTAAAAGTATCCCTATCATTAAAAGTGGCGCCAATGTATTTTGCACTGCTTCAAAAGATAGTGGAAAAACGACCACCTTGATACTTACTACCTTGCAAAAATTAAAATGTGAAGCATCTGGAAATGCCCCAAGAGCTATAGTTTTAGTAGAAAACAAGGAGAGAGCCATAGAATTAAATGGTCTTTTTCTTAGATATACTAAGTATAATTCTTTACGTATTTATGTTGGGCATGAACTGATTCACATTGATATGCAAAAATCAGAAATTTTTGAAGGTACAGACATTCTTATTGCTACCCCAAAGACCTTGAACCAATTGTTCTTATTAAATGGTGTTAGCACTTCTCAATTAAAAATATTTAGTATTGATGATGCTGAATTTCTAGTTCAAAAATCATCCTATACTGCACTGATGTCAATTACGCAAAGTATTAAAAAATGCCAGTATGTCTTTTATTCAGAAAAAATGCAGCCAATCCTATTACGTTTTAAATCTCATTTTATGGAATACTCTAAAACTGTAAAGGGTTAATAGTACTAATGATTTAATTCCAAATACAAAGACTAAATGATACCTAAATTACATTATATATCTCAAGGAAATTCTCCAAAAGAACATCTGGATAGCATACAAAGTGCTTGTACGTCTGGTGCAGAATTAGTACAATTACGTTTAAAAAGTGTTGCCGAAAAAGAAATATTGAAAATAGCCAATGCCGCTAGAGAAATAACTTCTCAATATCAAACCAGGTTACTAATTAGCGATCATTATATAATCGCAAAAGAAGTAAAAGCAGATGGTGTTCATCTAGAAACAACAGACTCCTGCCCTACTATTGTTAGAGATTATTTATTTCCTTGGCAAATTATTGGAGCTACAGCAAACACACTTCAAGAATGTGAGATATTAATTGCTAAAGAAGTCGATTATATTAGTTTAGCTCCCTTTAGATTTAAAACAAGCAAAGATAATTCAACAACAGTTTTAGGCTTAAACGGTTATGCAGCAATTATAGAAGCGTTAAAAACCGAAACACCAATACTTGCTGCTGGAGGTATCACCAAAGAGGATGTTACAAACATTTTAGAAACGGGAATTTCTGGAATAGCAGTTTCCAAAGGAATTACTCGTGATTTTAATATGATAAAAACATTCAACCAATTACTAAATGCATCTTCAACTGCAGAGCAACGTTATACGCTTAAATAGATTGGTTACTCGTTATTTAAAATTTCTTTTACAGCCTGTTTATATCTTATAGGATTATTTGCTTTTTTTATCTTTTTATAGGTTTTTTGTGGATTAGAAAAGGATTGTGAAAAGTATTCCCAAAACCCTAACATCTTCATTTTTATGGGTGTTGGACCAGATAATGCAGCATCGTATTGTTGGTATATTTCGTTATGAAAAGATTCAAATAATTCCCATCGATTTTCAGGATATTCTGTAATGTCCTTTTTTATCATACTAGGTAAAAATGGATCAGAAATTAAACCACGACCTATCATAAAATGATCAATACTAGGGAAACGTTCTTTCATTTTTTTAAACTGATCCACACTAGTAATATCACCATTATAATATAATTTGTGTGTTGCTACATCGATGCATTTTTGAAAGGCCTCCAAATCTACGCCTCCTTTGTACAATTGTTTTCCAATACGTGCATGTATCGCAACATTTTTTAGCGGGTATTTATCTAGAATAGGAAAAGTGTGTAGTATTTCATTACTGTTTTCATAACCCATTCTCATCTTCATTGAGACTAAGATATCCGTTTCATTGTGGACTCGATGCAAAATGGTGTCAATTTTATTTGGATCACAAATTAAACCGGAACCCATTCCTCGATTGGTAACCATTGGATATGGACAACCTAAATTCCAATTGAGTTCTTTATAACCCAATTGTTGTATGTATTTAACAACAAACAAAAACTCATCGGCATCATTTGTCATTACTTGTGGTATCACTTCTAAAGCAGTATTGTGTGCGGGTAATAAATCACGTTCATACGAGGATTTTATTTTCAATTTACCATTTAAGCGTATATAAGGTGCATAAAAAGTATCTATACCTCCAAAATATTTATTTTGTGCATTTCTAAAACGAAAATCGGTAAAACCTTGTAAAGGCGAAGATAGAAGAGTAATACTCATAGTTTATGCTTGGGGCAAATATATGTGAATTATATTTTTAGAACTACAATTATAGATACTACCAATCTATAGGGAAATAATCTTTTAAAAATTTTCCAGACCAATGCTTTCCAGTATTGATACCATCTATTAATGGATCTAATACTCTTGCAGCTCCATCAACAATATCTAATGGAGGTTGAAAATCGTGAATCTCTACTTTCTTTTTAGATAATTCTGCAGGATCTTCATCGGTTACCCAACCTGTATCCACTGCATTCATATAAACGCCAGATTTTGCAAAGGTTGCTGCAGAGGTGTGAGTTAACATATTTAAGGCTGCTTTCGCCATATTTGTATGTGGATGTCTGTCCGCTTTTTTAAATCGATGAAACTTGCCTTCCATTGCAGAAACATTGATAATATGCTTCTTACCTGTGTTTTCCTTCATCATTAAATTAGATAAACGATTGCATAATACAAAAGGGGCTACTGCATTTACTAATTGCACTTCTACCATTTCTGTAGTTTCAATTTCACCCAGTTTTAAACGCCAACTATTGGTTTTTCTTAAATCCACCTGTTGCAAATCTGCATCTAATTTTCCTTCAGGGAAAACCTCGGCAGTTTGCAAGGAATTATCAAAACTATAAGGAATTTGAGAAAGTGCTGCTGAATTACGTAATCCGATACCAGGCTCCGGTCCGTGCCAAGTAACAGGCAGTATATTATTTTTACTCGTTTTTGTAGTACCGACACTTAAATCTGATAATTCTTGCAAACAATTGCTATGATCTTTTAATAAACCTTGTGCTAATATTGGAAGTTGATCGATAGGCAATTTTTCATTTTCCATTAAATGAAAATAAAATCCAGAAGGTCTTCTTACAGTTTGTGCTGCATTATTGATTAAAATATCTAATCGATCATATTTTTGCTCTATATAATTACAGAATATTTCTACACTGGGGATGTGTCGTAAATCTAACCCATGAATATGCAAGCGATCCCTCCATTGATTATAATCATCTTCTTTAGAAAATCGAATAGCAGAATCTGCAGGAAATCGTGTAGTTGCAACCACAGTAGCCCCAGAACGCAATAACATTAATGTAATATGGTATCCTATTTTTAATCTAGAACCTGTAATTACTGCCACTTGATCTTTTAAGTCTGTAGTTTGGAAACGTTTGGTATAATTTATATCACCACAAGTGGTACACATCGTATCATAAAAATGATGCAATTTTGTGAATACTGTTTTACAAACATAACAGTTTCTAGGAGATTCTAATTCTAAGGTATTCTCTGGTATGGATGCTGCAGCTAGTAGTTTAGGAGCTACAAATAATGCAGCTTCACGGGCAGATCGAATTCCTGTAGATTTTCTTGCATGGGTATCTTTGGCAATCATTTTACGTTTTGCCGCTTTTTTCGCATCTTTTTTCCGACGAGAAAACTCTTCTCGACTTGGCCGAGAAAGCTTTCCAGAAGCCTTTAACAAAGCAGTTCTTTTCACTTCTGATAGCTCAAATATCTGATTGGTATCCGAAACTAATTGTTCTAATACCAAAATACACTTGTCTATTTCTTCTGCTGAAATGATTTGAATATTGTCTTGTTCCACTACCCTCCTATAATTAATAGACTATTATGCCTCTTCTAAAATTCGTTTTGATTTTCTGTAAGTAGCGTTTGGATAAATAGAACGTTTCGCAAAGCGATTTAAATTCCCTGCATTTATCATTTTTTGATATACCTTTTTTGTGATCCCAAAATATTCATAGGTAGTACCGTCTGTAAAGGTGATTTCTAACAATAAACCTTTATGATTATAATCTGAAATTGCTGAATTGCTAATCGTTTCAGTATATGCTGGTAAATTTTTCTCTTTAGTTTCAGGTGCTATACTCACTAAGAAATGGTAGCCATCAATAACTTTTCGGCTAATCATCTCTGCCTCTTCCTGTAAAGCGTCCCCATTTTGGAATTTATCTGGATGCCATTCTTTTACTAAATTTCGGTAACTCTTTTTAAGAAATTTTAAATCAATTTCTTTTTCAACACCAAATAATTTCTTGTACTCACTTATACGCTTCATAACCAATATTTTATTGAGGCGCGAAACTACATCTTTTTAATGGATTGCAATCCGTATTTTTTGCATTTAAAATATCAAAGTTTTCATTCGTAAAAAACTATCTTATTCAATTAATAATCTTTGAAAATTAAGATTCAAATCTATTAGTCATTCCAACCCCAAGGTGCCTCTGGTTCAGGAATAGGCTTGCTTAAATACATAACTACTTTAAAAATACGATCTGTCCCTAGTCTTTTTAAATTATAACTAAAGGTTTTTTTATCTATAGTTATCCACCAGACATTAGTCGCTGCTGCAGGAATCATTTTTTGTGTATGAACATCTGCAGGAAAAAACTGGATATCTTCTTTACCAGCATTACTTGAGGTGCCGCCGTAAAAGTTAATATCATCCTCGGATCCATCCTTATGGCGGTGTACATGTTTTAATGTAATGATACCTTCGTTATTCGTAAGAATCCAAGTCCTTGATTTATCATCTCCTACATAAAAGGGGATTTTTATCTCATTATCAGTGCAGCTTCTTAGGTGCATAACAAGTTTCTTTCTACCAAAAGCTTCATCTTCTTCGGGCAATACTAGTTTTCCTTCATAAGCTTCGCCACAATGAGATTTTAAGGTTTCCCAAAAGATTTCAGAAGGTTTTTTTTCTTGTGATAATACTGATAAAGAAATTAAAAATACAATAAGGTAAAAGGCCAGGTTTAGTTTCATAATCTTTATTTGATTTTTTTATTCAATAGAAAAGATACAGCCCCCTACTCATCTAATGGTTTAGATATTTTAATTTCCTGATTTCTACCCGTAAGATGATCTACTATTTTTGTTAATGGGCTTTTATCTTCTGGTTTTAATTTACTAGGTACTGTTGTTAAAGATCCATCTCTCGCTGCCATATAAGCTGGCGATAATATTTCGACTCCTGCATCATTAAATATTTCTAAGATATTTTTGTGTATTTCAGAATAAATAAATGGCATTTTTTTATCATGTTTAGTATATACATTCAATTCATACGAAACATAATAATCGTCCAAGCTGGTTTGAAGCACAAAAGGTATGGGTTCCTTTTCTATCAATTGGGTGTTGTTTGCAGCAGCTAATAATAGTTTTTCGACTGTCTGCCAAGGCAAATCATAACCCAAAGTTATGGTAGTATGAAGTATTATAAAGTTCTCTTTATTCTTACTATAATTGGTAATAGTCCCCAACAAAATATTTGCATTTGGGATAGTAACATCTTCGTTTTTAGCAGTATTTAAATGGGTAATCAAAATGGTTTTTTCAACAACATCTCCAACAATACCATTAATTTTCACACGGTCACCTAACTGAAAAGGACGCATATAAGTAATCACAATACCAGCAATGATGTTTGAAATAGCTGAAGTAGAACCAAAGGAAATAATAGCTCCAATAAAAATAGAAACCCCTTGAAAGGCGGAAGAGCCAGAACCAGGGATGTATGGAAAAATTAATATTAGTGACATAGCATAAACAAGCACTCTAAAAATCTTTTCAGTAGGCATGGCCCAATCTTTATGAAAATTTTTGAATATAAGCTTGCTTGCATCAATATCTAATGCGATTTCTTTTCCTACCCTTACTATATACCGGGCGAAAAAGGAAATGATAATAATAAAAAATAAGGATGGAATAAAATCTACAAATCCATAAAACATATACTTTATAGGAGTTGATATATAGCCATAAAATAAGCCTACGACATGTCTAGCCCAAGGAAAGAAGCTAAACATAAATGGAGAATAGACTAGAAAAAATAATATAATAATAATGATTCTAATAATATTTGCGATAAATACAAATATGTTTGCCGTATTCTTCGGAATAAAATACTTTAATATATAGCCATTCTTTTTTAAGAACTTCTTTTCTATTTTTGAAAGCCTTCCATTTAATTTTCTAAAAAGGAAGTTAATAAACTTGATCATCCCAATAAGGACTCCTAAAGAAAGTAGAAAAAAACCTATGTTTTTTAATTTATCTATATTGGAGACTTCAGGTTCTACCGCCAAACTTTCTGTTATGACTTTTACTCTAAACTTTGCCAGTTCAGTAATCGTTAATTCTTGTTGTTCAACATCTTGTGCCGTTGTGACAAATAATAACTTATCATTGATTTTAGATTCTATATAGTTTTCTTGTGGAATCGAGTAAATACTATCTAATAATGGATTATAATCCTCTGTTAAGATTGTTAGTCTATCCGATATATCCCTTGCTCTTATAATTGCTGGATAACCATCTATATTAGTATTAATATAAAATAAGGTATCCTTACGTAAAACAACTGGTGCATTGGTTGCTGAATTGCTTTGTGCTTTTGTGGAGCTTTTTATAGAGTCTATTGCAACTTCTGAAGTATTTATTTGAGAATAAACCAATAAGGGCAAAACGGCTAATAATAGTAAACAGATTCTATTTCGCATAAATCACAGATTGTTTTGCTAAGTTATCGTTTTTTTTAAAATTGATTTTATTGTTTTCAATAAGCTTTATAAAATTTTGTTAATAAAAAAGAATGAACGTTCATTTTGTGTAAATTTGTACTCTAAATGAATAACAGATGGCTACACTTCAAAAAAGCATAGACAAACGAAATGCACTTATTAAGGCAACCATAGACTTAGTAAACAATAATGGTTTCCATGCAACTGCCATGAATAAGATTGCTAAAATGGCAAATGTTTCTCCTGCTACTATTTATTTATATTTTGAAAATAAGCAAGACTTGGTAAACCAAACCTATATAGAAGTAAAAGCAAAATATTCAGATTATGCCTTTAAAAATTATACTGAAAAATTATCTGTAGAAGATGGATTTAAACATATCTGGAAACGAATTGCAGATTTCAAGCTAATAGAATGTGAAAATGCGTTCTTTTTAGCGCAATGTGATAATACACCAATAATCGATGAAGAGAGCAGACAAGAAGGTATTAAGCATCTACAACCCCTACTCGACCTTTGGGCTCGTGGTAAAAAGGAAGGTATTATAAAACCTTTTTCAGATTATATATTATATGCTTATTCCATAAATCCATTATCTTTTTTAATGATGGCTCAAAAACGAGAGACATTTAAATTAAATAATGAGCATATGGAGGAAGCTTTTCAAGCTGCCTGGAACAGTATAAAAAATTAAAATTAACAAAAAATAATAAATTAAAAACCATGGAATTAATAGACAAATTAAATTGGAGATACGCTGCAAAATCAATGAATGGGAAAAAAGTGCCTCAAGAAAAAATAGACAATATTATTGAAGCAGCTCGTTTAGCACCAACTTCTAGTGGATTACAACCTTTTGAAATAATTGTTGTTAAAAGTCAAGCGGTTAAAGAAGCTATAAGACCTGTATCTTGGAACCAATCTGTAATCACAGATTGCTCTCACCTACTGGTTTTTGCTGCTTGGGATACTTATACAGAAGAAAGAATAAATAAAATGTTTGACTTAACGAATGAGGTACGTGGGTTTAAAAACGAAGGTTGGGAAAACTATCGCCAAATGCTATTAGGCTCCTATCCACAAAAAGATGCTGAAGAAAATTTTAACCATGCCGCCAAACAAGCATATATTGCCTTTTCAGCTGCAATTATTGCCGCTTCCTACGAAGGGGTTGATGCAACACCTTTAGAAGGATTCGAGCCTACTGAGGTAGATAAAATATTAGGCTTAGATAAAAAAGGTTTAAGAAGCTGTGTTATGTTGCCTATTGGATATAGAGATACAGATAGCGATTGGTTGGTAAGCCTAAAAAAAGTAAGAAAAAGCACAGAAGATTTAGTGACTGTAATTGAATAAATTTAAAAATATCTTATTAATATCATTATGAAAACATTGAAAATAGTAACATTAATGCTAACAATAATTGTGGTATCAAGTTGTAAAGAAACAAAACAAGAAACAACTTCTGAAAAAGTTTCAGAAGAAAAAACAGAAGTAAAAGAAGAAAAACAAATGAAAATATTATTTGTATTAACCTCTCATGATAAATTGGGAGATACAGGAAAGAAAACAGGATTTTGGGTAGAAGAATTTGCAAATCCATATTATACATTATTAGACAAGGGGGCAGCTATTACTATTGCAAGTCCAAAAGGTGGGGCTGCACCAATAGACCCAAGTAGTGATTCTCCAGATGCTGCAACTGAGGACACAGATCGTTTTAATGCCGATGCTGTTGCAAAAGAAAAAATAGCCAATACTGTAATGTTAGCAGATATTAATCCAGATGATTTTGACGCTGTATTTTACCCAGGGGGCCATGGTCCATTATGGGATTTAGCAAACGATGCAACTTCTATTGCTCTAATCGAAAAGTTTAATAGTCAAGAAAAACCGATTGCTTTTGTATGTCACGCTCCAGCAGCTTTAAAAAATGTTAAAGATGCAAATGGAAATCCGTTAGTAAAAGGCAAAAAAGTAACAGGTTTTACAAATACAGAAGAAGCAGCAGTTGGACTTACAGAAGTAGTCCCATTTTTAGTGGAAGATATGTTGAGTGAAAATGGTGGGATCTATTCTAAAAAAGAAGATTGGGCAGCCTATGCTATTCAAGATGGAAATTTAATTACAGGTCAAAATCCTGCTTCGTCTGAATTGGTTGCTGAAAAATTATTAGAGAGTTTAAAGTAATTTATTTTTACTTATATATAAAAAAGGTTGCCTATAATAGGCAACCTTTTTATTGTTTTCAAATTTTAGCTACTATTTCTTAAACTACTAATTTCCTTTTATAAAGATATTAAATTATCTACTCTATTCTCATCAGATCTAGTACCAAAGGGATCTATAGCAATATGAGTGGGTAGCTCGTTTACAATAATCTTAATTTCTGTTTCCTCTTTATTTATGGTATTAGATTGATAATATAGAATTGAAGAATCATCTTTAACATTAGATGGATGTACTTTAAATACACCTATTTTAATTGGCTCGTTGATAGCTATTTCTTTAATTTCCCCACTCTCCATTGTTTCAAAACGTTTTGCGTTTACTTTTAGAGTAAGCTCAAATGTTCCGTTTGCTAAAGCTTCATAGGAACTGCTTTCAATACTTAAATCATAAGTAATTACCTTTTTTAGCCAATCGTCTACCAAATCATGATATTCCCCAGGACTTGCTTCATATAAAGCATTTATAAAATCTATTGCTAATACCTCAAACTCATCGCTATATCGATATGTTTCGGTAAGGTTTCGTAAAATCGTATTTAATTGCTTCTCCCCTATTAAATCTCTAAGCGCCAGCATCACCGTTAAACTTTTACCATATGCGAGATAGTCTTGATCATCCTCCAAATATAGACCAGGTTCTAGTGTATTTGCATAAGCTCTACCTCTAAAATA
Organism: uncultured Flavobacteriales bacterium; assembly: GCA_913058295.1. Lineage (GTDB taxonomy): Bacteria > Bacteroidota > Bacteroidia > Flavobacteriales > Flavobacteriaceae > Marifrigoribacter. Next base: position 15,694 of record CAJXRD010000022.1, on the reverse strand, counting down.
ACGTCGGTTAGCAGTTTCACTTAATTGAAAAACGGCTCCTTTTCCATATTCCTGTTCCATAATTACGGCCTCGGTATACTTTGCGAAACCCTCTACAAAAATTGCGCCTCCATCTACTATTTTCGGAGTTATTGCATGTCCCCACCATTGGTGTGCAACTTCGTGAATGGTTCGTTTGGCAACTAAATTAAAAGCTTCGGAATCTCTATTGTCTACTAAATACAAACGGTCTTCGACCATACTTACCAAACCAGGATGTGCAAAGCCACCAAAAGGCCAATGTCCTGGAATTTCGGCAAAACGAATATCATCGAAGGCATAGGCTCCAAAATTCTCGATACAATAATCTAAGGTGTTTTTAATGCTAGTTTCTATTTGTTCTACATTAAATTCGTGAGAAGCATCGTAATATTGTTCAATAGGAATACCTTTATAAATTGTCTTTCTTGTCTCATAGTCCGCAGAAAAATATGCCATTGTTGGTACTATTTTTGTATTCGATTTATAATGATAATATTTTCTATTCTCCTTAGTCCATTCTTTTAATAAAGTTCCAGAACTTAAAGCTACTTGATTATTTTGAGTAGAAATAATCGTTTCAAAATCAATTTTTCCCATACGGTTATCCTCTATAGCAATATGTGAATCGGTTTCTATAATTTCCTCGCGTTTGGGCAAATTACGTTTTTGACGTTCCATAGGATCTGTAATTTCAATACCTCTTCCATAATGAAAGGGATCAAAATTACGATGCGTGATATAGGTCCCGTTCTTGATAATAGTGCGATCTGTCTCATAACCCTTCAATACTTTTTTGGTTTCAAAACTATATTTTAAAGTTTGCTGTGGTTTTATAGCATTTTTAAATTCAAATAAATAAGTTCCAAAAACAGTGTCGTGCATAATTAATTCAGCCTGTTCTATCTTAATAGATTGCAAAGGAATTCGTTCGGTTAAAAAGACCTGCGATATGGCTTGATTACTTTTATTCTTAATTATGTAATCCGCTTTTACAGTATACATTTCTTCAGAAGGAAAAATAGCTACTTCGGTTTTTATCGCAATAGGATATAATCGCTCTAAGTCTTGGTATTGTTTAAATTTACGTTCGTATTGTTCTCTACTATCCAAATTATCACTGGTAGTTTCATAAGAAGTTAGGATGTTATTATTATAATATACTAGACTCGCAGCGCCTATAAACACCATACCAAAAACCGCAATGGTCATAACCTGTCCCTTAGTCCAATTGTATTTTAAGGTACTTAACTGATAACGAAGGCTTGCGATATTTCCTCTTTGCCATAGTTTAAAAGTGATTAGTGTTAGCATTCCACCTAAGGCAACCCAATACAGCGATAAATGGTGGTATAGTTTAGTGATTCCATTAAAACCATTCATATTTGTATAGCTAGGATTTGGTAAAAAACCAATACTTGTTAAGGGGTGTTCTAATCCAAAAAGGGAAGCTTTCATACTTATGATGGCGATCAATCCGAAAATCCCCATCCCCATATATTTATTTTTTACTAGGCTATGAACAAACATCGCGATCATACAAAATACCAACATAGTAATACCTTCAAAATAAAATAAGGAAGCGTATAGGTCCAATTCAAAATTAGTATATCCTAAGAAGGATTGAAAGCCGATGCATATAACAATTCCAGTTACTATTAAAATGGTAGGAAGGAGCAATAGCGTGATGAATTTTGAAAGAAAGAAAACCGAGTTCATCACAGGTGTTGCGTCAATAATAGTATTAAAATTTAATCCGCGTTCTTTCCAAACCAGTTCTCCACTATAAAACACAATTAGTATCAGACTAAATATACTCAGTGGACTTATTATTAATTCAATTAAAATATTGGTAAAAGGATACATACTTTCATTGTATGCTCCTCCTCCAATTACGGTAGAGTAAATTTCAGAGAAAACAATAAAAGACCACATGATTAGCACTGCTATAAATGGTAGGCTTTTAAAAACACCCTGGAGCTCAATTTTTAATAAGGACACAAATGCTGTTCTTTGAGACTTAAAGTTATGTAAGGCCTCAATTGGTTTATAGGCAATAGTTTCTTTAGTCTCCTTTTTCATTTTTGGGGCTTTTTTTACTTTCTTGCTTAAAGTTCTAAATGAAAATAAAGTGTAAGTAAGTAAGAGTATTCCTAAAGATCCCAGAATCCACAAGATTCTATTTCCCATAAATAATCCAGAAAAGGAAATGAGTTCGTTATTTTTTTGAAAAGGAGTCCAATATTGGCTTTGTTCAAAAAAGGCTGCAATTCCAAATGGATCTGCCAATGCTGCAATCGCCATGCTTTCTGGTGAAGCTGGAACCGATTGCGCTATTAAAGGGGAATTTAAAAAGATAGCACTTACAAAGTATAGCATATAAATAAATACCGCACTTACATAGGTAGCTGTGTTGTTTTTGCTTAGCGTACTTACAGAAAAAATCAAGGAAGTACAAATAAAAATGTTAGGAAGAACCATATACAACCAAGGTTGCAGATAGGTCATTAGATTAAAGGCTCCTATACGTTCTGGGTCTAAATTAGAAAAGGAAACCCCCAATGCAAAACCGATTAAATAAGGTGTAAATGCCAGTACACTAAATACAAAAGTCCCTAAAAATCGACTCCAAAAAAACTGGAATTTTTTAATAGAAGTACTATAGATTAGTTGTTCCATATGGTGTTGTCGATCTCTAAGCATCCCGCTTATAGCGAAAAACATAGTTATAAAAACACTCCCTAAGGTAAAGATGCTGGCATAAAAATAAACTTGATATCCCGAATTAAAATCCACCCCTGAAGGTGCAAATCCTTGTCTTCCTACAAAAATACCCAATGCAAGAAATAATAGAGCGAAAATGGGAAATGCGCGTTGTTTTAATTGATAAAAAACTTCGAAACTTAATAATTTTTTAAACATGGCTTAGGCGTTTTTTAAAGGATGATTAAATAAAGTTGCGAAGTAAAAGTCTTCTAAATTTGGAGCTATTGATTCAAAACCTGCTTCAGGCTTTTCGATTGCTAGAACTCTAATTTGTGTTTTTCCAGAAACCAACTTGGTAGAAATAATATCGAAAGCTTTTTTATAGGCGGCTAGGTCCTTCTTAGGAATAATCTTCGTCCATATTTTTCCATGAATTGTTGCAACCAAATCTGATGGATTACCCTGTGCAATAATTTCACCATTAGATAGTATTGCCATGATAGGACATAGATCCCGAACATCTTCAACAATATGCGTTGATAAGATCACTATGACGTTCTCCCCTATTTCACTTAGTAAATTTAAAAACCGGTTGCGTTCTTCTGGGTCTAATCCTGCTGTAGGTTCATCCACAATAATTAATTGCGGATTTGCCAATAGCGCTTGTGCTATTCCAAAACGTTGTTTCATTCCCCCAGAAAATGTATATACTGCTTTTTTACGATGCTGGTATAAATTAACCTGTTGCAATAATGCGGTAACTTGTTTTTTGCGTTCTTTATTATTGATAATTCCTTTTAACAACGCCATATGATTCAATAGCTTCTCAGCAGAAATTTTTGGATACACCCCAAATTCTTGTGGTAAATACCCCAATTGTTTTCTGATTTCACTCGGTTGTTTCACCACGTCTATATTATTAAATGAAATACTTCCCGAAGATGGTTCTTGCAAAGATGCTATGGTACGCATTAGTGATGATTTTCCTGCGCCATTAGATCCCAACAAACCAAACATACCGTTGGTGATTTTTAAATTAATGCCGTTTAAAGCTTTTACTCCGTTAGGATAGGTTTTGGTAAGATTGTTAATTTGTAATGTATTCATGTGTTTGTTATTTAATTGATGAATGTATGGTTGAATGGGTTATTAGATTGTTAGAGGAATGAAAGTATGTTAAGCAATAGTCTTGGCTCTTGGCTCTTGTCTCTTGGCTCTTTTATCAGTCAAAATGCTATTTACCTAAAACGCCTTTTAACGTTCCACTTAAAGCTATTAGTTTTATTTAATTTTTTTGTGATTTGATTGTTGTCTAAAGTTCTCATGATTTTGATTTTATTATTAATATTCAGCAAACATAAAGTACATTTAAAAGGCTCTCTAATAAATATGTCTTATGGGTGTTTTATAAAGTCATATCCTATTAAAAACATTACCAATAGGGTTTATCCAGAAAAAAGGACAGTTGGTGTAAATAACCTTAGTGTCTGTCCAAATTCTTGTCAAGACTTTGAAAGACGGCAAATTTTGAAGTATAATTTTATATGATAAAAAGCACTTAAAGGGTTAATTATAATGCAAGAAGGCAGACCCTTAGAAAATATTATGGAAATAATATTTTCTAAGGGTCTGGTAAATACTTTACTTAATATGGATTATAACTATCTAATAGGCTAAGTTGCACTTTCTGATAGATAGAACCCTACCATTGTTAGTGTATCGAAAACAGCATGAGCAAAAATTAGAGGAAATAGTTTTCGTTTGGCAAGCAAATAAAATATACCGAACGATAAGGCAATTAATCCTGTAATAACAATCCCCTGTGATCCATGGTAGCTGTGCATAAACCCGAATATTATTGCTTGAATAATCAAGGCTAAAGCCCAACTTATTTTACTATTTCCTATTAATCTTTTTAGGTGATTTAATATAAACCCTCGAAATAAAAGTTCTTCTCCCACAGCGGCTCCAAACCAAATTCCAAAAATAAGATAGAGTATGAGAACAAGAGGTTTTCCTAGAAAGAAACTAAATTTATCTGTTGCATTTGGGTCTTGTACCAATCCGAAAAGAGGTTTTAATACCATTAGTGTGATAAAAGTGATAAGAATAATGGATCCAATGGCTAAGAGTCCTAAACCAATTTGTTTCAGCCATTGTTTTCTTCCTTTAGGCCAGCGTAGGCCAATATCAGACCAATTAATATTCCTTTTTTTTAAAAAAAATGTTGCTACTAAGATTCCTAGCCAAATTCCTATTGTACCTGTGGAACCAGAGGGTATGATTTGAATTTGATCACAAATTGCTTTGGTTCCAGACATAACTCCAAGAACTATGAGGATTTCCAATAATAATTTTGCTTTTAATTTGATGGATTCTTTTTTCATAATAATTTTTAATTTTTACTTAGACGAATTATAATAAATATCGGTTACAATTTTTTAATAATTATCACCATTGTTATGATTATTTCAAGGTTCTTTATCGCCTCTTATCTTCATTAATTTAATAAAAACGTCATTTAATCTTCTATTTTTTTAGCTAAAAATTAGTCTGTGATTTTTGATAATATTTATTTAAAATTCATAATGTTATGACAGTTAAATCTTATTGGATAAATCTATTTTTTCTTGAACACGTGCAGGGCTAATTTTACGGATGATAAATAACCCTACAATAAATAATGGCAAAACCACCAACATAGAACCAATAGCCTGCCCAATGTCTTGTTGTCCAAGTTCCCCAGCAATTGCGCCATCGTCCAGAAGGGTATTGATAGTAAATACGATGTCGATAAGACCATGTATGATAGCTAAAGGGACTATCTTATTGGTTTTTAATAAAATTGCTCCAAAAGTTGCGCCTATAAAAAAGGCGTATACAAATTGCCCAATTGAAGCAGCAATATTTGACATATCTAAACTAAATAAATGTAACCCTCCAAAAAGTGCTGCAGGAAGAAAGATACTTATTAAAATGCCGTTTTTTCTTTGACTATATTTCTTTAAAAATACCGATTGAAGAATACCTCTAAAAATAAACTCTTCTACAAATCCAACCGAAAGCATTGCCAACGAGAGCAAAATAAAATCAATAACAGAAATATTGGATAAATCTGTACCTAAAAGAGAAAACACGCCTATTATCACTAAGTACAAAGGAATTAAAATCAAGAATTTGTTTTGCAACTTTATATGTTTGCTCAAGCCTGAGAGTTCAACAAGTTTCAGTTTTTTTATAGCGTATATAGCTAGTATAATAATTACCAAATTTTTTAAGAGTCTACTAATATTGTCTGACTGTTGGATAGTTAAATCAAAAATTTCTACTATTGTTGTATTTATTGGAAGTTTTAGGATTCCCTTAAATAGTATTAGAGTGATAGCTGTTATTACGAATGGATTTTTGATTGCTGTTTTCATAATGTGAATTGGTTATTAATTTTATTATTAGTTAGGTTTTTATTATCATTTGCTTTCTAATAGACTTTGTTATTTCATTTATTTTTTCTCCAGTATGTTGAGTCGTTTTATTTTCAATAAGCATTATGTGACATTCTTCTTTAGAACTGACTCGATGATTTATACCGCGTTTAACTATGAATATATCTCCACTGTTCATTGTAAAAGACTCCTGATTTTCAACTTCAAATAGAAGACTTCCACTTAGAACTTGGAATAATTCATCTTCATTTTTATGATTATGCCAAGGTACTTTATTGCCTTTTATCTTCACTAGTTTGATAAAAACATCATTTACCTCCCCTATTATTATAGGTGAAAAATATTCTGTGATTTCTGATAGTTGTTCTTTTAAATTCATTGCAAATAGTATTATTCTAATTAAAACTTTCATTTAACTTCTTCATTACATCTTCTTTCTTAATCTTTTTCAAAACAAAAAGGCCAATAATAAAAAGCGGTAAGGTTATAATTATAGGAGCTATAGATGCTCCCGAATCTTCTATAACTTTTAGACTAGGCAGAAATGCAATAGAAAAGAAAAAATTTATGAGTCCGTGAGTTACTGCAACGGGTAATATTTTATTGGTTTTTAAGACTAAAACACCAAAAAAGAATCCAATAAACGTAGCAAATACAACTTGAATTAAAACTGCAAATACATCCTCATTATTTATCAAATTAATAAGGTGAAATAATCCAAAAACTATGGCTGGAATTAATGTGCTAATAAGAATTCCATTCTTTTGAGAAATATATTTTTTTAAAAATAATGATTGCAATAGCCCTCTAAATAAAAATTCTTCTGCAAACCCAACTGTTAAACAAGCAAAAAGTAGTAGTAATAAGTTTTCAATATGCACTTGTGTTAAATCTTTAGATAGAATACTTAAAATTCCTATTATAATCAGATAACTAGGTATAATATTTAAATACTTAAATTTCCAACTATAGTTAGAAGAGGAACCAACAATGTTTTCGATTCTCATTTTTTTTATTATGCGATAGCTTAATATAAAGGTGAATGCCATTTTAATTGTTAATCCAATATATTCAGAATGAAAATCTGAAAGTGACATTTTTATTAAAATAGTATCAATCGGCAATAGAACTATAATACCAAATGCTACTAGTGTAAAGAATGAAAATAAGACTGGCGATATATTTTTTATTTTTTTCATAAAAAAAGACTTCTTTGAATAACTTGTACAAAGAAAAGGTTTTATTATCTTTACGGCAAGTACTTACGTATTTGTACACTACATACTAATTTTATACTAATGCTGATTATCAACAGTTTAAAATCGTAAAATAAATGAAAAATAATAATGAAACTGCTTATTGTATAGTAGATTATGCTTTTAAAAGAGTTGGAGGTAAGTATAAAGGACGTATTTTATGGGTGCTTCGAGATGGGTTTATGAGATATGGTGAATTAAAAAGAGCCATTGTTGGTATAACTCCTAAAATGTTAACTCAGACACTTAGAGAGTTAGAGGAGGATGAACTGGTTTTAAGAAAAGTATATCTAGAAGTTCCACCAAGAGTTGAGTATTCACTTACCACAAATGGTGAAGAACTAATCCCAGTAATAAAACAATTGAGAAACTGGGCTGAAAAAGAAATGTCTAGAAAGAAAATATCTATTGGAGTATAGACGCTATTGGGTTTATTTTACCAACTATTTTAAATATAGATCTTCTATTATTTTAATATGATGCAAATCGTGTCCGAGAATATGATATCCCAAAGCTCTTGTACTTGCTTGATTTCCGTTTGCAATTCCCATACGCTTTAATGATTTATCAGAAAATCCATTAAATAAAGAAATAGTTGACAATCTTAAAGTTTCATATTCTTCCATTATATTCTCAATTGTTCTTTCTGATGTATCAGAATAAAGGTTATAATCTTCTTGTTCAAATCCTGGGAGATTAGTTTTGTCATTTCTAGCAAAAGAAAGAGCTCTATATCCATATATTCTTTCATCATCAATAATATGAACTAAAACTTCTTTTATTGACCATTTATTCTTTTCGTATTTATAGTCTAATTCTTCATTCGATAAACTGTTAATCAAAGTCTTTGTTTTTTCTAAACTCGACTTCAACTGACTAATAAGACTTCCGTCTTTTTTTACTAATTTCAAATACATCTCTGCATAAATAGGATACTCATTTTGTGAGGGAAATTCAATATGTATATTCATTCTTTTTTTTCTTTTGGCTTAGCTATTAATTGTTCCATGTTTTCTCAGATCCTTTATTTAAGGAATCATCTGTTTGTCTCTTGAAATTTCTCTTTCAAAAAAACCAGTTATCAAAGGAGGGCTTAAACACCTATATAGTCAAAGTATCTTCGCCTAGGCTGTTCTGCCAAAAATTCTGCCAACTTAATATGGTCTCCACGTTCAGAACGCCATTTATTATATTGTTCATAGTTATCTCGAGATATCCATTGCTGAATTAGAATAATAGCAGTCGGTTTGTCTTGATCTTTATAAACAAGAACTCCTTCATTTCCTTCTCTAGAACGAGTCTCTTTTAGAAGTGATGCTAGTAAGGGACGTACTTGCTCTAATTTTTCCTCCTTTACCAGAAGTTCTACAAAAACTTTAATACTCATACTTTTTATTTATTTTAAACATCTAAATGGAATACAAAAAGCAATCATCTTTTTGTATTCCATTTATTAGTATTAGATGCTTTAATTAATTAGTTGCTTCTTTTTTTAAAGGTACTCTATTAAAAACAATTGGATCTAGTCTTCTTTCCATCGCTACTTCTAAGCCAATAATCTTGCCTTCGAAATCTGAAATAAAATGGATGCTATTGTCCTGATATTTGGTTTCTACTTTATTATCAATAACATAATATGTTTCAAATACACTAGGATGAACAGGGTTTAACCACAAGGTTTTTATAGGAAATTCAGCATACAAAGAATCGTTTTTTATAATCACATCAAAGGCTCCATAACCTTTATGGCTGTAGCTTCCTGTATATTTCTCTAAAGCATGAACGGGTTTAATAGATTCGATAATTTTAACTTCTTGTACTTTTGTTTGATGTGCAACAAGCATTTCTAAACGTGCCAACCAGTCCTCAGTTTCAGGAGCATCTAATAATATATCTGAAATCCTGTTTCTTAGCGTTTGAGGGAGTCCAGATTGGTTTTGATTGGTTAATATCACAATTCCCAAATCGTCGGTAGGAAACAAAGCGATTTCAGCCGTAAACCCTTCAATTCCACCTCCATGAGCTGCACGATAATGACCCTTATAAGATTTTATAAACCATCCATAACCATAATTATTCATAAATGTACTTGGATCGGTATCTTTAGGAAATTTCCCTGTGATAATCGTTTGTGAACTCATAGCCGCTTTAACATATGCGCTGGGTATTACTTGTGTTCCATTATATTCTCCCTTATTTAACCAAGCCATCATCCATTTTGACATATCATTAACCGAACTGTTTATACTTCCTGCTGCCTCCATAGCAGCGATGTCATAATAATCAATCTCTGCATTGATTCCATCGTCAAAATAATAACCAATAGCCGCTTGAGAATTTTTCTTTAATGCATCTAAGTTGGTATTTGAATTTGTCATTTCTAGTGGCTTAAAGAAATTCTGTTCAATATTATTGCTCCAACTTTGTTCGGTTAAACGCTCAATAATAGCACCTTGAACAAAATACATAAAGTTATTGTATACCCATTTGGTTCTTACAGGTGCAATGGGTTCTTGAAACGCTATTCGAGTCAATAACTCTTCTTTTGAATCGTTTCCAAAGCTTTTCCATGAACCATCATGACGCGGCAAACCTGTACGATGTGTCATTAAATCTTTCATCGTTATTTGTGCATCCATTTCAGAATTATAAAAATGCAATTCAGGAATATATGTTCTTGGAGATTCGTCTAAATCTATTTTTCCTTCGTCTTCTAATATTCCAATTAGTGAGGCAGTAAAAGCTTTGGTCGTAGAACCAATAGCAAATACCGTATTTGGTGTAACTGGAATCTTATTTTCAAGGTCACTAAAACCGAATCCTTTAGCATATATGATTTCCTTACCTTTTACAATGGCAATAGCAAATCCTGCTGCTTTACTTTTTTCTATAACTGTACTAAGCTCTTTATCTATTGCTTCAATCTTTTCTTGAATGGAGGTAATCTTGTTTTGTGCAATTGCATTTCCTAAACAAATATTTAGTAATGCGATAATGATTATTTTTCTCATGATTTTATATTTAAATGATTGTGAGGCAAATATGACATCTAAGAATGAATAGGAAAAAAATAGATGACAAACCAAGATATAGTTACTATACACGTAACTTTAAATAAGCCAAACTATGGTTGAACTAAAAAACTACCTTGTTTGTGCTAAATTGAATAGTGTATATCAATAACTTTGTGAGAATGGTATAACAATAGTAGTTTTGAGCTATGATTCACTTTTTAAATAAATACAAAGCCTTCGGAATAGGATTCTTAATCGTTTTTGCTGTCATCTTATTATTGGCTTATATAGATGTCCTCCTTATCCCAGAAGACGCACCATTAGAGATTTTTGTAATATTCACCTTTTGGTGGATACTGGTTTCATTGGCAATACATCGTTTGGCTTATCTGAAACAAATTAAAATAACGCTCTATAAAATTATTGGGCTTTTTATACTTTTTGCAATTACCTTGTCTATCGATTCTTATATGGATATGCCAGACAATCCCATAACAATTGTCTTGTTAATGTCCTTTTGGTTTGGTTTTTTATATTTATTGCTACCTAATTTTGTAAAAAAATACTGGAAATTGATCCTATTAATTTATGGGCCAATCGTTCTCTATTTTATATACCTTCGTTTATTCTCCGGGGGATTAGAAGATTATTTAAAAATAAAAGATGAAATTAATTTTGGTTTATTCTTTATTCCTATCCCTTTATTAATTGCGATTTGGTTTTTTGAACAATGGAAATGGTTGCAAAATTTAAAAACGGAGAAATCGGAAGCAGAACTAGCCTTATTACGAACTCAGATCAACCCTCATTTTTTCTTTAATACCTTAAATAACCTATACGCTTTAACCGTTAAAAATTCTAAGCAGGCGCCAGAAGTTATTTTAAAGCTTTCAGATATGATGCGATATACCATCTATGAAGGGGAAAAAGAAACGGTAAAGCTTGGGGATGAAATGGAGTATTTAAGCAATTATATTGAACTTCATAAAATTCGCTATAAAAAAACGGTAGAGATTATATTTAAACACGAAGTAGATACTAGTTTAGCAATAGCGCCATTATTGTATATTATTCTTTTAGAGAATGCTTTTAAACACGGAATTGAAACTCTTACTGAAAATGCATTTATTTACATCGATTTATTTGAAGATAAAGATTTTATCTATTTTAAAATAGAGAATAATTTTGATCCGAAAGAAATAAATGAAACTAAAGGCATTGGGCTTACAAATCTTAAAAGAAGATTATCTTTACTGTACCCTCAAAAGCACGAATTAACTAGTGGCATTGAAAATAACATCTATACAGTAACCTTAAATATTTCTAAGCATGCTTAAATATATAATCATTGATGATGAGCCTTTGGCACATGAAATTATTGAAGAGTTTTGTAGTATGCTCCCCCATGTACAGCTAGAAAAAAATTGCTATAATGCTATGGAAGCAATGCAGTTTTTAAATGAAAATACGGTGGATTTTATGTTTTTGGATATTAATATGCCAAAATTGAAAGGTTTAGATTTTTTAAAAACATTGACCAAAGCCCCCAAAACTATCATTACTACTGCTTATAAAGAACATGCCTTAGAAGGTTTTGAATTGAATGTTGTGGATTATATTCTAAAGCCTTTTAGCTTTGATCGATTGGTGAAAGCTGTAAATAAAGTTTCAGAAACACAAACTACAAAAACGATTATTAAAGAAGTTTCAAGTACTCAAGACAGTAGCCGATTTTTTGTAAAAGGAGATAAGAAACACCATCAAATCAATTTAGAGGATTTGCTATATATTGAAGCGTATGGTAACTATACCAAGCTATTTTTGAAAGAGGAAATGATTGTAAGCCACGAAAAAATATCTCATTATGAAAACTTATTAGAAGCTTCTCATTTTTTACGTGTTCACAAGTCATTTATTGTTGCGATAGATAAAATAAAATTCATAGAAGGAAATCGTATCTTAATTAATACTCATAAAATTCCAATTGGTCAGACTTACAAAAGCAGTATTAATAAGCTTTACAATAGTTAATTATCAATCTTAACATGATTTTTTTTATTAAAACATTCAATACAAAAAAGCCCAATAAAATTATTAGGCTTTAATATGGCAATTTATTTTATCTATTATTTCAACATAAAACCTTCTTTCTGGAAACCATTGTCAAACTTAATTTGACTAAAAGTATAAACACCAATAGGAATATATTCTCCTTTTTCATTAGGCATAAATCCTTTTCGAACCGTAGACACTAAAATGCCATCTACTTTTTCGTAAGCCAAAGTCATCTTTAATATAGGTTTATCAATACCCCAATCTGGTAATGAAAAATAGAATTGATCTACTAAATGTGTGTTAGGATTAAAATACAATATGTATTCATCGTTATTTTCCTTTTTAGTAACATCAGCATCATATTGCAAACTTACTTTATCATAAATAATGTCCCCCACTTTTTCTGTACCTAAGTATTTGTAATTGGTTCCTGGGTCTTTTAGTTTGTACATCATTGTAAACCAATAGAAATTTACTTTACGTAAAAAAATGGTTCCCCCTATTGCTTCCGGATCCGTTATATTTTTTCCATCTAAAGTTAAAGCAGGTGTACTATCTACATACGATTGCATGGCAATCCCTTCTTTTCCAGGCATCACATTTAAATCATGTTGCTCGTAAGATGCCCAAGAATGTTCCCCTTGAAAAATATGACGTTCAGTGGAAACATCTTTTCCTTTTTCAAAATTATCATATACATAATGAAACTCTACATCTTTTTTAGCTGCCAATGAATTATAACCTCCATTTACAGCAACCAAAGCATCTAATAACTCTGCTGATTTAGTATCAGTATTTTGAGCATTAATTGATAAAGCAAATGCGATTGCTACTAATAAACTACTTAGGGTATTTTTAATTTGTGATTTCATGTTATAATATTTTAGGTTAATACTTTCTTGATTAATTTAAAAGTCGCATTATTTTTAACAACTTACAATTGTCAAAATATCTAAAATACAATTTAACTTAAAGAGAACCTTTTATTTACACCAAAGTAACTCTTACCTTTTTCTTTTTCAATCTAGTATTGTTTAACTTAGCTACCAAATCATCCACAATACTAACAGGAACAGCAGCAAAAGCACAATCTTGTTTCAGCTCTATAATTCCTAATTGATCTTTATTAATTCCTCCCTGCTTAAAAAACATTCCAGCTATATCTCCTTTAGAGATTTTATCCTTACGTCCACCAGAAATAAATAAGGTAACCCAAAAATTAGGTCTACGATCTCCAGTATTCGTAAGGGTTTCTATTTTCGATTTCTCTATAAAATCAGGGAAAATCTCATTTAGACCTTTTATTAAATAAGCAGTTCCTTTTGCATTTACTCTAGCTGTTCTTCCATTTCTATGGGTATACTCTTGAAGTGCATTCGGAATTTCATAATGAATAATAAATTTCATTTCAGGAATATCAATTCCTCTAGAAGCCAAATCACTTGCTACTAAAACGGAAACACTTCCATTTCTTAATTTTATTAAAGCGCGTTCACGCTCTCTCTGCTCCATTCCTGCGTGAAAACAAGTATGTGCAATACCCTTTTTATCCAAGAAGAGACTTATGTCTAAAAGGCTATCCTTTTTATTACAAAAAACAATACCAGGTTCACTTCCCAATTGGTTCAATAAAGCCACCAAAGTGTTGTGTTTATTAACGGAAGGGGAAATAATAGTTTTTACTACTAATTTTATGCTTTCTTTTTCTTTTATCCAGTTTAGAGATCTAGCTCCATCCATTTTAAGATAACCTGGAATCGAATTACCTGTAGTAGCTGAAGTTAAAATACGTTTGGTAAGATTGGGTAAAAAACTCATGATCGTTTTCATTTCCCCACCTGCACCAACTTCTATCGAAATATCAAACTCATCAATAACCAAGGTTTTTATTTCTTCGGTAGTAAAACGACCTTGTTTAAAATGATCTGCCAATCTTCCCGGGGTTCCTATTAAAATGGCTGGGGTATGCTTGAGATCTATTTTATCTTTTGAAATCGCCCTTCCCCCATAAATAGCATTGGCTTTATAACCAGATCCCATATTTCTAATTACCTGTTCTATTTGTATAGCCAATTCTCTTGAAGGAACTATAATCAAGGCTTGAACTTCGGTAGAGTCCGGATTTAACTGCGCTAATAGTGGCAATAAAAAAGCCAAGGTTTTACCAGTTCCAGTTGGAGATAATAGTATGGTTTTATCATTTTTCTCGATAACATCCAAAGCTTGTTTTTGCATTGGATTTAAATTATAGATCTTTAATTTCTCAAGAATGTCTTGTTGTTCTTTCATGTTATTTCCCATAACTACCTCTTATTTTTTTTCTTTTTAGAATCCTCCGCTTTTGGAGTTCCTAAACTTTTTTGTGCCAAATGATTTGCCAATATTTTCTCTATCAATTCTTCTTTCGTTAAATGATGAAATACCGTTCTTATTTCCTTTCTAAATTCTTCAGAAATAGTACGATTGGGTTTGGTCTTAAATATTTTTTTAGCCCATAACAAGCCATTATTTTCTTCAATACTTTGAGGGTCTGCTTTATGGAATTCATTAAAAGTTATCCCTAGCTCATTTTCAAATTCAGGTATTTCTTCTACCTCTTCTTTTTGAATAATACTCAAAGAAAACCCTTTCGCTCCTGCTCTTGCGGTACGGCCACTTCTATGCACATAGGCATCATAAGTATCTGGTAAATGATAATTTACAACATAAGAGATCTCTTTAACATCAATTCCTCTTGCGGCCAAATCTGTAGCTACTAAAATATCAATATGCCCTTCTCTAAACTGACCCATTATTCGATCTCGAATGGTTTGTGCTAAACTTCCGTGGATGGCGCCTGAGGAAAATTTATTGATCGCTAATTTTTTAGCGAGCTTATTTACAGCTGCTTTTGTTTTACAAAAAATAATTCCACGTTCTCCTTCCCTAGAATTTAGGAAATGTAACAATACCTCCAATTTTTCTATCGGTTCAACAACTACATATTGATGATCGATTCCCTGATGACCAATAGTTCCCATATCTGCTTCTATTTGCACCACATTTTTAGACATGTAATTTTGAACCAATTGTTTAATGGTTCCTGGCATCGTAGCAGTAAACAATAAGGTTCTTCTAGATTTCGGGATTTCTTTAATAATACTATCTAATCCTTCTTTTAAAGCTGTCACCATTTCATCCGCCTCATCTAAAATAAAATAAG
>CAJXRD010000021.1 GCA_913058295.1 uncultured Flavobacteriales bacterium | reverse complement strand
ATCTATCTGGAACAGCAACCGATAATGACGATACAACAGATACGGACTTATGTCAAGATCCAAGCATTGTACTTATCAAATATGGAACTTTTAATGATGAAGATCAGGATGGATGTTCCGATGTTGGAGAAACGATTAGTTATACATTCAAAGTTGCTAATACTGGAAATGTAACATTAACTGGTGTTATAGTAACCGATCCATTAATTACGGTATCAGGTACTCCAATTACCTTAGCACCTGGAGAAGCAAATATTAGCATGTTCTCAGGAACCTATGCTATCACTCAGGCAGATATTGATGCAGGAGTAGTAACGAACCAGGCATTAGCAAAAGGAATAGCACCTGATCAGTCTTCAGTAAGTGACTTATCTGATGATAATAGTGAATTGGAGGATGATCCAACGGATACGGACTTATGTCAGGATCCAAGTATTGCACTTATCAAAGTAGGAACTTTTAATGATGAAGATCAAGATGGATGTTCTGATGTAGGTGAGACTATTAGTTATGTCTTTACGGTAATCAATACTGGAAATGTTACGCTAAGTGATGTTATTGTAACCGATCCATTGGTAACTGTAAATGGAGGCCCAATCGCAACATTGGCAGCGGGAGCATCCGATGCAGTGACATTCACAGCGACCTATGTTATCACTCAGGCAGATATTGATACAGGAGTTGTAACAAACCAAGCGGAAGCAGTAGGAACAGCACCAGATCAGTCTACAGTAAGTGACTTATCTGATGATAATAGTGAATTGGAAGATGATCCAACGGATACGGACTTATGTCAGGACCCAAGCATTGCACTTATCAAAGTAGGAACATTTAATGATGAAGATCAGGATGGATGTTCAGATGTAGATGAGACCATTAGTTATGTATTTACGGTAATTAATACTGGAAATGTTACCTTAAGTGATGTTATAGTAACGGATCCTTTAGTAACTGTAAATGGAGGTCCAATCGCAACATTGGCAGCGGGAGCATCAGATGCAGTGACATTCACAGCGACTTATGTTATCACTCAGGCAGATATTGATGCAGGACTTGTTACGAATCAAGCGGAAGCAGTAGGAACAGCACCAGATCAGTCAACAGTAAGTGATTTATCTGATGATAATAGTGAGTTAGAAGATGATCCAACGGATACAGACTTATGTCAGGATTCAGATATTGCACTTATTAAAGAAGCAGAATTGATGGATATGGACGAGAGTGGCTGTCCAAGTGTAGGGGATGTTATTCACTATACTTTTACAGTGGCTAATCTTGGTAATACAGAGCTTACCAATATTGTAATAACCGATCCGTTACCAGGTATAGAACTAGAAGGCGGACCAATCGCAACATTGGCACCAGGAGCTATAGATGATTCTACTTTTACAGGATATTATGTATTGACTGAGTTAGATTTAGAACATGAACCTGATCAGAACCCTCTTCCTATTATAAATCAAGCAACAGTTGAGGGGACAACTCCAGGAGGAGAAACGATTTTAGACCTTTCAGATAGAGAGAATTTCGAAGAAGATCGTCCTACTATTGTCAATTTAAGTTGTGCTATTATTGTAACGATTCCAACAATGACCCTACTAAAATCTGGTCAATGGATTGACGAGGATAGTGATGGTAGTGCGGATGTAGGAGAGATAATAGAATATACTTTTAGTGTAACCAATGATAGTCAGACGGAAACAATCTATAACATTACTATTGAGGATCCATTACCAGGGTTAATCATAGAAGGGGGGCCAATAGAGGAATTATTACCATTAGAAACGGATAATACCACATTTACTGCAACCTATGTTATCACTCAGGAGGATATCGATAATGGAGAGGTAGTTAATCAAGCCATTGTAACTGGAGAAAATTTAATTGGTGATGTAGCTGCCGACGAATCTGATGATCCAAGTACAGAAGAGCTTAATGATCCTACTGTAGTTATCTTACCAATTGTAGAACCAGAAGTTACTTTTGAAATCTTTAATGGTGTAACGCCAAATGAGGATAACTTCAATGATTATTTCAAACTGGATGGAATTGAGAATTATCCAAATAATAATGTTAAGATTTATAATCGTTGGGGTATCTTGGTATGGGAGACCAATGGATATGAAAACGTTGCAGGAGGGAATGTATTTACAGGAGATGCTGATGCTAGGATGATGATTGAGGGGCAGAGAGATGCTCCAACAGGAACATACTTCTATATTATAACCTTCTTTGGCGATGGACCTGATGCAAACCCAGGTAAGAAAAATTATTCAGGATACTTATATTTAAATAGATAGAAAATCAAAAAGTACCGGGAGGGAGACCTCCCGGGAATAAAAAATTTATAACATGAAAAAAAGTTATTTACTACTCACACTTTTGATTTTACTAGGATGTTTTTCTGGTAAGGCACAACAAGATCCACAGTACACTCAATATATGTATAATACACAAGTTGTAAATCCGGCTTATGCTGGAAACCGGGATGTATTAAGTTTTGGTCTTTTATATCGTACCCAATGGGTAGGATTAGATGGAGCACCAAAAACAGCTACATTAACTGCTGATACTCCTATTGGAACTTTAGATAATATGGGACTTGGTTTAACTATTGTAAGCGATCATATTGGACCCGCTGTAGAAACAAATATCACAGTAGATTATTCTTATACCATCAACCTTTCAGATGTATCAGAATTATCCTTTGGATTAAAAGGAGGTATAGATATTTTGGATGTTGACTTTTCAAAATTAAACATTTACAATGAAGGCGATATTTTTGAAAACAATATCGATAATAAGGTGGAGCCACAGATAGGGGCAGGTATTTATTTTAATACGGATAGGTTTTATGCCGGTTTGTCTGTGCCTAACTTTTTAACGACCAAGCATTTTGATGAGTCAGATATAGAAGGAGACCCCAATGGACCAGTAGCTGAAGCAACATCTGCAGCAGACCGTTTGCATTACTTTTTTATTGCTGGGTATGTATTTGATTTAAGTGAAAATTTAAAGTTTAAACCAGCAACCTTCGTTAAGGCGGTAAGTGGAGCACCACTTCAGGTAGATATATCAGCAAACTTTTTAATTATACAAAAGTTTACTGCAGGGGTAGCATATAGATTGGATGCAGCTTGGAGTGCAATGGCAGGATTTCAGGCAACAGACCAAATATTTATAGGATTTGGCTATGATTATGAAACTACAGATGTACAAATGTATAATGATGGTTCCTATGAATTTATGATTCGTTTTGATGTATTTAATAGACCAGAACGAGTATTGAATCCGAGATTTTTCTAGAAAATTTATTAAAGATAAAAAAAAGCCACCTAAAATTGACTAATAATCGAAAGCAATCTGATTTAAATCATACACTTAAAAACTAAAGATGAAAACACTATTACGAACCTCCGCATTATTTATATTAGTCTTTCTTATTACAAGTGTTTCCTTCTCACAAAAGAAGCAATTGGTTGACAAGGCTAATAAAGATTTCGATCAATATGGTTATATCGATGCACAAAAAATCTACCTAAAAGTTGTTGAAGATGGTTATCATTCTTCAGAGATTTACAAGAAATTAGGAGATACCTATTATTATAATGGGAATTATATAGAGGCTGCAAAATGGTATAATGAGTTGTTGAAAACCTATCCTGATGAAGTTGAAACAGAATACTATTATCGATCAGCTTTAGCATTAAAAAGTTTAGATAAAAAGGAGGAATCCGATATGTTGATGGAAAAGTATGTAGAATCTGGAGGGGTAATGCCCGCTGTTCAGGCTTTTGAAAATAATCCAGAATATCTTAAAAGTTTGGGAATACAGTCTTCTAGATATGTTGTAGAAGAGGTTGCTATTAATTCAGAATATACAGACTTTGGGCCAACATATTATAATGATAAATTAGTTTTTTCTACTACTTCTAGAGATTTAAATAATTTCAAAAAAAATAATTGGAACAACCTTCCATATCTTGATTTATATGTTGCTGATATGGATGAAGATGGGAATTTATCTAATGCAAAAGCAATTGGAGGAGATGTTAATTCTAAATATCATGAGTCAAGTCCTATTTTTTCTAAAGATGGTAATACCATCTATTTTACAAGAAATAATTTTTCTAATGGTCGAACCTATAGCGATAAAAAAAGAACGATCCGTTTAAAAATATTTAAGGCTACAAAGAATGAGGATGGCAAATGGGAAAATGTAGAAGAGTTGCCATTTAATGATAAAAATTATTCAGTATCTCATCCTGCTTTAAATAATGACGAGAACCGAATTTACTTTGCCTCAGATATGCCAGGCACTTTTGGTAAGTCTGATCTTTGGTATGTAGATATTTTAGAAGATGGTGAATTTGGAGCTCCCGTTAATTTAGGAGGGAAAATAAATACCAGTGCTAGAGAAACTTTTCCATTTATTAGTGAAAATAATAACCTTTATTATTCCTCAGATGGTAGAGGAGGAAATGGTGGTTTAGATGTATATATAGCTCCTTTAGATGAGAATGGAGAAGTAGATGTAATTTCCAATTTTGGAGCACCTGTAAACACAAATCAAGATGATTTTGGTTTTATCATAGAAGAAAGTAAGGGAATAGGGTTTTTCACTTCCAATTTTAATGGAGGTAGAGGAAGTATTGACGATGATATTTATCGTTTCAAGGAAGTTTGTGTAATAACTATAAACGGAACTGTAACTGATATGGATACTGGAGTGTTATTACCAGGAGCAGAGGTTTCTTATTTAGATAAGAATAATAAATTAATAGAAAAAATTATTACTGGTCCAGATGCTAGCTATAGTTTTTCGGGAGATTGTGATTCAACCTATATTATAAGAGGGACAAAGAAAGATTATTTTCCAAATGAAAAATTGGTGGAAACTCCAGATGTTGGAGGTGTAATTCAAACATCTTTGCAACTAAAAACAAAAGATCCTTGCCCACCAAACGATCTTGGTTGCCGACTGAACTTATTACCGATATATTTTGATTTTGATAAGTCAGATATCCGTCCAGATGCAGAGATAGAACTTGCTAAAATATTAGCTGCCTTACGTGAATATTCACAGCTTGTTATCCATATTGAATCCCATACCGATTCTAGGGGTAAGGATAGCTATAATGAATCTCTATCTGAAAGAAGAGCACAATCAACACTTAGTTGGTTTGTGGATCAAGGAATTGATAGTAATAGACTCTCAGCAAAAGGATATGGCGAAAGTCAATTAGTAAATCAATGTTCTAATGGAGTAGAATGTACCGAAGAAGAACATCAATTAAATAGACGTTCTATGTTTATTATTCAAAACTAATAGCTCTAACCAATCATGTTTTTTAAAAGCGTTTAATAATTTATTGAACGCTTTTTTTTATATACCTTCATTTTGTACTTTTGGTAAAAATCAAAATACGGCTATGATAGAAGAACAAGTAATACTTGTAAATGAAAAAGATGAACAGATTGGACTAATGCCAAAACAAGAAGCTCATGAAAAGGCTGTTTTGCATCGTGCTTTTTCAGTTTTTATTTTCAATAATAAAAAGGAGCTAATGCTTCAGCAAAGAGCCCTTCATAAATATCATTCTCCAGGACTGTGGACAAATACTTGTTGTAGTCATCAAAGAAATGGTGAAAGTTCTTTAGCTGCTGGTACAAGGAGGCTTCAGGAAGAAATGGGCTTTACAGCAGAATTAAATGAAACCACATCTTTTATATATAAAGCTCCTTTTGAAAATGGTTTAACAGAATATGAATATGACCATATTTTAGTTGGTAATTATAATGAAGAACCTCAATTAAATAGTGATGAAGTAGCCGCTTGGAAATGGATGCCAATGGATGCTATAAAAGAGGATATTAAAAATAATCCTGAAAACTATACCGCTTGGTTTAAAATAATTTTCGATAAATTTTATAAATTCATCACATTATGAGTATTACTGTTTATCGAAAAGCACATTTTAATGCAGCCCATCGTTTGTATAGAAAAGATTGGGATGATGAAAAAAACAAATCCGTTTTTGGAAAATGCAGCAACCCTAATTTTCATGGTCATAATTATGAATTAGAAGTTGGAATATCTGGATCTATTGATAAAGAAACAGGTTTCCTAATTGATATGGAAGAACTTAAAAACATTATTAAAGAAGAGGTAGAAGAATATTTAGATCATAAAAATTTAAATATGGATATTCCAGATTTTAAAGAAATGAATCCCACCATGGAAAACATTGCAATTCTTATCTGGGATAGACTTAGAAATAAACTAAATTCTAAATTTAAAGTTTCAGTAAAACTATATGAAACTCCAAGAAATTTTGTAGTTTATACCGGTTAACAGATGTCTCAAATTTCAAAATTATATCCCATAAAATTTATCCCAATCCTAAAAGAAAAGGTTTGGGGAGGTAGTAAATTAAGTCAGTTTTTTAATAAAAATGGTGAGGGGAAAATTGGTGAAAGCTGGGAAGTGTCTGCTGTAAATGAAGATGTTTCCATAGTAGAAAGTGGGAGCTTAAAAGGAAATAACCTAAATCAATTGATTGAGATTTATCAACATAGGTTAGTAGGAAATAAAGTTTATAGAACCTTTGGTAATAAATTTCCATTATTATTTAAATTTATTGATGCTAAAGAAGACCTTTCCGTACAGTTACACCCAAATGATGAATTAGCGAAAAAACGCCATAACTCTTTTGGAAAAACTGAAATGTGGTATATTTTAGATGCTGAAGAAAAAGGGAAATTAGTATTGGGTTTTAATAAGAAGATGAATGAATCTACTTATAAAAAGCATCTTTCTGAAAACACACTTTCAGAAATTCTTCATTCAGAAAAAGTTGAAAAAGGGGATTCTTTTATTATAGAATCTGGTATAGTACATGCCATTGGTGCTGGGGTTGTGTTAGCTGAAATACAACAAACATCAGATGTTACTTATCGAATATTCGATTATAATAGGCCAGATATAAATGGGGAATTAAGAGAGTTACATACCGACTTAGCAATAGATGCTATAGATTTTAATAACACATCTACAAGATTAAACTATGTAGATAAAGAAAACATTCCTGTACAGCTTTTTAAAAATGTTTTTTTTCACACTAATAAATTAGTACTTAGTCAAGAGATAACTAGAGATTTAAGTAATATAGATTCTTTTGTGGTTTATATGTGTGTTGAAGGAGAAGGAATTATAGAAATGAATGGTTTTTCAGAAACAATTGTTAGAGGAGAAACACTATTGGTTCCGGCTGAAACTATTGAATTAATAATAAAATCCACTTCTGCTATTCTTTTGGAAGTTTATATCCCATAAAATACTGAAAATGTAGTATTTTTGCAAAAAATAAAATACAATGGCAAGCATACGAAATTTAAAGAAAGACATAAATTATGTTTTAGCAGATATAATTGAAGCAGTATATGTTTGGGAACTTACAAACCCAGGAAAAGACACTAAAAAATCGGAAGCAATTATTGATGAAGCTATCGAAGTTTTTGACGAATTAATTGTAAAAATGAATACTAAAGATGTTGATAACAGCAAACAACATTTTAAAGCTATTAATGCAGAACTAGAAGTTCGTGGAAGAAAATTAATAGATAAAATTAACGCACTTAGTTAATTTCATTTTTTCTTCTAGATTGAATTAAAGACTCTAATGCCTTACCGTATTTAGAGTCTTTTATTTTTGGTGTAAGTTTATTATACACAGAATCTAAATATTTTAATCTGGAATTATTTACATGGCTAACCATTAAATAAGGAGCAATTTCAAAATCGTTATTGTTTAATGCAAAACTTATGGTCGCTAAATATTTTTTCGAAATTATATTTTTTTGATTTTTCTCTATAGTTATGGCTAAGGAATCCTCTCCATTCTGTCTTGCGATATATCCTTTTTCAATAAGCTCTAAATTTTGATCACTGTATCGTTTTATAATTTTATTATACTCTATAAATTTATCTTGATTTTTGGACCCTGAAACTTTCGCATCTACTTCAAAATTCTTGAGGGTAGTGTTGATTATTATTTCATTGGATTCAGCAAAAAAAGCAATTCTATCATCTCTTACAATTCCATTCTCCAGTTTAACATACAAATAGTATAATTCAGGCTCCTCGATAATTTCAGAAAAACTAAAAGTAGAATTTCCTTTAATAGTTACAGAATCTACTGTAATTAATAAGGTGTCTTCAATTTTCTGAAGTAAAATAGTTCCTTTTTTTAAACCTTTTACATTTCCAGAAAGATCCATTTGTTTTTCATTAGTTGCACAACTAATTACTAATAAAAATACTATTATAATCGATAAAAACTTATTCATTTAATTCTAAATTTAAGAGAAGGCAAAGATGCAAAATTATTAATTGAAAAAATTAAGATACTGCTGCCAATTGCATTAAAATGGTACAAATAATTGCACCTAATGTACCAACCGCATAACCAAAAACAGCTAATAAAACACCAACAGTTGCAAGCGATGGGTGAAAAGCAGAAGCAACTATAGGAGCTGAAGCTGCACCACCAACATTTGCTTGACTACCAACGGCTAAAAAGAAATAAGGTGCTCTAATAAGCTTTGCTACCAAAATTAATAATCCAGCATGAATAGACATCCATACGATCCCAATTAAAATTAAACCTGTATTGTCTAATATAAGAGATAAGTCCATTTTCATACCTATACTAGCAACCAAAATATAAATAAATACACTTCCGAATTTACTTGCACCAGCACCCTCATAATTTTTAGCTTTAGTAAAGGAAAGCAATATTGCAATTATTGTGGATATACTGATCATCCAAAAGAATTTTGAGCCTAAAAAGGTAAACATATTTCTATAGGTAGGATCTTCAATATTAGTAACAAAATCACTAAAAAACGGAGCTAGAAAATTAGAGGATAAATGAGCAAAACTAACAGTCCCAAAAGCGATAGCTGCAATAATCATTAAGTCGGTTAGAGAAGGGTTTCGTTTTATGTTTTCAGAAAATGTGGATACTTTTTCCTTAAGACTTTCAATTGCAGAAGTATCCGCTTTAAGCCATTTGTTGATTTTTTCACGTTTACCAATTCCTATAAGTAATAATGCCATCCAAATATTAGCAACTACGATGTCAACAAAAACCATCCCACCGTATAGTTTTTGGTTATAACCATAAATCTCTAGCATTGCAGTTTGATTGGCACCTCCACCAATCCAGCTACCAGCTAGAGTTGATAAACCTCTCCATACTGCATCTGGACCTACACCTCCAACGGTTTCTGGAGAAAAAGTAGATATTAATAAAATAGCAATAGGACCTCCAATAATAATTCCAACAGTTCCAGTAAAAAACATAATCAAAGCTTTCCAACCTAAATTAAAAACTGCTTTTAAATCAATACTTAATGTCATTAAAACCAAAGCTGCAGGAAGTAAATATCTACTTGCAACATAATACAAGTTAGTACTACCTTCTACAATATCTCCATTTTCTTCTATGGTAGTCCATTCTGGTGCAATAAGCCCAATTGTCGTAAATACTGCAGGAATCATATATGCTACAAAAAGACCTGGTACAATTTTATAAAATTTAGGCCAAAACCCAGAGGTTTTAGATTCTGTATAAAAAATAAAACCCAATGCAAGCATTAAGAGACCAAATACAATAGTATCGCTTGTAAATAATGGCGTTGTGTCTATAATTATTTCGGTTGTTTCTTTCATATTCGTTTTAATTTAAAATAAATGAACTAATGGTTTTTAAAAGTTTTGGCATTATAGGAATGTCTGTATCATTATAGGAGTTTTGGTTTTCTGCTAAGTCTCCTTTAATTTCTTTAAAAACGTGATTCATGTTTTTAATGATTTTAAATTGAGCATTAGGTTTTGCTGTTTTTAAACTTTCAGCTTCGGAAACTTGTACTTGTATATCGGCATCCCCATTTATGATTAAAACAGGAATATCTAATTTTGCAATTTCAGTTTGTGGGTTATACTGCATCCAAGAATACATAAATGATTGTAATGAAGGCCTGAAAATAGCAGAAAGTTCTGGGCTAAAATTTCGCGAAACACCATTTACGCGTAAATCATCAAATGCTTGTCTCGCATTGTCTTTTAATTCTGGAGCTTGTTTTTCTAATTGAAAAATAACAACATCATCTATTTCTCTTCCAGCACCGGCTATCGAAATAAACTTATCCACTTCCTCTTGTGCAGCTATCATTCCAACTAATGATCCTTGACTATGTCCAATAATTATTATTTTAGAAAACCGAATGTCATTTATAAAATGGTCTCTTACTGCTTTCGCATCCTCAATAAAATCTTCATATAAAATATCGTTCTCATTAAAGGTTCCCACAGCTATTTGTTTTACCAATCTCTTGTCATACCTGAAGCTTGCAATGTTTTTACTATATAAACCTTCTGCTAAATATTTATAAGAGTTGTTGTTTAAATCAACCTGGTTTCCATTTCTATCTATAGGGCCAGAACCAGGAATTATAATGGCTAAAGGAGGTTTCTCTAATTTATTAGGAAGTAATAAAGTGCCTTCGACTTTAGAATTTATAGATATGTCTACTGAAACAAAGGGCTTTTCTTGTGCAATACCTATTCTGAAGAATAATATAAAAAGTAAAAACCATTTTATTTTCATAAGATATAATTATCTAAAAATAATTTAGAAGCTGGCAATTTAAACAATTTTATAGTAATCCTTCAAAATTGTTTTAGAAGTATTTTTATACTTTTAAGAATAGTATATTTGTGCAAATTATTTGACCTATGAAAACAATACAATTACTATTTTTATTTTTGATTCTAAGTTCTATTAATGTAAAAGCTAGTGAAGACTGGGGGAAAACTGGTCATAGAGCAACTGGAGAAATTGCTGAAAAGCATTTAACCAAAAAAGCCAAAAAAGAGATAGATAAATTGTTAAACGGTTATTCATTAGCATTTGTATCTACATATGCGGATGATATTAAGAGTGACGATAAATATAAAAAATATTATACTTGGCATTATGTAAACTTCCCAATTGGTAGTAACTACGAATCTCATCCTAAAAGCGAAACAGGAGATTTAATTGAGGGAATTAATACCTGTATTAAGTTTTTAAAAGATGAAAGTTGTTCTAAGGAAGATAAAGTGTTTCACCTTAAAATGTTAGTGCATTTTATTGGAGATTTACACCAACCTTTGCATATTGGTAGAGCAGAAGATAGAGGTGGAAATGATATTAAATTACAATGGTTTTATAAGGATACAAACTTACATGCCGTTTGGGATTCCAAAATGATTGATGGTTACGGGATGTCTTATACAGAATTAGCAAATAGTACCCAAAAGCTGTCCAGTCAGCAATTAGAATCTATACAAAATGGAAGCCCTGTAGATTGGATGAACGATAGTAGAAAGCTTTGTGAAGAGGTTTATACAAGTGCTGAAAGCGGTGAAAATCTTAGATATAGATATTCTTATGACTATATGGATACAGTTCGGTTACAATTACAAAAAGGAGGAATTCGTTTGGCAAGTTTACTAAACGATATTTTTAGTTAAGCTTTTATAAGACGAAAAGTAAGATTGATTCTAGATCCATTTACTTTTTTTGATTTAGGTATTTGATGTTGCCAAAAATGTTGCGTCTTGCCTTTCATAAGAAGTAAACTCCCATTTTGTAGTAATAATTTAGATTTCAATTCCTTATTGTTTTTATGCTTTAAATGAAACATACGTTCTTCACCTAAAGTGATAGACGCAATAGCTGGGTTTTTTCCTAATTCCTTTTCATCATCACTATGCCAACCCATACTATCCATACCATCTCTATATAGATTGAGTAATACTGCATTAAATTTTTCTTCTATATTTTCTTCAATTTTATTTTTTATTTGAACTAGGATAGGAGAAAAAGGAATAGTATCCATGGTAATTCCAGAATAAGAGTATGACATTTGCTCTAGACTATGAAATGAAGTTAACCTAGGTTGCGGGTGCGTTTTACCATAAACGGTAATATCATCTTGTTGCCACTTGGTCTTCTTTTTTAACTCTTCAAATAGGGTAGAAGCTTCCTCTGAAGAATAAAAATTCGGATAATAAATAGCATCTAAATCTGGAAGAGAAAGTATAATTTTTTCACTACAATTTCCTTTTTGTTGGTGGTCTGCTGCTGAAGTAAATAAATCCATTTTTAAGTATATAGAAAAGCCCAATAAATTAATGCTCCTTGTAAAAGGATTCTCAATATTAATAGCCATTTAGGAAGTTTTAAAGAAGCATTTTCATCTTGTAGCATATGAACATGAACAGGGATAAAAATAATCAATAAACCAACTATTCCCCAGGCGCCAATAGTTTGGCTCTCTCCCGTGATTAGCATAAAGCCGAAAATCATTTCGATTATTCCGCTAGCTAGAACTAAGCTACTATGAGCCGGGATATAAGGTGGCATGATGCGTTCATAAAATTTTGGCTTGCGAAAATGATTGGCACCGCCAAGTATAAAAATAAGTGCTAATAAGTATTGATGCCAAGGAAACATAATATTGAATTTTATATTTCAAAAATAAGAATAAAAAAACCTCTTTATAATAATTATAAAGAGGTTTAATATAAATATAAAGTGATTAACCTTATTTAATCATTTCAAAACTACGTTTGATGAAAGTAGTTAACTCTTCCCCTTTTAAAAGGTTTTGAGATAAACGAGCTAAATCTAAAGCCTGTTGTACCAAACGTTCCTTTTTCTTTTGAGTTTTCGTATTCAAAATTTCTCCAATAAGTTCGTTATTGGTATTCACGATTAGATTATACATATCTGGCATATTACCCATACCAAACATACCGCCACCGCCGCCAGATTGTTGCATCTCTTTCATACGACGCATAAATTCTGGTTGTGTAATGATAAATGGATTTGCTTTACTATCCATAGCTTCTAGTTGTACTGAGAATTTTTCCTGTGGAATAATTTCAGTCAACATCGTTTTTAAGCTTTCTTTTTCTTCATCATTCAACTTAGAAATTTGCTCCTCATCTTTTTTAATAAGGTTGTCAATATGATCCCCATCCACTCTTACAAAAGATATATTTTCTTCTGAAGTTTCAATTTTTTGAATAAGATGTGAAACAATAGGAGAGTCTAAGAATAGAACTTCGTATCCTTTCTCCTTTGCTGCATCAATATAAGAATGTTGCTCATCTTTATTTGAAGCATACAAGACTACTAACTTGTCATCTTTATCTGTCTGTGTGGCTTTTATTTTCTCTTTTAATTCTTCCAAAGTAAAATAAGTATCATCTACCGTTGGAAACAAAGCAAAAGCTTGTGCTTTATCAAAGAATTTTTCTTCGGAAAGCATTCCGTATTCAATAACAATTTTAATATCGTTCCATTTCTTTTCGAAATCTTCACGGTTATTATTGAATAAACTTTTTAGTTTATCTGCAACTTTACGTGTGATATAACTTGAAATCTTTTTTACAGCACCGTCTGCTTGAAGATAAGATCTTGATACGTTTAATGGAATATCTGGAGAATCAATCACTCCACGAAGCATTGTTAAAAATTCTGGTACAATTCCTTCTACATTATCCGTTACAAAAACTTGATTTTGGTATAATTGAATTTTATCTTTTTGCCCATTAATGTCATTTGTCATTTTCGGGAAATATAATATTCCCGTTAAATTAAATGGATAATCCACATTTAAATGAATATTAAAAAGTGGGTCTTCAAATTGCATTGGATACAATTCCCTGTAAAAACTTTTATAATCATCTGGGTTTAAATCAGAAGGTTGTTTGGTCCAAGCTGGACTTGGGTTATTGATGAAATTGTCTACTTCTTCGGTAGGAGCAGGGTCTTCTTCTTTAGCACCTTCAGGTTTTGCTAAAGTTTCAGTACGCATTCCAAATTTAATTGGAATAGGCATAAATTTATTATACTTGGTTAAAAGTTCAGTAATACGAGCTTCCTCTAAAAATTCTGTAGAGTCTTCTGCGATATGAAGAATGATTTCTGTCCCTCTTTCAGTTCTATCCGATTCTTTGATCGCATATTCTGGAGAACCATCACATTCCCAATGTACTGCTGGCTCTTCTTTAAAACTTTTAGAAATTATCTCCACTCTTTCTGCAACCATAAAGGCAGAATAGAATCCTAGACCAAAATGACCAATTATTCCTTTATCATCTCCCTTATCATCTTTGTATTTCTCGATAAATTCTTCAGCTCCAGAAAAAGCAATCTCGTTGATATACTTTTCAATTTCATCACTTGTCATCCCAATTCCTTGGTCAATAATGTGAAGCCTTTTATTTTCTTTATCAATTTTTATTTCGATTATAGGATTGCCATATTCAACTTTGGCTTCCCCTATACTGGTTAGGTGTTTTAACTTAACCGTTGCATCTGTAGCATTTGAGATTAATTCTCTTAGAAAAATCTCGTGATCACTATATAAAAACTTCTTTATTAGTGGAAAAATATTTTCTACCGATACGTTAATAGTTCCTTTACTCATTGTTATATAATTTATGAATATTAATTATCTTTTTATTTATACTTCTCATAGTCAAATAAAGTACCAATTTAATCTAACTGCCAACTTGACAAATCAATATACTATGCGTGCATACTTTATGCGTTTAAAAGCCTTCGACAATACGTAGTTAATAAGTATCTTTCGACCTCTAAAAGTTTTTAGAATTAAAAATTAATAAATGTATACATCAAGAATTACAGGATTAGGATATTTTGTTCCAGAAAACATTGTTACCAATGAGGATCTTTCAAAGTTAATGGATACCAATGATGAGTGGATTCAAGAAAGAACAGGAATAAAGGAACGTAGATGGATTGAAGAAGGAAGCAATGAAACTTCTGCAAGTATGGGAGTTAAAGCTTCTAAAATTGCTATTGAAAGAGCAGGATTGTCCAAAGATGATATCGACTTTATAGTGTTTGCAACTCTTAGTCCAGATATGTATTTTCCAGGTTGTGGAGTACAAATACAAGAGATGTTAGATATGCAAACAGTTGGTGCATTAGATGTACGGAATCAATGTTCGGGTTTTATATATGCTTTGTCTGTAGCAGATCAATTTATTAAAACGGGAATGTATAAAAACATTTTAGTGATTGGTTCTGAATATCATTCTGGAGGATTAGATGTTACCACTCGAGGTCGTGGAGTATCTGTTATTTTTGGTGATGGAGCAGGAGCAGCAGTTTTATCTAGAAGCGAAGATTCCTCTAGAGGGATATTATCTACGCATTTACATAGTGAGGGAAAACACGCAAGAGAGCTGACTGTTGAAAGTCCTAGCATTGCACATTGGGTTCCGGAACTTTTAAATAATCCAGATGATATTTCATACTTCCCATATATGAATGGAACCTTTGTATTTAAAAATGCGGTAGTTCGTTTTTCTGAAGTCATTATGGAAGGGCTACAAGCAAATAATTTATCTGTGGATGAAATAGATATGTTAATTCCACATCAAGCAAATTTGCGTATCTCTCAATTTGTACAAAAAAAGTTTAAACTAAGAGACGATCAAGTTTATAATAATATCCAAAAGTATGGGAATACAACAGCAGCTTCTATAATTATTGCATTATCTGAAGCATGGGAAGAAGGAAAGGTTAAAGAAGGGGATTTAGTGGTTTTGGCAGCCTTTGGTAGTGGATTTACTTGGGCTAGTGCGGTAATTAGATGGTAAAAATAAAAGCCCCTTAAACAATTGCTTAAGGAGCTTTTTATAATACTAACTTTTTGTTTATTCCTTAGAGTGGTTAATTCAAATAAATCATAAACTTTCTGTTACTATATAGACTGTAATAACTATGCCATGTTACAATTGTTAGGTAATTTTAACATAAGAATAACAACCTGTTTTTTTAGAATTTTAGAACAATCCGCCACCTCCAGATTTTTCGTCATTATTTCTACGTTTTCTAGATTTAGCTTGGTATTTTCCTCCTCCAAAGCGGTAGGATAAGCCAACATAAACAGTATTGCTTTCCCAGTTAAACGCTCCAACTTGTGGATATGGGCTACTACCTTCAAAAGAAAATTCCATGGTATTAAAAATATCATTATAATTAATACTAAACGTTCCTCGATCATCCCATAGGCTATATCTTGCACCTAAATTGACAAAGTACATAGGGTCAACTTCAAATTGTAAACCTTTATTTTCTCCTCTATAGAATAGGAAAGCTGAAAAGGTTAATTTTTTTGTAGCTTTAAAGTTATTGAACATTCTAAAATTCCAAGCGACATTTTCAACTTCTGTTTCTTCAATTATTATATTTTCTTCGGTAGGTGGAATATCACCCGTGTCTTCTAAATTTTCTATAATTCCAGTTTGTATTTGAGAATACAAGTCGAAACTGGTATTAAAACTCCACCATTTAGTAGGTTTGTAACTTGCTGAAATTTCAAAACCATAAGCTGAGGTATTATCGAAGTTATCAAAAGTTAGTATTACTTTATTATAATCTGTTCGATCAATAAAAACGGCTCTGTTTATTTCATCGGTAATTGCACGATAAAATACTCCACCAGTAATGCTTCCTTTTTCAAGTTTTCTAGTATAGTTTGCTTCAATCGAGTTGGTGAATTGTGGTACTAATTCTGTATTTCCAAAAGAAGAAATTAATGGTGTACTCCATTCTCTAATTGGGTTAACTTGACTAATTCCAGGACGGTCTACACGACGACTATAACTAACTTGATAATTATTCTTTTCTGAAGGAGTATAAGTGACAAATGCAGAAGGATAAAATTCTACATAATCATTTTCAAAAGATCTAACTGCATTTGTGTCGGCTATAACCTCTACCGTTTCTGCACGAACACCAGCTTGGTAAGACCATTTGTCATAGTTTCTCCCGTAAGTAACATAAGCGGAATAAATATCTCTAGAATATTTAAATTTTGTGGCTGGAGTTGAAACTAATTCTCCATTTGAGTTATATGCAAATCCAGTGGAACGATAATCATTTAAGGTTTTGTATAGTCTTGCTTCTGCTCCTAGTTCTAAATTTGAATCTTCGGTTAAGGGGTTTACATAGTCTAAATTAACCGTTACTCGTTCGCTTTCTACATCTATGAAATCTTCATAATTAGGGACTTCTGAAGCTCCAGAAAAATAAAAAATAGTTTCGTCTTCACTGTCATATTCGTTATAATCTGCTTCTAATTCTATATTATGTCCTTCTTTTTCAAAATCTAATTTATAATCAAAGTTATAGCTAGAGGAGACATTACTGCCATCACTAATAAAATCTTGTGTTAGATCGTATTCTGGATTGTCATAATAGAAAATATCTGTAACACCAGTAGTTTTTCCATCATAAAAATTTTGAGTTGTAAAGAAAGAGATTGTATTCTTTTCATTTAAATAAAAATCAAGTCCAATTTTAAATAAGTTAGATTTATTGTCATCTAGGAAATTAAATAGCTGCTCAGAATTATCATTTGGCCGGAAAATATTTCCATAATTTTCATTTTTAGCTATATTATTAGCATAGTTTCCATAGAGATTAAATTTTCCATTTCTGTAATTTAAATCTAAAGACGCATTAAATTTTGCTTGCTCTTCATAAGTAAGTCCAACGTTAGCTGTACCGTTCATTCCAAGTTTTACATTTTTATGAAGTACAATATTTATAATTCCACTCATTCCTTCAGGATTATATTTTGCAGAAGGATTCGTTATTAACTCCACTTGTTTTATAGCTGAAGAAGGAATTTGTTTTAGCAATTGTGCAATTGGAACATTGGTTAATTTGCCATCTACCATTACTTGAACATTGCTATTACCTCGCATAGAAATTTCACCCGTTTGTGGGTTTACATTTACAGTTGGTAGGTTATTCATTAGTTCTGAAGCAGTAGGACCTGCCGTTACTAAATCCTTTCCAACTGTAATCACTTTTCGATCTGTTTTTTGTTGAATGGTAGAAGTTTCAGCTCTTATAACAACTTCATCTAAAGATTCTATATCTTCTTCTAATTCAATTCTGCCAAGGCTTAGTTTTCTAGATTTTTTAGAAATTTCAATTTCATTTTTATAAGCTTTATAGCCAATATATTGTATGGTTAAATTGCTTTTACCTTCAGGGATTCCTTCAATGATAAAGCTTCCGTTTTCATCTGTAATTCCACCCGTAATAATTTCTCCATTTAAATCATGGATTACTATGGAAACATAGGGTAGGGGTTCTTGAAGGATTTTGTCTATCACAGAACCTGTGATAGATCCGTTTTTTTCTGGGTCAGGATCGTTTAATGCATAGGTAGATAAGCTTAGCATTATTGCTAAAAGAGTAATTAACTGTTTCATTTTTTGATTGATTGATTGTTGATGAATTATTTGCTCATTCTATTTAAAAAAAGTAGCTGTTTTGATTAAAAATAAGACGATCCTCCAAAAAAAATGTTACAGCTAAATTAGACTTTAACATATATTAACAAACAAGCCCAAAGAGCTATCTTTGGGCTTGAGACTTTACCATGATTATTAACACTAACCATCAACGTAAAAATCACACAGTAAAGTTTGAAATATTTCTACTTTATAGACGTACTAAAAATAGTATTGTTACATTTAAATGAATTTTTAACATAGTATTATTAAAACTCAAATCTTAAAATGAAAAAAACTCTTGTTATTGGAGCTAGTTTAAATCCCGCTAGATATTCTTACTTGGCGATTAATCGTTTGACTCAATATAATCATCCTGTAATAGCGATAGGCTTGAGAGAAGGGGAGCTAAATGGAGTGCATATTACGAAGGAAAGGAAAGCCTATAAGGATGTTGACACAATCACCTTATACTTAAACCCTAGTAGGCAAATTGATTTTTACGATTACATAGTCTCTTTAAATCCTAAGCGTGTTATTTTTAATCCAGGAACAGAAAACCCTGAGCTCTATAAAATTTTAAAAAATAATAATATTGAATTTGAAGCTGCTTGTACTTTAGTATTATTAGGTACCAATCAATATTGATTATTTTTTTCTTCTAATAAGATATAAACCTAAAAATGTAAAGAAGCCATTTAATCCTAATAGTTCAAAACTAAATTGATATCCGTTTAATAAAATAACAGAATATTCATTTAAAAAATAACTAAGGACAACCGAGAGGATACATACTATTAAAACATAGTTTTCTTTAACTTTATATTTGGTGATAATTCCAAAAGCAAATAAACCTAAAAGAGGACCGTAAGTATAGGAAGCTATAGTAAACAAACCTGTTATCACATCTCTTTCAAGAACACTATTAAATATAACAACGACTATTACTAGAACAATTGAAAAAGCAATATGAACTTTTTTTCTTAGGGATTTCTGAATAGATTTCTCTTTATGTTCTATATCTAAAAAATCTACACAATAAGAGGTCGTTAAAGAGGTTAGGGCAGAATCTGCACTAGAATAAGCTGCAGCAATTATACCAAGGATAAACACCATTGCAAGAGGTAATCCTAATCCACTTTTAACCGCTACTAATGGGAATAATAAATCGGTTCTTTTAACCCCATCAATTACCGGAACTTCTAATCCGAATTTATTAATAAATATATATAATAGTGCACCCAATAGTAAAAACACAAAATTCACAACTACCAATAAACTAACCATTGAGAGCATGTTTTTTTGAGCATCTTTCAGGTTTCTACAAGTAAGGTTTTTTTGCATCATATCTTGATCCACTCCTGTCATGGCTATTGTAATAAATACCCCTCCAAAAAAAGATTTTAAAAAATATGCTTTGCTATTATAATCACTTGTAAATAAAATTTTATTGTATTGTTTTAATTCCTCTGAAGCTAATAATTCAGAAAAACTCCAACCTATTTTTTGATTGATAAAATAGATGGCGAATATCACTGCCGAAAGCATAAAGAAGGTTTGTAAAGTATCTGTCCAAACAATCGTTTTAATTCCTCCTCTATGAGTATATATCCAAATTAATAAAATTGAAAAAATAACAGTGATAATAAATGGAATTTCCCATTCATCAAAAATTAAATATTGCATTGCCAATGCAACTAAAAATATACGAAATGCTGCCCCAATCGTTCTGGAAAGTAAAAAGAAAAATGCTCCGATCTTATGTGATTTAGATCCTAAGCGCTGGTTCAAAAATTCGTAAATAGAAGTTACATTATACTTGTAGTAAATAGGCAAAAGCACAAAAGCGATAACTATGGTGCCAAATATATAGCCAAAAACCATCTGCATATACCCAAATTGTTGAGCTGCTACGGTACCAGGAACAGAAATAAAAGTGACGCCAGATAAAGTAGCTCCTATCATTCCAAAGGCAACTATATACCAAGGAGATTGCTTGTTTGCTTTAAAAAAGGCTTCATTGCTGTCTTCTTTCCCAGTTAAATAAGAGATAAAAAATAGTAATCCAAAATAACAGCCGATTAGTAATAATATATGAATGGGTTGCATGAGCGTTCTTCTAATTATGATTTCTTGTAAAAATACAATCCTTCATAAAATAATCATTTTTTCTGAAGGTTTTTTTTCTAATTTCTTAATAGTTAAAATTTTAAGAATATTTTATTAATTTTTAAAGAATATTAATATTACTTTCGGCTTTTAAAAAATTAAATTAAAGCTATGAAAAAAAAATTATTAGTAATGTTTGTGTTTTTTCTTGGAGTAATCACTGCTCATTCTCAAGAATATAAGGTAATGATAGATGAGGGCACTTTTAGTGTTGAAGAAATAATCGAAAATGCAGAAGCATATTTTGCAGATATCGATAAGGGTAGAGGGTCTGGTTATAAACAGTTTAAGCGTTGGGAATATAATGCCATGCGTTTAATGAATGAAAATGGTTATTTACCAACTTCAGAAGAGAATATAGCAGAATTAGAAAGATATAATGCATATTTAAATGAAACTTCACAAAACAGACAAGCAGGTACAGATAACTGGGAAGAACTAGGTCCTTTTAACTATAATGCTACTTCTGCATGGAGTCCTGGTTTAGGAAGAATCACAGGAGTCGATATAGATAAAAATGATATTGATCATATTATTGTAGGTGCTCAAACTGGTGGAGTTTGGAGTACTACAGATGGGGGATTAAATTGGACACCTCTTGGTGATTTCTTTTCAAATTTATCTGTTTACTCTGTAGTAATTGATCCTGCAAATTCTAATAATTATATTTTTGGATCTGATAATGGTTTGATTTATAAATCTACCGATTCTGGTGCAACTTGGAATCAATTAGGGGATTTAGGAACTTCAAATGTGAATAGAATTTTAATTCACCCTACAGATTCTAATATTATGTTTGCTACATCTCAAAATGGAGGTATTAAAAAATCTATAGATGGTGGTGTTACTTGGACTTCTGCAGTAACAGATAATAGAGGTTATGACCTTGAATTTAAGCCTGGAGACCCAAGTGTTGTTTATGCTTCAGGAAACAGTGTTCATATTTCTACAGACGGAGGAGATACATTTACAACTATTGGAGGATTTCCTACAGCTCCTAAAATGATGGCTGTCTCTCTTGATGATCCAGAGGTAGTTTATGTAGTAGAAGCATCCGGTGGAAGTTTTGGTGGTTTTTATGTTTCTAACGATAGTGGAAGTAGTTTTACAGAATTAAATCATGCTGGAAGAAATTATTTTGGTTATGACACCAATGGTGTTGATTCTGGAGGACAAGCTCCCAGAGATATGGACGTTGCTGTAAATCCAGCAGATGTTAATGAAGTGCATATTGCAGGAGTACTTACTTGGCGTTCTATGAATGGTGGAGTTGATTTTGAAAACACATCAGATTGGATTCCAACTCAAGCTGAAAATGCAGGTAAAGGATACTGTCATGCAGATGTGGATTTATTAGTATTTGCAGGAACAACGATGTTCGCAGGAACAGATGGTGGGCTTTTTAAAGCTGAAAATACTCCCGTATTAAATGCTACTTATTTTGAAAGTATCCATCAAGGATTAGGCATAAGACAAAACTATAAACTTGGTATTACACAATCTCAAGATGTTATTATCTCTGGAGGTTCTCAAGATAATGGGACTTCATTTTATACTTCTGAAGAAGGATGGAGAGATTGGCTAGGAGCTGATGGTATGGAATCATTTATCGATAAAGATAATCCTCTTAGAATGTTTGGTACTTCTCAAAATGGGCAATTGTACAGAACAGATAATGGTGGACTTACACAAAATGGATTAAGTGAACCAGGAGTAGGACAAGGAAATTGGGTAACTCCTTTTGAACAAGATCCAACAGTTACGAATACCATTTATTTAGGATATAATTTTGTTTACAAATCTGAATCCGGTGGAGGAGGAGGTAGTTGGGTAGAAATCTCTCAACAATTCCCTTCTAGTTTAGATCATTTAAAAATTGCTCCTTCAAACAATCAAGTAATGTATGCTGGAAGAAGTACATTTTTATACAAAACAACAGATGGTGGAGCTACAGACTGGGAAATAATGACACCTCCTGTAGGTTTAATTAGATCTATCGCTATTCACCCAACTAATCCAGATTTAGTGGCTGTTGCTACTAGTAGTGGAGATAAGGTTGTTGTATCTTCAGATGGAGGTGTTACTTGGAACAGTTATTTATTTAACTTGCCTAATTTTAGTGCAATGTCTGTGGTGTGGGATGATAATGGAGCGGAAGCTTTATATGTAGGGATGAATTACGGTATATACTATATAGACAATACTTTTACTGAATGGCAACCATATAGTAATAACTTGCCAAATGTAATTATCAATGAAATGGAAATAAATTCTGTGGATGGTAAAATTTATGCGGCTACTTATGGAAGAGGTTTTTGGTCTTCTCAAAAAGGGAATCCTAATTTAGGGACTGAGGATTTTATATCTGAATCTAGCATAGCTTTGTATCCTAATCCAGCAAACTCAACAGTAACTATAAATCTTCAGAAAAGCGTTGATGCAGATATTAGAGTGTTCGATATATTAGGGAAATTAGTTATTTATCAAGCAGATGTATCTATCTCTAATGAGCATACAATGGATATTTCTGAATTAAATAATGGCATCTATTTTATTAGAATTAATTCTGATAAAGGAGCGGTAACCAAAAAACTTATTAAAGAATAAGAATTAAAAATTTAGATTGTAATGCTTCAGGAAAATTAATTTTTTTCTGAAGCATTTTTTTTATCTTGCTATCCATAAATTAGCAATGGATTTTTCATCAAAACTTCTTGAAAACGCAGTAAACGAAATGTCACAATTTCCGGGTATTGGGAAACGTACGGCTTTACGTTTGGTATTGCACCTATTAAAGCAACCCAAAGAACATACTCAAAATCTTTCGCAAAGTCTGCAGTTAATGAGAGATGAAATAATATTTTGTAAAAATTGTCATAATATATCAGACAAGGAATTATGCGAAATATGTTCCAATCAAAATAGACGTGAAGAAATTATTTGTGTTGTAGAAGATATTCGCGATGTAATGGCAATAGAAAATACAAGCCAATTTAGAGGGCAATATCATGTATTAGGTGGTAAAATATCCCCTATGGATGGAATTGGTCCTAGTGAGTTAAATATTGCATCCCTAGTGGAAAAAGTAAAATCTGGAAAGGTGAAAGAGCTTATTTTTGCTCTTAGTTCTACTATGGAAGGAGATACTACCAACTTTTTTATTTTTAGACAAATAGAGCAATATGAAATTACTACCACTACCATTGCAAGAGGGATATCGGTGGGCGATGAATTAGAATATGCAGATGAGGTTACCCTTGGTAGAAGTATTGTGAATAGAATTCCTTTTGAAGCTTCCTTAAAAAATTCTTGATTTTGAAGTTATCTGTAATCATACTTAATTATAATGTTCAATATTTTTTAGAACAGTGCATTCTAAGTGTTCAGCGAAGTTTGAAAATTATTGATTCAGAAATTATCATTATAGATAACAATTCGCCAGACGATAGTTGTACTATGGTGAAAACGAAATTTCCTGAAATAACCTTAATCGAAAATAAAGAAAACGTTGGCTTTAGTAAAGCAAACAATCAAGCGGTGAAAATCGCAAAGGGAGAATATGTCTGTATATTAAATCCAGATACTGCAGTTGCTGAAGATACCTTTGTAAAGGCACTATTTTATGCAGAAAGTATCAGTGACTTAGGGGTACTAGGAATTTACTTAATGGATGGTACAGGTGCTTACTTACCAGAAAGCAAACGAAATTTACCAACACCAAAAGCTTCTTTACTTAAACTATTTGGTAGTGGAAAAAGCTATT
Organism: uncultured Flavobacteriales bacterium; assembly: GCA_913058295.1. Taxonomy (GTDB): domain Bacteria; phylum Bacteroidota; class Bacteroidia; order Flavobacteriales; family Flavobacteriaceae; genus Marifrigoribacter. Next base: position 21,257 of record CAJXRD010000021.1, on the reverse strand, counting down.
ATGCAAACCATATTACTCCAGAAGGAAAAGGGCAAGTTGCTGTTTTGGTAGGTGCTTTTATGTTATTGGAAAGAAAGGTTTATAATGAGGTTAATGGTTTTGATGAAGACTATTTTATGTATGGAGAGGATATAGATTTTTCCTATAAAATAACCAAGGCTGGATATAAAAACCATTATTTAGGTGATATAAGTATTTTGCATTATAAAGGAGAGAGTACAATGAAAAACGCGGAATATTTAGATCGTTTTTATGGAGCGATGGAAATTTTTTATAAAAAACATTTTAAAACTAATTTCTTATTCAATTCTTTAGTGCGTGTGGGACTTTTTATTGCAAAAAATAGTCGTAATAAAACAATTCAGAGTCAGTCTATCGATTCTCAAGAAGATAAAACTATCTATGTCTTGACAGAAAACTTGATGTTGCTTAAAAATATTTCAGAAACACACAGCTCAAAAATTAAAACAACTTCAAAGACCATTTTTTCAGATGAAATCATCACAAACAGTCATATTATTTTTGATGTAGATTATATGTCCTATTCTCAAATATTTATGGTGATGAAAAAATTGGCTAATCAAGGAAACACCTTTCGCATATGTCCTCCTAGTTGTAGTTTCCTGTTGGGAAGCGACCAAAGCGATCAAAAAGGGTCTGTTCAAGTATTTTAAAAAAATAGCTACAATTAACATATAAATTTTAACTAATTTTGCATCGTTAAAATAAAACAGGTTTAGTAAGAAAATTATTATGGCAAAATTTGAATTGAAACTTCCAAAAATGGGTGAAAGTGTTGCAGAGGCTACACTAACAAGCTGGCTTAAAGAGGTGGGTGATACCATTGAGGAAGATGAGGCGGTGTTAGAGATTGCAACAGATAAGGTAGATAGTGAGGTGCCAAGTGAGGTGTCTGGTGTTTTGGTTGAAAAGTTGTTTGAAGTAGACGATGTGATACAAGTTGGACAAACCATTGCAGTTATTGAAATTGAAGGAGAAAACGCAGTTCAAGAAGCAAGTACTGTTGTTGCTAAAGAAACTGTTTCAAGTCCATCACCAGAAGTTGTTGCTAAAGTAGAAGCTACTATTGAAGTAGCTCAAACAGTTGTTCAAAGCTCAGATAAAAGATTTTATTCTCCATTAGTTAAAAAAATTGCTGCAACCGAAGAGGTTTCTCAGCAAGAATTGGACGGTATTTCTGGTACTGGAAATGAAGGTAGGGTTACTAAAAACGATATCTTAGAATATATAGAAAAACGTAAAGCGCAACCTGCTAAACAAAATATAACAACAAGCACATCTTCTAAACAAAAGAATACGGTTGCTGAGCCTAGTCGAAGCACAATATCTATAAATGGAGGTGATGAAATTATAGAAATGTCACGTATGGGTAAGCTAATAGCTCACCATATGGTAGAGAGTATCCAAACAGCTGCCCATGTGCAATCTTTTATAGAGGCAGATGTTACCAATATTTGGAATTGGCGTAAAAAAGTGAAAGATAGTTTTGCAAAACGCGAAGGAGAGAACCTTACGTTTACTCCAATATTCTTAGAAGCGGTTGCTAAAGCATTGAAACTTTATCCTATGTTAAACATTTCTGTAGATGGGGATAAAATTATCAAGAGAAAAAATATTAACTTAGGGATGGCAGCCGCACTAGGGGACGGAAATTTAATTGTTCCTGTGATAAAAAATGCAGATCAACTGAACCTAGTTGGTATGGCTAAAGCAGTGAATGATCTTGCTGGTCGTGCACGTGATGGAAAATTAAAACCAGATGATATACAAGGCGGAACTTATACGGTAACCAATGTAGGTACTTTTGGTAGTATTATGGGAACTCCAATTATTAATCAACCACAAGTTGGAATTTTGGCTTTAGGAGCCATTAGAAAAGTTCCAGCGGTAATTGAAACACCAGATGGTGACTTTATTGGAATACGCTATAAAATGTTTTTATCTCATTCTTACGATCATAGAGTTGTAAACGGAGCTTTAGGTGGACAGTTTGTAAAAGCCGTAGCAGATTATTTAGAAGCTTGGGATAGTAATAGAGAGGTATAGATTATAAATCTTTAACACAGAATTGATTTTTTAATGGAATTAAAACTAAATAAACCTATTTGTTTTTTTGATTTAGAGACTACTGGAACCAATGTTTCTAAAGATAGAATTGTTGAAATATCCATTCTTAAAGTTTTTCCTAACGGAAATAAAGAAAGTTTTACTTGGCGGGTTAACCCAGAGATGAAGATTCCTGCTGTTACCACTGCAATTCATGGTATTTCTGATGAAATGGTAGCGAATGAGCCGACTTTTAAGGAATTAGCTTCCAAAGTATACGAACTTATTAAAGATAGCGATTTAGGTGGTTTTAACTCTAATAGATTCGATATACCTCTTCTTGCCGAAGAATTATTGAGAGCTGAAATAGATTTCGATTTAAAGAAAAACGTAGCAGTAGATGTTCAGACTATTTTTCATAAAATGGAAAAAAGGACATTAGAAGCTGCGTATAATTTCTATTGCGATAAAGATTTAACAAACGCTCACAGTGCTGAAGCCGATACGATGGCTACTTATGAAGTGTTAAAAGCTCAGTTAGATAAATATGAAGATTTAGAAAACGATATTGATTTTCTTTCAAGTTTTAGTTCGCATCAAAACTTTGCAGATTTTGCAGGATTTGTTGGGTATAATAAAGAAGGTCAAGAGATAATTTCTTTCGGAAAGCACAAAGGCAAAGTAATAGAGGAGTTATTTAAAACGGAGCCAGGTTATTTTAGTTGGATTCAAAACGCAGACTTTCCTAAATATACGAAGAAGGTATTGCGTGATTTGAAAACGAGAATAAAAAATAAAGATGCTGGTCCAATAACAAATGAAGGATTAGATTTATTAAAACAAAAATTTAATAATAAATAAAACGAGCGCTTTAGGTTTTTGTTAATAGCGAAAGCATACCTGTGCTGTGCTCGTCGAAGTATAACCAAATTAACAATTATATTGGGCTTATGAAAATCATTTGTGTAGGTAGAAATTATGCTGAACATATTGAGGAGCTTAATAATGCAACTCCTAGAGAACCGGTTTTATTTTTAAAACCAGATACTGCAATCGTTTTAAAAAAGCAAGCCTTCTTTATTCCTGAATTTTCAAACAATGTGCATCACGAAGTCGAAATTTTAGTTAAAATTAATCGAGTAGGAAAACACATCGATAAAAAATTTGCATATAAATATTACGATGAAATAGGTTTAGGAATCGATTTTACTGCAAGAGATCTTCAGTCTGAATTAAAAGAAAAGGGTTTGCCTTGGGAAAAGTCAAAAGGATTTGATGGATCTGCTGTTATTGGTAAATTTCTTCCAAAGAGTACTTTTAGCAATGTTAATGACATTAATTTTAGGCTAGAAAAAAACGATAAACTGCAACAAAGCGGAAATACCTCCTTAATGTTGTGGAAAATTGATGCGTTAATCGAATATATTTCAAAATATTTTACTTTAAAGATTGGAGATGTTATATTTACGGGCACACCTTCGGGAGTTGCCAAAGTAATCTCTAATGATACTTTGACTGGTTTCATTGAAAACACAGAAGTGTTTTCTATAAAAGTTAAATAAATGAGTAAAAACTATTCAATTGAAAATCTTAATGAAATTGCTGGCGGCGATAAAGAATTTATTGCAATTATTGCAAAAACTTTCTTAGAAGAGATTCCGCCAGACTTAAAAGCAATGGAAGAGGCTATTGTAAATAACAATAGAGAGTTAGCCTATCAATTCGCGCATAAAATGAAACCAAATTTAGAAATGTTTGGTTTAAATTTAGGTAAGGATATTACTAGCCTAGAATCTTGGACAAGATCTTTAAAGAGTCAATCTTCAATAAGTGCAAATATTGAGAACATTTCTACTAAGTTACATACTGTTTTTGATGAATTAAAAAGAGATTTTAATTTATAGATGCTTGCTGAAATAATCACAATTGGAGATGAGATTTTAATTGGTCAGATTGTAGACACAAACTCAGCATTCATTTCTAAAGAACTCAATAAAATTGGAGTTCAGGTTTACCAACTTACATCCATTCAAGACGATGAAGCTCATATTTTACAGGCATTGAATGATGCTGAAAAAAGAGTGGATATAGTAATCGTTACTGGAGGATTAGGGCCTACAAAAGATGATATTACCAAACAAACTTTCTGTAAATATTTAGAAGATACCTTGGTTGAAGATAAAGCAGTTTTAACTCATGTAAAAGCACTCTACAAAAAATTTACAAATCACCCCTTATTGCCTGAAAGTCTAAACCAGGCATTAGTCCCTTCAAGAGCAACAGTATTAAAAAATAATTTTGGATCCGCACCAGGAATGTGGATGGAGAAGAACGAAACAGTTTTTATTTCTTTGCCAGGCGTACCCTACGAAATGAAGCGGTTGATTGAATCTGAAGTTTTACCAAGAATAGTTGATAAATTTGATTGCCCCTTTATTTACCATAGAACCTTATTGACTTATGGCATGGGGGAAAGTGAAATTGTAAGAATCATTCATAAGTGGGAAGATAAATTACCAAAATCTATTAAGCTTGCTTATTTGCCATCTTTAGGAAGAGTTAGATTGCGATTATCCTCAAAAGGAAAAGTGAAGGAAAATGTGGTTAGGGCTGTAGATAAAGAAATGAAAGTTTTGCATGGTCTGTTAAATGAGATTGCAATAGGATATGAAGAAGAAACTGCCATTGTAGGACGAATAGCTAAATTGTTTATTCAAAAGGAAAAAACTTTAAGTTTAACAGAAAGTTGCACTGGTGGAGCAATAACAGAACAAATTACGTCCTTAGCAGGGATTTCAGCCTTTTTTAGAGGGAGTACTGTGCCTTATGCAACCGATACCAAAATTGATGTTTTAGGTGTAGATGAACAGTTGATAAATGAGCATACAGTAGTGAGTAAAGAAGTTGCAGAGGCAATGGCTGTTCAATCTAACAAATTGTTTAATACTGATTATGCACTTTCAACCACGGGTATTGCTGGTCCAACAAAAGGAGATGCTGTCGATGAGCTTGGAACGGTTTTTATTGCAATTGCTAGTCCGAGTGGTGTTTTCTCAGAAAAATTTAATTTTGGAGAACCTAGAGAAAGAGTTGTGGCTAAAGCGACAAATAAGGCTTTAGAATTACTTTTAAAAGAAATTTTAAAAAACTAAATTTCTTTTGTTGTACATAAGGATAAATTTACTTAAATTTGCACCCTGTAAAAATAATTAAAAGATATAATTAATGTCTAGAGTATGTGAACTTACTGGAAAAAGGGCGATGTTTGGAAACAATGTTTCTCACGCTTTAAATAGAACCAGACGGAGGTTTAATGTTAACCTAATCAAAAAACGTTTTTATCTTCCTGAAGAAGATAAGTGGATTACTATTAAAGTTGCTGCTTCCGTATTAAAAACAATTAATAAAAAAGGAATTACTGCAGTTGTTAAAGAAGCTCGTGCAAACGGCTATTTAAATAAATAATTGCATTAACAATATAAAAGTCTACTATAATGGCTAAAAGAGGAAATAGAGTTCAAGTAATTTTAGAGTGTACAGAGCATAAAAACTCTGGTAAGCCAGGAACTTCACGATATATTACTACTAAAAATAAAAAGAATACTCCAGATCGTATGGAGATTAAAAAATTCAACCCAATTCTTAAAAAGATGACGGTTCATAAGGAGATAAAATAAGAAGCCATGGCAAAGAAATCAATAGCATCATTACAATCAGGGTCTAAGCGTTTAACTAAGGCTATCAAGATGGTAAAATCGGAAAAATCCGGAGCATATACTTTTGTAGAGTCTATTATGTCTCCAGATAAAGTAAGTGATTGGTTAAGTAAGAAATAATCAATTTTTAGTATATAGTTAAAGAGCCACTTTTTTTAAAAGTGGCTCTTTCTATTTTCTAAACTTTTTGCTTCAAAGCTATTGTGAAGATGTATCTTTGTAAGCTCAAAATAAAAACTATAGATGAGTTTTTTTAAAAAAATATTTTCAAAAGAGAAAAAAGAAACTTTAGATAAAGGACTTGAAAAAACTAAAGTTTCCTTTCTTGATAAGTTGAGTAAAGCTGTTGCTGGTAAAAGCAAAGTTGATGCTGATGTTCTAGATAATCTGGAAGAAGTTTTGGTAAGTAGTGATGTAGGTGTGGAGACAACACTTAAAGTTATAGACCGAATTGAAGAACGAGTTGCAAATGATAAATACCTAGGAACCGAGGAACTTAATAAAATACTGCGAGAAGAAATTGCTGGATTATTAAGTGAAACAAATAGTGGTGAGGCAACAGAGTTTGATATTCCAGTTCAAAAGACTCCATATGTAATTATGGTGGTTGGTGTTAATGGGGTAGGTAAAACGACAACTATTGGTAAATTGGCATATCAATTTAAAAAGGCTGGTAAAAAGGTTGTTTTGGGTGCAGCAGATACCTTTCGTGCTGCCGCAATTGATCAACTTCAAGTTTGGGCAGACCGAACAGATGTACCACTTATAAAGCAAAGTATGGGAAGTGACCCAGCAAGTGTTGCTTTTGATACCTTAGAAAGTGCAGTAACACAAAATGCAGATGTGGTAATTATTGATACCGCTGGAAGACTTCACAATAAAGTAAACTTAATGAACGAGCTCACCAAAGTAAAAAGGGTGATGCAAAAAGTATTACCAGAGACACCAAATGAAGTACTATTAGTGTTAGATGGTTCCACAGGGCAAAATGCTTTTGAACAAGCCAAACAATTTACTGCAGCAACCGAAGTAACTTCATTGGCCGTTACCAAATTAGATGGCACCGCTAAAGGTGGTGTTGTAATAGGAATTAGTGATCAATTTAAAATTCCTGTTAAATATATTGGTGTTGGTGAAGGTATCGAAGACTTGCAAGTTTTTAATAAAATCGAATTCGTAGATTCATTCTTTAAATAATGCGTACAAAAACAATTAAAAAAAATAAGATCAACGTAGTAACTCTGGGTTGTTCAAAAAACGTTTACGATAGTGAAGTGTTAATGGGACAACTTCGTGCTAACGATAAAGACGTCGTTCATGAGGAAGAAGGGAATATTGTTGTTATCAATACCTGTGGTTTTATTGCCAATGCCAAAGAGGAAAGCATTAATACTATTCTAGAATACGTAGGCAAAAAAGAAGAGGGAATTGTAGATAAAGTTTTTGTAACTGGATGCCTTTCTGAAAGGTATAAGCCCGATTTACAAAAGGAAATTCCAAGTGTGGATCAATATTTTGGTACTACAGAACTTCCCGCATTGTTAAAGGCTTTAGAGGCTGATTATAAACACGAATTAATTGGAGAACGTCTTACTACAACTCCAAAGAACTACGCATATTTAAAAATTGCCGAAGGTTGTGATCGACCTTGTTCATTTTGTGCAATCCCAATAATGAGAGGAAAGCACAAAAGTACACCTATTGAAGAATTGGTAATTGAAGCTGAAAAATTAGCTGCAAATGGCGTAAAAGAATTAATCCTTATAGCACAAGATTTAACTTATTACGGATTAGATATTTACAAAAAAAGAAACTTAGCAGAGCTACTTAAAGAACTGATTAAGGTGGAAGGTATAGATTGGATTCGTTTGCATTATGCATATCCAACTGGCTTTCCATTGGATGTTTTGGAAGTGATGAGAGATGAGTCAAAGGTTTGTAATTATATTGATATTCCATTACAGCATATTTCAGATTCTATTTTAAAGTCGATGCGACGTGGATCTGGAAAAGAAAAAGTAAATAAACTACTTAAGGATTTTAGAATGACAGTACCCAGTATTGCCATAAGAACTACTCTAATCGTTGGTTATCCTGGAGAAACCGAAGAGAATTTTCAAGAACTAAAACAATGGGTAACAGCAATGCGATTTGATCGTTTAGGTTGTTTTACATATTCACACGAAGAAAATACACATGCTTATAATCTTGTAGACGATGTACCTGAAGATGTTAAAATGCAACGTGCGAATGAGATTATGGAAATACAATCTCAAATTTCTTGGGAGCTTAATCAAGAAAAAATAGGAAAAGAGTTTAAGGTTGTTATTGATCGTAAGGAAGGAAGCTATTTTGTGGGTAGAACTCAATACGATAGCCCAGATGTAGATAACGAGGTCCTTATCAATGCAGAAAAGGGATATATTCGAACAGGGGATTTTGTGAATGTAATAATTACAGGAGCAGAAGACTTTGATTTGTATGCAAAAGTTATGTAATATTTTTCTGGATTGATAGATTCAATTTCTTAAAAAGTAAGCCTCATTTCTTGTTTTTAAAGTTTATATATTATCTATATTAGACTTTTATTGAATGAATACTTTTAAATGGCTAAATCATTACTTTTTATACCTGACATTTCTGGTTTTACTCAATTTGTAAAAACTACTGAGATTGAACATAGCCAGCATGTTATTGCTGAACTATTAGAAGTACTTATCGATGCTAATACCCTAGATCTTGAATTAGCAGAAATAGAAGGAGATGCTTTATTCTTTTACAAAGAAAACATACAGCTAACGCAGCAATCCCTTTTAGATCAAATTGAAAGCATGTTCACGGCATTCTATAGCCACTTAAAAATTTTAGAAAAAAACAGAGTATGTTCTTGTAATGCTTGTGCTTCGGCACCAAAACTAGAATTAAAAATTATTGCCCATGCAGGAGATCTTCAATTTATCGATGTAAAAGGAAACCGGAAACCTTTTGGACAAGTAGTAATTGAAACGCATCGCTTATTAAAGAATTCGATCGCTAATGATAATTATACTTTGATTAGCTGCGATTTAGAAAATGAAATTGGAAGTCTTAAAAATAATGATTTATTAAACTTTCAAACAGGTAGTGATTCTTACGACTCCAAAGAAATAAAATATCAATATGCTGTTGTTAAAACTTCAAAATTGCAACTAAAGCCCTTTGAAGAACCTAAACTTATTACATTTAATACCCCTCCAGAAATTGCTTACGAAAAGGAGTTTAATGTTTCTTCGGAAGTTTTATTAGAGCAAATCACCAATTATAAAAATCGTCATAATTGGGTAGACGGTGTGGATGAATTTATTTATAATGAAAATGAAGTCACTAGATTGGGTTCTGAACATATTTGTGTTATAAATGGCAGACAATTAAAATTTAAGACGATTACTAAAAAGGGAAAACCAAATCAAATTGTTTATGGGGAATTAACCAAAATCCCTAAGTTAATAGAAGAATTATACCAATTCTTTATCATAACACCTATTTCAGATAATTCTTGTTTGCTTAGTTTAGAAACCTATTGGAAAGAAAAATCTCCAATAAAAAAAATAGTGATAGCCCTATTTGTTAAAAGGCAATTGGTTAAAAATAATAAAGCCGCAATTAAAAACTTATACCAATACTTAAGCCTAAATAAAACAGATAATTAAATATCCCTAATTAAAAGCACAATGAGACTTTCTACTTTGCCATTTTTGTTTTTTATTTTTCTTGTTTCGTGTAAATCGGAAATTAATAAAACAAAGGAAATTCTTTCTAATAATAATGATGAGTTTGTGAAAAATTTACCTACTCCATCATTAAGGAATAGTTCTTTGCCTAGTCTTTACAGTAATGGAGAAGAGTTATATATGTCTTGGGTAGAAAAAAAGGATACAGTATCGGTTTTAAAGTATTCTTTATTCAAAAATAATAATTGGAGGGATCCTGAAAAGATTGTTTCTGGCTCAGATTGGTTTGTGAACTGGGCTGATTATCCTGCTATTGCTGAAAATAATGGAAATATATTAACCAATATTCTTCAAAAGTCAGCAAGCGGAACTTATACCTATGATGTAAAGCTAAACCTATATTCCAAAGAAAATAAAAGCTGGAAAAATAATATTCTCCTCCATGATGATGGTACTCAAAGTGAGCATGGTTTTGTATCCATATTGCCTTTTGAAAAAGATTCCTTTTTTGTTACTTGGTTGGACGGAAGAACCACAGTAAATGTTCCTAAAGGGGAAGAGCAAATGACGATAAGAGGCGCAATTATTAATAATAATGGAGATATAGAACAAGATGTTTTGTTAGATAATCGAGTGTGTGATTGTTGCAATACCGCTACAACGATGACTATAAATGGGCCTGTTGTTGTTTATAGAGATCGATCTGAAGATGAAATAAGGGACATTAGCATTGTACGATGGGAAGAAGGGCAATGGACACAACCAGAAACAATAATTGAAGATAATTGGCTTATTCCGGGATGTCCGGTTAATGGACCAGAGATTGATGCATTGGAATCAAATCTTACTATGGCTTGGTTTACTGCTGAAAATGATAATCCAAGAGTACAGGTAGTCTTTTCTGAGGATAGCGGTAAAACCTTCGGACTTCCTTATAGAATTGATGCCGGAAATGCTATTGGTAGAGTAGATGTTGTGATGTTAAATAAGGAGTCTGCAGCAGTACTTTGGATGGAACCACAAGGTGTGGACACGGTGATTCAATTGACGAAAGTGTCTTTTAATGGTAAAATAAATGAACCAGTCACAGTTTCTAAAACTAGGTCTGAAAGATCTTCAGGATTCCCAAAATTGGAAGTTTTAGGAGACAAAGTGTATATTGCTTGGACTTCTTTAGAGAATGTAGAACCTGTTATTAGAGTTGCTTCCCTTTTAATAAAAGATTTATAAATTAATTATATTGAAAACACTACTTATCATCGGTCATACTTTTCCAGAGCCTACAACAACGGCTGCAGGAACAAGAATGATGCAACTTATTTCTCTATTTCAAGAGCAAAAGTTTTCTATCACATTTGCAAGTACTGCTTTGGTTTCTGAGAAGTCAGTAGACTTATCTAAATTTAATATAAATGTTAAACCTATTCGATTAAATGATTCGAGTTTTGATAAATTTATTAAGGAAATAAGTCCCTCCATAGTAATGTTCGATCGTTTTATAACGGAGGAACAATTTGGTTGGAGAGTAGCGGAGCAATGTCCGAAAGCATTGCGAATATTGGATACAGAAGATTTACATTTTTTAAGAAAAGCGAGGCAAGAAGCAGTTAAAACACAAAATAATACAAATGAAGTAAACTTGCTTACGGAAACTGCAAAAAGGGAGATAGCAAGTATCTATCGTTGTGATTTGTCCTTGATTATTTCAGAAGTGGAAATGGAGATTCTTCAAGATACCTTTAAAGTTGACAGTTCTATTTTACATTACCTTCCTTTTCTAGTGGAGAAAAAATTAGAAAAAACTAGCTTTCCAAAATTTGAAGAAAGGAATCATTTTATCACAATAGGAAACCTTTTACATAAGCCAAATGTAGATTCGGTTTTGTTTTTAAAGAAAGAAATTTGGCCAGAAATACGAAAACTACTTCCAAATGCAGAACTTCATATTTATGGAGCTTATGCGCCTCAACAAATTTCAGAATTACATAATAAAAAACAAGGATTCTTAATTAAAGGATGGACACCTAGTGTTTCTGAGGTTATGAGAAATGCTAGAGTATGTTTAGCTCCATTGCGTTTTGGTGCTGGCTTAAAAGGAAAGTTTTTGGAAGCGTTTAAAAATGAAACTCCTTCGGTTACCACAAAAATAGGAGCAGAGGGGATTTCTGGAAACTTATCTTTTGCAGGAAGGATTGCAGATAATAAAGAAGATATAATAAAAGCTTCCCTTGAACTATATAGAGAAAAAGACAAGTGGTTAATAGCTCAAAAAAAGGCATCAGAGATACTAAATAGGAGATTTGATAGAAAATTATTTTCAAAAAAGTTTGAAAACCAAGTCATTTTTATTCAAAAGAATTTAGTAGAGCATCGAAACAAAAATTTTATTGGGCAAATACTTCAAACGCAATCTTTATTGTCAATTAAATATATGAGTATGTGGATAGAAGAGAAAAACAAGCACATTATCTAAAAGACGTAGGAAAATACTGATATTCATATTTTTAACTTTATATTTATTTTATAATTAATTTTTAGATTTTGGCAATATGGATATATTATTAAAAGAACTTAATTCAAAAGGATTAAAGGTTCAGTCTTTGGTTTTGCCAAATAGACCTGTTCAGACTCCTGAAGAATGGCAATATGAAATTAAAGAAAAGTTATCAAAATTACGATTGGGATAAAAGACAAAAAAATATTCTAGTAATAGTTTGATTTTTGTAAGGATGAAATTTATTTTTACATTTTATTTTCTTTCTAAAAGAAACTAATATGAAAAGTAAAAAGAAGTTATTTATTCTAACCTTCCTACTCCTTAATATTTATGGTTTACTTTGTGGCGTGATTTATTTTTTTCAAGAAAACCTTATTTTTTTACCTAGCTTACTTTCTCAAGAACATACTTTTGAAATGGAATATCCATTCGAAGAAATCATGCTAAATACAACAGATGGAGCGCAACTTAACGGACTGCATTTTAAAGCGGAAAATTCTAAGGGAGTGATCCTTTATTACCATGGAAATGCTGGAGATTTACAAGGTTGGGGTGAGACCACTCAATATTTTGTAGAAATGAATTATTCGGTGATCGTTATGGATTATCGGGGTTATGGAAAGAGTACTGGGAAAAAATCTATGGAAAATCTATACGCAGATGCAGAATTATGGTATGATTTTACAAAGAAAGAGTATCAGGAGAATCAAATCACGGTATATGGCAGGAGTTTAGGAACCACTTTTGCAACCTATGTAGCATCTCAAAATAAAGTTAAGAATCTGGTATTAGAGGCTCCATATTATAGTATGGAAGAAATTGCTAAATCTAGATTTTCATTCTTGCCTATAAAACTTTTATTGCATTATAAATTTCCAACCTATCAATATATCAATCAAGTAAATTGTCCAATTACCATTTACCATGGTACAAAAGATAAGGTAATAGATTATCAGCAAGGAAAGCGTTTGTTTGAAAGTATCGTAAAAGAAAATAAGAACCTTATAACTATCCCAGAAGGAAGACATAATGATTTGGTTTCTCTAAAGGAATACTCAAATACGATTAATGAGGTCTTAGAAAAATATTAATCCCTGTTTTTTTCTTGGATTTTCCGAACGATAGAAGTTGCTATGTTTCTAGGCATAATTCGAGGTAATAGCGATAAGAACTTATTAAATGTTCCTGGAATTGCTACTGATTTTCCTTTCAACATAGCTTTGTAGCCATACTTTGCAACTTCGTCTGGAGAGGCAATATTAAATCCAATTTTATTTTCTGAAGTACCTTCAGAAACTACCTCTTGAAATGAAGTTTTTGTTTGCCCAGGACAAAGTACCGTAACGGTAACCCCAGTTCCTTTTAACTCATTTGCTATTGCTTCAGAAAAAGATAAAATATAAGATTTAGATGCATAATAAATAGACATTAATGGGCCAGGTTGAAAAGCAGCTAAGGAGGACATATTTAATATTTTTCCAGAGCCTCTTTCTACCATTCCTTTTAAAAGAAGTTTGGTTAAATGGGTAGTAGTTATAATATGCAAATTGAGCATTGCAGCTTCTCTTTTCCAATTGGTTTCAGCAAAAAAGCCGTATAATCCAAAGCCAGCATTGTTGATTAAAACATCAATTGGGGTGTGTTTAATTTCATTGAATATCTCCTCTGCAATATTGACAATACTAAGATCTTTTACTAAAACTGTTACTTCGGAATTGAATTTTTCTTGTATTTCGTTTTTAGCTTTTTCAAGCTTATTAGCATCGATATCTATTAGAATAAGATTGTAGTTGTCCTTTGCTAGTAATAGCGCTAATTCATACCCTAAGCCGGAAGCTCCTCCAGTTACTAATGCGGTTTTATTAGACATATTGTTCGATGGTTATTGAGTTTGCAAGATAATTTAATTTAATAGAAGGGCTTATGCCTAGATATTATATTTCACTATCCTGACTTAAACGTTTTATGTAACAAGATAAAAGTCAATAATAAACAAAATGTAAATTACAAAATGTTTAGATTGTTTTGTTAGCCTTCCATTTTATCAGATAATTCAAACCAACGTTCGGTCTTCCTTTCTAATTTCTGTATGAGTTCTTGTAATATAAGGGATTGTTTACCAATTTCGTTAGTATCCCAATTCTCGGTAGTAAATTTTAATTCTAAGCTTTCTTTTTCTCGTTCTAATTTAGCAACTTCACTTTCCAATTTAGAATGTTCTTTCTGCTCCTTATAGCTTAATTTAGATTTGTTATCCTGTGTTTTCCAATTGTTTTTTGAAGAAGTGTTTTCTTCTAAAACCACTTTCTTTTCAGTTACTTTACTGTCTTCATAAGCCCTAAAGTCTGAATAGTTACCAGGAAAATCTTCTATTACAGTATTTCCTCTAAAAATGAATAAGTGATCTACAATTTTATCCATAAAATAACGATCGTGAGAAACTACTAGAAGACAACCAGGGAAGTCTAATAGAAAGTTTTCCAATACATTTAAGGTAACGATATCTAAATCGTTGGTGGGTTCATCCAGAATTAGAAAATTAGGATTTTGAATCAATATGGTACACAAATAAAGGCGTTTTCGTTCTCCACCACTTAACTTTTCTACAAAATCATATTGTTTTTTACGATCGAATAAAAAGCGTTCTAAAAGCTGTTGAGCAGAAATTTGACGTCCTTTTTTTAATGGGATAAAATCGCCAAACTCTCTAATAACCTCAATTACCTTTTGACCTTCTTTTATGTGGATTCCTTGTTGTGTGTAATATCCAAACTTTACGGTATCTCCAATGACAACTTTACCAGCTTCTGGAACGATGCTTCCAGTAATCATATTTAAAAAAGTAGATTTTCCGGTTCCGTTTTTACCAATAATTCCTATTCGCTCTCCTTTTTGAAAATTATACTCAAACTTGTCCAGTATTTTTTTTTCATCAAAGGACTTAGAAATGGAATGCAACTCGACGATCTTAGTTCCCAATCGTTCCATGTTCAATTCTAATTGAACTTCGTGATCATTTCTACGTTGATGCGCTCTACTTTTAATGTCTTGGAAGTCATCAATTCTAGACTTACTTTTGGTAGTTCTCGCTTTTGGTTGGCGACGCATCCAATCCAGTTCTTTTTTGTAGAGTTGTTTTGCCTTAGTGGTTTCTGAAGCAAAATTTTCTATTCGAGCATCTCTCTTTTCCAAGTAATAACTGTAATTCCCTTTATAGCCATGAAGAACTCCTTCGTCCAATTCTACAATTTCATTACAAACACGCTCTAAGAAAAACCGATCGTGAGTAACCATAAATAAGGTAATATTACTTTTTGCAAAGAACTCTTCTAGCCATTCAATCATTTCAAGATCTAAATGATTGGTAGGCTCATCTAATATTAAAAGTTGCGGTTGTGCCAATAATGCATTAGCCAATGCCAATCGCTTTTTTTGACCTCCACTCATAGTGGCAACTTTTTGGTCTAGATCGACTAATTTTAATTTTGATAATACTTGTTTGTAAACAGTTTCAAAATCCCAAGCCTGATTTGCTTCCATGGCATCAAAAGCTTTTTGATAGGCATCGCTATCTTCTGGGTTTAGTAAAGCATGTTCATAGTCGGCAATAATTTTTATAATAAAATTATCGGAAGTTTGAATAATTTCTTCAATCGTACAATTTGGGTCTAGTATGGGTTCTTGAGAGAGAAAGGAAATTTTAATGTCTTTTCTGGAAACTACCTTACCTGTATCTGGCATGTCATCTCCAGAAATAATATTTAGTATGGAAGTTTTTCCAGTACCATTTTTAGCAACAAAGCCTATTTTTTGCCCTTCATTAATACCAAAGGAAAGGTTTTTAAACAAAACTCGTTCTCCAAATGATTTAGAAATATTTTCAACAGATAGGTAATTCACAATTCGATTTTTTGCAAATTAAGGTGTTTTTATTTACTAAAAACAGATTTAATTTTAATATTCCTAAGGTTAGGTTATATTTGCTTAAAACAACCCAATTAATATGAAATATACCTACCTGCTATTTTTCATTGTATTAACACTTAATTTCACCTCCTGTGTTTCTACTAAACAACTTACTTATCTGCAAGAAAATGAAGAAACTACAGATAGTTTAATGACGGTTAGAAAAATCCAAGAACCATATCGATTGCAAGTAAACGATCTTTTGAGTATTCGTATGAAAGCTTTAGATCAAAATGAGGTTGGGATCTTTAATCCTATAAACGATGCAAATCCAAATGCTACTGGGGAAGAAAAATTGTATTATGATGGTTTTGTAGTAGACCCCCATGGGAATATTCGGATTCCTAGTTTTGGTGAAATGCAGGTCTTAGGATACACTGTGGATGAGGTAAGACAAAAAATTGAAGAACGGATGCTTAAAGATTTTTTTAAAGAAGAAGCAAATATTTTTGTTACTGTAAAAATATCTGGAATACGTTATACTATCAATGGAGAGATTAATAGCCCTGGTTCAACTATCATATATAGAGATGAGGTAACTATTATGGAAGCTATTGCCAATAATGGAGATATAACAGTAGTTGGTGATCGTACGAATGTTGTTGTTATACGTCAATATCCTTTAGGTCAAAAAGTACACCATATTGATTTGACAGATATAAATGCTATGAATTCCCCTTATTATTATGTGCGACCAAACGATTTGATTTTAATTAATCCATTGCCTCAAAAATCTACTGGATTTGGGGTTACTGGTTTAGGTTCTTTTACTACAATTTTATCCCTAATAACAGTTACCATAACTACTGTTTTATTAATAACATCCTTATAGATGAGCGAAGAATTTGAAATATTAGAATCACATAATACCTTTGATTTTAAGGGCTTGTTGTTTAAACTTTTAAGGTTTTGGCCTCTTTTTGTTATTTCTTTAGCAATATCTTACAGTATTGCATATTACATTAATATAAGAAAATTACCAGATTATAGTTTAGATACTATGATTTCTATTAAAGACGATCAAAACCCTTTTTTCACATCTAATACTAGTCTTACTTTTAATTGGGGAGGTACTACAGATAAAGTAAATACAGCAGTGATTACTTTAAAGTCTCGTACTCATAATGAAAAGGTTGTAGATAGGTTACAGAGTTATATCAATTATAAAAAAGATGGAAAATACAAACAAATAGATGCATACAAAAAAGCACCATTTTTTGCAAAGATAGATACTAGTAAATACCAAGTATTAGGAAAACAATTAAAGATAACTTTTATTGATTCTACCACTTTTATAATTTCAACAATAATTGAAGAAGCTAGAAATTTTACTTTTCAAAACTATCATACCAAAGAGAAAAAAACCAAATATTTTGAAGCACAAGAGCTGTCAAAAGAATTTAAATTAGGGCAAAAAATTAATACCCCTTTTTTAAATGGAATTCTATTGTCTAATCCTGAAATTAAGGCACGAGAAAATTCAGTTTATTATATTAGTTTTTCCAATTTTGATAATATTGTTAAAAATTATATGGGCATAAAAGTTAAGCCCGAAAAAAATGGAAGTTCAACTTTGCGTTTGAGTTTAGTTAATAAAAACAAATTTAAAATAGTAGATTATCTTAATACATCTGTTGATGTATTAAGTGAAAATATGTTGGAACGAAAAAATTTATTTGCAACTAAAACTATACAGTTTATCGATAGTAGCTTAACAGTGAAATCTAAAGAATTATTAAGTGTAGAAGAAGATTTAGATAAATTTAGAAGTAAAAATGCTATCTATAATTTAGACGAGGAAGGAAGTAATTTAAGTCTAAAATTAAATACCTTAGATATTGAAAAAAATGATATTGATAGGCAACTTAATTATTATTCCGTATTAGAAAATTATTTGCAAACTCGATCTGATTATCGAGAGATCCCTGCCCCTTCTGTTGCAGGAATAACCGAATCTAATGTTGTTAATAGTGTTTCGAAAATTATTACATTAGCTGAAGAGCGTTCTAGTTTAGAATATACCTTTAAAGAGGATGCGCCAGTTTTTAAGGATCTTGACAGACAAATTGATGCGGTTAAAAGGGTGTTGTTAGAAAATTTAAAATCTTCTAAAGCATTATTAAATAATGAGATATCTATAATTGAAAATAAGATATCTAATTATGAATCTGAAATACAGAAACTTCCTAAAGAGCAACAAGAGCTATTTAAAATTGAGCGTCGCTATAATTTAAGCCAAGGGATATATAATTTATTTTTAGCCAAGCGAAGTGAAGCAGGCTTAGTTAAAGCCGCGAATGTAAGCGATGTACTAGTGATAGATTCTGCAAAGGATACGGGAGGAGGAAAGGTTGGACCCAATACCCAACTAAATAATATGATGGCTCTTATATTTGGTCTGTTAATTCCTTTTTTGATTGTTTTCTTAAAAGTTTTTTTTAGTACTAAAATTTCTGAAATAAAAGAAATTGAGCAACTTTCAAAAATACCTGTTTTGGGTGTAATTGGAAAGGCAATAGGTAATGACAAGCTTGTCGTCTTTAATAAATCAAAATCTTCGGTTGCAGAAGCTTTTAGAGGTTTGCGCTCAAGTCTTCAATTTATTTATAAAAGACAGGGTTTAGAAGGTGCTAAGACAGTGTTGTTAACTTCCTCTATTAGTGGTGAGGGAAAAACATTTTGCTCTATTAATATTGCCTCTGTTTTTGCTTTAAGTAATAAAAAGACAGTTATTGTAGGTTTGGATTTGCGAAAACCTAAAATATTTGGAGATTTTGAAATTGATAATAAAATTGGAGTGGTAAATTATTTAATAGATAATGCCAATTTGGATCAGATAATTCAAAAAACAAAAGTGGATCATTTAGATGTGATTACTTCTGGTCCCATACCTCCAAACCCCTCCGAATTATTAATGGGTGAACGAATGGAGGAATTGATCAACGAATTAAAAAAGACTTACGATTATATCATTCTAGATTCTCCTCCTATAGGTTTGGTTGCAGATGCGCTAGAGTTAACAAAATTTGCAGATGCAACCTTGTATATTGTAAGGCAGAATTATACCAAAAGAGGTATGTTTAATTTTATTAATGATAAATATAAAACTGGAGAGGTGTCTAATATAAGTTTTGTGTTAAATTTCTTTGAAGAAAAAGCGAAATATGGTTATGGATATGGATACGGTTATGGCTATGGAAGTTATGGGAAGGGGTATCATGAAAATGGAAAGAAACCGTCTCTTTTAAAGCGGGTGAAGAAGGTGTTTAGACGGAAGTAGTTACACTTTTATATCTATCAGTATCTAGTATCTAGTATCGGGTATTAAGTATTTAGAATCAAGAATAAATATATTTAAAACGAAATTTATTGCCTCCTTGTACTTCGATTTTGATCAGCAACCAAGGTGGGTAAGGGGTACTTATCATTATTCACTTAAAATCAAGTATTCTACTATAATTAAACCAAAAAATTATCCAATTCTCTTGCAAGGAATTTTATATTTGCAAAATAAAATAATTTACTTTGAAAAAAGATCCCACCATAGCAATAATAGGATTAGGTTACGTCGGACTACCACTAGCAGTTGCATTCGCAGCAAAATATAAAGTGATAGGTTTTGATATTAATTCCAAACGTGTTTCTGAATTAAAGCAAGGAAACGATTTTACCTTAGAAATTTCTAAAGAAGAATTGCAAGAAGTATTGGATACTTCCAATTCTTTCGGATTAGAAATCACCGACGATGCTTCCAAAATAGAAGATGCGCAGGTTTATATTATTACGGTTCCTACGCCAACAAACAAATACAACCAACCCGTACTTATTCCTTTGCAAAAGGCAAGTGAAGCGGTTGGGAAAGTGCTTCAAAAAAACGATGTGGTTATTATAGAATCTACAGTGTATCCAGGAGTTACAGAAGATGTTTGTGTTCCTATAATGGAAGAAGTGTCAGGACTAAGCTTCAACAAAGACTTTTATGCAGGTTACTCACCTGAGCGAATTAACCCGGGAGATAAAAAGCATACGGTTACTAAAATATTAAAAGTGACTTCTGGTTCTACACCAGAAGCAGCAGAATATATAGATGATTTATATGCATCTATTATAACCGCTGGTACGCATTTGGCGCCTTCGATTAAAGTTGCTGAAGCGGCCAAAGTAATTGAAAATTCACAAAGAGACATTAACATTGCTTTTGTAAATGAATTGTCTAAAATATTTCGATTATTAGATATAGATACCCAAGAAGTATTAGAAGCTGCTGCGACCAAATGGAATTTTATAAAATTTACTCCAGGATTAGTGGGTGGTCATTGTATAGGAGTAGACCCTTATTATTTAGCACAGAAAGCTATAGAAGAAGGCTATAATCCCGAAATTATTTTAGCAGGACGTAGAATGAATGATGGAATGGGATCTTATGTAGCGCATGAAGTGGTAAAGCTAATGATAAAAAAAGACGGGAAAGTCAAAAATGGGAATGCCCTAGTAATGGGGATCACTTTTAAAGAAAATTGCCCAGATATTAGAAATAGTAAAGCAATCGATGTAATTACCGAATTAAAGAAT
This sequence comes from uncultured Flavobacteriales bacterium, assembly GCA_913058295.1. GTDB lineage: Bacteria > Bacteroidota > Bacteroidia > Flavobacteriales > Flavobacteriaceae > Marifrigoribacter. The sequence continues at coordinate 729 of CAJXRD010000021.1, read as the reverse complement.
TACCATCTAAATGTAGATGTTTTTGACCCTTGGGCAAATGCGGAAGAAGTAAAAGGTGAATTTGGGATTTCATTGATTTCAGAAGAGAAACACTTAAAAGAAAACTACGATTCTATTATATTAACAGTATCGCATGATGAGTTTTTAGATTTTAATATAGAGAAATATACTACGGATACTTCGGTGGTTTTTGATGTTAAATCCTTTCTTCCGGAAGATTTGATAGATGGAAGACTTTAATGGTGAAGGGTGAAGAGTGAAGGGTTAACTGTTAAGGGTGAAGTGTGAACTGTGAAGTGTGAACTGTGAAGATGAATTAATGTTAGTGTCATTTTTTTTAAAAAAAGTATGCTAAAAATTTAATAATTATATATAAACCAGAATCGTTGATTTTTTCAGTTAACTAATCACAGTTAACCGATCACAAAACAATAATAAATATGGATCATAAAAAATTGGATGCTTGGAAATACAGTATGGATTTGGTGGAGCGTATTTATAAAATTACTTCAAAATTCCCTAAATCTGAGGTCTATGGCTTAACAAGTCAGATAAGAAGAAGTGCTGTGTCCATTCCTTCTAATATTGCAGAAGGAGCAGCTAGGGATTCAAATAAAGAGTATCATCGTTTTTTAGGAATATCTGTTGCTTCATTAAGTGAATTAGAAACACAAATTATAATAGCTGTCTCTTATACACATCTGACGCTGCCGACGATCTACTCTGTGT
>CAJXRD010000020.1 GCA_913058295.1 uncultured Flavobacteriales bacterium | reverse complement strand
GATAATACAGACGATCAAGGTGCGGATGTATTTCAATTAAATGGAGATGATTTAGAATTGTCTTTAGAAGATGATGGAGTTGCAACACAAACCGTTGATTTATCTGGGTATTTAGATAATACAGACGATCAAGGTGCGGATGTATTTCAATTAAATGGAGATGATTTAGAGTTGTCTTTAGAAGATGATGGTGTAGCTACACAAACTGTAGATTTATCAGGTTATTTAGATAATACAGATGCTCAGAATATATCTGGTTCTGGATTATCAGGAAATATACTTACAATAGGAATAGAGAATGGTTCTTCTGAAGCAGTTGATTTATCTTCTATTATAGATTCTGGAACAGATGATCAACAATTATCATTAGCTGGAAACAGTTTAAGCCTAGAAGATGGTGGAGCTGCAGATCTTAGCCCTTTTATGGACAATACAGATGCTCAAAATATCTCTGGCTCTGGATTAGCAGGAAATATACTTACTATCGGAATAGTAGGTGGTTCTTCTGAAGCTGTAGATTTATCTTCTATAGTAGATTCTGGAACTGATGACCAACAATTATCATTAGCTGGAAATAGTTTAAGTTTAGAAGATGGTGGAGCTGCAGATCTTTCTCCTTTTATGGACAATACTGATGCTCAAAATATCTCTGGCTCTGGATTATCAGGAAATATACTTACTATCGGAATAGTAGGTGGTTCTTCTGAAGCTGTTGATTTATCTTCTATAGTAGATTCTGGAACAGATGATCAACAAATATCTTTAACAGGTAATAATTTAAACTTAGAAGATGGTGGTACTGTAAATTTAGGAGCTTATTTTGACAATACAGATGACCAACAATTATCATTAGCTGGAAACAGTTTAAGTTTAGAAGATGGTGGAGCTGCAGATCTTACTCCTTTTATGGACAATACAGATACTCAAAATATTTCTGGATCTGGATTATCAGGAAATATACTTACTATAGGTATAGAGAATGGTTCTTCTGAAGTAGTTGATTTATCTTCTATAGTAGATTCTGGAACAGATGACCAACAATTGTCATTAGCTGGAAACAATTTAAATTTAGAAGATGGTGGTGTTGCAGACCTTACACCATTTATGGACAATACAGATGCTCAGAATATCGCTGGATCTGGATTGGCTGGTAGTACACTTACTATAGGAATTGAGAACGGAGCTTCTCAAACTGTAGATTTATCTTCTTTAAGTGATTCAGGAACAGATGATCAACAATTAACTATAACGGGTAATACCTTAGAACTTGAAAATGGGGGTACTGTAGATTTATCTGGTTATATAGATAATACAGACAATCAAGAGATTGCTATTTTAGAATTTGATTCACCAAATCTTAAAATCGAAATAGAAGGCGGGAATGTAATCTCGGTAGATATCTCTTCACTAATAACAGATCTTCAAGAAGAAAACGATGCGCAACAAGCGCAGATAGATGATTTAATTGCTAGAATGGAAATTCAAGAAGATTGTGCTTGTGACCCATTGGGAATTGATGATTTTAATCTTCAACCTGATAGAGCATATTTATTACAAAATGTACCAAATCCTTTTGATAATAGTACTGTAATTGGATATTTTGTTCCTTTATCTTATTCAAAAGCTAATATTATAATTAGTAATATAAATGGTCAGGTACTTAATAATATAAATTTAGCACAATTTGGTCAAGGTTCTATTACTGTTGATAAAGCTAGAATGGCTACAGCAACATACCTTTATACTTTATTTGTGGATGGTAAAAAGATAGATTCAAGAAGAATGATAGTAGAATAAATTAAGATTTAAACTTCTTAGTTTTTAATATAATAAGACTGCTTAAATTTAATTTAGGCGGTCTTTTTATTTAAAGCCAAAATTATGAATATAGCCAAAACTTAATTCAGAAAAATCAGCTTCTCCTAGGTTGGAATTTATATGAGCACCTATATAGAAATTGTTTTTAGGTTTCTTTTCATTATTAATAATATAATACTTTAAACCTGCTCTAGCATAAATTGCATTTTTAAGCTCATAAGAAGAACCCAATTCTCCATAAATATAAACAACTTCAGTAGTGCCATCTTCATAGGTATTCTCCCAATTAAAACCTTGTTGTAATTGGTAATCTACTTCATAAAAAGGTTTGTAGAAATTATAGCCTATAGTAGCTTCTAAACCTATATGACCTAGTAATATTTCAAAATTTACAAAAGCTCCATAATTTGATGCATATTTTAAGGGGTCATCCATAAAATGAGGATATTCATCTACAACTAATTCTCCTTCATCTTCAATATATTTATAATAGTTACCGTATACCCTGTAATGAAAACCAAGTCCAAGCTTAAATGTATTATTAAATGTTTTTCCAAATCCCCCAGAAACACTATAAACTCCATTTCGATCATTATACTCTTCTGAAAGCACACTAACTCCAAGCCCAAGCCTAAAATCGAAATAATAATTACTGCTTTTTGTATATTCTTTTAGTATAAAATCTTCCTCCTTTTTTATTTTAGTTTTTTTATAATTATAAAAATTTTGCCTTGAAACACTAAACATAATAGAATTTAATGCATCATTTGGCAAATTTGTATGTCCATTGGATTGATGAAATATTCCAAATCCAGCTTTCCAAGTTGCTTTTTCATTATTTATAAAAGCATAATTGAACCACATTTTAAATGCCCAAGTTACTTTTGTTGAAATCGCTCTATTATTATTTTCTGGATAATTATTAAAGGCGTAGGGTAAGTCTTTGTAGTTATAAGTAAAATAAGATGCACCTCCTCCCATTTGCATAGTAAGTCCTTTAAAAAACTTTTTTAATAAATCATATTCAATAAAAGAAAATGCTGAAAAAGAGTAGCCCATATATTCTGGGTTTCCATAATTTGTTAAAGAAAAAGACATTCCTGTTCTTGGGTATCTTAAACGATAAGCCCATTCATCGGTTCTGTTTTTATTTGTATTTCCAAAACTTAAAAATAAAGTTTTATTAAGGTTCAATTCAGGAAAACCAGAATTGGTTGACATGGTTTTTCCTAATGCAAATTCTACGGTGGTAAAATTGTTAAAATTAGGGATAGAATCTTTTTGCTGTGCTAATACGGTATAGGTTATTAATACAAGGAAGTAGGTAATTTTTTTAGCCATATTTGGCAAAAATAGAATTTCTAATTATTCTATACTATTAATTAACTCATTAAGTTGTGATGTAAACAATTCAGCACCATCAGGATTAAGATGCTTCTCGTCCCAAAACATTTTGGCAGTAAATTTCTCATCTTGTTCAGAATTTAAAAAATAAATATTTTTATATTTTTCTGAAATTACACTTAATATACTGTCCCTTCTTTTTAATATAACAGGGTTTCGTAAATCATTGTAATTATTAAAAGTAGGTGGGCTAATGATAACAATATTTAAACCTTCGTTTTCGCAATAATCAAGCATATTATAAAAAAAGGAAACATTATGCTTAAAAATATTTTTATCGGCTCTTCGGTTTATTTTTACATAGGATTTATTAAATAAAATGGTATCATAATTTAAGGTTTTAAACTTACCCTCGTATTTGTTTTTATTAAAACCAAAGGCATTATATTGATAACTCCCATCGTTTTTTAAATAATTTCCATAGAGTAATCTAGAAAAGAAAGCTGGATTAGAAGTGTATAATAGATAGTCTGAAGGATACGTATTTCTATCCTTTAGATTTACTCCATAATACTTTAAAAAAACATTGTTTTTCCAAAAATATCTTGAATTGTGTCTCACCTCAAAATGGCCATAAGAGACTTCAAAGACAACGGTTTTTAAATTTTTAAGCCTAGCTCTAGTTTGGTCTAATATTTTAAAGTCGGTGTTATGATGTTGCATCCCGGAGCTAAAGTTAATAGAAGGTTTTTCTAAAAATTTAGGATTAATGGAATTTAAAATTTGTGAAGATCCAAAAATTACTATTTCTAAACTTTCCTGTTTTTCATCAAAATAATTACCAATAATTGAAAAGCTAGTAGGGGTGATTAAAATTAGTAATTCTAATAAAATACAGAAGATAATGACTGGTGTAAAAAACAACAATCCTCCTTTTAAAAATGAGCTGATATGTTTATTAAAATTGAAAATAAATAAATTCTTCTTTTGGTCCGGCATATCTAATTATTATGAGAACAAACGCATAATATATTAGCCACCTTACTGGTTTACTGAATTTCTTTTCAAAAAATTCAAATGGATGATTTTTTCTTCTTGTAAAATATTCTAATGCTATTAATAGGGGTACAAACAGTACCCTTGTTGAAATTAATGAAAATTGCTCACTAGGCACAAACGACCCTATTTTTTTTATAATATAAAATGCAGATTCTAAAGTATCTGCTCTAAAAAATATGGAAGATGTGGTTATAAGAATAAAGATATAAATAATAGTAAAAGCAAATGGCATTCTTGCTAGGTAATAGCTAATACTAACCTTTTTGTCTTTAACCTTAAAAGGAATTCTTTCTATTGCAATGATAATTGCTTGATAAATTCCAAAGAAAATAAAAGTCCATTTGGCGCCATGCCATAAGCCTATAAGTCCCATAGAAACAAAAAGGGCAAAGGTTTTAGCGAAATAGCTTCCTTTTCTATTCTTTACTATCGGCCCATAAACATAATCTAAAAACCATTTGGTTAAGGTAATATGCCAACGTTGCCAAAACTCGGCACCACTTCTTGCTAAGTAGGGGATATTAAAGTTTTTACTCAATTTAAAACCAAATAGCTTCGCGGAACCAATAGCAATATCTGAATAGCCAGAAAAATCACAATAGATTTGAAAAAAGAATAATATCGATGCATAAAACAAAGACAAGCTGCCTTGATCTTCTGGACTTAAATAAATTGCATTTACTGCAATAGCAACATTATCTGCAACTACCATCTTTTTAAAAAGTCCCCAAAGTATTAATCGTAAACCATCTTTACTTGTAGCAATATCAAATTTTCGTTCTTTACTAAATTGTGGCAATAAGTTTTTTGCACGTTCTATTGGACCTGCAACTAATTGAGGAAAGAAACTTACAAAGCATAAAAATTGCAATAAGTTAGTTGTAGGCTTAATATTCTTTTTATAGACATCTAGAGTATAACTCATCGTCTGGAAGGTATAAAAGCTTAAACCTACCGGGAGTATTATCTGTAAAGAGCTAAAGGTATAATCACTGGATTCTAAATTAAATAAAGCTGAAAACTCATCTATAAAAAAGTTATAATACTTAAAAATAAAGAGAACCCCTAAATTCCATACAATACTGGAATATAGAAATAGTTTTTTTCTGGAAACTTTATGGGATTTAGAAATCTCAATCCCTGCGAAATAATCAATTAAGGAACTTGCTAGAATTAATAATAAAAATCGCCAATCCCATAAGCCGTAAAAAAAATAACTTGCGATTAAAAGTAAAATGTTTTGATACTTTACTTTCTTATAGCCTATAAGCCAATAGAGGCATAGCACTATGGGTAAAAAAAGTCCAAAAGAAAAAGAGTTGAATAGCAAGGTGGCTAATTATTTATCAAATATAATAAAAACTTAAAGTGAAATGTAATCTCAATATCAAGTTAATAATTTCTTATAAAATATCATTTACAGCCTCAAGAGGTCTTCCAATTACAGCTTTGTTGCCATTTACTACAATAGGCCTTTGTATAAGCTTATAATGGGTCACCATCGCTTTAATCACTTCTGCGTCACTTAAGTCTTTACCCTTATAATTTTCTTTCCAATCCTTTTCATTAGTTCTTACTAAGTCTATCGGTTTAATTTTTAATAAATCGACAAGCTTTTTAAGAGTGGTTTCTGTAAAAAGATCTTTGGTGTAGTTTATTACTTTGACTTCTTTTCCTAAATCTTGGAGCATTACATTACAGCCTCTAGATTTGCTGCAGCGGGGATTGTGGTAGATGGTGAGCATATTCTTTATTTTATTGTTTATTATTCTAATTTTTCAATTTCTAGTTGAAAATCATATTGCAGATCTTCATGTAATAAAGCAACCTTTTTCTTTATAAAATCTATATTCCTTTGATAAAGATTTACCAATGCTTTGCTATTCTTAATAGAAGGAGAAAATGAGTGAAGTCTATCACAAAAATAGAGCAGGAGCTCTACTTCAGTTTCTTTGTTTTGTGAATATCGAATGTACTTTTTAATGAGACGCAATATCTTTCGAATGCTTTTTCTCATATAAAAATAACTATCGGTGTTTATAGCATCAAATTCTAGATCCATAGCTGCTTTAATGCTTTCTATATATCCTTCCTCATCTGAAAATTCAAAAAGTAAGTAAGTCAACAATTCCTTGTTTTCCTTTTTAAAACGGGACAAACGAAGGCATAAATCCATCAATTCTTGAGGGGTTTTATGACTGAGTTCTGTTTTAACTTCTTTGAGGGATGCAGCTTTCATATACTACGAAGATATAATGTTTATTTGTTTCTTTCAGGGCTTAAGGGTAAAAGTACTTATTGTAATTAAAATTTTGAATTTTTTAATTCTAGGCACTTCAAACTTAAGACACTTCAAACTCTTTTTTTTAATAAACTCTTGTCAATTCACCGTATTCTAAAATTTTGCCTGTTGTAGTTTTTAGGGAAAGCTTTTTAATTTCAATATTTTTCTTCGGAAAGTAATTTTGAACAGTACTTCTTATAACCTCCTCTTTTAATTTAGGAGAATAAGTATTGATGATTAAAAATCCTTTTTCACTGAGTAACTGACTCGCAACTTTTACCAGTTCAGGGAATTTGGTTTCAATTTTCCAACGTTCTTTTTTGGCTCCAATTCCAAAAGCTGGGGGATCCATAATAATCGCATCGTATTTTTTCTCTCGTTTTACTTCCTTTGTTGCAAACTTTAAAGCATCATCAAGGACCCAATGAATTCCATTTTGACTAGAACTTTCCATATTCAATTTAGCCCAGCTGATCACTTGCTTTACAGAATCGCAGTGATAAACATCAGCCCCTATACTATTAGCAATTAATGAAGCGCCGCCAGTATAGGCAAATAGGTTTAAAAACTTGCTTTCTTTTTTAATATTGGTTTTTATAAAATCCCAATTGCTTTGTTGTTCAGGAAAAATACCGAGGTGTTTAAATTTGGTGAGTTTCAGATTAAAAACACAATCTTTATAATTGATTTGCCAACTTGCAGCTTCTTGATTATCTGAAAGCGGAAATTCTTTTTTTAGAGATTTCCAAACTCCAGTATTAGTAGTGGTTTCAAGAAATTCATAATGTGCTTTCTGAAGCCATTCTTTTAAAGATAGAACAGGAGTGAAGTAGGCATTTCTATCGGGACGAATGGTAATGATACTTCCCCAGCGTTCTAACTTTTTATTATTACCAGCATCCATCAACTCGTAATCTGCCCAATGTTCGCTAAAAATTCTTTTCATCTTAATAATAGATTTAGCGTTAATTGCTGATCTTTCTTATTGCAAATGTAAGTTAATTAAGAAGAAAATATAGGTACTATTAATTTGGAAAAAGAGACTTATCTAGGCCCGGAACAATACGCAATGCATTTTTATAATATACCTTTTTTAATACCTCATCTGGTAAATCTAATCCATACATAGCCCAGTAAGCGTGGTATTTTTTATGATAAGGAAAATACTCATCATTGCTTTCAAGCACTCTAAAATAAGTTGGGAATTCTTCTGGCTTCCAACTGTCTTTTCCAAACAAAATTCGATCTTGATATTTTATAAAGAAGGCTTTAGCAAATCTGGGTTGTCTTCCAAGTTCTGCAATGATGGCACCAATCCCTACATTCATATTGGGCATTTCATCCAAAAGTTCCCCTAATTTTTTAAGGTCATTGGCATACCAACCCATATGCGCATTTATAAAAGTAGTATTGGGATGTTTTTGAAACATATGGTGTTGCTCGTTTATTAAAACTTGCCAAGGAGCAGGATTGTTAGCATCCCTTTTTCGTCTTGGATGTGTTTTTAACTCTAACCAACGTTCATTATCTCCATCATATTCATCCCAAAAAGGTTTTGGATCTGCAGTATGTATCAATACTGGAACTCCCATTTCTCCACATAATGCCCAAATAGGATCTAGTCTAGGATCATCTACTGTTATACGATTACCATCTATATCTAAGTTTCGTAATCCTAAGCTTTTGTATATTTTAAGTCCTCTTGCACCGTTCTGTATGTCTTTTCTAAGTTGTTCTACCGTATTCTCTGTCCAGTTATCTTTTCCAACTCCATCAAAATCGATATTTGCAAAAACAACAAATCGGTTGGGATAATGGTCTTTAATGTTCTTTACAGACTTCATTAAATTAGCTCCAGAACGCCCACTTAAATTAACCATAATCCCCATGTTTAGGGTGTCCATGGCATGAATTACTGGAGCAAGATCTTGATCGGCCATTCTGTATTGATGTCCATGAATATCTATAAATGGATATTTGGCCCTATTAATAATTTCTCCGGGTACTGCTAGAGTGGAAGTTGGATTATAGTTTTCAAAAGAGATATCTTGGGCTTGAATACCATTCGAGAAAACCAAAAACAATACTGCAATGTAACTTGCTATTTTGTGCATTTTGTTTGTTTTAAACGTATAAATATAGGGCGGATGATTCTTTCAGGAGATTAATTTTTGAAGAGTTTAACAATTCATTATTCCGAAATTAAAATACCATTCTTCATTTCTGATACATTGGGTTTTTCAAACCAAGCCTCCATAAATTCAAAGTTTTCTTTAGTTACCTCAAACTCAAAAGTTTCTCCTTTTTCTGAATTTCTTTTTTGAACTCTTTTTAATCGTGTTTCTTTCGAGACGTCTAGAAAATGAAGCTTTATTTCAATATTATTTGAAACAGCAAAATGTCTAAACTTTTCACGATGTGCAACCTTTGAAAGACCCAAATCCAGAATGGCATCTGTTTTTGAATTTTCTAATTGTTTTATTAAATCTAATATTATCTTTTCAGATCTGTCTATTCTTTCTAAAAACCAGTCGAGACCATCGGTCGATTTCTTGTCTGGAAGAAATAAAACACTATTCCATTGGTCTATCGAAAAAACAATCCCATGGGTTTCTGCTTTTAATTTATTCGAATAGGTTGTTTTCCCAGAACCTGTATTTCCTATGATTAAATGTATCATTTAGTTCTCAAATATAGCGACAGCTCTTACTGGAGAACCTGTTCCCCCTCTTATTTTTAATGGTAGCCCAATAAAACGAAATCTACCACGACCAACTAATTTATAAAGGTTGATCATGTTTTCATAATGCGTAAAACCAAGTCTTCCACAAATATGATGTACTTCTTTATTCGAAATACCAGGAACTCCAGGTGACATGGTCTCAACACCAAAGGCTGAGATTTTCTTTTCACCTAGCCATTCTGCAGCATTTGTAGTAATCCCAGGACCATTGCCCCAATCCTTACTATTAAAAGCTTTTCTATAATGATCGGTATAAAGTAAAACCGTATCTCCTTTTTTAATTTCTACTCCTGCTTTTATGCAAGCATATTCAATTTCTTGCGTATCAATTAATTCTTTTAAACCTTTATGGGAGAAGTCTAAACAAATTCCTTCGGTATAAAACATAGACAAGGGCATGGTGTCGATAGATTGCCCTTCGTATTGCTGTGCCATATGATTGATTGCATCCACGTGAGTGCCCGTATGTTCTCCAAATTCTAATTTATGTACTGCAGGTGTTTTTTTTATTGGGTTTTCAATTCCATCCCATTCTTCATGAGAATTATGAATAGTCATTTTTACCTGAGGAAGATCCTTATATACAGGCATTCCTTCATATATCTCTTGACTTAAATCTATTATTTCGGTCATTAAAATTTGATTTTAAAAAACTTATATCTTTATCCAGTTATCAAAGGACATCTCCAATTTTATTTCATTATCTCCATGCGTTCCAATTTCTACCCAGCCAGCTTTTTTATAGAAGAGTTCCGCCCTTGTACCAGGCTCTGTTCCTAACCATATATTGGTTTTGGTTTTTTTGAAATACCAATTCAACATTAATTGATGTAGTTTTTGGCCAATTCCTTTTTTTTCAAATTCAGGTTTTAAAAATAAGGCCCAAATATTATTTTCTTTTAGGTCGACTATTGAAAATCCAACAACTAATTGATCAACCTCACAAACCCATCCTTTTCCTCTAGCTATAAGAAATTCTTCACAATCCTTATCGGTTACCAAATCTGGGTTCGATAATATATTTTCTTTTACTGAATTTCTAACTAATTGGATTTGTTTTATATCTTCAATTTTGGCTTCTCTAAAAATCATTTTATTCCTTACTTTTTCTTTCCCTTGGAGCGATAATCATTCTAAAATATTGGTCCTTATAAATATAATATCCTATCCAATTATAAAAGGTTCTAAATTTGTTTTTAAAATTAACCAATCCCATAATATGCACAAAAATCCATATAAACCAAGCAATAAACCCTTTTAAAAAGAAAGCATGCTTTGGAGCATCCATAACAGCTTTGTTTCTACCAATAATAGCCAATGAGCCTTTGTCTGTGTATTTGAATGCTTTCCAAGATTTATTGTTTAAACTCAGGTTCTCCGCAAGATTTTTGGCTTGTTGTAGTGCGGGTTGTGCTAATTGAGGATGGCCATTTGGGTATTCTTGATCGCCACAAATAATAGCGCTATCCCCTAATGCGTAAATATTATAATAGCCTTCTACCAAATTAAACACATCCGTTTTTAAACGTTTTCCTCGGCCATAACTTTCTGGATAAAAACCTTCAAAGGTCTTTGCTGAAATACCAGCAGCCCAAATTAAATTTTCGGTTTCAATTTCAGTTTTATCAGACAAGAAAACAATGCCTTCATCGAAATTTTTTACAAGGGTATTCAGCTTAATATGTACTCCTAATTGCTGTAGTTTTTTATAAGTATAGTTTTGTGATTTTTTAGACATAGAAGCTAATACAGCATCTTGCCCATCTATTAAATAGATTTCCCCTAAATCTTCATCCATCAATTCGGGATAGTCTTTTTTAAGAATATGTGTTCTCATTTCAGAAAAAACTCCCGAAAGCTCCACACCTGTAGGTCCTGCTCCTGCAATAACAAAGGTTAATAGCTTTTTCCGTTCTTCTTTATTAGATAGGCGAGTGGCACGATCTAATCTTGTAAATAGGGTATTTCTCAGTGTTAGGGCATCGCTTATGGTTTTCATGGGTAAACTATTTTCTTCAATATTTTTATTACCGAAAAAATTAGTTTCTGTCCCCGTTGCCATCACTAAAATATCATAATGAAGTTCCCCATTATTTAAAATAATTTTATTCTCGGAAGCAACCACCTTTTCTAAAGAGCCGAGTCTAAACCGAACATTTTCTTTATCTCTTAAGATTTTTCTATAGGGATAGCTTATTGCTGAAGGCTCCATAAAACCTGTTGAAACCTGATAAATTAAAGGAGGGAAGAAATTATAGTTATTTATATCTACTAAAATAAGATGGTATTTATTAGAAGAGGCTAGGTTTTTTATAAATGCTAAACCTGCAAATCCGCCACCAACTATGACTATTGTTTTTTTGTTTTCCATGCACTACAAATTTAATAATAACTTTATCAAATCCTCGAATATTCTAAAGCTGTTATAGCCTTATTTTATATCTTTTTCTGAATTCAATATAAAACATGCAGTATGTTTCGTCATACCGATATGTCCATAATAACCCTCAGCATTAGGAGCTGCCAAAAGTATTAGGGAAGCTTTTGGAGTTTCCTTTTTTGTTAAGCGTATCAACTCTTTTCCTATTCCTTGTTTTTGATATTCGGTATCTACAGCTATATCGGAAAGATAGGTACAATAAACAAAATCGGTAATGGACCTTGCTACACCTATTAATTTTGAATTAACTCTTGCAGTGAAAATTAAATTAGCATTTTCGACCATAGTTTTAATTCTTTTAAAATCGTCTACAGGTCTTCTTTCTCCAAGTGTCGATTTTATAAGCAATTCTTTAAATTCCTCTGGCGAAATGTTATTTTCTATTTGATATTTTATCATTGTTATTTGTTAGTTGAATGGAATACCAAGATAACAATTTATAAATATTTTCTAATTACTCTGTATAGGGTTTATTATAGATTACAGGCATTTGTCCTTTCCATTTTTCCCACATTTCATTATTGTAAATTAAAGTAGCCATAAAGTTTGCAACATTTATACGACTAGTTTTACCAGCATCAAAAATGGCAGATCTAATTGGGGAGGGAAATGTTTTATACTCTGTAACTTCTTCTTCATTTATTAAACCGTCAGGTCGCACTGCAGCCCACTGAATACAAGGATTGCTTTGACCAATTTTAGTTCGTAAATAATCTGCAGCCTTTTCATTATCTACATGTGGTGGTAAAAGCAATCGAAGAAGTCCAATAACACATTTTTGTCCAAATGAAATGGATTCATTTAAATCTCTATTACGATTGCCTGTAGTATTCATTAAAACATATTTAATAGGAGTACTTGGTTGGTTAGCTTCTATGGCGCTGCAAATTCTGTGAGTAGCATCTGTCACCAATCTTCTTGGCTGACCATAAATACCTTTCCAAGTCATATTATGTCCAAGACAAGAAGCAACTGCTTGACAGTCTATAACAAGTTCTCTTAATTTGTCATCGCTTAATTCTAAGATACTAGCGCTGATTATTTCTAGTTGGCTATTCGATTTCCAGGAATCTGCTAAACTTTCTGGAGACCTAACAACAGCCTTTACATTTTGCCCTTGTTTTAAAAGTTGTTTTACTAATAATCTTCCTGTTGCACCACTTGCACCTACTACTAAAATTGTCATATAAGATTTATTTATAATAAATTGATTGTTGATGGTATTAGGACGCTTTAAAAGAGGAAGTGTTACAATTTTTATATGTTTTAAGTGATAAATGGCAGTGTTGTATAGTTTTTGTATAGGTCAAAAATTAAAACTATTTAAATTAAAACTTTAGATTTATCGGATTAAAATATTTCATCCATGAAAAAAAAAAATACGAATCTTTTTCTTGTCTTTTTAGTTATGATACAGATTTCTTATTCGCAAGAAATGCCAATAGATTTCTCTGATTCTTTAGATAATTTTACTGCTTTTTCGGGAAGTAGTTTTTCTTTTAATACGGATCCTAATGATTCTGGTAATGATGTAGGACAATTTTTTAATGATGGATCTAATTCATGGCAGGGCTTTACGATAGATTTATTAAGATCTATAGATTTAGATTTTCAAAATACTATTTCTTTATCATTCTATGGGTTTGATCCTAATGCACACACGATAGTTTTAAAGTTAGAGAGTGGTATAAACCCTGATGTAGAGGTTACTCAAAATGTACTACCTGGAGGTGGTTGGACAGATGCTATTATTTTCGATTTTTCAAACGCAGTATTAAGTTCAGATGGTACAACACCTGTTGATGCTAGTGGTACATACAACAGGTTAACAATTTTTATTGATGGAGGTGTTACAACTCCAGGAACTTACTTAATTGATAATATTGACGATGGTTCTATACCAACAGATCCAAATGAAATTGATGTAGAATACACATATTTAGTTTGGGAAGATGAATTTGACACTCCAGGAACTATAAACCCTACCAAATGGTACCATCAAACTCAGGTTATTATTCCCGGTGTAGGTTGGGCTAATGGAGAGGAACAACATTATACAAATCGTATAGATAATTCTTTTGTGGATAATTCAGGCTTTCTAAATATAGTAGCAAAAAATGAAATCTTTACAGATCAAGGTCTTTCAAAAAATTATACTTCAGCGCGTTTAAACTCTAAATTTGCATTTACTTATGGTAGAGTAGATGTAAGAGCGAAATTACCTATAGAACCTGGAACTTGGCCAGCAATTTGGATGTTAGGTAAGAATATTAATGAAGATGGTGGATACTGGGATTCAAGTTATGGTACAACTAGTTGGCCTGCTTGTGGAGAGATAGATATTATGGAACATGGAATATTTCCATTTGAAGACATAAATTATATAAACAGTGCCCTTCATACACCTTGCTGTTATGGTGGAAACCCAAATCAAGGAGGGACAATTGCAACTGATCTTGCAAATGAATTTCATGTATATTCTTTAAATTGGTCTCCAGAACAAATAACTTTTTTATTGGATGGTGTTGGCTTTTATACCTATAACCCTCTAATTAAAGATGCTAGCACATGGCCATTTTTTGAAGACCAATTTATATTGCTTAATATTGCGATGGGTGGCCTTGCAGGAACTATAGATTCAGGATTTAATCAAAGTTCTATGGTCATAGATTATGTAAAAATATATCAAGAAAACCCATTAAGTATTGAAGATAATATTAATCTAGATAATGCAATAAGAGTATACCCTAATCCAGTGAATAATAAGATTTATATAGCCACTGAATTGGCACTAAGTAGTTTAGCTCTTTATGATGTTTATGGTAAACTAATACTTAAAGAAGAAAAAAACACTAATAGTATAGATGTTGGTAGTTTTAAGTCGGGTGTTTATTTTCTTGAGATGTATGCTAACAATGAAAAAGTAGTAAAAAAAGTAATTGTTAACTGAATATTTTTAAAATCAATCCTTTATCATCTATTATCAGTAATGAATTATACTGAATTCAGCATTTCTAGCGAAAAATCCAATCCAATTGTATTTAATAGTCATGAGTTTTTTAATTGGCTAACGGTCTAGCTAAACTGCGTTTTAATGCAGTTTAGGTTTTGTTAGCTGCTGTTTTTTCTTTTCGTATAATACTATCAAACCTAATATTGGGCCTAATGCTAATATTGTATAAATATACATTGGGTTCATTGTAGCGTGCAAAAGATTCAGAAGCTGGATACTAATTATTGTTATTGAGAAACCAATACAATTTACAATGGTAAGTGCGGTCCCTTTTATTTCTGCTGATGCATTTTGAGCGACTAGTGTAGAGAAAAGAGGTGAGTCTGCAATAACAACCATTCCCCACAAAAGAAGAAAACCAATAAAAAAGCTTTCAGATTCAGTCATGAACATCAAAGGAGAAACAAGGCAGCATCCGCAAGATAAGAGAAGTGCTATGAAGGCTATTCGTTTAGTTCCTAATGTTTGCGCGAGATATCCACCGAGCACACAGGCTAATCCACCGATTCCTATAATCAGGAATGACAATAACGGAATATTAAATGTAGCTTCAGGATGTTCCATACTATATGTCTTTAGTATGATCGGTACAAATGCCCAAAAGGCATACAACTCCCACATGTGGCCAAAATATCCGAAGGCCGCAGAACGAAATTTTCGATTTCGAAATACACCAAAAAAAGCTGATATTTCTAACTTGTTTCCGGATTTTCGATAAGGACCATCAGACACCATTATAAACATCAATAGACCACCTAACACCCCAAGAAATGAAGTTAAGATTAGTACAGATTTCCATGGAAAAGCTCCAGTCATTTCCTTCGCTAAATGGGGAAATGCAGTGCCAATCACCAATGCACCAACTAAGAAACCAAGTGATTTGCCTAATCCTTTTTCATAATAGTCCGCAGCTATTTTCATCCCTACTGGGTATATACCGGCTAAAAAGAAGCCGGTAATAAAACGAAGTGAAAGGATGCTTGCTAAACTGTTCCCTTCCCATATTACCCCCACATTGAATAGGGAGCCGAGTAAAGCACAGGTTAAAAACACTTTTGATGGCGAAAAACGGTCAGCAATAGTTAAAATGGCGAAGATCAGCGTTCCTAAAATAAAACCGAATTGTACGACCGATGTTAAGTGCCCCAAAGCACTACCTTTAAGGTTGAAATTCACCATAAGATCGCCCATCACACCGTTCCCAGCAAACCAAAGTGATGTGCAGCAGAACTGAGAGAGTACGATTACCGGAAGTATTAACTTAGACTGTTTCACTCATAGTTTTATTCAATTGCAACGGTCTTGTATATGAAAAGTAGCTGACTTATATGTGCTGCTTTTCAGTTAAAAACAAAGATAGCAGAAAAGAACTAAACTATAGATTTATCTCTTTCCTGCTATTTTTTATATACGTTGTTGTGTGTTCGTTTTTTTGGTTGTGTATAAGTTCCAACGTAGCTATTCCAACAAATACTCTTTAAATTCCTCGTAATTAGAAATTGTAGTTGCCAATTTAATTTTCCCCATTACAGATTGAATTTGTTGTGGTAAGGCTTGTTTTGTTTTGATGACATCTTCAACAACATCTAAAAACTTGGTTGGATGTGCCGTTTCCAAAAAGACACAATGCGCATTGGGATTTTTCTCTAAATAAGCCTTACAGCCTAAATATCCAACCGCTCCGTGTGGATCTGCAATATAATTATGATTGGTATAAATTTCTAACATAGCTGCTTTAGTTTCATTATCTGAAAAACTAAACGAAGACAGATTATCTTTTAAGGTTTCAAATTTATTTTTATAGATTTCTTGAATACGAATAAAGTTACTAGGATCTCCGACATCCATGGCGTTACTTATGGTTTGTACAGATGGTTTCGGATTATATAACTGTGTTGTTAAATACTCAGTCACCACATTGTTTTCGTTATTTGATGCTATAAAATGTTTAATTGGTAATCCTAATTGTTGTGCCATTATACCTGCGCACACATTTCCGAAATTTCCACTTGGTACGGAAAATACAATGTCTTTATACTTATTATGCAATTTTTTATAAGCAAACATAAAGTAAAATAATTGCGGTAACCAACGTGCCACATTAATTGAATTGGCAGAAGTTAATTGCATTTTACTAGTAAGGTTATCGTCTAAAAAAGCGGTTTTAACCATGGCTTGACAATCATCGAAAGTACCATTAACTTCTAAGGCGCTAATGTTTTGTCCTAGGGTAGTTAATTGTTTTTCTTGAATATCACTTACTTTTCCACTAGGGTAGAGTATGACCACATTTACACCTTTTACTCCTAAGAAGCCATTGGCTACAGCAGCACCGGTATCACCAGATGTTGCTACTAGTACAGTAACATCATTGCTGTTGTTCTGGTTAAAATAACCTAAGCATTGTGCCATAAAGCGAGCACCAACATCTTTAAATGCCATGGTTGGTCCGTGGAAGAGTTCTAAAGTTGAAATGTTTTTATTCAACTCCACAATAGGAAAATCAAATGATAGCGTTTCATTAATAATGTTCTTTAAAATATCCTCTGGAATATCTGATGATACAAATTGCTTAATAGCTTCAAAGGCAATTTCAGAATGAGATAAATTATCGATGTCATTGAAAAATGCCTTAGGCAAAGGGCTAATGAGTTCTGGAAAATATAAGCCTTTATCTGGTGCTAATCCTTTTATAACGGCATTTTTAAAAGATGTGCTAGGCGCTTTTTTGTTTAAACTGTAGTAATTCATTATTTTTTTGACTTTTGCCACGAATTCAATAATATTAAGTGTTTTACTTATATAATGACGCGTGATGTTTTTTATTTACCTAAAGAACTTTAACTCCTTCTGTATTAATTCTTGAGACGTGAATATCAAATTCAATCCCAGTTTTTGAATACACTTTTTTTATGGCATCTCTCACATTGTTAGCTGTCTCAACTCCCTTGCATAAAGAAAAAACCGAAGGTCCAGAACCTGAAATGCCAGAGCCTAATGCTCCTGCATTTAATGCTTCATTTTTAACATCCAAGTAATGTGGAATCAATTTACTTCTATGTGGTTCTATAATTACATCGTGTAGCGATCTTCGCATCAATTCATAATTATTAGTATGCATGCTATGAATCAAACTTCCAAAATTTGCCCACTGTGTAATCGCGTCTTGAAGCTTTACTTCTTTTGGTAGAAAAGCTCTAGATACAGATGTTTTAATTTCTATTTGTGGATGAATAATGGTTGCATATAAGTTATCTGGTGATGGAATTTGTAAAATTTCTAAAGGTGATAGGCTTTTTACTAAGGTAAACCCCCCAAACAAAGCTGCTGCCACATTATCTGCCACCTCACAATCATTAGCCAATGCTTCTCCTTTAATAGCAAATTGTGTTAATTCGGTTTTATTATACGGCCTCCCTAAAAGTTCGTTCATTCCAAAAACACTTCCAGCGGCACTGGCTGCACTACTACCAATACCGCTTCCAGGTTTTATGTTTTTGTAGATTTCAATTTCGAAACCATAATCAGGATTAATAGCATCATACATAGCTAGAGCAGAAACTCCAGCAACATTTAATTCGGTTTCAAAGGGTAAATCGAATCCTTCTATTCTACTAATTTTAATCCCTTTTTTGTCGACTTTTCTAATTGTCATCTCATCACCGACACTGTCTAAACAAAAGCCTAACACATCGAAGCCACAGGCAACATTAGCGACAGTCGCTGGAGAAAATATTTTTATTTCATTCATTTGGAAAGATTGTGATTATTGTTTATTTAATTCCATATATTTCATTATTTTCGTACAATAGTACATTAAAGGTGATATTTATGCAATAATATTCCTTTATGTTTTGTTTAGAACGAAATAAATTCGTTATTACTATGAAAGATGAACTAGATTCGAAAGATATTCAGATTTTGAGACTATTGCTGAATAATGCACGGCTATCCAACAAAGAGATTGCTGCAAAAGTTGAAATTGCACAATCTAGCACACACGATAGAATTAAGAAACTAATCCAGAAAGGGTATTTTAAAGGGGCTTTTGCCCAAATCGATCAAAAAAAACTAGGTCTTAATATTGAGGTAATGTTAGCAATTAAGCTAAACAAACAACACCGTTCCATAATTGCAGATTTTAAAGAGAAGGCATCTAAATTCCCTGGTGTTATACAATTATTTCATATGGCAGGCAACAATGATTTTATTTTGCACATAGGAGTGAAGGACTCTGATGAGTTAAGGAGCTTTATTCTCGATAGACTATCTACTTTAGATTATATCCAAAGCACCGAAACTACTATGGTTTTGCATAATGAAAAGGTAAATAATATTCTATAATGTTTTTACTTCTGCTAAAAAAGGTAACTCTATTTTCTTTTTTGGTTTTAGTGTAAGCTTCTTCATTCATATAATATGATAAATATTATTACTTACATCTAATGAAACTAGATTATTATATTCAAGATAAAGAAAATTTAGATTTATATTATTACTTAAATCTATATCATTAAGTTCGCAATAATTACATACAAAAGATTCTAAATTTATTAAGTTTGAAATATCAATTTCTCCCAACGAATTATTGCAGATTATTCTTCTTAGAGAAATATTATTACTTAAATCAATACTATTTATATTATTAGAGGCAAAATTAAATTCTGACAAATTTAGGTTGTTACTTATGTCTATGTTTGAAATTTGATTATGTGAACAATTTAATTTTATTAAATTTATATTGTTTGAAATATTAATTTCAGTCAGTTGATTTCCAATAAGAGCTAATTCCATAAGAGCAATGTTATTACTTAAATCTATTTCTGTTAAAGGTTGTTCATTACAAGAAAAATGAGTTAAGTTTATAAACGCTTCAATACCTATTACACAATATATATAATTTTTTTCTTTAAAATTAAAAGAAACGTCAATATGTCCATTGTATAATTCTGCTTCACTATATTGAATTTCACCATCATTATTTATATCAATATTGTAGTTTTTCAATAACTCTGTTTTAAATTAAATATCTGGAATAGTCACTATTTGTGGTTGATAAGCATAATAATGAAAGACAAAAACAATAAACATTATTTTTTTCATTTTTGGATGATTGGAAAAACTGTGTTTTAATGCAGTTTAGGTTTTGTTAGGACTAGTTTCTACTTTTTTTATTCACGCAAATTTTTCTCCATTTTACGGCCTCTTGCCGATTCATCAATCAACTTTTCCATACGTCTACATTGTTTATACAATTCAAATTCATACTCAATTTCTTCAATTCGATAACCACAAACGACTCCTTTAATCTAGTGTGCGTTTGGATTTATTTTAGCTTTTTGAAAAAATGTTCCAAAGGTTGCTTTTTCATCAATAATTGCTTGTAAAGCATCTTGATCAAAACCAATGAACCAATTAATTACTTGATTGAGTTCTTCTTTTGTTCTTCCGTTTTTCTCCAGTCTATTCAGGTAAAGTGGATAAATGGTTGCAAATATCATATTGGCAAACTTTTCATTTTTTCGGTTGTAACTTTCATATGGATTAATTTAATTGCTACCTAGGGTTTTGGCTATGAGTTGTGCTGGCGTAAAAGCGGACTTTACTTTCAATCAAGCACAGAGCCGAAAACTTGTTTTGGAGTTATTATCTTTTCATTTCTAATGATCCAAAAAAAAAAGGTTTTGGCGGTGTTACCAAATATAACCAAACCTTTCGGTTGAGAACAAATCCCCGTATTACTTATATTCGTTGTTACCTGCTGGCGTTTCTCCCGTTAATGTTTTAAGGGCCTTTTTTTTATCATACCTCCTTTTATATCCTTTATGCTGTTCATTACAATAAAAGCATTTGGCTCAATTTTTTCGATTTCTGTATTTAATTTATTTAACTCTAAACGTGTAATGACAGTGTAGATAATATCCATTTCTTTTGAAACACCATTTTTGGCATAACCGCCTTGGCCTTTATAAATCGTCACACCACGCCCCAATTTATCAATTATCATTTCTTTTATACGGGTACTCTGTGAAGAAATGATTGTTACGCCAATATATTCTTCGATACCCTCAATTATGAAATCCAATGTTTTAGAAGCAGCGATATAAGTTATCATCGAATAGAGGGCAATTTCAATAGAAAGTAAATACGCTGCGAAAGAAAAAATAATAATATTAATCAGGATTATAATATCGCCAATTGTTGTGGAAAGTTTTCTGCTCAAATAAATTGCAAGAATTTCAGTTCCGTCAATTACTGCACCACCTCTGATCGAAAGTCCTATTCCCGCTCCAAGAAAAAAACCACCAAAAATTGCGACAAGTAAATCATCGTCTGTAACGTTTGGAAAGGGAACGATTGCAACACAAAGTGCAAGTCCAATAATTGCCAGGGCTGTCTTTAAAGCAAAGCGTTTCCCCATAATTTTATATCCAAGAAATATAAATGGAAGGTTTACACCAATTATAAGAATGTAAAGAGGGATTTCTGTAATTGCAGCTAAAAGTAATGAAATCCCTGTAGCTCCCCCATCGATAAAATCGTTTGTTAACAGAAAACCCTTAAAACCAAAGGAAGCAGAAAAAATTCCTATTATTATAAGTATTAAATTCTTAAAATTACGCTTCAGGGAAATAACAGATTGCCGGTATTCTTTTGCAAGCTTATATTCAGAGGGGATTCCTTTTGGATATTTTCTTTTACCCCCGAACTTAAGAGTTGTCCGAATTATAATATTTGCTAAAAATGAGTTCATCTTAGTTTTATGGTTTTTTTTTCTCTTGCAAGTAACTTGGTGTGTATGATTAGTTCCGGGAAGTACATGAGTGCTTTCCGTCGTGGCACTAAAGTAATTAATTACGTGAATTTCCTATAGGAAATTCAGAAAGCAATTAATTATACATTTTGTTGGCGCTAGTTTTTTTATTTATTTACATCCTTAAGTAGTTCAGTTGCTGCTAATTTTCCAAAATCGTTAGCAGCTTGAGGGCTAGCTCCAGTAATTAATTTCCTGTCTACATAACACGTATTATCGGCTTCTTGGTTAATAATTGTAACTCCCAAATTGTTTAATTTCTCTCCGAATTTCCAAGGCATTTTACCTGGCATATATCCAATCATAGGTGTTTGCTCATCGACAGCATCTGGAAATGCAGCAATTTTATAACCTTTATAAACGAATGAATCTTTATCACTGTCTAAATTCGCGGCTAACAATGCTGCTGGGCCATGACAAATGGCAAGCATAAACAAATCTTTATCATAAGACCAATGAATTAATTTATTTAAATCCTTGTTTTTAGGAAGTCCAAGCATTGCGCCATGTCCTCCGGGAATATATATTGCGATATAATCAGAATTATTATCCATTGCATTTTCAACGAAATCTGATAGATTTTTTGGGTTCTCAAATTGTTGTTTGTATTCTGAATAAATAGCTTTTACATCTTCATCTTCTTCTGGCATGGCCCACATTTCTATTTTCACTGGTTTGCCTGTTGGAGTTACAATATCAATATCAAAACCAGCATTCCTTAAATGCAACATTGGCAGCATCATTTCTACAGGATGGTTTCCAGTTGAAAACTTTTTCCCATTAGCCATAATCATGTTTCTTTCTTCTGTACAAATCATTAACACTTTTTTATTCCCTGTGTACTTATTTTCATAAGAAGTGTTATCAAAATCTGTTGTTGATGATGTTGCTAATTTTAAAGCCAATGGTGATGGACTAAATGCACCATCTTCTGTTGATGTTGGTCTGCTTGTTATGTATAAGACGATAATAATAAGAATAATGATACTTGCTATGGCAAGAAATATTTTTTTTCTCATGGTTTTATGTTTTTGTTTTATTGTAAAAGTGTATCTGTTTTATTTTATAAAAGTTAATTCATTTATTCAAATTACCGCCAACGTGATTGTATAAGTTTTTTTGTGTGTTTAAGCACCTAATTTAGTAAATACAAAACCAACTAGAAAATTCGCGAGGAATTTCAGAAGTAGGCGAGAACAAGTAATTGCTTATAGCCATTGTTGGCAACTGGCTTTTTTAGTTAGTATTATTAAAGATTAATCGGGTCTTTCAGAAATATAAACAACATCAACTTCTACATTATTTCCATATTTTACAATGATAGAACATAATACAGAAACACTTTCACCATTGTGGCTAGCAGGTTTCATCACAGGCATTTTTCTAAGCACTCTTAAGATTTCTGCCTGAACGGTTACTTCTGAATCTCTCACTTTCATGCCAGTTAAATTTCCGTTTTCGTTGATTATAAAAAAAACTTCTACCAGTTTAGGTTCAGAAAGATTTAAATCTTTAGATACACTCAAGTTAAACTCTCGCTTAATAAATGTCGAAACTTTATTATTAAAACATTCTCTTGTTACTTCTATTGAGAGTCCTTCACAACCATTATACACTGGGGTAATTTCTACATCTTTTAATATCATACTATTGTCAGTAGTATAAGTTGCTAAACCGTCATCATGCGACACAATGCTACATAAACTTAATAAAGCCTGTTCCTCTACTTCTGTCATGTTTCCTTGTGCCATCACTTGCTCCTGAACAGCATTTATTTTCGTTATTAAATCACTTTCTGAGTTTTTTAACGAGTTGGATTCTTCCTTACAAGAAAAGCATAATAGAACAATAAAAATGGTTGAAACGAACATTAAATTTTGGAATTCAAATATTGTTTTACGATTAAATTTGTATTTCATAAGTTTTGATTTTTTTTGTTTGTTGCAAACGGTTGTGTATAATAATAGTTGCGTGATTAAACACGAAAGTTAGCAATTAAAAACCTAATAGAAAATCCGAGAGGATTTTTTGAGTATAAGCAGAACCAGCAATTGATTATGCACGTTGTTGTAGCACGTTTTTGAATAATTTTATTTTATTAATCGATTTACATTATGCTTATACATTTTGCCTATTGGAATTTTATGATGCTTAATAAGTATTCTATTGCCTTCAATCAATTCAATTTTATCTATTGAAATAATAAAAGATTTGTGAACTCTAATAAATTGATTTTCTGTTAAGTTATGAGTGAAGGACGTTAAGGATTGATGTGAAACAATTATTCTATCAATCATATTTATTTTTACATAATTACCATAGGCTTCAATAAAAAGAATATCCTTTAATTTTATTTGATAATATTTTTTATCTTCTTTAATAAAAATCTTGCTGTCTTCAGAAACTTCAGAATTTTGTATAGGTATAGATTTATTTGTTAATGAATCATAAACCTTACTAACCGCTTTTACAAATCGACTGAAATTAAATGGCTTTAATAAATAATCATCAATATTCAGTTCATAACCCTCTAAGGCGAATTCTTTATATGCTGTAGTTATGATAATTTTTGGTGTTTTAGAAAGCGTTTTTAAAAAGTCTAAACCAGAAAGCTTGGGCATATTGATATCTAAAAAAATAAGATCGACTGTATGTTTATTTAGATATTCAAGGGCCTCAAATGCATTGTAACAACTTTTTTGGTAGGATAGATACGATAGGTTACTCGCATAATCTTTAATATTATCATGCGAAGCCGACTCATCGTCTACAATTATATATTTTATCATTTTTTATAAAGTTCTAAAGTTGTTGAATAGATGCCATTCTCTATGCTATGCGATAATTGATATGAATTTGAATACAATATATTTAAACGATCTTTAAGGTTTTTAAGTCCAATACCACTATTTTCTGAAGGTTCTTCTTCGTCGAAATTATTCTTGACCTTGAAACTTATTTTGCTATCGTCTTCAATTAGTTCTATATGCACAAATGCACCTTCAGTTGCTTTTTCAACACCATGCTTAAATGCGTTTTCTAATAAAATGATAAAAAGTAAAGGCGCTACCGAAGCTTCTGAATTTTTAATAGCCTTTTCAAAATTCACATCAATGTCCTTATGGTATCTAGCAGTTTGTAATTCAATAAAATTGATTAAATAATGAATTTCATCTTTCAAATGCACAGTTTCTTTTCCGCTATCGTAAATGGTGAATCGCATTAAATCTGATAGCTTTAAAACATAATCTTGAGCAGCATCAGCATCTTTCTTAATTAAGGAGTATAAATTGTTTAATGTATTAAAGAAAAAATGAGGGTTTATTTGATTTTTTAAAAGCATCAATTCTGCTTCCAATTTGTCATTTTTAAGCTTTTGAATGCCTTTTCGGTATTTATAGATCCATGAGAAAATTAAGTATGTAATTTCAAGAGCCAAAAGAATCCTAACGGTGTTTTTAAAAAATCCATCATTTCCAGCAGTTACTTGTACTCCGTAAATTAATAGCGGAATACTAATTCCATAAAAGAGATATTTTACGATTGGATTGGTGACTCCAAATTTTATCTTTTCTGTTTGAAAGAGGTAATATAGAAGTGTGTAAAAGATAACTAAGCCTAGTGATGCCGAAAGTATTGTGAAAAGCTCACTTTGAGAGTTTCTTAAAATCACCATTAATACAATGATGAACCCTAATAAAATAGCAGCGTATTTAAATAATTTTTTTTGTGTCATTTTCTCTAATTTTTTATGATTTTGACACAAAGCTATGGTGCGAACTCAAGGTGATAACTTTTATTTTATAAATGGCTCTTTTTATAATGTAAACGATTCAAATTAGATGATAAAGGTACTTTAAATATCACAAATAATCGTATGTCATGCAATACGCTAGGTTCATCAAATTGTTTATAATCGGTGGAAATACAATTCTAGGTTTGCTTCGAATTTAAAACTAATTAAAAATGAAAACTATTATTACAATTATCACAATGGCACTAACATTAGGTATCGTTAATGCTCAAATGACTTCTGAAAATGAATTATTAAAAACGTTAGATGCAACCACACCAGACGCTTTACAAACCAATAAGGTTCCAGGGTTGGCTATCGCTATTATTAAAGATGGCGAAGTAATTATTAAAAAGGGATATGGATTTGCCAATGTAGCCCAAGGAACCAAAGTTGAAACTAATACAGGTTTTAATATAGGCTCTATCTCTAAAACATTTACAGCTTGGGGAATTATGAAATTAGTAGAGGAAGGAAAAATTCACTTGGATAATCCAGCAGCAGTTTATATTTCAAATTGGAAATTACCCGCTAGTGAATTTGACTCTAATAAAGTAACTATTAGAAACTTATTACAGCACACGGCAGGTTTATCTGTTCATGGTTATGATGGATATGAATCTAAAAATGATTTAACTTCAATTAGCAAATCATTATCAGGAGCTAGTAATCCAGATGAAAAAGTCACCCTTATTATGGAACCTGAAAGCAAATGGCAATATTCTGGGGGAGGTTATTCAATACTTCAATTAGTTATTGAAGAAGTAAGTGGACAAACCTTTGCAGATTATATGGATAGAAACGTGTTTAGACCTTTGCACATGAGAAATACGAGCTTTACTTTAGACAATCAATTATTAAAAAACTCTGCTAATGCTTATGATGAAGAAGCACAGGAAATCCCCTTACGTCTTTTCAATGCACAAGCAGCAGCTGGGTTGCATACTACGCTGGATGACCTAATTCTTTTTGCCAAAGCATCCTTTTCAAAAAACCCAGTAATATCTAAAAAGAGTTTGGGTCTTTTAACCTCTCCCACGGAATTATCTGGAGGCAATTACGGAATGGGCTATATGGAAATGAATCGTTTTGGAGATTTCACATTGCATGGTCATGGAGGTTCTAATGAGGGTTGGCATTCTGGTTTTATGCTCGATTTTGAATCGAGATCTGGTATTATAATACTTACCAATGGTTCTTCAGGAAGGAATGTCTTATTTGGTAATATGAAAGATTGGGCACAATGGCATGGTAGCAATTAAATATAGTTCCTCATTCTTTAAATAGTGAATGTCAGATTTTAGGGCATTCATTGTTTTTGGGTATAATGTGCTACAACGGTTAGTATAAGAAACATAGGGCAGTTGATAAGCACTATCGTTTCGGTTTATTTCTTAGCTAAATATAAATATTTTGCTTTTATATTTTTCGCTTAAATGCTAAATTTTATATTTAACGGACTCTGTAAATAAGTACAAAATTTCGAATAAGCCATAAACGTCCTATGTTTTTTATATTTTCGTAACTACTCTTTTGTCTTAAATTTCGGCACAAAATAATTCAAGCAATAAAGCATTGCTCCATAAGTAAAAATCAACGTAGGCATATTGGTGTTAAAACCTAAATCAAATTCAGGAATACTGAATAAATCTCTAAAAGAACGCGTTGCAATTAGTAGCATAAAAATAATTCCATAAGTGAAAACAGAAATAATAGCAACTCTATTTTTTGCAGTTCGAATAATGCCCTTTTTCGTTTCTTCTCTAAAGAAATACCAAAGTGCTCCAACGCTAAATATAGCTTCTATGAAAATGGCTAAATATGGGCTGGAAGCATACAAGCCAAGACCAGTTTCCATTGTATCTGCTCCAAACATATGATGTATATGACCAGAAAAGAAATCTAATACAAAATGGATAGAGACTAAAGCCATACTTACTAATCCTATTTGTGTGCTTTTAAATAAGAATTTTCCTATTACGAACACAATAGCTAACCAAAAGAATAGAGGCAACAAATCGTGACTATATAGCATATCAACTGACATATCACTTAAAGTTGCATCAAAGGCATCACTTGGTTCAGTAGATTCAAGTCCTAAATAATGAAAGGTAAACCACAACAAATCCTGTAATTGTGATATAATTAAAAAATAGAGTAGCGTTCCTTTTGGGAACCTTTGTTTTGCTATTAATGCGGTTGTAAAATGTCCTGCTAACATAATTCTCGTTTAATTTTTATAATTCTAGGTTTTCAATTTTCGCTAAGGTTGCTCTCAAATGGCATACAACGGGTTCGTGTATGATTTATGCGACATAGAATCCATAGGATTTTCAGTCGTTGCAAATCAGTTGTTTAAATATATGATTTTTATTTGAAGTAGGAGGTAGTATTAATTATACACGTTGTTGTACCTAGTTTTTTAATTTTGCATTCCACAATTCATCAGAAGCTTTCAAGTATTTAGATTTTTCTATTTCTTCTTTCCATTTTTGTGTAACGTATTTACTAATTTGAATTCTAGAGTCGACCTTATTAAAAGTAGGATTTGTAGTCCACATAGGCTGAGAAGACCAATCCGAATTTATATAACTAAAGGCTTTAATTACATCTGAGTTTTCATTTATTGTTTTGAAAAACGGTACGAACCATTCTTTCCATATTATTTTTTCTAGTCTTATGTTTTTTAAATCAGAATCGAAGTATAAATTATCTATCTGTCTTACAGGAGTTGCTTCTGAAATAAATACTGGCTTTTTATGTTTCCTTGCAAAAACAATCATTTCTTGATCAGGCTGCCCAAAGTAAGAATATGCACACCAATCAACTAAATCATCTCCAGGATACCATTGTTCTAATATCTTTTGATTAGAACCTGTTCCTTTAGATTGCCAGACAAAAGCTACATTATTTACTTGTTTAGTCTTAAAAATGGAGTGTATTCTTTTCCATGCATTTAGATAATGTTTTTTTTTATAATGGTTCCAATCCCAACCATCAAATTCATAACCAATCCTCAAAAATACTGGGCGTCTAGTAGATTTAATCCAATCAGCTAAATCTTCAATTAAGTAGTCAAGTTTACCATTTGCAACATTTTTTTCATGGTTTACGAAGGACAGACCAATTGAAAAAGCACTATTCTGATAGGTTGAATCTTGAATATAAAGATTAGCCCAAGAATCTCCAGCTCCCCAATTGGCTTTTGTTTTGATCCCGTCCAATCCTTTATTGTAGTATCCATGGGATTCATTATTTGGAGATAAATTTGTATACATAGTTACACCAGCAGGTATGTCAAAATAATCAGTGTAGCCATTATTGTAATTATCTAAACCTCCTGTTGCTTCTAAATCTTGTCCTACAAAGACTAAACATTTACCATTTTCTGGTTCGAATTTTTGTGCAAATAGTATATTGTTTGCAGAAGAAAGAAATAGTATTGAGAAAATTAAACTTTTGAATCTCATATTTTCTCAAATTAGGTACGGTTTTGTATAACGCTTTTCGTTGCAATGGTTCGAATACGAATTTAGTAAAAGAAAACTAACCTTCTGAAAAATCGAAATAATTTTCAGATTAGGGGAGTAGTAGCAATGAACTTCATACGTTGTTATCTGCTTTTTTTCTTTTTTTTAAAACACCTTCAATGTCAGCAAATGTAAAGTCTTTCAGTTTTAATAGTATTAAATAATGATATAATAAATCTGCTGCTTCATTCTTAAACAAATCAGGGTCATTATCTTTTGCTTCAATAACCAGTTCTACTGCTTCTTCACCAACTTTTTGAGCTACTTTATTTATTCCTCTTCGGTATAAATTGTTAGTATAGGAATTTTTATCATCCTCATCAATTCGTTGATTAATAGTCGCTTCTAAATCGTAAACAAACCCTTTTGATGTTTCTTCTTTAAAACAAGAATGATTCCCAGTATGACAGGTAGGTCCAATTGGACTCACTTTAATAAGGATGGTATCGTTATCACAGTCTATTTGTAAATCAATTACATTTAAAAAGTGACCAGATTCTTCCCCTTTTGTCCAAAGTCTGTTTTTACTTCTGCTAAAAAAGGTAACTCTATTTTCTTTTTTGGTTTTAGTGTAAGCTTCTTCATTCATATAACCCAACATCAATATTTGTAAGGTATTGTTGTTCTGAATAATTACGGGTACTAAACCGTTTCCTTTTGTAAAATCTATATTCATTTTCTTATTGCTATTTTTTGTGCGTCTAAATAATTTTTTAATTTGTTGATGGGTATTTCGCCATAATGAAAAATACTTGCCGCTAATCCACCAGTGGCTTTTGTTTGTTCAAAAACATCTTTAAAGTGTGCTAGTTTTCCTGCTCCACCAGATGCAATTACAGGTATGTTTATAGCTTCGGTAACTTGATTGGTAATATCTAAATCAAAGCCATTTTTGGTTCCATCATTGTTCATGGACGTTAAGAGAATTTCTCCAGCTCCAAGCATTTCTGCTCGTTTCACCCAATCCACAGTTTTTAATGTAGTAGGAGTTCTTCCTCCATGAATAAACACTTTCCACTCGTCTTCCTCAAATTTAGTGTCTACTGCAACAACCACGCATTGACTGCCAAATTCTTGTGCTATTTCATTTATTAGCTCAGGTCGTTTAACTGCTGAAGAATTAATACTTACCTTGTCAGCCCCTGCTTTAATTAAATTACGCACATCTTCAACAGAATTAATGCCACCGCCAACGGTAAAAGGTATATTAACATCTTCAGCAATATTTGTTACCAATTCAATCCATGTTTTTCTATTTTCTATTGTTGCTGTGATATCTAAAAACACCAGTTCATCTGCACCTTGTTGAACGTATTTTTTGGACAGTTCTATGGGATCTCCTGCATCTCTTATATCTATAAAATTTACTCCTTTAACGGTTCTTCCATCCTTGATGTCTAGACATGGTATAATTCTCTTTTTTAACATAGCTCCTTCAGTTGAGATAATGTGATATTTCCTTCATAAAATGCTTTACCAATAATGGCTCCTTCACAACCTAATTTTTTAAGTTGAATTAGATCTTCAATATTGGAAACCCCACCACTGGCAATTAGTTTAACATTAGATTTATTCATAATTTCTTTATATAATTTATTGGATGTTCCTAAAAGCATTCCGTCTTTAGCTATATCTGTACTAATAACATATTTTACACCTTCCTGCTCATATTTTTTAATGAAATCTACTACATCTAATTTAGATGTTTCTAACCATCCAGAAGTAGCAATTTTTCTGTCCTTGCAATCTGCTCCCAAAATGATTTTATTAGCTCCATATTTCTTTAACCATCCTTTAAAAACTTCTGGTTGTTTTACAGCAATGCTTCCTCCTGTAATTTGATTCGCTCCACTTTCAAAAACAATTCTCACATCTTCATCCGATTTTAATCCACCTCCAAAATCAACCTTTAAGTTTGTTTTTGTACAAATACTTTCCAATGCCTTGTAATTAATAATGTGTTGGGATTTTGCTCCATCCAAGTCCACTAAGTGCAAGTATTCGATGCCATTATCTTCAAACGCTTTTGCAATTTCTAAAGGGTTTTCATGATATATTTTTTTAGTATTATAATCTCCTTTAGAAAGTCTAACACATTTGCCTTCTATAATATCTATTGCGGGTATGATTCTCATAATTCTAAAAATCTTTTAAGTATTTGCTCTCCAATACCAGCTGATTTTTCGGGATGAAATTGGGTAGCGTAAAAATTACCTTTTTGCAATGCAGCACTGAATGGAGTAATATAATTACAAACTGCAACCGTATCTTTATTTAGATCCGCATAATAACTGTGTACATAATACACATCATCACTTTTTTGGATCTTGTTAAATAGTTCACCTTGGATAGATTCAAAATTATTCCAACCCATATGAGGTACTTTATCCTTTAGAGGAAACCTTTTTACATCGGTATCAAAAATGCCTAAGCATTTGGTATTGCCTTCCTCCGTTTTATTGCACATTAACTGTAGTCCTAAACAAATACCTAAAAAAGGTTGTGTAACAGATTTGATAAGCTCATCTAAACCTCTTTCTTTTAAATACTTCATAGCCGTACTTGCCTCACCAACTCCTGGAAAGATTACTTTTTGGGCATTCAATATGGTGGTAGGATCATCGGTTATATAGCTTTCATAACCTAAACGCTTTAATGCATTTTGCACAGACTTTATATTACCTGCATTGTATTTTATAATTGCTATCATAATGTTCCTTTAGTGCTTGGTATGCTGTAATTATTTGTTTTGCTAATTGCTGCTTTTATTGCTTTAGCAAAAGCTTTAAAAATTGCCTCAATTTTGTGGTGTTCATTATCTCCTTCTGCTTTTATATTTAAGTTGCATTTAGCAGCATCACAAAATGATTTAAAAAAGTGCATAAACATTTCGGAAGGCATTTCTCCAATCATTTCGCGCTTAAAATCTGCTTGCCATACAAGCCATGATCGCCCACCAAAATCTATGGCTACTTGTGCCAAACTCTCGTCCATTGGTAACAAAAACCCATAACGCTCTATTCCTTTTTTACTCCCTAATGCTTTTAAAAAAGCTTCTCCTAATGTAATAGCAACATCTTCAATGGTGTGATGTTCATCAATGTTTAAATCGCCCTTAAGCCTTATTTCTAGATCTAGATTTCCGTGTTTAGCGATTTGTTCCAACATATGGTTAAAGAACCCAATTCCAGTATCTAGCTTGGATTGGCCATTGCCGTCTAAGTTAACTGTCACACAAATGTCTGTTTCATTTGTTTTTCTTGCTACTGTAGCTTTTCTAGGAAAGGCTTTTAAGAAGTTATATATATTAGCCCAATTGGTGGTAGATAGCTTAGCCTCTTCACATTTAACCCCAATAAAAATCCCCTGAGCTTTGAGGTTTTTAGCAAGTTCTATATCTGTTTGTCTGTCGCCAATTACAAATGAATTGGCTAAATCGTAATCGCCATAAATGTATTTGTTTAACAATCCAGTTCTAGGTTTTCGGGTAGCAGCATTATCCTCAGGAAAACTTTTGTCAATAAGGATTTCGTTAAATTCGATTCCTTCATTTTTAAAAGCTTGAATAATTTTATTTTGAGCAGGCCAAAAAGTTTCTTCAGGAAAGGAGTCAGTTCCTAAACCATCTTGATTGGTTACCATAACCAATTCAAAATCAAGTTCCATAGCAATTTTAGATAACCATTGAAAAACTCCAGGATAAAAGACTAATTTTTCTAAACTGTCTAACTGATAATCTAATGGCGGTTCTATAACTAAGGTCCCGTCTCTATCTATAAATAAGACTTTTTTCATAATATATTTTTAAGTGCTGTTATTAATTTTTGGTTTTCTTCTGAAGTACCCACAGATATTCTAATACAGTTGCTTACCTGTTTATTTCTGTTTCTGGTAATGATTTGTTTAGATACTAAAAAGGTGTAAATTTTATCGGCATTGTCTACTTCAATTAATAAGAAATTTGCATCTGAAGGATATATTTTCTTCACCAAATCGAGTTCTAGCAAATTATTTTTTAATTGTTTTTTTTCTTTGAGTATGATTTTCAAATTTTCTTGATAGCTGCTGTAATTTTTTAGAGCTTTTATTGCTGCTTTTTGGCTTAACTCGCTAACATTATATGGAGGTTTCACCTTGTTGTAAAAAGAAATAATTTCTTTATTTGCATAAGCTATTCCAACTCTTGCAGCCGCTAAACCCCAGGCTTTACTGAAAGTCTGACTTATAACTAAATTGTTGTATTTACTAATTAGGTTGATTAACGATTCCTTTTCAGCAAAATCGATATAGGCTTCATCAATTATAACGATCCCATTAAAGTTGTTGAGGATAAATTCAATATCACTTTTATCCATCAAATTACCTGAAGGGTTGTTAGGGGAACATATAAAAATGAGTTTAATACTTTTATCATTTAAATAGGGGCTTACCATATTCATATCAAATTGAAAATCTTTATTTAATGGAATTTTCAATAAAGCAATATTGTTAATAGAAGCTGATACATCATACATACCGTAAGTAGGAGAGAAGGTAAGTGCCTTATCGATTCCTGGTCTACAAAATATTCTGAAAGCTAAATCAATTACTTCATCACTTCCGTTTCCAACAAAAATTGCATTGGTATCGACCTCTTTTTTATTTGCTAATTCTTGTTTTAACTCCTTTTGGTATGGATCAGGATACCGATTTAAACTGCCAAATGGATTTTCATTGGCATCTAAAAATATCCCATCTTTACTATTAAACTCATCTCTGGCACTAGAGTAGGGTTGGAGTTCTATTATGTTTGGGCGAACAATGTTTTTTATATTAATCATTATTGTTTTCTTTTAGTCTTAAGCTAACCGCATTTTTGTGTGCTATTAAACCTTCTGCTTCAGCCATTAGCTCAATAGTTTTACCAAGGTTATTAATGCCTTCTTTACTCAATTCTTGAAAGGTTATTTTCTTTATAAAACTGTCTAAAGACACGCCACTGTAGCTTTTAGCATAACCATTAGTTGGCAAAGTATGGTTGGTTCCACTGGCATAATCTCCTGCAGATTCACAGCTATAATTACCTAAGAATACAGACCCAGCATTGATGATTTTATTTATGTATTTATTAGCTCTTTCTGTAGCAATGATTAAGTGTTCAGGGGCATATTGATTACTAAAAGAGATACACTCATCCAAGTTATTTAAAACGATAGCTTTGCTATTCTCTAATGCTTTTAGAGCTATTTTTTTTCTTGGTATAAGTTCTATTTGCTGATATACTTCTGTTAAACATTTTTCATTAACCTTTTGATTATCGCTTAATAAAAAGACCTGACTATCTATTCCGTGTTCTGCTTGTGATAATAAATCTGAGGCAACAAAAGCAGGATTACAAGAATCATCAGCAATGACTAAAACTTCACTTGGTCCAGCAGGCATATCAATAGCAACACCAGATTGTTGTACCAACTCTTTAGCTTTGGTTACGTATTGATTTCCTGGCCCAAATATTTTATATACTTGAGGGATCGTTTCAGTACCATATGCCATGGCAGCAATAGCTTGAGCACCACCTGTTTTATAAATTTCACTAATGCCAACAAGATTGGCTGTGTACAAAATAGCTGGATTGATTTCCTGATTATTATTTGGAGGAGTACACAATACCAATTTCTTGCATCCAGCAATTTGTGCAGGGATACCTAACATTAAAATGGTTGAGAATAAAGGAGCGCTTCCTCCAGGAATATACAAGCCTACTTTTTCAATGGCTACTGATTTTCTCCAGCATTTAACACCAGGAGTAGTTTCAATTACTTCTTCTTGTATTTCTTGTGCTTTGTGAAAAATGGAAATATTATTGTAAGCAACCTGTATGGCATCTTTCAACTCTTGAGGTACTTTTTCAATGGCATTGTTTATTTCTTCTACTGAAACAGTTAAACTGTTCAGATTTACACCGTCAAACTTTTTTGCATATTTGATCAATGAATGGTCTCCATTTTGTTTTACATCATCAATAATAGAGCTTACGGTTTGGCTAAGTTGCTCATCATTAATAACAGGACGCTGAACTAGTTTTTCCCATTGTTCTTTATTGGGCTTATTGTATGTCTTCATAACACCATTTTATCGATTGGAATAATTAAAATATCTTCTGCTCCTTCAGTTTTTAGTTCATCTATGACTTCCCAAAATTGATTTTCATCAATAACTGAGTGCAATGAACTCCAACCTTTTTCAGCTAAAGGAAGAATAGTAGGGCTTTTTAAAACAGGTAAAATATTTGTGATGGCTTTAATTTTTTCGTTGGGAACATTTAGTAATATATACTTGCTGTTTTTTGCTCTCAAGACAGCATTTATTCTAAACAATAATTTGCTTAGAATTTCTTCTTGCTCATCATTCAACTGAAGTGACTTTACTAATACTGCTTCCGATTTTAAAATAACTTGCGTTTCTCTTAATCCGTTTTTAAATAAAGTACTTCCAGAACTAACAATGTCACAAATACCATCCGCTAATCCAATATTAGGTGCAATTTCAACAGAGCCAGAAATAGTGTGTATTTCGGCTTGGATGTTATTTTTGTCTAAATAGGCTTGTAAAGTTATAGGGTAGGAAGTTGCTATCTTTTTTCCATTAAAGTAATTAATGGAATCCTCCTTAACTTCTTTTGGTACAGCTAGTGAAACTTTGCATTTGGAGAACCCTAATTTTTGAACAATTTCAACCTGTTTTTGTTTTTCTATTAATAGGTTTTCTCCCACTATTGCAATATCTGCTGTTCCGTCTTCTAAATATTGAGGGATATCAGAGTTACGCAAGTATAAAATTTCCAAAGGGAAATTATCTACTATAACTTTTAATTGGTCTTTGCCATTGTTGATGCCAATGCCAGAATCTTTTAAGAGTTTTAACGAATCTTCGTTTAGTCTTCCGCTTTTTTGAACGGCAATTTTTAGTTTACTCATTTTTCTTTTTTAAATAGTCTGAGTAAACCTTGGAGAATAAAAAAACACCGTCTGATTTACTCAGACGGTGTTTTTTTAGATATCTTAAATTAATTACATATCATTAACACTTCGCCTGAGGGCAAATATGAAAATGATGATGATGTAATTGTATAAAAGTCATTTATTACTTAATTAAGGTCAAAGGTAATATAGTTTTAAAAAAAAAACAATAAAAATGGCTTTAATTACAGATAACGGTTTTGTATATGGTTAGTGCGTTTAAATACCCAACTGTTTTTTCGCTAGGAAAATAAGGTCTATAAAAATGTGAAAACTTTGAGACTTGTTTAAAGCAAGCATTAATTAAGACACATTGTTAGGTGGCGTTTTTTCTTGTTTATCTAATCTGTCTATTATATTATATTTCGCTTGTCTTTCCTTCCATCTATCCCTGGCATATTTTTGCATGTCAGTTATTGTATCTGTTTCATCAACTATTTCAAGACCAAGCAATGTTTCAATAATATCTTCCATTGTAACAATTCCATCTATACCACCATATTCATCTACAATTAAAGCAATATGCTCTTTTTTCTCCAATAGTTTTTCCCACAAAGTAAATAGAACAATAGTATTTGGAACCATAACAATCTCTCGTTTAATATCTTTCAATTTTAACTTATGTTGGTCTTCTGCAAGTTTTTCAAAAACTTTTTGCCTGAAAACATACCCAGTTATATATTCATCATTTTTTGAATATATTGGGATACGAGAAAACTTTAGATAATCCTTATTCTTTAAAAAATCCTTTAGATCTAATTTTTCATCGGCAACAGCAACAACTACTCTTGGTGTCATTATTTCTGATACCTTCACATTCTTGAGTTTAAGTAAATTTTGAATTATTTTATGTTCTTTATTTGAAAAAACACCTTCATCTGCTCCAATATTTGTTAATACTGCTATTTCCTCTCTGCTAGTAGTTTGATCTTGCTTTTTTTTTGAAATAAGTTTCGTAATGACGGCTGACATAACCACTAGTGGATAGGTTATAATTATCATACCTTGTATAATTTTTGAAGAAATCTTTGCTAGATTTCTCCAATATCTGGCTCCAATTGTTTTTGGAATTATTTCGGAGATTACTAAAATTAAAAAAGTTAAAATAGCTGATACAATTCCAAAAGATGCTTCACCAAATACATTTATTGCTTGTGCTCCAACACCAGCTGCACCGATTGTATGTGCTACTGTATTTAATGATAAAATCGCAGATAAAGGCTTATCAATATTCGTTTTAAAATCAACAAATACTTTTGCCCATGCATTTCCTTTTTCATTTTCAGCAATCAAGAAGGATTGAGGTGTAGAAAGAAGCACAGCTTCCATTATAGAACAGAGAAATGAGACAAATAGAGCCAGAAATAAATAAAATAAAAGTAATATCATGTTTTTTCTTTCAAATTTACAACATTAGGATTTTATTTGGGATAATGTGTTTTTTTCAAATGCCACCTAACGGTTTCATATAATCGGTAGTTACGGGTTTTTAGTTACTGTTTTTTGGTTAAGCACGAACGCTCGTAATTCCGAGTGGTTTCGGACCTAGTCGAATCCGCCGTAATTGCGGTTATACATTGTTGTGCTTTCGTTATTTTTTCAGTTCCGAATTAATTAATTCAATTAAACGCTTTGATTTATTATTGATATTCTGATACATTTCTATCATTCCTTCTGATGTCCATTTCGCAAGAACACATCCATTTTTATATTCAAGACTCTCAAAAAGAGCCTTGAAATCTTCTTCTGAAATATTTACTTGTTCAATAGTTTTTTTCCCTAAAAAGACTGGCTTCATACGTTCAACATCAACTAATCTAAAAATTGATTTAGATATGTTTTCATCATATTCCGAAGTCTCGTGCTCAATGTTGAACAGGTTTTGTTGGTAGAGAAGTGATAATTCGAACAAATATATCTTTATTGAATCGTTAGAAATAAGATTCATATTTCCAGAACTCACTAAATCACTGTATGTAACATTACTAGGTTGAAACCTTTCTTGGTATAAAGTATTTATTACGTTAAAAGTTGTCTCGTTTAAATCCTTAATCGGTTGTCCATTTATTTGGTTTATCAGCTTCTCAATTCCTAATGTCTTTTTTTGTCTAAAATCTATATTGTATTCAAGACTTTCAATATCTTTTAAAAGATCAAGTTTAATATTTGTTAAGTACTTAATTTCTCTGTCTTTTTCTATTCTTTTATTATTCGAATTGTTAATTTGAAGCGCAATCATAATTCCTATTACGACAAGTATAATTTCTCCAATTGCATAGATTAAATACTTACTGAACTTATTTTCAGTCAGCATTTTTTGTCTAATTTTTCTAAAAAATTTTATCATTGGTTAATGTTTAGTTATAATGACGCACAACGGCTTTGTGTATGGTTAGTTGCCTAGTTAAGCACCTAATTTAGTAAATAATTACTGTCCAAGAAAATCCACAAGTATTTTCGTAAGTAGGCAGAAGCAATAAATAATATATACGGTGTTAGGCTTTGTTATTTTCTAAGTGTATGGTGTTCCGATTACGTGAAATACTAAATCAAAAGCAATATGTGATATAATAGCTAACAATAATCCGCGCTTCCAAAATATCCACCCAAATGTTGAACCTGTTATTAAGTTTCCAATCATCGTTACACCGATAGTAAAAGGTGTTAATTCTACAAAGTTTTTGGATAACGGAAGATGAATAAGCCCAAAAAATATTGCAGAAATTATGATGCCTATCCAGATTGTTTTATTCGACGGATTATCTGCTTTTTTCAAAAATTGAATAACCGTAATTATCAACGACATTAATCCTAATCGGAACATTATTTCTTCGCTAATTCCAGCAGAGAATGCCACAAGAGCATAAAAAGGTTTGGATGGTCGTGAAATTATACCTGAAATTGGATAAAACTCACTTTGTAACTCAAAAAGGCCCAATAAAAATAAAGCCACAAATGATGACAAAATGAGACTCGAGAATAAAGCTTTCCAGCTTTCTGATTTATTAAATGATTTTTTTGAAAATATTCGAGTAATAAGGGGTGCTCCCAAATTAGTTCTTGAAGAAACCCATAAACCGATAAAAACTAAAATTACACCTAAAATTAAACTACCAATCCCTGTATTAATTAGGTCATCAATAATTGACTCATTAAGATAAATATCAGTTCTTCCTGATTCTATATTTAACTTTTTGACTTCTCTACTAAAAGGAATATTTATTAAAGAACCAATAATGAATAGAACAAGAATGCTTATAGAGACTTGCCAGCGATATTTTTTCTTTTCTTCTTTATCTTGTATAACTGATGATGTAAATAAGTTTATCAATTGATTATCATTTTTTTTAATAAAGGCTAAAGTGTTCGTGTATGGATTCGTTGCGTGTTTAATCAACTAATTTAGTAAACAAAAATGGACGCAAGAAAATTCCGAAAGAATTTTCTAAATAAGCACTTGCTAAAGCAATTAATTATAAACCGTGTTGCCAGTAGTTTTTATTCCAAACGTGACGTTTATTATGTTCTGCTATGCTAATTTTAACACAGTTTTACAAAGTCATCTACAATGATTGTTATAAAATAACTTCGATAATTTCAAAGCCCTCATCTCTTTTTTGATTTGTAAGAGCTTCTTTAAACTTCTGAAAGATAGCTTTTCGATCTTCTAAACTATTTAGGTTTATCTTTGCGTTTGCATACTCTATTTCACTTGCACCTACCCAATCTACATTTTTATTCCGTGTAATTAATTTTTTGCGTTGTTCTTTCGTTAAATAACTATACTTATTTGCTTCTACAGCATCCCAAAATTCTACAGCTTTTGGGGTAATTACGCTTTCTGCACTTGGAGACCAATACCATTTTTCATTTTCTTTTTTAGCAACATTGGGTACATATAATAAATTGCTTGTAAAAAACTTTTTATCTGATGAAGAAGTAGTGTAATGAAACATATAAGTTCCTTTAAAATTGGCACTTACTGGTTTTTGATTAGAATCTATTAAATTACCATCATTACAACCCCAAACACGTACTTTTAAGTTTGTGCCTCCTATTTTACGAGCTTCTGCCATTGCAATACTCTCTGCTTCTACACGAGTATTGGCAACTCCCCAACCATAAAGACTAGGGTTGTCTAAATCTACCACATATACGCCACAACCTCCTTCAAACCAAAGTACTGTATGGCAATCATTACCACCGTTTTTTTGACACTCTTCAATCGCACGTTTTTTGGATGCTGTTTGAGTTTTATAATCTACTGCCCAACCATATTGATTGCCATTTATAGCATCTATAGCTAAACTACCTACGCTTGCATCTTGGCCCATTACTAACTGTATTGTTAGAAATAGTACTAAGTGGATTAAAAATATTTTCATGGTTTTAATTTTTTTCATGGTTAATCATTTTTAAGTTTGAGTGAACCAACGTGTTCGTGTATGGTGTCGTAGTATCCCGCAGGGTGCTATGCACTATAAACATTGTTAGATACAGATTTTATTTTAGTTCATTTACAGCTCTAAATGCTTCTTCTATGGCTGCCTGACTATATGCCGAAGCAGCAGCATCACAATTAGCAATACTTATATTCCCGATTGGTTGCCGTGCTATTTCATGAGGAGCTTCCCCAGCTTTATATTTTTCATCCCAAAGGTCGAGGTAGCCATAAGAATAACCGTGAGACCACCTGTTTACCGTTATTGCCAATATATCTTCAGATACATCAAACCCTGCAGGCCCCAATAGACCATCTAGCACAGTTCTTACTTCTCTTTCAAAGTCTTCGAATTTCTTTTGAAAAAGTATCATTCTTGCTCCTCTAAGCTGATCGTGAATATGAACATCTCGTGTAGGCGGTTCCATCATCCCCCAAAACATCAGAGGTACAGCCTCATCTTTTTCGTAATCAGGTTGGTAGCCTACTGTATTAACCCCTTTCGTCATAAATACTTTAGCATGCATACGTCCCGGGCAGTAAGCTCCAGAAATGCCTAGTTTATCAAGAGCCTTACTATTTTTAACAAGTACGTTGGTCACAAGCATGGGGTGCTTTACTTGGTATTGTTGCGCTTTCTTCTGATGGGAGGGGAGTTCAGGGCAAATATGAGGTATAATGGAATGAAAGCAAGCTAGAACACTATGTTTGGATCGTAGGCGTATTGTTTTTCCTTTTCGAACATAAGTTACCGCTACTTTATGATCCTCATTTTTGACGTTAACCACCGTAGATGATAATCGAATGTTAATAGAGTTGTTGGATACGTCAAGCTTTGAATAATCAAGCTTTGCCATGGCTATCGTTTGCGCATTAGCTTCAGGGCAGATATCAGGTATTAATGAACAAGCCAAAAGTCGAGCAATGGTAGCATTACCATCTGGAAACATTGCTACTTCTTCCGACTCATCATTGCCAACAACTTTTGAAGCCGATTCACCCAATCGATGACTTCCTGGAAGCCAAGCACTTATTGCTTCAGCTACGGATAAACTATGAGGCTGAACTCCCCAATAGCCGTCCGTAGATTTAATAAATATCTCAATAACTTCTTTAGGAAGTTTGCAGTACTTCTCTAAAAAATCGGTGTAGCTTGTTTTGTATAACACCTTTTCAATTTCTTTTTCTGACAAACCTTCAAGCACATT
This sequence comes from uncultured Flavobacteriales bacterium, assembly GCA_913058295.1. GTDB lineage: Bacteria > Bacteroidota > Bacteroidia > Flavobacteriales > Flavobacteriaceae > Marifrigoribacter. The sequence goes on along the minus strand of CAJXRD010000020.1, from coordinate 4,879 downwards.
AGTGTCTTTCTTATAAAAGGATTTCAAAGCTTTTATACCCAGCTCACTCAGTGGGAATTTATCTATTTGATCGAGCGCATCTTCATTTCTACTATACATAGAAAACCCAGAAACAAGGATGTTTTTACCATAAGTTTCTGCATCAAACCAAATTGCAGGTTTGTCGTTTCCGTATTTAAACTCAATTTTTTTTTCCAAGTCATTTATCTCAATCCCTAATTCAGCTATAAAATCAAGAACTGATTGGCTAAAAGAGGTATATTCTAAATTCATAGTACCACCCCATGATAAGCGTGTACTTGACGATTGATTGAACTCATTTCGTTTCGCATGCCCACCAAAATCATCATGGTTATCAATAATGAGAATTTTTGATTCAATCCCAAACCTTTTGCGATATTCATATGCAGTGGTTAGGCCGCTGATACCTGCTCCTACAACAATAAGGTCATAATATTCACTAGAGTCAATAGGATTGTCAAATTGAATACCTTGCCGAGCCAAAGCATGTGCTGTTTCATATGATCCTTCATGTGAACCACGCATTCCCGTTTTTAAAGGGGGATAATTATTTGAAGGCGCTTCATTGTCGTTAGAGGTGAAAACACATGATGTTGGAAGCATTAAGCCTAATGAAGTCAAAACAGTTGCTTGTATGAAATCTCTTCGAGCAATACCTTTATTCATTCCCAATTGCTTGTCTGTCTTTTTCATTTTTTTCTTATAATGTTATTCTAACTTGGGCTTAACGGTTAGTATATGGCGTGTTTCAATGCGCTATATACATTGTTGTGTTTAGTTTTAAAGCCATTTTTTCTTTCTGAAATAAAGTAACATAAGAATAGCAATAACTACAATAACTCCCCACATTATGAAATAACTGTATTCATAATGAAGCTCAGGAACATTGTCAAAGTTAGTTCCATATATACCTGCAATAAAAGTTAAAGGAATAAAGATGACTGAAAAAACAGTCAAAAATTTCATTATATCATTTAATTTGCTGCTAATTGTGGTGTGATAAATATTCAATTGATCAGATAAAATTTCACGATAGCTGTCAGAAGAATCACTTGCTTGGCTAATGTTGTCTTGAAGCTCTTTAAAATGAATGCTAGTAGACTCGGTAAAAAATTCTGATTCCATTTTAGCCAAAGAAAAAATCATTTCTTTAGCAGGTTTGATGTTTTTGCGAAGAAAATTCAGTTCACGTTTATAGTTGTTGATATCATTGATGACATTTTGGTTAGGGTTAAGCAGAAGGTTTTCTTCTAAAGTTTCAATTTTTTCTCCTAATAGACTGATTACATATAAGTAATTATCCACCACAATATCTAGAAGAGCGAAAGTCAAATAATCAGTTCCATTATTTCTAATTCTTTTTTTCTGTTTTCGAATCCGTTCTCTTACAGGCTCGAAAACATCCCCTTTCCTTTCTTGAAATGTTATCAGTGTTGACTTGGTTAAAATTAAGCTCAAATTTTCAACATCAATAATTCCTGTTTTATCATTTTGGCGCAACATTTTAATAGAAATCAATGTGCAATTGTCAAAATCAAGAATTCTCGGTCGGCCTTCTGTATTTAGGACTTCCGCAATTGTAAGTTTATCAAAATTAAGTGCAGAGGCTATCTCTTCCATCATGGTCAAATTGTGAAGACCATCAATGTTTATCCAAGTGACTGTATTTTCGTTGTTGTATTTGCTTATGTCTTTGACAGAGGAAGTATTATCTTCATTAAGATTGTTCGAATCAAAGTCAATAATTCTCAACAAAACCTTATCAATTCTTTGGCTGCCGCGAAAAATTAGTTCGTCAGGTGGTCTTCCAATTTCATGTTTTTGCTTTTTTACAAATCTTGTCATTATTTTATTTAATTATTCCACAATTACAGACAACGTGTTTGAATAAACACCTGTTTTAATAGTGTTTATTTATTGTTATACAAAGTTGCATTTTGTTCTTCTGAAAATTTTTCAGTTAATAAATTCCATAGCTCAGAATAGTCATTATCATATCCCAGAGCCCAAATTCCAACACCTCCAAAATTATTCTTTTTAATCCAATCATATTTAATTGAGAGTGATTTTACATCTTCAAAATAAAGTTGTCTAAAAGTATTGTTGCTATCTTTCATAATCATATAGCTGGAAGAGCTAATAGTATCAAATTGTAATGGGATGTGTAAAGAATCAATGTCAATTGTTCTTATTGATTTATAGGAAGGATGAGATCTAAATTTTACGACATCAGCTCCTATTTTATCACTATTGGTGTACCATTCTACTCCATAATATGGTAAGCCAATAATTAGTTTTTTAGGATGAACACCTTTGTTTCTATAACGATCAACCGATGCTATAAGCCCATTTCCAAATTTCTCACTGGAGGTAAATGGAGTTAAAGGACCAGTAGTCTTACTAAAACTACCATAGTAATCATAGCCCATTAGTGTATAAAAATCTATATACGGATCCAGAGCGTTAATGTCAAAAACATTATTCCAATCAACGGCATAAAGTGATAATGAAATCATATAAGATGGGTTGATTTTTTTTAGTTTTTTTGAAATTAATGCAATAAACTTTGTGAATTCTTTTTTAGAATTTTTTGGGACTCCTTCAAAATCAATATTGATGCCATTTGCACCTCTAAACGCCAATAGGTTAGATAGACTGTCTATCAATGTGTTTTGCGCTTCTAGATTTTTTAAGAAAACAGTGTTGTTTGTTTTACCAAAATTAGAAATAGAAAGAAAGACTTTACAGTTATGTACTTTAGCACTATCAATTAGCGCTGTGGTTTTCCATTGATGGATACTTTTGTAGTTACCCGTTTTAGGTTCTATACTGTATGAGTAGTAGGACACTCCCCAAAGTATTGAAAAATTATAAGTTTTATAAGAAGACCCATTGTAATAAGGGTGCCAACCGAATGTTTTATATTGAGCGTCAAGTTTCCCTTTCTTATAAACTATTTTTTTGTTAGAAATATCATGTAAACTATCCCATTGCTGTTCAGTTGTAAAATTAGAATCGTCTAATGTTTTATCATGTAAGTGTCGTTTACTAATAAATCCACTATTTTCTGACAAAGAAATTAGGCTTTCATCTTTTCCGTCATCGCGGCATCCTGTCAATAAGATTAATGAAATAATCGCAATTAAGAATATCTTCATCTAATTTTGTATAACGGTTTTGTAAATGATTAGTGGCGTGTTTAAACACCTAATTTAGCAAATAAAAACCAAACAGAAAATCCGCGAGGATTTTCGTAAGTAGGCGAGTACTAGCAATGAATTATACACGGTGTTGTGCTTTCGTTATTTTTTGAAATTGATTTCTTTCTCTAATAATTCTACGATCTTTGAATAGTTGTTTTTTAGTGGCTGTATAACACGTGCTTGAATGTATAGTTTCTGGCCAATAACTTTTAAAAAATTTTGATACTCTATGCTGTTAATTATCTTTTCTGATAATCGTTGTGTTTCTTCCTTACTTTCAAATCGTTTATAGTCCCAATTCTGGTAAGTAGAATCTAGAACTTTAAACTTATTGGGGACTTTATCTCTCAGGTAATTAGAGTAATCTCGAGCTGTTATAAAATAATCATTCTGTTGTTCCAAATAATCATCTTTATAATCATTCCATGTAGTTAGAAGGTATTTTAAAGAATCATTTTTAATATTATTTATCGCACCAGATGTTAATAAGCTATTTAGAACAGTATATTGTTTTTTCCATGTATTATCACCTATGCCAATATAAACATAGCTTTTTTCATTATCCGGAACACTATCATTATTTATAAGGTGTAAATAACGGTCAAGATTTTTTGCTGCTCTTGTTTTTATGCGATACACTCTCATTAAATCTGATTGATTTTTTTTAAACTCGGCTAATAATTCCACCAAAGCTTTTGCCTCTGCGTTAGCAGATTTTCTGTCTTCATTCCAATTATTAATGCTCAATGCAATGAGAATACCAATTACAACCAAAACGATCTCACCAATAGCATATTTAAAATACTTTCCGATTTTGTTTTTTTCCATAAGGTCGTATCTAATCTTTCTAAAAAACTTAATCATTGTTATTGCTTTCAGATAATTCAATAATTTTATCAATATTTGTTTTTATCATATCTAACTCTCCATATCTATTGTCTAAGATGTTTTTTAAATCCCAACGCCTATCATGTACATAATTGTCAAATTCTAAGCTTTGGAAAATACTAAAATCTACTCTTGAATCATTTAACCAACTTTTTTCATCACCACCCCAATTAAAATGTTTTTTTTCAAAGGGTTTTAAATAATTAATATAATTATCACGTGCTAGTATTTCTTCTTCTTGATAATCTAATAATACATCATTCCAACCAATAATTAATTGACGTAATTCATCATTTGAAATAATATCTATAGTCGAACTGCTCATTAAAGAATTAATTACACCACCTGAAGGATTAAACGTATAGGTAACCCCTACTTTAATAAGATGAAATGAGAGCGAATCAAGGTTTTCTGTTTCCATGGATTGTATAGGTAACCTTGATACTAGATAATCCACTGATTTTTTGGACTTCAAATGCCTTGACAATACAGTATCCAATTGTATTTTGTTCAGTTTAAATTCGTTATTTAATTCCTTTAGAAGCAGAATTTCTTTGTTCCTAGAAATTCGATTCTCATTCCAACTATTAATCGATATGGCTATCAAAATCCCGATAACGACGAGTACAACTTCGCCAATAGCATATTTTAAGTACTTACCTGTTTTGTTTTCCATTAGCAAGTTTTGTCGAATTTTTCTAAAGAATTTTATCATTGGTTAGCAGTTTCTGATAATGAAGCACCTGTCTCTTATACACATCTGACGC
>CAJXRD010000019.1 GCA_913058295.1 uncultured Flavobacteriales bacterium | reverse complement strand
GAGATGCTCAGGAGTCTCGTGGGCTCGGAGATGTGTATAAGAGACAGGTAAATAACGAAATAAAGAATAAGGATACAAATAATATCTTTTTCATAGCAATTAAAGAATTTGTTTAATAAACCATTTGCTTTGTCAATTATTGTTTTCAATCCTTACTAAGATTATAGTTTAGAATTATTCTTGATAATTTATATCCTTAGTTTAGTAAACCATAATTAACTTAATTTAAAAAACTACAAGCATCCCGATTAAGAAATTATTGCTTTATGTTTTAAATAGTAATAGGTGATAGCCTAAATTTATTATAGATAAGAAACAACCGTGAAAAATTATATTACCTATGGAAAGCGAATTAATCTTTTATAATTGTGACAGTAGCTTTTCTACCTGTAGTAAGATTCCATTGATTGGAAGACAAGATATTCCCCTCCTCATCATAAATCATAAGTTCTGCAGTATTTGGACCAGACGATCCTTGATTTAAAGCTTGAAATTCTACTTTGTTAAAACCACTTTGCAATGGAAAAGTAAAACCATTAAAGGCTCCAGAAAGATAAACACTGGTTTTTACAATATCGCCATTGACAAAAATTCTAACCCGATCTCCGTCCACATATTCGTGATCCCTATACATAATAGTTACACTACCAGATTTGGTGTTAAGTTGTCCTAGATACTGATCTGTACCATATTCCTCAGAAATTGCCTTATCCTTTGTAAAGTATTTTGGAGCTTTATTCGTTTTAACATCAATAAACTTTTCTTCAAATGTTATATCTAATAATTCTGTTTGCTTTTGACCTAAATCAGAATAATCATCAGGCTTAAATAAATTATCTGGAGTAATTAAACTTGGTGCATTAATAGCGGGAAGTTCATATCCTTCGGGAACTTTATAATCGTCTTCAACAATATTAAATTTCACAGAATTATCCGTATCTTCAACTTGAGCTAATAAAGGGCTAAAGCTAAAAAGAAACAATATAAAAAAAAATAATCCTCTTGTAAACATTTTTATTTTTTTCGAATTTAATCAAACAATAATTGCGCCAAAAATAATGCTTTCAATATTATAAAAACTTAAATTTTTTATAAATTAGAAACATAAAACCCCTTATAATCAAATTCTATTTGATTATAAATAACATCAATTTTAATTATACGTAGCGCGAAAATAGGTGTTGTATATTTATACTATAAAATAAAAGCAAAATGAAAAACACAATTGGAATAGACAAAGAAAAAGCATTAAATCTAAGTCTTAGACTAAATGGTTTATTAGCAGATTATCAATTATTCTATCAAAATCTTAGAGGATTACATTGGAATATTAAAGGGCGTGAGTTTTTTGAATTACATTTAAAGTTTGAAGAGTATTATAACAATGCTGTAATAAAAGTGGATGAAATTGCAGAACGAATATTAACTCTAGATGGGGAGCCTTTACACACCTTTACAGATTATTTGAACATTTCTGAAATTAAAGAAGAAAAAGGAATTACTAATGGAATTGAAGGAATAAATATCATCATCAATAATTTTTCCATCTTAATATTAAAAGAACGTGAGATTCTTAGTTTAGCAGCCGAAGCAGATGATGAAGGTACGGTAAGCTTAATGAGTGATTATATCTCTGAAACTGAAAAAATACTTTGGATGCTTAATTCATATATAAAGTAAAGAAATATTCTATTTAAAATAAATTTCCTAACTTTAAAAGTTCAAGATACAATTTGACTGAAAATGAAAGTTGAAGATTCGAAATTTATAAATTTAGAACACGAAGAAATAAAGTTTCCTTTTGGCAATTTTTATTTCTTTGATCGGATTGTAGTTTCAGAACTAAAAGAAGGAGTTCATTTTGATTGGAAAAAAATAAAAATTGTTTCAGATTTAATGGTGATGCATTATGGAAAAGAAAATAAACTTATTTATATTTCTAATCGTGTAAACTCCTACTCTATCGAACCCCAATCTTGGACAAGGTTTGATAAAAAATATCATTTATTTACCGCTACAGGAATTGTTGCCTATGGAGAAAGTGGCGGCCTAAGTGTTGTACTTGAAAGATTATTTGCAAAGGAGAGTATTAATAGGTTTAGATCTTTAAAAGAAGCTTTAGATTGGGCTATAAAAATTACTAGATAGTTCGTTTTCCCTTAAATTAAATGAAATTACCTTTTTCCTAATTAATTATTATTAAGTTAATAAATTTGAAATTGTCATCAGTATATTTGCAAAAAATAAACTATGAATAATTCTATAAAGTCTTTCCGAATAATCAGTATTTTAGAAGGCTTATCTTTTTTAATATTATTGGGAATAGCAATGCCTCTTAAATACATCTATGATATCCCAGAAGCAGTTCAGGCTGTAGGTATGGCACATGGAATCCTTTTTATGCTTTATGTACTTGGAGCAATTTATATGAAACCAAAGCTAAATTGGTCAATACCAACTTTATTAATTGTAGTTTTATGTTCTGTTTTACCTTTTGGTCCCTTTTATGCGGATAGAAAATACTTAAATGCTAAATAAAAAAATAATAGAATATAGCGATTGGTTGCAACATTATTTCTTGGACAAAGGAATGAATGCTGAATTAGCAATCATTTTAAATATTCTAGTTATTGGAATCCTCTTTTTTGGTTTTATTTATCTAATTGACATTCTTAATAAAAAAATAATTATCCAGTTATTTAAAGCTTTTAGTAATAAAACCAAGTCAACATTTGATGATTATCTTATATTAAGCAATTTTCCAAAACATATAGCTCACGGACTTCCATTGCTTATTTCTTGGTATTTTGTTCCAATTTTATTTAAAGAATATCCTATTGCTTCAAAATTTTTATTAAAAATTATTGATGTTTATATCATTCTTTTATGTGTTTTTATTTTTAGAAGCATCTTAAAGTCCATAAGATCTTACCTAGATGAATTTGAAAAATATAAAGACAAACCTTTAGATAGTTACCTTCAAGTATTAATGATGTTTATTTGGGGGATTGGGATCTTTTTTATAGTAAACACACTTACGGGGTATTCCACTATTAGTGTTGCCTCCATGAGTGCTGCTTCAGCAGTAATATTATTGATTTTTAAAGATACCATCCTTGGTTTTGTAGCCAGCATTCAAATAACCATAAACGATATGGTGAAAATTGGAGATTGGATTACTTTCAGTAAATATGGAGCAGACGGTACTGTAATTGAAATCAATCTCGCTACAGTTCGTGTTCAAAATTTCGATAAAACCTTTACAACCATACCTACTTATAGTTTAACTTCAGATTCCTTTCAGAATTGGCGTGGTATGCAAGAATCTGGTGGAAGAAGAATTAAAAGAGCATTGTTTATAAAACAAAACTCGGTTAAATTTTTATCGAAAGAGTCTATTAAGCAATTAAAAAACATTTCTATAATTAAACCTTATTTAGAGCATAGAGTGAAAGATAATAATAGTTTCAATGAGAAAAACTCAATTGATAAAACACTATTAATCAACGGAAAAAATCAAACAAATTTGGGCGTTTTTAGGAAATATATCGATGCCTATTTAAAAGGAAATCCAGCAGTGAATAAAGATATGTTTTTAATGGTTAGACATTTGGCTCCAACAGATCGAGGAATCCCAATTGAAGTATATTGTTTTAGTAAGGATAAAGAATGGGTTAATTACGAACACATTCAAGCAGATATTTTTGACCATTTAGTTGCATCTGCTCCATATTTTGATTTAGAAATTTTTGAATTCCCAAGTACTAACAGCTTCACAATAAGCAAATAAACTAATCATTCTCTTATTATTTCGATAATTCTAAACTGTTGAAAACAACGTTTATAACTATTTTCAGTTCCCCAAAAAAGATATTAATAAATCTTTAATTTTATTAAAACCCAAAAGTTATGGACTCACGAGATTTTGAATTACTCAAATTACGCCCTGAAATTCCAACAGCAATTGTTTCTTCTTCCATGTCTACCGAAGAATGTTTTCAGAACAAAACCATTCGACCAATAGTTAAATTACAAAACGAATTATTAGTGGAGGTTTTTAAACATTATGTAAAAAAGCATAAAAATGTTTTTTATGATCTACCTATCGATAAGCGATTAAACTATATAGAAAATGCGGTGCATAAAGACATGAAGTTTAGAAATTCACTAAAAGGGATTATTATTGGACAGTTTACTATTGAAGAACACAAAATCTATGTTCAAAATTCCTCTGCTCTAAACAAACGAATGATGGGTATTGTAAAAGAAAGATTAAAGAGCAATATTCAAGTATTGGAATACCAATTTGCTAGTTAAATTAATGAGAGCCCGTTAAGGTCAGTGGTTAAGACCTCACTCATATAGTCAAAATATGGACGAAGTAATAGATAATGTTGCATCACATTTTTATCAAAATCTTTAGAGAATACTTCTTTATCAGTAAAAGAATGTACCACAAAAAAACTTTTTAGTTTAATCAAGCCTATATTTGGGTCATTCTTATCAAAATTTCTTGGAGCGGTTTTTACAGCAAATTCCTGATTAAAACCTCCAAATGCTTTTTTGAATTCTTTTTTATTTAATATGGCATTTATCTCGGAAGAATCCATTTCAAATTCTTTCCGGATTCGTAATAAATCTGAAGGTTCTGGTGAAAAGAATCCACCGGCCATCATAGTATTCCCAGGTTCTAATCGCAAATAATACCCACCTCTTCTTTGGGCTCCTGCCCTACTAAAACTAACACTTCTATGCACATTATAGGGAGTCTTATCCTTACTAAACCTAACATCTCTATTAATTCGAAAAACCTTCACTTTAGAAATTTCATCTGTAATATTTAAATCACTTTCTATAGAAGCATAAAACTGTTTTAAAGTTTTTTCATTAGCTAGATATTCTTTTTTATTTTCTTGCATCCAATCTCTATGGTTATTCTTTTTTAGAGATTTTAAAAAAGTAAATGCATTTGTTGGGATAGTACTCATAGTGTCATTTTTGTTTTAAAGATACTATAAAATTAAACGAATGTCATAACTGCCAATAAATCAAAAGTTTGCAAATTAAAAACAAATCTCTTACATTGATACAAATTTAAATAATCTCTAAAACCAACTTTTATGACAACTACTACAAAACCAAAAGCAGCCTATTGGGTTATTGCTATTATTGCATTTATTTGGAACATTATGGGCGTTATGGCATATTTACAACAAGCCTATATGACTGACGAAGCAAAACAATTACTACCCGAAGCCGAAAGAGCTTTATACGATAATGTCCCTGTTTGGGCAACAGCAGCATTTGCTCTTGCTGTTTTTGGAGGTTTACTAGGTTCTTTATCATTATTATTAAGAAAGAAAATTGCCAACTTATTATTTACTGTTTCACTACTAGGCATTATTGTCCAAATGTCTTATAATTTTTTATTGAGTAATTCTATTGACGTTTATGGCCCAGTTGGTATGATAATGCCTATCATGATTCTTGTTCTTGGAATTTTCCTATTTATGTATAGTAAAAATGCCACTACCAAAGGCTGGTTGAATTAACAAACACATACCCTATTTTAATAGATTCAGTTCTCATAAATTGAAAACTGAATCTATTTTTTTACTTAATATTTCCTGAAAATTTGTTGAAAATTATGTGGAAAACATATTAAATCCCTTCCCATTTAAATAAATATATTTTATAGATTTGATTATTCACCTTACATAGGGTGAATTCATGGTATCATGAATTTCCACAAAGAATGAAAAACTTTTTAATTGCTTCTTCAGTATTCTTGGTATGGTCCCTTTTTGGGCTATGGATTTACTCGTGGCTCCAACCCAAAAGTGAATCTGCACAGTTAAATACAGATTTAATTGAAAACAACCAACTAGAAGAGTCCAATAGCAACAAGCTTCCTTTAAAAAGTTTAGTTGAAGATACTTTAGTAAAAAAGACTTCAGAACCCAAATTAAATGAAGTAGATATTATAGGATTAAAAGCCACAAATGAATCTGGAGATATTATATTTCTATTTTCTGAAGGCATCGCCATGATAAAAGATGAAATTGAAATTACGATACCAATTTCAATTATTGATTATAAATACAAAGTCAATACCTACCTATTAGAACATCCAGATCAAGAAATCCATATCCAATCTATTTACAGCCCAAAAGAAAGAATAATAACTCCAAATATAGGCCTACAAAGAGCAGATTACATTTATAATCAATTAGTAGAAACAGGAGTTCCAAAAGAAAAGATTGTAATTAAATCCGTTATTAAAGACATTATATTTAACGAAAATAATAGCTTTAACAGTAGTATTTACCTTACATTTAAACCTTTGGATCAAAATAGGATTGATTTATTAAAAAATAGTGTTCCAAAAACTAGAATTGTTTATCCAATGTTTTCAGAATCTGGAATATTAGCAAACAAGGATTTAAAAAATTTATTAAGCGAATTGAGCCTTTATTTTGCCAAAAACCCAACCAAAACAATTGATATTGTTGGACACACAGATAAAATTGGAAACGGTACAGACAATTACAATATTGGTTTAAAATATGCGAAACAAGTAAGATGGTATTTAATTTCGAAAGGAAATTTTGATAAAACACTTTTGAAAGCATTATCAAAAGGAGAGTCCGAACCTATTGCAGATAATAACACACATAGTGGAAGGATTGCAAACAGAAGAATAGAAGTTATTTTTAATTAAAATGTTTTTAATAATCGAAACAACAAATTTAATTCCTCAATATATAGGCATTTTCATCTTAATGCTTAGCTCCTTTTTAATTGGATATTTTTCCTCCTTATATTTTCAGAAAGCAAAGTATACGGCCATTATAAAAGAATTAAAGAAAAAGATTACTTCTATAAAGGAAAGACATAATGCAAGCCTTAGAAATAAAAAAACTAAGGATATTGAAACTCTTTTTACCGAAATAAAACCTCAAATTATTAAAGTGGTAAAAGAAACTCAAGAGCAGTTAATTGAAGATCAAATTCCAAAGCCAAAGGAAATTGAACCTTCCAAAACAGTTCCCGAAAAAACAAGAACCAGTTATATAACTTACACTAAAAATAAGCCTGAACTTAACTTCGAGAATTTTGGGACTGCCACTAGCAACCAAAAGACTGACCTCACAAAAATTAATGGTATTGGCCCATATATAGAAGAAAGGTTGAATGAAATTGGTATATATAATTTTGATCAGATTAGTAAATTTACTTTCGAGGATATTAGAGCCATTACAGAGCTTATTGATTTCTTTCCAGGTAGAATTGAACGTGACGATTGGGTAGGACAAGCAAATTCACATAAAGTACTTTAATCCACATTTTTTATGACATTAGCCACTTTAGATTGGGTATTAATTATTTCATTTTTTACTCTAGTCCTAACCATAGGGATTGTTGTATCAAAAAAATCTGGTAAAAATACTTCTGAATACTTTCTATCGAATCGAAGTATGCCTTGGTGGCTTTTGGGCTTTTCCATGGTGGCTACCACATTTTCTACAGATACTCCCAATTTAGTTACCGATATTGTTAGAAATAATGGTGTTTCTGGAAACTGGGTTTGGTGGGCTTTTCTATTAACAGGATTGTTAACTGTTTTTGTTTATGCCAAACTATGGCGAAAATCTAATGTTAGTACCGATATGGAATTTTATGACCTTCGGTATGGTGGTAAACCAGCTCATTTTTTAAGAGGATTTAGATCTGTATACCTTGGCGTAGTATTTAATATTATGGCGATGGCAGCAGTAACCTTAGCAGCTATCAAGATTGGACAAGTTATGTTGGGGCTCTCCCCTGTTCAAACGGTTTTAATTGCAGGTACAATAACGGTAATATTTAGCGCCCTTGGTGGATTTAGAGGTGTAGTATATACCGATTTTGTTTTGTTTTTTGTCGCTATTGCTGGAGCTATTGGAGCTGCATATTATTTAGTGAATATGCCCGAAGTAGGCGGATTGTCTAAATTAATAGAACACGAAAATGTGGTAGGAAAGTTATCTATATTTCCAGATTTTTCAGATACAGAAGCTTTGATTGGTATTTTTATAATTCCTTTAGCTGTACAATGGTGGAGTGCTTGGTATCCTGGTGCGGAACCTGGTGGCGGTGGTTATATTGCACAACGAATGCTCGCTGCTAAAAATGAAAACCATGCCATTGGAGCCACTTTCTTTTTCAATATCATGCATTATGCTTTACGACCATGGCCTTGGATTTTAGTAGCATTGGCATCCTTAGTTTTATATCCAGATTTAGCTAGTATACAAGAAGCATTTCCAAATGTAGAAGAAAGTAAATTAGGACATGATTTGGCATATTCAGCTATGCTTACAAAATTACCCGCTGGATTATTAGGTTTGGTATTAGCATCTTTGGGAGCAGCCTATATGTCTACCATATCTACACATTTAAATTGGGGTTCCTCATACATTGTAAACGATTTTTACAAGCAACAGATAAATAAAAAAGCTTCCGAAAGAGAATTGGTAAACGTTGGACGTTTGTCCACAATAGTATTAATGTTTTTTAGTGCTTTACTAGCTTTAGTATTAACAAATGCACTTCAACTATTTGACATTATACTAATGTTTGGTGCAGGTACAGGATTGATTTTTATTTTACGTTGGTTTTGGTGGAGGATTAATGCTTGGAGTGAGATCTCTGCTATGTTTGCTTCTGGTGTTATATCTATCCTATTAAATTTCACTTCGCTTAGCACTATATTATTCGACCATAAAATTGACGGTGGCAGCCTTGTAGAAGGTGTATTTCCTGCTTGGGCAAAGTTTCCACTCGTTGTTCTAATAACCACCATTATTTGGGTAATCGTTACTTTTTTAACAAAACCAGAAAAAGAGGAAACTCTAAGAGAATTTTACAAACAGACCACCCCTGGTGGTCCTGGTTGGAAAAAAGTATTAAATACCTTTAGCGATCCAGAATTTATTAAAAAAGAGAATGGCAAAAAATGGTCTGTCCCATCTGGTATATTGGCTATGGTTTTAGGATGTATCCTCGTATATAGCTGCATGTTTGCTACTGGTAATATTTTGTATGGAAATTATGATATTGCTTTAGGACTAATAATATTAATTATTATATCTAGTTTATTATTAATAAGACTTTGGAAGAAAAATAAACTTTCTGCTTTAGATTAGTGGTAATTATTATTTTTATAAATTAATCATTTAGAAAGCTCATTTTTCCTAATTATACTCCATGAAGAACATATTAGAAATAGAAGGAAAATCAATTGAAATAGATTGGGATTTAGAATGTGGAATAATTCAATCCATAATTGATTCGGAGCCCTTAGAAGGATTTGCAAACAATATTGAAGGTGAAGTGTTCTTTTATCAGTTTGACTTAGACATTCCCTTTAATGGAGAAGAAAGAGAGGTGTTTAAGAAAGGGGATGTTGTTTATTGGCGCTCTCCAACAGATTCTGAAAAATTTGGAATTTTATTCATGTATGGAAATACCGAATACGGTGACGGTACTAAACCTAGAACTTCTAGTCCCGGAATAAAAATTGGCTCTATCAAAGAAGTAGAACAAATTGCTTCGATAACTACAGGTAAGAAACTGAGACTAAGGTGAACATTCTAAAGTCATTGATATATTACATACTAAAATTAATAACTAATATATTTGTTAATCACCTTTAAATAAGCGGTTTTTCTTTTTTGCATATTTGTTACAATCCCATTCCTTTTTATTTAGTAAATTACACCCCTTAAAGCAATGCATTACTAACTGCTATTATCCGTTATTCCTAATCCCTAGGTTTACATAAAATTTTAGCAATTTCGATACTTTGACAAATCAATTTGCAAATAAAAGATATATTGATGTTGCTAAATCAATTAAAGAAAGTGAATCTAAACTCTTAACAAAACTTCCATATTTTGTAGTTAGATTAATTTCAAAAATTGTTAAAGAAAAGGAAATCAACAAAATACTAAACAAGTATTCTGTTGCTATTGGCGGAGATTTTCTACAAAAAATATTAGAAGAATTCAATATCACTTTAGAAATAGAAGGCTTAGAAAACCTACCCGAAAATGAAAAATGTTTCTTCACTTCAAATCATCCATTTGGAATATTAGATGGTTTAATATTAACTTCTATTGTAAACCATAAATATGGCCATTTAAAAGCTATTGCTAATGATGCATTCGATTTTATACCCCAATTAAATCCTTTTATAATATCTGTAAATGTGTACGGACAATCCTCAAAGGGGCATGCAACTGCTCTAGAAAATATATACCAAAGTAACATGCCAATCACACATTTTCCGGCTGGTGCAGTATCCAGAATTACTTCAGGGAAAGTGCAAGATGATGTTTGGAAAAAAAGCTTTGTAAAAAAAGCAATACAACACAAAAGAGATATTGTTCCTTTTCATATTCATGGAAAAAATTCCAATTTATTTTATTCCGTATTTAGAATTAGACAATGGTTTGGGATTGATCAAAATATTGAATTGATTCTTTTACCTAGCGAAATGTTTAAAAAAAGAAATCAAACAATTAAAGTTAGTATAGGAAAGTCAATTTCACACAGCTCTTTAGACAAAACAGCTACGAATACTGAATGGGCTCAAAAAATACGGAATCAAGTTTATCAATTAGGAGAAAACAAATAAAAGTATATGACAGGCATAAAATTTAATATTAGAGAAGGTTTATTTAAAATTTGGTATTTCTACGTAAACAAAGTAGATAAAAAAGCTGAAATTTTATTTATGAATTACGGTTATAGTAGTGAGGATTTAAAAATCACCTTAGAACCAAAAGACGAAATAAACAGATATTCCATTCAACTCTACTCCCACTTTACAACAGATGTTTCTATTAAAAATAAAGACATTATAGAAATTGGAAGTGGCCGTGGCGGTGGATTAAACTTCTTAACAGAAACGTTTAAACCAAAATCTGCAATTGGAATTGAGCTAGACAAACGCGCTATTACTTTTTGTAATAAACACTATACTCAAAACAATCTAAACTTTTTACATGGGGATGCACAAAAGCTGACTTTAAAGGATGAATCTTGTGATATTATTCTTAATGTAGAATCATCGCATAGATACCCAGATATGCAAAGTTTTTTAGGAGAAGTATATCGTACTTTACGTCATGGAGGACATTTTCTATTTACAGATTTTAGATACGATTATGAAATGGATGAACTTAATGAGCAATTAAAATTAAGTGGTTTAAAAGTTATTAAAGAAAGAAATATAAACAAAGAAGTAATCACTGCACTAGAACTAGACGACCCAAGAAAACGAAGTCTAGTAAAAAAATTAACTCCAAAATTTCTTCATAAAATTGCTTTAAATTTTAGTGGAACTATTGGTTCTGAAACGTTTAATCAATTTGCATCTAACGAATACATTTATTTTAGTTACATATTAACTAAAAACTAATTGATTTATTTTTTACCAAAAAAAAGCCACTTTTAAAAAGTGGCTTTTTTTATATGCTATAATAGAGTTCTAGTTATTTCCTAAAATAAGTGGTAATCCACTATCTCCTGATCCAATAACGATTATTTTAGTATTTGGAGATTCAGATAATTTAATAGTAGCATCTATCCCTTTATCTTGAAGAATTTTATCGGTTAAAGAAGCACTTAATATTCTATTAGATTCTGCTTTACCTTCCGCTTCAATAATCACTTTTTCAGCCTCTTTTGCTGCAGTAACTAATCTAAACTCAAACTCTAAAGATGCTTGTTCTTGTCCTAGTTTACGCTCAATTGCATCTTTAATAGTTGCTGGTAGCGTAACGTCTCTAATTAAAATTTCATTCAATTGAACATATTGATCTGCCACAATGTTTTTAGTTTCTTCAAGAATTTCAACTTGAATCGCATCACGCTTACTTGAATACAATTGCTCTGGAGTATAACGTCCTACTACACTTCTTGCAGCACTACGAATTGCGGGTTGTAAAACTCTAGAAACATAGTTTTGTCCTTTTTGTTGGTGTAAGTTACCAAGGTTTGCATAATCTGGTTGGTACCAAGCAGAAGCTTCTAATTTAATCTCTAAACCATTAGAAGATAATACTTGCATGTTCTCCACAATTTCTTGCTGTCTAACTTCATATACAAATACTTTATTCCAAGGTGCAATAATATGAAACCCTTCTCCAAGAGGTGGTTGATCTGTTACTACACCATTATCAAAAGTTTTATATAAAACTCCAGCCTCACCAGCACTAATAGTTATTGCAGATTTTGCAACTAAAATAATTGCAAAGATCAATACTACAATTACTGGTATTCCAATTTTAGGTAATTTTTCCATTTTTTTTATATTATATTTTGTGATTATTAATTTATATAAGTCCGTTATACTTTCTCAGAAACCATTCCAAAGACAAAGTTATGACAATTAGTCCCAATAAATACTTCCAATCAATTAAAGGTACTATTTTTTGTTCTCTTTTTTGAATGGATTGAAAGCTGTCATCTTCTAATAAGTCGGAAATTAAAGAATTGCTTTCAGAAATAAAATAAGCCTTTCCGTTGGTATTAGTCGCTACTCTATTCAACTTTGTTACATCCGCATTTAAAAATTGCTGTTCTACATTAAAATCTAGAATGGTAAAAGACCCACTCCTTGAAACTCCTTCATCTTTAGCAAAAACAGAGAATTGATATTCTCCCGCTTCTAGGCTTTTTAAGTCCACCTCAAAAAAGTTATTTTTTAGTAACATCGGGAATTCATTCGAAATGTTTGTTTCATTATTGGTGACTTTAATAAATAAACTCACCCTAGAATCAAATACAAAGCTTTTATCGAAATATTGTGCTGAAATCCGAATAGGATTATTGTTATAATAAAAGGTTTCTGAGCTTACCTCTAACCTACTCCTACGTTCATTTGAAGCTAAATATTGTACTAACTTTCCAATAAAATTATCAAAATCTTCAAAACTATCTCCAGTTAAAAAAGATTGGGCACGCCATCGCCAAAAACCCTCTCCATCAAAGATTGCGTTTTTACTTCCATTTAATTCTGTAGTTGCCAATAGTGGTGTCTCTGTAGAGAAACCATCTATTATCTGTTCCAATATTATTTCGTTTGGAACTATTATTTCCAATTCTCCAAATAATGTTTTTAATGGTCTAAAGTCACTGAATCCAATGTCTTCTATAGCAAAGGTTCCATAGTTTATATTTAAGGAACTTTCTACATCTTCGGTTTGATTGGTTACTTCCTTTCTGAAATTATCTTGAGAAAAATTCAAAAAATTCCAATCGGTTTGCAAGCCCGTAAATGTTAGAGTATTCTTTCCAAGATTTTTAATCTCAAAAAACACTGCTGCAAAACTTCTATCGGGTTGGTATAGAATAATCAATTGATAATCATTCAGCAACTTTAAAGCTTCAGCTGGTGTTTTAATGGTTAGTTTTCGCTGTTCATTAGTCGATATAGACTTTTTAATCGCTCCTACATCTGGATGCGAAATGGAGCTTACAATCAACACATTTGTTGCTTGATCAATTACTTCTACCGCAAATTGTTTTAGATTATTTGTAGTGTTTTTTTCTTCTGCTAATGGAATTACCTGAGCACTATACTTTTGCAAACCAACTTTAGAAGCAGGAAGTGTAAAGGATAAGGTTTTCGAATTATCTTTTTCAGAAAAAGAAATTTGTTCTCTATATACAATAGCATTCCCTTGTTTGACAATAAATAGTGAATTAACAGGGGCTACTCCACTATACAATATAATGGTTTCTACAGGGAATTTATTTTTCAAAAATGCATAACGGTTGGTATTTAGTTGTGCTATTTTTAAATCTACATATTTGGTAGAGTCTCCTGCAATTATAGGATATATTGGGTTTTTTATTGTGGCAGTACTAAACTCATAATCGCTTCCTAAAGTTTGATTTCCATCTGTAATAAGAAGGGTTGGTGCAGATTCATTTTTAAATAATTGATTGGTACTTACCAATGCTTTAGAAATGTCTGTGTTTTTTTCGTTAAAGAAAAGAGAGTCTAATGTATTAAAGTCACTTCCGAAGGAATAAAAAGTAAGATCAAACTTATCGTTAAGCTCTTTATCGTTCTCTAATGATTCTACAAAACTTTTTACTTTTTCAGATTGTTCCAACTCATTTATTGAAGAAGAATTATCTACCAATACAGGTAAACTAGGCTTTTTTACTGAGAAAGTTTCGGTATTAAATTTTGGATTTATAAGAAGTAATAAGATGGAAAATAAGGTTATAAATCGTAAAACTCCATAAATCCATTTTGCTTTATTAGAAAATTTAGATTTATAGCCATACATGAACAAAACCAAAATGAGGGAAACCATCCCTGAAATAATAATGTAAAGTATGGTAATTGAAGACATAAAAATATCGTTTTATGACCTATGATTTATGTAAGCATTCCTCCGTCTATATTTAAGACTTGCCCAGTAACATAATCTGACAAATCTGAACCTAGAAAAACGCAGGCATTTGCAATATCTTCTGGTGTCCCTCCTCTTTTTAATGGAATACCTTCTTGATAATTTTTAATGGTTTCTTCTCCTAGTTTTTCGGTCATTTCGGTTATAATAAATCCTGGAGCAATAACATTATTACGAATGTTACGAGAACCTAATTCTTTTGCCATAGATTTTGTAAAACCAATGATTCCAGCTTTAGAAGCTGCATAATTGCTTTGTCCAGCATTTCCCATTAGTCCTATTACAGAACTCATATTAATGATAGAACCTTTGCGTTGCTTTAGCATGGTACGTTGAACAGCTTTGGTCATATTAAAAACCGACTTTAAATTTACTTCAATTACTCGATCAAAATCATCTTCAGACATACGCATTAAAAGGTTGTCTTTTGTAATACCAGCATTATTGATAAGAATATCTATTGATCCAAATTCTTTTAAAACTTCGGTAGCCAATTCTTGTGCTTGTTCAAAATTAGAAGCATCACTCTTATATGCTTTAACTTTTACACCATCTATAGGAGTTTCAGTTTCTATTTTTTTAGCTGCTTCAGAGGAAGAACTATAGGTAAATGCAACATTAGCACCTTGCTTTGCAAATACCTCTACTATTGCTTTTCCAATTCCTCTGCTTCCGCCAGTAATAATTGCTGTTTTACCTTCTAATAATTTCATTTGTTATTGTTTTTCTCAGAGTGAATTCAAATATACCAAATCGTTGGGAGTTCTTCATAAAAAAAGCCTTGCTAAATTAACAAGGCCTATATTTTTTAAGAAATCTTTAAACTATCCTAAGACTTCTTTAACTTTTTTACCTATTTCAGCTGGAGAATCCACTACATAAATACCGTGTTCTCTCATAATTTTCTTTTTGGCTTGAGCAGTATCATCAGATCCACCAACGATAGCTCCTGCATGTCCCATAGTTCTACCTGCTGGCGCAGTTTCTCCCGCTATAAAACCAATAATTGGTTTTTTACTTCCACTTTCTTTGTACCATTTAGCAGCATCCGCTTCTAATTGACCTCCAATTTCCCCAATCATCACCACACATTCGGTTTCAGGATCGTTAATTAGCATCTTTACAGCGTCTTTGGTTGTTGTTCCTATAATTGGATCACCACCAATACCAATAGCAGTTGTAATACCATAACCTTGCTTTACAACTTGATCAGCAGCTTCATAAGTTAAAGTACCAGATTTAGATACTACTCCAACTTTTCCTTTTTTGAAAACAAATCCTGGCATAATTCCAACTTTTGCTTCATTTGGAGTAATTACTCCAGGGCAGTTAGGTCCTATTAAACGACAATCTAAGTTTTTAATATAATCCATAACCTTCATCATATCCGCAGTAGGGATACCTTCGGTTATTGTAATTATTACTTTAATTCCAGCATTAGCAGCCTCCATAATTGCATCTGCCGCAAAAGCAGGCGGCACAAAAATGATTGTTGTATCTGCTCCAGCTTGTGCTACTGCATCTTCAACTGTGTTAAAAACAGGCTTTCCAAGGTGCAATTGACCTCCTTTACCTGGAGTTACACCACCAACGATATTGGTTCCATATTCTATCATTTGTTCAGAATGGAAAGTTCCCTCTCCACCTGTAAATCCTTGAACTATAATTTTTGAATCTTTATTTACTAAAACACTCATTATTTGTGTGAATTTTTAATTAAATTTTATAGGTGCAAATATACTTTTTTTATAAAAAAAAATATGGATTTTACACTTTAACTTTATGATAAGATTCTGTAGTATCATCGTGAGCCGTTACGGGCTGACTTACTAAATGTCCTCGGTACATTTTTTCGTCCTTAACCTCCCAAATACCTATAAAATGTGAAATTCCTAACTCTTCATCTGGGTTCTCGATTGTTCTCACATAATACTTGTATCGAATCGTTACATGATTGCCATCTTCTAGCAAATGACTAATCTCGACTCTTAAATCATGATAGGTTCTTTTAATTTCTAAAAAGAATGCTATTAAATCTTCATAATGCATTATGGACAAACCATCAGCACTATTCCAGATTAATTCTAAATCTTTATGAAAATAATTATCTAATACCGTTTCATCATTTATAATATTAGCTTGATGAAAATCACTTACAATCTGTTTTGGCGATTTACTCATTTTAGTTTATCTAATTTATCTATTTTCTCTAATATTTCTGGAATCTTTCGAATTGCAGCTATTTCTTTATATTTTTTCCTGAAATCATCTGCTGGCGTACCAAAATATGATTTATGACCTTCTAATGACTTACTAACTCCACTTTGAGCTGAAATGACAGCCTTTTCTCCAATAACGATTCCACTTGTAATTCCAACCTGTCCCCAAACGGTAACAAAATCTTCTATAACAACACAACCAGATATCCCAACTTGTGAAGCTACTAGACATCTTTTTCCAAGAACAGTATCGTGACCAATATGAACCTGATTATCTAATTTGGTTCCTTCCCCTATTCTGGTAGAGTCACTCACCCCTTTGTCTATAGTACACAATGAACCTATGTCTACATTATCTTCAATAACAACATTTCCTCCACTTAGAAGTTTGTCAAATTTTTCAGGTCGGTTTTTATAGTAAAAAGCATCTGCTCCTAGTACAGTTCCGGCGTGAATAATTACATTGTTTCCTATAACTGTATTATCATAAATAGAGACATTAGAATGTATGATACAATCGTTTCCAATTTTCACATTATTTCCAACAAATACATTGGGCTGAATAACTGTATTCTCACCAATAATAGCTGAATCCGCTATTGCAGAAGATGCGGACACAAATGGTCTAAAATGATTGGTAAGTTTATTAAAATCCCGAAAAGGATCGTCTGAAACCAAAAGGGCTTTCCCTTCTGGGCAATCTACTTCTTTATTAATCAATACGATAGTTGCAAGAGATTCTAAAGCTTTATCGTAATATTTAGGATGGTCTACAAAAACAATATCACCAGGCTGAACAACATGAATTTCATTCATTCCTAAAACAGGAAACTCTGCATTACCAACATAATCACAATTAATGATTTTGGCAATTTCTTCTAAAGTTTGAGGTTTGTTAAATTTCATAATTCATCTTAGATAAATTCTATATAAGCCTTAATAGGCGCTAAAACTTTATTCTTTTACGCGCTCTTGATAATTTCCTTTCTCAGTATCAACTTTAATTTTATCTCCTTCATTAATAAACAAAGGAACATTAATTACAGCTCCTGTCTCTACAGTTGCAGGCTTAGTTGCATTGGTCGCTGTATTTCCTTTAACTCCAGGTTCAGCTTTAGTTACTTCCAATATCACATGCGCTGGTAAATCTACAGACAAGGGCATATCATCTTCCGTATTAATTTGAATGGTAACTACCTCCCCTTCTTTCATAAGGTCAGGATTGTCTAAGGAACTTTTCTCCACCTGAATTTGTGCATAATCTTGAGTATTCATAAAATGGTAGGTTTCTCCATCATTATATAAAAACTGAAATTTATGTGTTTCTACTCTAATATCTTCAATTTTATGTCCTGCTGAAAAAGTGTTATCTATCACTTTACCTGTGGTTACACTTTTTAATTTCGTCCTAACAAATGCAGGCCCTTTACCTGGCTTTACATGTTGAAAATCTACAATTTTAAAAATATCGTGATTGTATTTAATACATAATCCTTTTCTAATATCTGAAGTACTTGCCATAATCTTAAATTCTAATTTTTTTTTAATTTGAAAAATATCCTTTCATAATACCTCGCTTAGAGTTTTTTATAAACTGAAGGATTTCGTCTCTTTCTTTAGTTGCTTCCATATCCGCTTCAATTAACCTCACTGCTTGTGTATTATTAAGGCCTTTTTGATATAAAATTCTATAAATATTTTGAATTTCTCTAATCTTAGAAGAATCAAAACCTCTTCTACGCAAACCTATAGAGTTTATGCCAACATAAGACATTGGCTCTCGAGCTCCTTTTACAAAAGGAGGTACGTCTTTACGAACCAAAGATCCTCCGGTTATAAACGCATGTCTTCCTAAAGTGCAAAATTGATGAACAGCTGTCATTCCAGCTAAAATCGCAAAATCTCCTACGGTAACATGACCTGCCAATGTACTATTATTAGAGAATATGCAATTATCTCCAACAATACAATCATGAGCAATATGGCAATAAGCCATTATCAGGCAATTTTTACCAATTACTGTTTTTCCACGATCTACTGTCCCCCTATTTACTGTTACATATTCACGCAATGTGGTATTGTCACCAATTACAACAGTGGTATCTTCATCTTGAAATTTTAAATCTTGTGGAATAGCCGAAATTACGGAGCCCGGATAAATACTACAGTTTTTACCAATTCGTGCTCCTTCCATGATAGTTACATTAGAACCAATCCAGGTTCCGTCTCCTATTATTACATTATTATGTATGGTTGCAAAAGGCTCTATAACAACATTTTTGGCGATTTTTGCTCCTGGATGTACGTATGCTAGTGGTTGATTCATTTATAGATTTTTTGTTTTAACAATTTTTGCCATTAATTCTGCCTCAGTAACCAATACATCATTAACGTATGCTTTACCTGACATTAATACGATTCCTCTTCGCATTGGCTCAATCAATTTAAGGTCGAATATTAAGGTATCTCCTGGACTAACTTGTCTTTTAAACTTAACGTTATCTATCTTTAAAAAGAAGGTTAAATAGTTTTCTGGATCTGGTACTTGGCTTAAAGGCAAAATACCTCCAGTTTGTGCCATAGCTTCTACAATTAAAACCCCTGGCATTACAGGAGCGCCTGGAAAATGACCTACGAAAAATGGTTCATTCATTGTTACATTTTTCAAGCCTATAACCTGAGTTTCATTAATCTCTAAAATCTTATCAATTAATAAAAAAGGAGGCCTATGTGGCAACATTTCCATAATTGCATTAATATCTTTTACGGGAGGTTTACTTAAATCGTAAACTGGTAATTTATTTCGTTTTTCAATCTTAATAATTTTTGCAAGTTTCTTTGCAAATTGAGTATTAATTTGATGGCCAGGTTTATTTGCAATTACTTTTCCTCTAATTCGAGTACCTATCAATGCCAAATCACCAATTACATCTAAGAGTTTATGTCTAGCTGCTTCATTGGGATGATGCAACGTAAGGTTATCTAATATACCATTTGGTTTTACTGTTATAGTGTCCTTACCAAAAGCTACTTTTAATTTTTCCATTGTTTCTGGAGACAAAGCTTTATCTACATATACAATAGCATTGTTTAAATCTCCACCTTTTATAAGTCCATGCTCTAATAGCATTTCAATTTCATGCAAAAAACTAAAAGTTCTCGCATTAGAAATTTCTTCTTTAAATTCTGAAATATTATTGATAAAAGCATTTTGAGTTCCTAATACATTGGTTCCAAAATCAACCATTGTGGTAAGTTGATAATTATCTGCTGGCATAATCATAATTTCACTTCCAGATTCTTCATCTTTAAAGGATATGATATCGGTTACAATAAATTCTTCTCGCATTGCTTCCTGTTCCACAATTCCAGCTTTTTCTAATATATCTATGAAAAACTTAGAAGATCCGTCCATTATTGGAGGCTCTGAAGCGTTTAATTCAATTAAACAATTATCTATCTCTAAACCAACTAATGCCGCTAAGACATGTTCTGAAGTATTGATATTTACGCCATGCTTTTCAAGATTTGTACCTCTTTGTGTATTTGTTACATAATTAGCATCAGCTTCGATAACAGGCTGTCCTTCTAAATCTATTCGAACAAATTTATAACCATGATTTTCTGAAGCTGGCTTAAATGTCATCTCAACATCTTTACCAGTATGCAAACCAACTCCACTTAAGGATACTTCCTTTATAATCGTGCGTTGTTTATGGAAACTTTTAATCATTATTTTATTTTTTTCTCTATTATATTTAACCTATTCACAATTTCTGGAAGGTTTCTAAAGTGGACATAACTTTTATTAAATGCTCCATAGGTAAAAGCTGGCGATCCTTGTATTGCTTCTCCGTCTTTAATATTTCTACCTATCCCACTTTGAGCTTGTATTTTTACAAAATTTCCAATAGCTAGATGGCCTGCAATACCAACTTGCCCACCAATCATACAATTTTCTCCTATTTTAGTAGATCCAGCAATACCCGTTTGAGCTGCTATTACTGTATTCTTACCTATTTCTACATTATGTGCAATTTGAATTTGGTTATCTAACTTAACTCCCTTTCTTATCACCGTAGAACCTAAAGTAGCCCTGTCTATTGAAGTTGCAGCACCTACGTCCACATTTTCTTCTATTATAACATTTCCAGTTTGTGGAACTTTTATAAATTCACCCTTTTCATTTGGTGTAAAACCAAATCCATCTGCGCCAAGAATAACACTACTATGTATCACACAACCGTTTCCGATTAAAGTATCTGAATATATTTTAGCGCCTGCAAATAAGGTGACGTTGTCACCAATAATTACATTATCTCCAATATAAACATTAGGATAAATTTTTACATTATCACCAATTTTTACATTCTCACCCAAATAAGCAAAAGCACCAATATAAATGTTATCACCATAATTCGCAGAATCCGAGATAAAAACAGGTTTTTCAATTCCTGTTTTATTCATTTTTACTTGATTATAATATTCTAATAATTTTGAAAACGACTTATACGCATCTTCTACTCGTATCAATGTCGTAGTTAATTCGTTGTCTGGTACAAAATCACTATTTACAATTGTGATAGATGCCTTAGTTGAGTATATAAAATTTGTGTATTTAGGGTTGGCTAAAAAGGTAAGACTTCCGTCAATTCCTTCTTCTATTTTTGCAAGCTTAGATACTTCTGCTTGAGGATTTCCGTCTACTTCGCCTTCTAAGATTCCGGCTATTTGAGCTGCTGTAAATTTCACAGGTTGGTTTTAATTAGTTTTTTTTAATTCATTACAAAAATAGAAAAAAAGGATAACTATTTGGTTTTTGGGAAACACATATAATTTTTCACTACATTTTTTGAAAGCGCTTTTAAATTTAATTGATCACTTGCATTTGCCACATCTATAATTTCACCTGACTTGGTCAGCAAATTAATAGTGTCTTTATCCATTCGATAAGCCTGATTACTAATGGTTCCCGTAAAAACAAAATAGGAAGCTTCCTTTTCCGAAATGTCATATTTACTCATCATAGATTGCTTTGCTAGATTTATTTTCTCTTCTGAAAATGGTTTCGATTGCATTTCAATTTTAAGTAAATCTCTATTCAATAACATATCTGAAATGTTTTTTAAAACAAAATCTTCTTCCGTAACCCAAGATTTCATAGCGGAAACTATATCGTAATCATCTAATGTTGCAAATGTTTCTAAAACTTCAGTATCGAAATTTTCAAAAGTTATTGGTTTATTTAAAAAGAAAGTCAAAGCTTTACTTGCTGGTAAAACAAAACCATTAATGGTAAGTTCTTTAGCTCTTTTTAATAGTAATAATAATAATTGTTCTGCTACCAATCCTGTTTTATGAAGATATACCTGCCAATACATTAATCTTCTAGCGATAATGAATTTTTCTACAGAGTAAATTCCTTTTTCTTCAACAACCAAATGGTCCTCAAATACATTTAGCATACTAATTAATCGCTGAGAATTTACGGCACCTTCAGAAACGCCGGTATAAAAACTATCTCGTTTTAAATAATCCATTCTGTCCATATCCAATTGACCAGAAATTAGCTGACAAAAGAAATTTCTTGGGTATTCGTTTTTAAATATTTGAATGGCAAGCGTTAATCTGTTGTTAAATTCTTTGTTTAAAGCGTCCATAAAAAGCAATGAAATTTGCTCATGATCTACTTTTTCAACAATACTATGTTCCATCGCATGGGAAAAAGGACCGTGCCCAATATCATGTAATAGGATAGCTATGTATAAGGCTTCTGCCTCTTCTTCTGAAATCTTTACTCCCTTAAAACGAAGCACTTGCACAGCTTTCTGCATTAGATGCATCGCGCCTAAAGCATGATGAAACCGATTGTGTTGGGCTCCAGGGTATACTAAATAAGACATCCCCATCTGAGAAATTCTACGTAACCTTTGAAAGTATTTATGTTCAATTAATTCAAAAATGAGAACACTAGGTATAGTAATAAAACCATAGATTGGGTCGTTTATGATTTTGAGTTTGTTTTGCGAATTCAATCTTTATAATATTTTTAATAAAAGAATGATTTTTAAAGTACTTCGGAATTAAATTTGCAGTACTGCTTAAAATTCATTTTTAGGTAAATAAAAAACAAATATACATATATGAGCGATATAAAAGTACTTTGGGTAGACGACGAAATTGAATTACTAAAACCACATATTATTTTCCTAGAAAAGAAAAATTATAAGGTTACCGAAGCAAAAAGTGGCGCTGAAGCCTTAGAAGAATTAAAAAATCAAAAATTTGATATTGTTTTTCTAGATGAAAATATGCCTGGATTAACAGGACTAGAAACTCTTGCTGAGATAAAAGAGCATCAAGCTACATTACCTGTAGTTATGATAACTAAAAGTGAAGAGGAATATATTATGGAGGAGGCAATTGGATCTAAAATTGCAGATTATTTAATAAAGCCTGTGAATCCAAATCAAATTCTGTTGAGTTTAAAAAAGAATTTAGACCATACTCGATTAGTTTCAGAGAAAACTACTTCTAGTTACCAACAAGAATTTAGGAAAATTGCTATGGATTTGTCTATGGTTAATTCTTATGAAGGCTGGGTAGAGATGTATCAAAAATTAGTGTATTGGGAATTAGAATTAGAAAGTATTGATGATTCTGGGATGTTTGAAATTTTAGAATCACAAAAAAACGAAGCAAATATTCAGTTTTGTAAGTTTATAGATAAGAATTACCCAAGTTGGTTTGAACACAATCAGGATGCACCTGTTATGTCACATACTTTATTTAAAGAAAAGATTCTACCAGAAATAACGCAACAGAAAACTTTATTAGTCGTGGTAGACAACTTGCGCTACGATCAATGGAAAGCTTTCGAACCATTTTTAGCGAGTAGTTATAAAAGTAAATCTGAAGAACTATACTATAGCATTCTCCCAACAGCAACTCAATATGCTCGAAATGCAATTTTTTCTGGATTAATGCCTAGTGATATGGAAAAGTTGCATCCAAATTATTGGCTAAATGATACCGAAGAAGGTGGTAAAAACATGTTTGAAAAGGAGTTTTTAGAATCACAATTAAAACGATTAGGCGTTAATATGGATTGGAGTTATCATAAAATTTCAAGTCTAAAACAAGGTAAACGATTGTCTGATAATTTTAGAAGTCATAAAAATAATGATCTAATAGCTGTGGTTTATAATTTTGTAGATATGCTTTCACATTCTAAAACAGAAATGGAAGTTATAAAGGAATTAGCTTCTACAGACAAATCCTATAGATCCCTAACTCAAAGTTGGTTTAAAAACTCACCACTATTAGACATTATCCAACAAGCATCCAATTTAGGTTTCAAATTAATTATTACAACAGACCACGGTACTATAAATGTCAAAAACCCCAGTAAAGTGGTTGGTGATAGAAATATTAGTGCAAATCTTAGATATAAAACCGGTAGAAGTTTATCCTATGAAGAAAAAGATGTACTAGTATCTAAAAATCCAAAAGACATACATCTACCATCTATAAATATGAGTAGTTCATTTATCTTTGCTAAAGGAGACTTATTCTTTGCTTATCCCAATAGATATAACCACTTTGTAAGCTATTATAGAAATACTTACCAGCATGGTGGAATATCCTTAGAAGAGGTAATTATACCTTTTGTAGTTTTAGATCCTAAGTAAAATATTTGTAAGCACATTCTTACGTTTATGTTTATTATCGATATTTTATGCAAATAATCGATATATATTTCTATATTTGTTTTTAAGTTAGCTAATGGAACACACCTTTACAATACAAGATTTGCCTAAGGTTGCAGAAAAAGTACTGTTAAACACATCAAATAAGATTCTCTTATTTTATGGAAATATGGGTGTTGGAAAGACGACTATGATTAAAGAAATAGCTAAAAGCTTAGGTGTGACAGATACGATTAGTAGTCCTACCTTTTCTATAGTTAATGAATACGAAATTAATAATGATAAAATTTTTCATTTTGACTTTTATAGAATAAAAAATGAAGAAGAAGTTTTGGACATAGGTATTGAAGAATATTTTTATAGCGGGCACTGGATTTTTATTGAGTGGCCAGAAAAAATTAAAAATTTACTACCTATTGAAAACACAAAAATTAATTTAATTAAGAATAAAAACGAAACTAGAACAATAAACATGAAGCCAGTGAAATAGATTGATAACGATAACATATAAATAAAAATACTTTAAAATTGATGTCCCAAATCGCAAGTTTTTAAGAGGTAAAATATTGAAAAAAGTGTAACTTACTAATATACAACCATCTTATTTTAAATACTTGTCTTTTTCTGTGATAGGTTTGTACTATTAACCTCACAAAAAAAGAACATTATGAAACTTACAAAAGTATTATTTATCGTTGCAATTTTCGGAGCCGGTTTATTTGTTTCTTGTACACCTGAAAGTATTGAAGATGGACAAACAGAACAACAAATTACACCACCAGACATCCCAAGACAGGGGTAAATACAGTCTTGTACACGGGGGTATTATTGTTGTTATAATAGCTAGTACCCCCTTATTATTTTATATTTATGAAGATTTTCCAGCCAATTCACAGGTTTGGGAAACTTTTCTATTTACATTAGAAACTAATTATGCATCGGTTTCTCATCTAGCTTGGTATTTAACCGGTAAAGTAATTCCATTATTTCTTTTATTAATATGGTTTTTTACTTGTAAGCATTGGTGGCATTGGATCATACTAGCGCCTATTGCTATGTATGCATTTCAATTATGGGGAATTATCAATGAAAGTAATCAACTTGATGAAGTTGAATTAATCTACATTCTGCCATTATTAATGATTCTAACACCTGCTGTCTATGTTATTAGAGCGAAATTATTTGATAAGGTTCGTGGAGATGATTTAAAATCCTTCGAAGAAGAACTAGGTCAAAAAAGATCTACTTGGCAACAAATAAAAGATTTGTTTAGATAAACTTAGATTTATTATAATTAATAATTATTTCCGTAACTTGGTACATACAACAAATCACTAATGTCCAAGCCAAAATCACCCTTTACCAAAGCACAATTACTTCCACAGGAAGAAACTCTAGAAATTTCAAAGCAAAAAGGGAACCTATTAATTGGTATTCCTAAAGAAACCTATTTTCAAGAAAAACGCATATGTTTAACACCTGATGCCGTTACTGCTATTGTAGCTAATGGGCATGATGTAATCATTGAAAGTGGCGCAGGGGATGAAGCTGGGTTTTCGGATACAGATTATAGTGAAGCGGGCGCAGAACTAACCAAGGACACCAAAAAGGTTTTTGGATGTTCTATTGTTTTAAAAGTAGAACCTCCTACCCTAGATGAAATTGAACTTATTCAACCTAAAACTGTTTTAATTTCTGCCTTACAATTAAAAACATGTGGAAAAGAATACTTCGAAGCCTTGGCAAAAAAGAAAATCACTGCCTTGGCATTTGAGTTTATTAAAGATGTAGACCATAGTTATCCTGCTGTAAAAGCATTAAGCGAAATAGCTGGAACAGCTTCTGTATTAATCGCTGCAGAATTAATGGTCAATGCAAAAAAAGGAAACGGTATGCTTCTGGGCAATATTAGTGGAGTTCCTCCAGTAGAAGTCGTAATTATAGGCGCTGGAACTGTTGGTGAATTTGCAACCAGATCTGCTTTAGGTTTAGGGGCTAATGTAAAAGTTTTTGATAGCTCCATAACAAGATTAAGGAAATTACAAGTTAATGTTGGAAGACCTTTACATACCTCTACATTACAGCCTAAATATTTAATGAAAGCTTTGTTAAGGTGTGATGTAGCTATAGGAGCCTTAAGAGGAAAAAATAGGTCTCCTGTCGTTGTTACAGAAATGATGGTTGAAAACATGAAAAAAGGCGCTGTGATTATTGATGTAGGAATTGACATGGGAGGGTGTTTTGAAACTTCTCAAATGACTTCTCACGACAATCCGACGATTATAAAACATGATGTTATTCATTATGCAGTACCCAATATTCCTGCTAGATACCCGAAAACTGCTTCCATAGCTATTAGCAACATTTTTTCACCATACCTATTAGATATTGCAGAATCTGGTGGAATAGAAAATGCGATTAGATTTGATAGTGGTTTGAAAAATGGTTTGTATTTTTACCGGGGAATTTTAACAAATAAATCTGTAGCAGATTGGTTCGATATGTCTTATAGCGATATTAATTTGATCATCTTTTAATATTAGATTAAAGATTCAAAAATACAGTAAACCAAAAGTAAATTCCTAAAACCTACATATGAGTCTTTTAAAACGTTTTGCATTTTACCTAGGTGGCTTTGGAATTGGCCTAATCTTATTGTATTTTTTTGTTGGCGGTAGTGGTGCCTCCTGCGAGTTTGATTATAGTCCAAATTCCAGAACTAAAAAAAATATTAGATTAAAAGAGCGTATTATTTCTGAAAAATCTTGGAACACCCTAAGCCAACATCAATTAGACACCTCTAACATATCTTATGTTTTATTAAAAGGAAAAGTTCTTTTTTCGGAAAGCAATACCGATCTTGATTCTTGTAATGTCTATGTGATTGAAGGGAATGTTGCTCCAAAAGAAATGCCAAATTCAGATAAAAAAATAAAGATTACTGTTGAAAACTGTAGTAACAAAGCAACAGTTCAAGATGTTTCAATAATCGAGTAATGACAGGAATTCATTTCTGATTGCCTACTAGAAGTTTAAATAAATGGTAAACTAAATTTTTCTTCTTTGTTTCTCTTTTTTAAGTAAAGAAAGTTCTCTACTTGTCTGCCCAGCAACAGATGTGTTTTCCTCAGCACGACGAATCAAGTAAGGCATAACATCTTTAACAGGCCCAAAAGGAATATATTTAGCAACATTATAACCTTCAGTAGCGATATTAAAAGTAATATGATCACTCATTCCATATAACTGCCCAAACCATACTCTTTTGTCATTTGTAGACAGCCCTAAAGTATTCATCAAATCCATAGCTAAATAATTACTCTCTTCGTTATGGGTACCTATAAATAGCTCTATATCTTCTATATTTTCCAAAATATATTGCATTAATGTATTAAAACATTCATCTGTATCCTGTTTGTTCTTTTGCATTGGAGACCTATAACCTTTTTCTTCAGCTCTTTCATTCTCTTTTTCCAAATAAGCTCCTCGAACAATTTTATAGCCTAATTTATACCCAGAAGCTTTTGCTTTAGCATGCTGCTCTTTTAAATAATCTAATCGATCCCAACGATAGCATTGCAAAGTATTATATACCACAGCTCTGTCCTTATTGTACTTTACCATCATTTGCTCACATAAATCATCGGCGGCATCTTGCATCCAACTTTCTTCCGCATCTATTAGCAAGGTAACATTGGCGTCTAATGCTGCCTTACAAGCCTTATCAAATCGGTTAACAACAGCTTCCCACTCTTCAACTTCTATTGGAGAAAGGATTTCTTTTTCGGTTATTTTTCTATATATCTCAAATCTTCCAAATCCAGTAGGCTTAAAAACCGAAAACGGCATAGAAGACTTTGTTTCAGCAAAATCTGTTAATTCAAGTACTTTGTTTAAAGTAGCATCCAACTGCTCATTTCCTTCTTTACCTTCGACAGAATAATCCAATACAGAACTAACCCCTACTTTATCTAAATCATCTACAACTGGCATACAATCCTTTTCATTTACTCCACCACAAAAATGATCGAAAACTGTAGATCTAATTAAACCTTCTACTGGTAAATTCAAATTAAGAGCAAACTTTGTAGCTGCAGTTCCTATACGGACTAAAGGCTCTTTCGATATCATTTTAAACAAAAAATACGCACGTTCTAATTGCGAATCATTTTTAAGCTGAAAAGCGGTTTCGGTATTATTGAAAAGAGTATTTGCTTTCATGTTGTAATTTTAAAACAAATATACTTAGTTTTGACATTATTTAATTCAACAAAAGACGAAAAATACATGAAGGAAATCCTTAAAGAAAAAGGTTCGATTTATTGCAATTCTGGAGCCTGGGATGCTTTTAACAATGAAATAAAAAGAATTAATCCTTCTAAGATTTTTGTTATTTCTGATACAAATACTCGAAAATCATGCGCTCCTTTATTTTTAGATAACTATAATTTTAATCTTAATCCTGAATTTTTAGAAATTCCTGAAGGCGAAACTCATAAAAATATCGAAACTTGTTTATCTCTTTGGAAGGAACTTTCTGAAAAAGGAGCAGATCGGAATAGCCTTATTATTAATTTAGGAGGTGGCGTTGTTACAGATTTGGGGGGCTTTGTTGCTTCTACCTTTAAGCGGGGTATAGAGTTTATTAATATACCTACTTCCCTACTCTCTATGGTTGATGCATCTGTTGGAGGAAAGAATGGTGTTGATTTAGGTTTGATTAAAAATCAAATTGGAGTTATTAATAATCCCATATTAGTTTTAATTGATACTAGATTTTTAAGAACACTTCCAGACAATCAAAAGACTTCTGGCTATGCAGAAATGCTTAAACACGGCTTAATTCATTCAAAATCTTATTGGAATGAAATTAAAAACCTTAACGAAATTGAAATTGAAGGCTTAGAGGAATTACTTTGGGAATCTGTCCTAATTAAAAATAGCGTTATAACGGAAGACCCTTTTGAAAAAGGTCTACGGAAAACACTTAATTATGGTCATACACTAGGTCATGCGATTGAATCTTATTGTTTAGATGACAATGAGATCAAGCCATTGTTACACGGTGAAGCCATTGCTATTGGAATGGTTTTAACCACCTTCTTATCCGGAAAACTACTTGGTTTTCCTAAAGACACTTTAGAAGACATTAGTAGCTCTATATTGAAAAAATTTGAAAAAGTTACTTTTAAATCGGTAGACATTGATGAAATAATAAAACTACTTATCTACGATAAAAAGAACACAAATGGCAAAATATTATTTGTCTTATTAGAGGATATTGGGATCCATAAAATAAACTGTGAAGTTCCAAATAATTTGATAATAGAAGCTTTTGAATATTATAAAAACTATAAATAACGTTCTTTGATAATCTGCTTATGATGAATTTCATGACCGCAAATTATAAACCCAGCAGCTCTAACAGAAAGAACTGCATCACTTGCTTTTCCCATTCTTTTTAAATCATCATCAGAAAAGCTTTTAAACAATAAAATAGTAGCATTTCTAACTGCAATATATTCTGCAAGCAATTCTGAAATAGACTTGGAATTAGCTTGAGCATTATCTACATAAATATTTTCATCAAAGCCTTCAAGATTTGAGTTTTTAGATCTAGCGAAACTTAACGCACGATAACAAAAAACCCGTTCTGTATCTACCAGATGTAAAAGAATATCTTTTACAGTCCATTTACCTTCAGAATAACGATAATCTAGCTTGGATTCAGGTATTGATTTAAAGAAAGACAGAGTCTCTTTAGCGCCAATTTCTAGTGCCTCTAATAAGTCAACACCTCCTACTTTATCAATATATACTCTAAAGTAAGGAAGAAATTCTGAAGATTTTAATTCTGAAATTTTCATAGGTAATATTTTATTTAAAAGTATAAAAAAAACCTTTGTGAAATCACAAAGGTTTTTAAATAATATTTTAATCCTAATTATATTTCTTTAAAAATATGATGCATCAATCTTTTTTTGTCATTGATACTTTCTTCTAATGAAATCATCGTTTCAGTTCTCGTAACTCCATCTATATCGTCAATTTTATAAATGATATTCTTTGCCTGCTCCGTATTTTTTGCACGAATTTTACAATAGATATTGAATTTTCCTGTAGTTACATGCGCTACAGTTACAAATGGAATTTCACTAATTCTCTCTAAAACAAAATGAGTTTGTGAAGATTTATTTAAAAATATACCAACATAAGCTATGAAAGAATAGCCAAGTTTTTGATAATCGATTGTTAAGGAAGATCCTGTAATAAGTTTAGATTCTTCCATTTTTCGTACTCTTACGTGTACTGTACCTGCCGAAATATCTAATTTTTTTGCTATATCTGTAAACGGAACTCTTGTATTCTCGATTAACATATCAAGAATTTTATGATCCGTATCGTCTAATTTAAATTTAGTCATTATTTGCTTTAATTGATTGGCTGCAAATTTACTAGTTATATTTATCAATTAGACCATTTTCATTTAAATATATCAAAGAATTGCCTTCATTACTAATAATACTCAAAATATTATCGCCAATTTTAACATTATTTTGTGAATTCACTAAAACAACATCTCCATTTCCTTGAATTTCTAGATGTCCGTATAGACCCTCCAAATTCACCACGCTTTCAATTCTTGGAATAAATACAATCTTTCCTTTATTCAAAAACTCTACATATTGAATTGCAATAGAAAAAGTGGGCTCATTTTCATTAAATCTAATGTTTCTAAGTATTACATCTTTATAGTTCTTTTTATTTTCTGGAATTGCGAAGTAATCATTTTCATTTCCATTGTCGCTCTTTGTAATCCCAAATAGATCAAGAAATGCATAAAATATATATTCCCTAGACTTTTCTCTTGAATAATCATTTTTATCATGACCAGCTTCAAAAAGAATTACTGGAACGTCATTCATCTGAAAGTAATCTCCAAAACAATTACTATTAAAGGAATCATCATACCTTCCTATTTGTCCAGGAATGTACTTCTGCAGCGATTTATTCATTTTAACAATGTGTTTCATTGCTTCCAACCGAGAAGGAACCAATTCCCTTTCTTTATTAGCTGCAGGAGATAGGAAGGAAACCGTTGCTGGAAGTCCATTTTCTAATCCGAAAATAGTTCTTTGCCCATGAAGATTTAAACACAATTCTGGATTTAAAGATCTAAAAGCATTCTTTAAAATTTTACTTTCTTTTTGAGATAAATCTTGCGCATCCCTATTTAAATCAACCAAATTTGAGTTTTCTCTTGTATAAAGCTCTGCTCCGTCAGGATTTAACATAGGAATAACATATAAGGTGTGCTTATTGAGAAAAGCTCTTATTTCATCTTGAAATAGATCCTTTTGCTGAATAAATTTTAGAAAATCGAAGATTGCTTTGGTGCACGTACTTTCATTTCCATGCATTTGAGACCATGCAAGAATCTTTTTTTTTCCCTTTCCGATTTTAATCATGGGAATATTTTTACCCAATTCTGATTGTCCAAGAGAAGAAATTTCTAAGCTGTTTTTGTATTCTTTTAATATAGGATTTATATGTTCTAGGGTGATATATCTTCCCGATAATCTTGACTCAAAATAATCGGAATACCAAGCTTCAATTTTCATAGTTTACAATGCTAACCACAAAGATAAACAATGCTTAGTTTACAATTGTAAACAGGTAAATGTCTCTAAAAATTATACTGTTGTAACCAATTACAGTGTCCAATTAATGCTTTTTGCAACTAACAAATTATAAATTTAATGTTTAAATCATATAATTCTATATTTCAGCTATTTATAATTATTTACATGAAGTATAAATTCAATATATTTAATCATTTTTATTAATATTATTTGTAATCTATCCATAATGCATTACATTTGTAACATCAAATCCAGCGAATAAAACATTACAATGGTAAACAGTACAGATTTTGGTAAAAGGCTTCAGATTATCCTAAACTATTATGGGATTTCTGCTACTGATTTCTCTAATCAAATTAGCGTAAATAGGTCCACAATTTCCCACCTCCTATCTGGTAGAAATAAGCCTAGTTTAGATTTTGTAATGAAGGTTTTAGAAAAATTTCCTGAGGTAGAATTGTATTGGATTTTAAATGGAAAAGGAAATTTTCCTTCAGAGAAAAATGAAAACACCACTACTTCTTCTATAAATGAAAAAGCACCTATAATTGCCACTTCTTTAAAAAACGTTGAAAAAACACAAAATACCCCTCCTCTTTCTTCAAATATTTTAAAAAGTTTGAATGAAGAGGATATTGATCGCATAATTATATTCTATAAAGACGGCAGCTTTAAATCATATAAAAACTAAAATAATTCATTTATAATTCAGAGATTCGTATAAAATTTCACAAATGCGTTTTTTAATCATCTTCCTTGTCTCTTTACCTTTTATTAGCTGTTATCAGGCAGAACGTAACTGTTCACACTTTAAGACTGGAACATTTAAATATGAAGCCTTAGTGGGTACAGAAATGCTCACAACTACTTTTTATAGAAACGATTCAATTGAAATCGATTATTTTAAAGGAAAAGCAGACACATCCTCTATTCGATGGATTAACGATTGTGAGTATATTGTTAAGAAAATCAATCCAAAAAGGATGGCAGAAGAAAAAGCCATTCATATGAAGATACTAACTACAAATGGTGAAGAATATGTTTTTGAATACAATATTGTAGGAGATACTAAAAAACAAAAAGGAACAGTACAAAAAACAAAATAAATGCCACTAAACATTGTTCTTATCGAACCAGAGATTCATACCAATACTGGAAATATAGGCCGTCTAAGCTTAGCTACTGGCTCTACATTGCATTTGGTAAAGCCTTTTGGCTTTGAGATTACTGATGCACGATTAAAACGCGCAGGGTTGGATTACTGGAATCATATATCCTTAGTTATTTATGAAAGCGTTGATGAGTTCTTTGCTAAAAATGCAGACAAGAATATGGCATTTCTATCCAGTCACGGTAATAAAGATTATTGGGATATAAATTATAAAGAAGATTTGTATTTAATTTTTGGAAAAGAGTCTAAAGGTTTATCAGATAAAATATTGGAAGACAATATAGATGAAACTTATAAAATTCCATTGTTTAGTGACAAGGTTAGAAGTTTAAATCTTGCAAATTCTGTAAGTGTAGTGATTTATGAAGGACTTAGAAATTTAAAAAAATAATGGAACAAGAACAACCAAACAACCCCTTACATGGCATTACTTTAAAAACAATGTTGGAATATCTTGTTGAGTATTATGGGTGGTACGATCTAGGTGGATTAATAAAAATTAACAGTTTTAATACCAATCCAACCATAAATTCAAGTCTAAAATTTTTGAGGAAAACTCCCTGGGCAAAAGAAAAGGTAGAACGTCTATACCTAAAAACGATTAAAAAAGATAAGAATTTAAAATAATTACTTTTTAAAGGTATCGTATTCTAGCTCTTTAGTTATAAATGTCTCAGCTTTATTACAAAACACTTCACAAGAATCTATTGGCTTCATGTAAATATGAAGGGTCATAGCGCGTTTATTTTCTAAATTTGTAAGCGTGTGATAACCCATACTATCATCCATATAAGTAATACTACCCGCAGTTAAATTTATTCTAGAAGTTATATTAAGCTCTCCAGCTTCATCGTTCTGGTAACGTTTTTCTTCTACTTCACCATCCACTTGATATACCCAGCACTTCTGACCTCCATGTTCGTGAATTGGAGTTTCTTGTTTTTTATTCCAACAAAGTAAGATCAATTCAAAGGTATCCGTCCTTACAATACAGTTTCTAGTGTATCTATCCTCATTCCAAGTTGCATATTTTTCAAATTCAGCACTAGGAATCGAAAGAGATTTAATAATTTTGGGATAGTCATTAATTTCATTTTCTTCCAGTTTTGTTATAAATTCTGGCAAAGAATTAATTGTTTCCATATATATTCACTAAAGTTTTTAAGTTGCTAAGACAAGCGGTACTTTTGCAATGAAATAATCTTAGTCGGAAGTTTTTTTATTTCATTCTCTAAAATGCAAAACTACTGAAAATTAACTCAATTCTATCAATAAACCCTTATGAATAATACCCTTTCTGTTTTTAATGAAATTGTTACTGAACTAATTCAAGATGAAAAAGCAAATCCTATTTCCGAACATATACCAGTAGATGACCTATACAAAACAATAGATTTATCTTTAGATGAGAGCCCTATTTCAGAAATTGAATTTAAAAAAACACTGAAATCCCTAGTTTTAAAAAGTACAAAAACAGCAAGTAACGCTTACTTTAACCAACTATTTGGAGGTAGAAATGACAAAGCAGTTTTAGGAGATTTACTTTCTGTTGTTTTAAACAACAGCATGTATACCTACAAGGCAGCAGGTCCACAAATTGGTGTTGAAAAAGTAATAATAGATAAGGTTTGTGAAATCATAGGTTGGGATGAAAATTCTAATGGAACCATCGCTCCAGGAGGTTCTATGACTAATTTTATGGCGATGTTAATGGCAAGAGACGCGAAAAACAATCGCGCTCCATTTGAAGGGATACAACATGATATGATTGTTTATACTTCTAAAGACTCTCATTATAGTATTCCTAAAAACGCAGCCTTTTCTGGAATTGGAAGAGATAATGTTCGTTATATTTCGGTAGATGGTGAAGGTAAAATGAATACTGAGGAATTAAATAATACCATAGAAGAAGACATAAAGAATGGATTATGTCCAACAATGGTATATGCGACAGCAGGAACAACCGTTTTAGGGGTTTTTGATAATGTTTTAACTATAAGTGAAATATGCAAAAAGCACAATGTATGGTTTCACGTTGATGGCGCTTATTGTGGCTCCGTAATCTTTAGTTCTAAATATAAGTTTTTAATTGAAGGCCTTGAAAATGTAGATTCCTTTAGTTTTAATGCACATAAAATGATAGGCACTCCCCTTACCTGTTCCTTGATTTTAGTAAAAGATAAAAAGCATTTATACGACTCGTTTTCTAACGATGCGAGTTATTTATACCAAACGGATCATGATGATTTTAATTTAGGGAAAACATCTTTACAATGTGGAAGAAGAAATGATGCTTTAAAGTTTTGGACTCTTTGGAAAAGTGTTGGTACAAAAGGTCTTGAGGAAATTGTAGATAAGCAATTTGAATTAGCTGATGTTGCTAGGAACTATGTTAGAAACAACAGTGACTACACACTTTATAGCTTTGATAACTCCATTTCTATTTGTTTTAATTATAAAGGTATTTCTGCTAGAGAAATATGTACTTTACTTTATGAAAATACCAAACTTTTAGTAGGTTATGGTTCTTTTAATGAACAAGAATTTATACGTTTAATAACTATAAATGTTCAGAATAATGAAGAAGATATTCTTAATTTCTTTAAAACTTTAGAAAAGTTCGTTGACGATAATAAATCCCTTTTTCTATAAAGAGGGAAATTATTTTAACCTTTATTCAAAATTACAAAATCGATCATATTTCCTTTTCAAAACAAATGCTGTTCTCTTTTCCAGCATATTGTCCATAATTAGGAATTATATTATAACGATTTTTTTTATATAAGCCAATAGCATCAATTTGTTTTTTGCCAGTCTCTAGCACACATCTTTTAAAGGATAATTCATGAGACCATTTTTCCAGCTCGGTTAATATCATAGTGGCAAAACCTTTCCCTCTACTATCTTCTGAAACATACATGCGTTTAATTTCAGTAGTCTGAGGATCAAACTCCTTTATTGCTCCACAACCTACAAGTTGATCATTTTCATATAAGACAATCACATGTTTTATTTGATCAATTTTATTAAATTGATCGTAAAAAGAATGTTCATCGCCATCTTTAATAGCTAAATCAGCATCCAAAAGACTTACTAAGTCTATAAAGTCTTGATTTTTAGAATTCGTTCTAACGATTTTTAGCATCAATGGTTTTTTATAATATTGTCAAACAATCTTTTTACCTGTAAATCTCCAAATCCGTAAATAGATTCCCGTTTACAAAACTCTCTAAACACTAAATTAAATTGATCCGTGTTTAAGTCTTTCATTATCTGAATCAAGGATTCACTAGGTCTTCCCAAATTTCCTTTGGAAGGTATACGATCAAGATGGGCTTTTACTGCTGTCAATATAAAAGGATATTCACTTTCTAATTCAGATGCAGTTTTTAGTAAGTTATCAAAATCCTCATTCTGGTAATATTTCCAAAGACCAGATAATTTATCCAAAGATGTTAATAGAGTTCTTTCCTCATAAACTAATTGTAACTCCAATTCATTTAATCCTCCAAAACCATATTGATTATGTGCTTTAGGTCTAATAAGATATATGGAATTGTTAGAAGTTGAATTAA
The DNA here is from genome assembly GCA_913058295.1 of uncultured Flavobacteriales bacterium. Taxonomy (GTDB): domain Bacteria; phylum Bacteroidota; class Bacteroidia; order Flavobacteriales; family Flavobacteriaceae; genus Marifrigoribacter. The sequence goes on along the minus strand of CAJXRD010000019.1, from coordinate 9,817 downwards.
ATAACAGGCTTAATACAAACCAAAAATTCACTTGACAAAACAAATCATCTTCAAACCAAAGATTAACCTCAGCATTATCAATGATATCAAGCATTTTCTGAATCTCTGGAACCGTTTTATCGTAATAATCTTGTTCTATATAACCATCATAACTAGAAATAAATTCAGCTCTAGAATGGAAAAATTCTTTTAAATTATCTCCTTTTACATTTCCATCTACCAAGCATTCTCGAGCAACAATTATTTCTCCATTAATCTTTTCAGGAAATTGATTTTTTAATGAATCTCCATTTAAAATATGGTATTGCTTCTTCATGAAAAATACATATCTATCTAAAATAGTAAGGTCTGGCCTTCATCATCTATATCTGGATCAACATTTTTATTATCTTCTGAAGGTTCAGCTTCAGAGGACTCGTCATCTGTTGTTATTTCTGAATTTAAGTTTTCTACATCCACCACTTCTAACTCTACAATTGGGGTAGGTTCTGGGGATTCATAATGTAAAGGCTCTAATGCATTTATTTCTAAAACTTTTTCTTTTGTTAATTGATTACCCAAAGCAGTAACACCTTTAATAGTAATAAACTCTTCTAGATTAAGTTTAAGGTTTTCATTTCTATCCTTTCCTCTTTTTTTAGCAAAAACGATCTCAGCCATTGGGAGATAATCTGTAAAAACAGTTTCTAAATAGGATTTTGGATGATCTGAAATAATAGAGTCTTCTCTATCCGGATGATCAATTAAAAAACGTTTTACATAGAACAGTTCTTTTTCACCTTCCCAGTAAATTACAGATATTGGTTTTTTCGGTTCCCATTTTTCAAGGATAACCATATCATCATCAAAACGCAAAGTAACCTTAGGAAATACTGTCCTTAAAAGCCCCTTCTGAGTAACAATTAACAATCTGTCTTCACTTGTAAATTCACCTAATAATTCACCGCGATTATCCACATTAATACGTTGTACAGTATCATCAAACCATAATTTTCGTGGCTTTAATGTAGAAAGTCCTTTTTCTTTTAATTCAATTCTTTTAACCGAATACTTGGTAACTATATTCCCTCTAGATGCTCGGCCTTTTACCAACATATCAGCAAAATCTAAATCGAATTTTAATTTTTTAATACTACCAGATTGTCGCAATAAAACGGTAACCAACTCAGCTTCTCCATTGGGATTTGCGGTAAAGTATAAAACCTTACTTCCTTTAGTTCCCTTGGTTAGATCATACTCTTTATCTCTTGTAATCGAAGTTACTGCAAATCGTTTTACATAAGTTGCTCCCTTAGAACCATCCTTATAAATTAAATTATAAATGGTACGAGTATCTTTCTTTTTAAATACAGCAACATAATTAATATCCTTACCAATAAATGTTTTTGCCCCTACTTTGGTCACCATCATCTTACCATCCTTAGTAAAAACAATAATGTCATCTATATCGCTACAGTCGGTAACATATTCATCCCTACGCAAGCTAGTTCCTATAAACCCCTCTTCACGGTTTACATACAATTTTGTATTTCGAATGACCACTTTTGTAGCTTCAATATCATCAAATACTCGAATTTCCGTTTTTCTTTCTCTGCCTTTACCATATTCCTTTTTAAGGCGCTTAAAGTAATCTATAGCGTATTCTATTAGATTCGCTAAATGATGCTTAACCTCAGCAATTCTATCTTCTAAAGCATCAATCTTTTGTTGTGCCTTATCGATATCGAATTTGGAAATACGTTTAATTCTAATTTCCGTTAGACGTACAATGTCGTCTACAACAACTTCTCGTTTTAAATGCTTAATATGAGGCTTAAGACCTTTATCTATTGCTGAAATAACTCCATCCCAAGTTTCTTCTTCTTCTATATCTCTATAGATTCGGTTTTCAATAAAAATACGCTCTAAGGAAGCAAAATGCCATTGGGATTCTAATTCATAAAGCTGAATTTCTAATTCACTTCTCAACAAAACAACAGTCCGATCTGTCGAAGTTTTTAGCATTTCGGTTACACCAACAAACAAAGGTTTGTTAGCTTCAATAACACAACCTAATGGTGATATAGAACTTTCACATTTAGTAAAAGCAAATAAAGCATCGATGGTTTTGTCTGGAGATATCCCGCTAGGTATATGAATCAATATTTCTACATCTGCAGCAGTATTGTCTTCAATCTTCTTAATTTTAATCTTCCCCTTTTCATTAGCTTTTAAAATAGACTCAATTAAAGTAGAGGTCGTGGTACCAAAAGGGATTTCTGTAATAACTAAGGTATTCTTTTCAGAATGATTGATTCTTGCTCTTGTTCTAACCTTTCCACCACGTAAACCATCATTATAGTTAGTAATATCTGCAATTCCTCCAGTAGGAAAGTCTGGGTATATGGTAAATCTTTTTCCTTGTAAATGCTTTATAGAGGCATCGATTAATTCGATAAAGTTATGTGGCAATACTTTTGTTGAAAGTCCCACTGCTATTCCTTCTGCACCCTGTGCTAAGAGCAAGGGAAACATAACAGGAAGATTAATCGGCTCCTTTCGTCTTCCATCATAGGAAGCTTGCCATTCGGTTATTTTAGGATTAAAGACGACATCCAAGGCAAACTTAGACAAACGCGCTTCTATATACCTCGAAGCAGCTGCCCTATCCCCTGTTAATATATTACCCCAGTTTCCTTGCGTATCTATTAAAATATCTTTTTGACCAATTTGCACCATAGCATCGGCAATACTCATATCTCCATGGGGATGGTATTGCATAGTATGTCCTACGATGTTTGCAACTTTATTATAACGCCCATCATCCAAATCTTTAAGAGACTGCATGATACGACGTTGCACAGGCTTAAAACCATCTTCAATAGCTGGTACAGCACGTTCTAATATTACATAGGAAGCATAGTCTAAAAACCAATCCTTATACATTCCCGTTACCTTGGTTATGCTTTCTTCGGTTTGGTTTTCTTCATTGGAAATTATTTCCTCTTCATCTTTATGTTCTTGTTCCTCACTCATTAATTTATCTTCTTAAATCAAAAAATAATAATTCTAAACCTCCACTTTGTCTAATTCTACTTTCAAGTTATTGATAATAAACTCCTGTCTAGTAGGAGTATTTTTACCCATATAAAAGGACAGCAAATCTTCAATACTCATCGTTTTATCCAACATTACAGGATCTAACTTTATATCATTCCCAATAAAATGAACAAACTCATCTGGTGATATTTCACCTAACCCTTTAAATCGGGTTATTTCAGGTTTTGGTTTTAACTTCTCTATAGCAATTACTCGCTCTTCTTCGGAATAACAATAAATCGTTTCCTTCTTATTTCGGACTCTAAACAATGGAGTTTCCAAAATATACAAATGTCCTTCTTTAATCACTTCAGGAAAAAACTGAAGGAAAAAAGTAAGCAATAATAATCTAATGTGCATCCCATCTACATCGGCATCTGTAGCAATAACAATATTATTATATCGAAGGTCTTCCATTCCTTCCTCTATGTTTAAAGCTGCTTGCAAAAGATTAAATTCTTCATTTTCATATACTACTTTCTTGCTCATTCCATAGCAATTAAGTGGCTTTCCTCTTAATGAAAAAACCGCTTGGGTATTTACGTCTCTACTCTTTGTAATACTACCACTCGCAGAATCTCCCTCCGTAATAAACAAGGAGGACTCTAAGCGACGTTCTTTCTTCATATCACCTAAATGAACTCGGCAATCTCTTAATTTTTTATTATGAAGGTTAGCTTTTTTAGCACGGTCTTTAGCAAGCTTTCGTATTCCTTTTAAATCTTTACGTTCCCGCTCTGCCTGCATGATCTTACGTTGTAAAAACTCTGCAGTATCGGTATTTTTATGTAAAAAATTATCTAAATAGGTTTTAAGAAAATCATTTATATAAGAACGTACTGTGGGCAATTTACCACCCATTTCGGCAGAACCCAATTTGGTTTTTGTTTGACTTTCAAAAACAGGCTCCATTACTTTTATGGCAATCGCTGAAACAATAGATTTTCGAATATCACTAGCCTCGTAATTTTTTCCGTAGAACTCTCGAATGGTCTTTACCAAACTTTCTCTAAAGGCTGCTTGATGTGTTCCTCCTTGTGTCGTGTTTTGACCATTAACAAAAGAATGGTATTCTTCACTATACTGTGTCTTACTATGTGTAATAGCAATTTCTATATCCTCTCCCTTTAAGTGGATAATAGGATAAAGCATATCTCCTTCCGGGATATTTTCTTCTAGTAAATCTTTTAAACCATTTTCTGAAAAATACTTCTCCCCGTTAAAATCAATAGTTAAGCCTGGATTTAAATACACATAGTTTTTGAGCATCTTTACGATATACTCACTTCTATATTTAAATTTCTTGAAAATATTTTCATCTGGTACAAAACTAACTTTTGTCCCTTTTCGTTTTGTAGATTCTTCAATTGGAGAATCGCTTGTTAATTCACCTTTACTAAATTCGGCAAATTTCATTTTATTATCTCTTATCGACTCTACTTTAAAATAACTCGAGAGTGCATTTACTGCCTTGGTTCCTACTCCGTTTAATCCCACTGCCTTTTTAAAAGCTCGGGAATCGTATTTACCACCAGTATTCATTTTTGAAACTACATCAACTACCTTCCCAAGAGGGATCCCACGGCCATAATCTCGTACCTTAACTTCTTTGTCTTTTATACGAATCTCGATAGTTTTCCCAGTACCCATAACGAATTCATCGATACAGTTATCGATTACTTCCTTTAGAAGAATATAGATTCCATCGTCTGGAGAAGAGCCATCTCCTAGCTTCCCTATATACATTCCAGGACGCATGCGAATGTGTTCTTTCCAGTCTAGTGATCGTATGTTGTCTTCGGTATATTGCTCTTTTGCCATAGATTCGGGTATCATGGCTAATATAAAATTTAGGTGTAAAAATTAAAACCTAAACCTCATAAAGTAATTAACAATAATGGGATGATAATTGTTGAAAAAAAACGCGTAAAAAAGTGTTCAATAACACTTAGTGATTTGAAACTATTTAGCTCAATTACACATTAAACCTAAAGTGCATCACATCGCCATCTTGTACTACATATTCTTTTCCTTCCACTCCTAATTTTCCTGCTTCTTTTACTTTAGCTTCACTACCGAAACTTACAAAGTCATCGTATTTTATAACTTCTGCACGGATAAAACCTTTTTCAAAATCGGTATGGATTACCCCTGCTGCTTGTGGTGCAGTAAATCCTTCATGGATAGTCCAAGCTCGTACTTCCTTAACACCTGCAGTAAAATAGGTTTGTAGGTTTAATAATTTATAAGCGCCACGAATTAATTTTGCAGAACCAGGCTCTTCTAAGCCAAGGTCTTCCAAAAATAATTGACGTTCTTCGTATTCTTCTAATTCATTAATGTCAGCTTCTGTCCCAACAGCCAAAACAATAACTTCTGCATTTTCATTTGCTACCGCAGCCTTAACTTTTTCTACATATTCATTTCCAGTTCCTGCTGCAGCTTCATCTACATTGCAAACATAAAGTACAGGTTTGTCTGTAATAAATTGCATCTGACTTATATATTCTTCGCGCTCTTTTTCGGTAAGATCAATTGCTCTTACAGAAATACTTGCTTCCAATCCTTCTTTTACTTTTAATAAAGCCGTCTCTTCCTTTTGCGCTTCTTTATCACCAGTTCTTGCAGATCGCTTTACTTTCTCTAATTTCTTATCGGTTGTTTCTAAATCTTTTAATTGAAGTTCAATATCAATGGTTTCCTTATCTCTTATAGGATCAATGCTGCCGTCAACGTGGATTATATTATCATCGTCAAAACAACGTAAAACATGTAAGATTGCATCTGTTTCACGAATATTTCCTAAGAATTGATTTCCTAAGCCTTCCCCTTTACTTGCCCCTTTAACCAAACCAGCGATATCTACTATATCTACAGTAGCAGGTAGCACTCTTTCTGGATTAACCAATTCCTCTAATTTTTCTAAACGATGATCTGGCACATTAACCACACCAATATTAGGCTCAATAGTACAAAAGGGAAAGTTTGCACTTTGTGCTTTTGCATTTGACAAACAATTAAATAGTGTTGATTTTCCAACATTTGGTAATCCTACAATTCCTGCTTTCATTTCTTATTTTTTAATGGGTGCAAATATACATTTTCAATTAAATATTAGCATTGTGATTTTGCCTTGTTTTCATTATATTTACCTTTATTAACTTTTAAATCGTTTTTATCATGAAAAACTTCATTTATACCCTATTTATTTTATTGTTTTCTACCACAATAATGGTAGCTCAAGAAAAAAGTAAATTGAAAAATGTTCAAGAAGAAACCATCACCAAAACCACTATCACTAAAGGTGTTAATGAAGAAACAACTATTGCTAAAACTAAAACTACAGAAAACCAAATCATCGACATTAAAGATACTGGGGAAGAAAATCAGAATGAAGTTTATACAACTGAAAAAAGCAGTGAAACTAAGGAAATAGATGGAGAGGTATTAGTTAATAAGGAAAATGAAGCCGCTATTGAAGCCCTAAAAATAGCAGAACAGAAAGAAATGGAAGAGTTTAAAAAGGCGCAACTTCTAAAATATGAAGCTGAACGTAAAGCTATGGAAGATAGTAGACCTGAAAAATTCAAAAAGAAGGATAATAATACAAGCAATTAAAATCCTTACTCCTAACTAATTGTTGCAAAGTTTCTTTTTCTAACTTTGCAAAAAAAATAAGTCATTTGTATATGCAATTAGAAAAGAGGATTCAAGCATTTATCACTTTAGGTAAATTTATAAGTCAGTTTACTTCAAAAGAGTACAAATCAAAAGACAGCATACCGTTTAACGATTCCTTTTTCGAAGAAATGAAAGAGCAAATAGTTCTCGCTAAAATTCACAACGGCTGGTTTACGGAAGAAAATATTCAATTTGCATTCAAGAGCTGGTCAGATGCTCTTTCAGAAGAAAACATAAAGCAATGGCTTTCAAAATATCAGTTTCATAATAAGACTTTGAAAACCATTGCATTAATCATGGCAGGTAATATTCCTTTGGTAGGTTTCCATGATTTTTTATCTGTGCTTATTTCAGGAAACAAGGTTTTGGTTAAATTATCCTCAAATGACAAGCAATTACTTCCGTTTCTATCTAAATACTTAATCGCAATAGAACCTGAATTTAAAGATTTCATTTCTTTTACAGAAGAAAAGCTTACCGATTTTAATGCTGTAATAGCAACAGGGAGCAATAATTCCGCTAGATATTTCGATTATTACTTTGGAAAGTATCCCAATATCATTAGAAAAAACAGAAATTCTGTTGCAGTTCTAACTGGTGATGAAACACCAGAACAATTAGAGAGTTTAGCCAACGATATTTTTAGGTATTTTGGAATGGGATGCCGCAATGTATCCAAGCTTTTTGTACCCTTAGATTATGATTTTGATAGCTTCTTTAAAGCAATGTATAGCTGGAAACAGGTTGTGTATGATAATAAATACATGAACAACTACGATTACAACAAAGCAGTATATTTAATGAGTACAGAAAGCTCAAGAGGTAAGTTGCTTGATAATGAGTTTTTACTATTAAAAGAAGATAAAGGAATGTCCTCTCCTATCGCAGTTATGTTTAATGAAACATATAGTAATTTAGAGGCATTAAAAGAAACCTTAAAAGTTGAAGAAGAAAACATTCAATGTATTGTTTCTGAATCCGGTATAGATAAAGAAATTAATTTTGGAGAAACTCAGAACCCACAACTTTGGGACTATGCAGACGATGTAGATACTATGGAGTTTTTGTTGAATTTGAATGAATAATTTATTCCTATAAATTATCTTTTTTTGATATTAGTTTTCACATCTTTGTACTCGTAAAAAATTGACTAAATGAAGAAACATAATTTTAGTGCTGGCCCTTGTATATTGCCGAAATCAGTTATGCAAAAAGCATCTGAAGCAATATTAAATTTCAATGACCTTAATCTTTCATTAATTGAAATCTCCCATAGATCTAAAGACTTTGTAGACGTAATGGAGAATGCTAGAAATTTATCTCTTGAGCTTTTAGGGCTTCAAAATAAGGGATACAAAGCATTGTTTTTACAAGGTGGAGCAAGTTTAGAATTTTTAATGGTTGCTTACAATCTTTTAGAAAAAAAAGCAGCTTATTTAAACACTGGCACTTGGGCAAACAAAGCAATTAAAGAAGCTAAAATGTTTGGAGATTTAGTTGAAGTAGATTCTTCTAAAGATAACAATTACAACTATATACCAAAAAACTATACGATTCCTAATGATGCTGATTATTTTCACTTAACTAGCAATAATACTATTTTCGGGACACAAGTAAATCACTTCCCAAAAACAGATACAAAGTTGGTTTGTGATATGAGTAGTGATATCTTTTCAAGGCAAATTGATTTTTCTCAATTTGATCTTATTTATGCCGGAGCACAAAAAAACATGGGACCTGCGGGAACTACTTTAGTAATTGTGAAAGAGGAAATTCTAGGAAAGGTTTCAAGAAACATTCCTTCTATGTTAGACTACCAGGTGCATATTAACAAAGATAGTATGTTTAATACCCCTGCTGTTTTTCCTATTTATGTATCGATGTTAACCCTAGAGTGGTTAAAAGATTTAGGTGGGATTTCAGAGATTGAGAAAATAAATACTAAAAAAGCAGAATTACTTTATACCGAAATAGACACAAACCCACTATTTAAAGGATTTGTTGCCGATAAGGAGGACCGTTCAAAAATGAATGCAACTTTTAACCTTACCAATGATAATTTAAAAGATCAATTTGACAATCTTTGGAAAGATGCCGGAATTAATGGTCTAAACGGTCATAGAAGTGTTGGTGGATATAGAGCCTCTATGTACAATGCCTTATCTTTAGAAAGCGTACAGGTTTTGGTAGATGTAATGAAAGAATTGGAAAGAAAAAGTTAAATGTCATTCCGAGTGCCACTGAGCTTGTCGAAGTGTAACTAGGAATCTCAATAAAGAATTAAGTTTAATTAATAAGATACCTGCCTTCGCAGGGAATACACATGAAAGTATTAGCAAACGACGGAATTTCACAAACCGGGATAGATTCTCTTGAAGCATCTGGATTTGAAGTAATCACAACTACAATAGCTCAAGATGAACTTATAGAATACATCAATGAACATAAAATTGATGTAATTTTAGTTAGAAGTGCCACTACGGTAAGAAAAGACATTATTGACTCCTGCCCTAGTATCAAGATTATTGGTCGTGGTGGTGTTGGAATGGACAACATAGATGTTGAATACGCAAGAAATAAAGGGCTGCAAGTAATCAACACTCCTGCCGCTTCCTCAGCTTCGGTTGCAGAGTTAGTCTTTGCGCATTTATATGGGGGAGTTCGTTATTTATATGATGCCAACAGAAATATGCCCTTAGATGGTGACAGTAAGTTTAAAGATTTAAAAAAGAATTACGCTGGCGGAAGAGAATTAAGAGGAAAAACTTTAGGAATTATCGGAATTGGTCGTATTGGACAAGAAGTTGCGAAAATTGCCTTAGGATGTGGAATGAAAGTTATTGTAAGCGATATGTTTATCGATAAAGTAACTGTAAAAGTAGAATTTTTCGATGGTCAGTTTATCGATACAGAATTAACATCGATTCCTTTTGAAGATCTTTTAAAAGAAAGCGATTTTATTAGCTTACACGTTCCTGCTCAAAAGGATTATGTTATTGGCAGAAATGAATTCGAATTAATGAAAGATGGTGCAGCAATAGTAAATGCAGCTCGTGGA
>CAJXRD010000018.1 GCA_913058295.1 uncultured Flavobacteriales bacterium | reverse complement strand
GAAGCTGGAGGTCATGGAATGCAAGTTTTTGACTTAACACGTTTACGTAGTGTTGCAAATCCACCAGAAACATTTACTGAAGATGCTCATTACGACGGATTTGGAAGCGCGCACAATATTATAATTAATGAAGAAACTGGTTATGCTTATGGTGTTGGAACAAATTCTTATAGTGGAGGCCCACATTTTGTTAATATCCAAGACCCACTAAATCCAGTAGCCGAAGGAGGATATGGAGGCAGTAATTATTCACACGATGCTCAAGTTTTAATATATGATGGTCCAGATACAGATTATACAGGGCGTGAATTATATATAGGTAGTAATGAAAATCAGGTAGCAATTGTTGATGTTACAGACAAAGGCAATCCCATACTAATCAATACTGTAACATACAATAATGACTCTTATACACATCAAGGTTGGTTTACTGAAGATTTAAAATATTTTATCGTTGGAGATGAACTAGATGAATTAGATTTTGGATTCAATACCAAAACCCTTGTTTTTGACTTTACAGATTTAGACAACCCAATACATCATTTTGATCATTTTGGAGAAACTGCGGCCATAGACCACAATGGTTATACCCTGGGAGATAAATATTACCTTGCAAATTATAAGTCTGGCATGAGAGTTTTAGACATCAGTGATATAGATGGAGAGAATTTTTCTGAAATAGGATATTTTGACACTTACCCATCTGATAACTCTTCAGGTTTTGAGGGTGCTTGGAATGTATATCCGTATTTAGATAGTGGTAATATTATTATTAGTAATTATCTATCTGGCGGTTTTTTCTTAGTGACTCCATCTATATTAGGAACTAATGATTTTGACAGCAGTGAATTTAAAATTTTACCGAACCCTTCTACTAATTACATTACTATAGATTCTTCTAACGAATTATTGACTAGTATTCAAATTTATGATGTTAGTGGTAAACAACTTTATTCTACTGAAGAATTAAATATTTCTTCTAAAACTATAGATATTTCTTCTTTTTCAAAAGGAATTTATTTTGTGTCATTAAACAACCAAGTAACTAAAAAAATAGTGAAAAATTAATTTTTATACACCTTACCTTTATTCAAATCTAAGGTAAGGTGTTTTTTAATATCCTCTTTATGAAAAACACTGCTCTTTCTATAGCTTTATTCTTTTTGTCTTTTTTAAGCATTGCCCAAACTCCATGTGAAAATGGTATGGCAGGGGCTTATCCATGCAACGGCTATGATATTCAGTCTTTTATTTCATTAGCAGAGTTAGATACCGAAAGAGGAAATGATGCTTGGGGTTGGACAGACCCTCAAGACGGTAAAGAATACGGAATTATGGGTGTTAAAAACGGAACTGTATTTGTTGATATGTCAGACCCTATAAACCCGGTGTATCTTGGAAAAGTTCCTACGCGCACAAGTACCAGTATTTGGAGAGACATTAAAGTTTATAATAATCATGCTTTTATTGTAAGTGAGGCTAGTGGTCATGGGATGCAAATTTTCGACCTAACTCGTTTGCGAAATGTTGCAAATCCACCAGAGACTTTTATAGAAGACGCTCATTATAGTGGTTTTGGAGGCTCACACAATATTGTAATAAATGAAACTACTGGTTATGCATATAGTGTTGGGGATGATACTTTTTCTGGAGGCGCACATTTTATAGACATTTCGGACCCAATAAATCCAATAGCTGCTGGCGGTTATTCAGATGACGGTTATACTCACGATGCTCAGGTTATTATTTATGAAGGTCCCGACACAGACTATACAGGACGTGAAATATTTATTGGCTCAAACGAAACCAAAGTAGTTATTGTAGATGTAACAGACAAAAACAACCCTCAACATATTTCAGAAGTTTCGTATACAAATTATTCTTATACACATCAAGGCTGGTTTACGGAAGATCAAAGATATTTTATTGTTGGTGATGAAGCTGATGAAATTGATTTTGGATTTAACACCAAGACCATCGTTTTAGATCTAAACGATTTGGATAATCCAACTCATTTTTTCGATTATACTGGAGCAACATTAGCAACAGACCATAACGGCTATGTAAATGGAAACAAATACTATATGGCTAATAATGCAGCTGGAATGAGAGTTTTGGGTCTTTCAGATATCGAAAACGGGAACATATCAGAAATAGGATATTTTGATACTCGTCCTATTAATAATAATGCTGGATATGAAGGCATTTGGAGTTTATACCCTTATTTTGAAAGTGGCAATATATTATTGACTGATAGAGAAGGCTTATTTATTGTTAAAGAATCCATACTATCTATAAATGATAATTTTCAATCAGAGTTTGCATTATACCCAAATCCTGTTATAAATAAAATAACTATTGACTCTCAATTCGAATCGGTTAAAACCATATCGATTTATGATATAGGGGGAAAGTTATTATATAATGAAAATAACTTAAATTCTAATATTAAAACAGTGGATGTATCTATGTTTTCTAAAGGGATTTATTTTATACAGATGAACAATAAATTAACAAAAAAACTTATAAAAAATTAATAAATCACAACCATATTTTAAACAAACACATTGTTTATAACATTATTTAACTTTTATCGTTTTATATAACACTCTTTTATACTTAACTTTGTCGACTTTTAAAAATTTAAAAAAAAAATATGAATAAGAAAATTTTACCTCTAGTAGCCTTTTTTGCTACATTTTTTGCTTTCGCTCAAACCCCATGTGTAAATGGAATTGCAGCAGGATATCCATGCGATGGTTACGCTTTACAATCCCACATTTCACTTGGTCAAATGAGTGCATCAGGAGGAAATGATTCATGGGGATGGACTGATCCTCAAGACGGAAAAGAATATGCTCTTATTGGACTAGATAATGGAACTGCATTTATTGATATTTCAGATCCAGTTAATCCTATTTATTTAGGAAAATTACCAACTCATACAAGTGCAAGTATTTGGAGAGACATTAAAGTTTATAGCAATCACGCTTTTATAGTAAGCGAAGCTGGTGGACATGGAATGCAAGTTTTTGATCTTACTCGTTTACGTAATGTTGCTAACCCACCTGAAACATTTGATGAGGATGCTCATTATGGTGAAATTGGAGGTGTTCATAATATTGTGATCAATGAAGAAACTGGTTTTGCATATTCAGTAGGTGGTGATGATTTTAACGGAGGCCCACATTTTATTGACATTTCTGACCCATTAAATCCTGTAGCTGCTGGAGGATTTGCTGATGAAGGCTATACTCATGATGCTCAAGTTATTGTTTACGATGGTCCAGATGCGGATTATACTGGGCGCGAAATTTATTTTGGTAGTAATGCAGATCATGTAGCTATAATAGATGTTACAGATAAAAACAACCCAGTAGTAATAAGTTCTTTTTTATACCCTTCAACAGGATATACACATCAAAACTGGTTGACTGAAGATCGTAACTACATGTTATTAGGAGATGAAGGAGATGAGTTTGACTTTGGGTTTAATACCAGAACTGTTGTTTTCGACCTAACAGATTTAGACAACCCAATTTTACATTATGAATACTATAGTGAAACTTCTTCTGTAGATCATAATGGCTATATAGTAGGAGACAAATATTACCTTGCGAATTATTCTTCTGGTTTACGTATAGTAGATATTAGTGATATTGAAAATGGAAATATGTCTCCAGATGGTTATTTTGATTCTTACCCATCAAATAATAATGCTAGTTATAATGGAGCCTGGAATGTGTACCCTTACTTTGCAAGTGGAAATATTCCAATTTCAGGAGGAAATGGATTTACTTTAGCTATAGATCAAACTTTATTAGCAAACAATGATGTTACAGATAACTTAAAGTTTTCATTATACCCTAACCCAGCTAATGGCAAGTTTTCCATAACTTCAACAACCAAACCTCTTACAAATGTTGAAATCTACAACCTTTTAGGTCAAAAAGTTCTTGATTTAAATTTCTCAAATACTAATTCGGAAGAAATTAATATCTCAAGTTTAAAGTCGGGTATTTATTTAGTTAATATAAATAAGACTACAACTAAAAAATTAATTGTAAAATAATAAATTATCCTTATAACTTTTGGCGAAACGAATTCGTTTCGCCAAAATTAGGATGTACAAAACTACTATTATGTTTTTAAATATAAGACCATATTATCTTATTATATTTATTTCTGCTTCTTTAAGCCTTTTGTCTTGTGGTAGTGATGACGATGCAACTACCGCTCCTGACCCAATTTTAGGCTGTACAGATTTAGAAAGTAATAATTACAATCCAGATGCTACTGAAGATGATGGTTCCTGTGAATATGGTCCTTTTTTAGGAGAACTAGACTGGGTAAAAACTTATGGAGGAAGTGATGAAGATAATGCCATCTCAATAGTTAAAACAGGTGATGGTGGCTTTATGGTATTATCAACCACACGTAGTACAGATGGTGATATTACAGGAAAAACATCTACAGATTTAGATTATTGGTTGCTAAAATTAAATTCAGATGGTGAAAAGGTTTGGGATAAAATCTATGGAGGCAGTTTAGATGATATCGCAACAGATATAGACAATACTAATGACGGAGGCTTTATAATTTCGGGATATACTGCAAGTAATGATGGGGATATTTCTGAAAATGCTGGATCATTTGATTATTGGATTGTAAAGGTCGATGGATCTGGAGCAATTGTATGGGAAAAATCTTGGGGTTATCAAGGTAATGACAGAGCTTTTGGGGTAATTCAAACTTCTGATGGAGGGTATTTTGCAACTGGAGCCTTACAAGTAGGCGAAGGAGGTAGTGGCGATGAAGGGAATGATTTTATAGAAAGTGACGACATTAGAGCATCACAACATAGTCTTGGTGATTATTGGGGGATTAAAATGGATGCTGATGGAAATAAAATTTGGCGGAGATTTTTTGGGGGATCTCAAGCAGATGAAAGTAAAGACGTTATAGAAACAGCGGATGGAGGATTTATCCTAATAGGAGTATCAGATAGTCCAGACTTCGACATTTCAAATAACCGAGGTGCAAACGATTTTTGGCTAATAAAAATTAATGCGGAAGGAGATTTGCAATGGGAAAAATCTTTAGGAGGATCCGAATCCGAATTTGCGTATTCTTTAACCAATACAACAGATGGAAACTTTATTATAACAGGAGATACAAGAAGCTCAGATTTCGATATTTCTTCATTTAAAGGAAACGCAGATGTTTGGGTGGTAAAATTTGATAGTTCTAATGGTAGTATCCTTTGGGAAAAAACCTTTGGAGGAACCAGTTTTGACTCCTCTAGAGGCATTACTAGTCTTGACAATGGAAAGTATTTAATATCAGGAAATAGTAGTAGTAGTGACTTAGATGTTACTTCTAACAATGGTTCCAATGATGCTTGGAATTTTATTATCGATGAAGATGGAAATTTAGAATTCGAAATAAATGTTGGTGGAACCAATATAGATTTGGCATTTGACGCAGTAGAAACATTAGACAACAAATTAGTTATTGCAGGTTATACAGGCAGTAACGATATTGACATTACCTTAAACAAAGGAGGTAATGATTTACTAATTTATAAATTAAAATGAAAATGAAAAAAATTGCCCTATTATTAATCTTAGCCATTGCTTTTGTTGGCTGTAATGACGATGATGATTCGCCTTCTAACGTAGTAATGTCTATTGTTTTATCTCAAAATTGGGATGGAACTAATGTAACTGCAGCAGATTTTGGCACTACAGAATTCACTAATCAAAACGGAGATGTTTTAACAATTTCAAAATTAAGATACTTAATTTCAAAAGTTACTCTTTATAATTCATTTGGAGATGCAATCGAATTACCTGGATACAATTTAGTAGACCTTTCAGATGACAATACATTAAGTTTTACAAAAAACGCAGTATTTCCTCCAGGAACTTATACTCGTATTACATTTGTATATGGATTTAATGAAGAAGACAATATTGATGATGCATACACAGATTTAAACGTAGCAGAATGGGCATGGCCTGATATGTTAGGTGGTGGTTACCATTTTATGCAACAAGAAGGATTTTATAAAGACACTAATGGCGCCCCTCAACCTTTTGCTTATCATAACGGTACTGCAAGAGTAAGTCCAGGTGTGTTTGAGCAAAACTTTATCTCTGTAGATTTAGATGGCCTTTCCATAAATAGTAATTCTACAATTGACATTAAAATGAATATCGCTGAATGGTATAAAAATCCAAATACTTGGGATTTAAATGTACTAAACGGTGGCTTAATGATGAATTACGATGCTCAAAAAAAGATGAACCAAAATGGACAAAACGTATTTAGTGTTGATGTTGTAACAAACTAATATATTATGAAATTAAATCTTATAACTTTAGCATTTCTATCTATAACTCTATTTTCTTGTTCCAATGATGATTCTGGACCAGATTATAGTCCAACAGAAGTAGGTTTAGAAGTGCCTGAGATATTCGATTTATTATTACCAGCCCCATTAATTCCAGCAAATAACCCTCAAACTGTTGAGGGTATTGCTTTGGGGAGAAAATTATTTTATGAGCCTCTATTATCAGGGGATGGAACACAAGCTTGTGCAGATTGTCACTTTGCTGAAAATGCTTTTACGGATCCAGATCGGTTTAGTACAGGAATAGATGGTTCTATTGGTAATAGAAATGCCATGCCTGTTTTTAATGTGGCTTGGAATTTTAATGAGAAATTCTTTTGGGATGGAAGAGCTTTAAGTATAGAAGATCAAGCTTTTGGACCTGTTGTTAATCCTATAGAGATGAACAATACTTGGCCAAATGCAGTGGCAAGTTTACAAGCTACCGAAAATTATCCAGATTTATTTTTAGAAGCTTTCGGCACCTCAACAATAGATTCAGTGCTAGTTACTAATGCCTTAGCACAGTTTGAAAGAACATTAATTTCAGGAAACTCCAGATTTGATAAACATCTTTTAGGTGAAATTCTTCTTACAGATTCTGAGCTTAATGGCTTCAATATTTTTATGGATGAAAATAAAGGAGATTGTTTTCATTGTCACGGCAGTGATGCAAATCCATTATGGACCGATAATGTTTTTCATAACAATGGCTTAGACTCTTCTTTTGAAGATCTTGGCTTAGGAGAAGTCACCAATGACCCTTTGGATCATGGAAAATTTAAATCACCATCCTTACGAAATTTAGCATACTCTGCTCCTTATATGCACGATGGCAGATTTGCTACTTTAGACGATGTAATTAATCATTATAGTGAAGGTTTGGTCTCATCAAGTACTATAGATCCCTTAATGAAAACTGTTGCAGACGGAGGAGTTAATTTAAGTACTGAAGACAAGGCAGATTTAAAAGCCTTTTTACTATCCTTATCGGAACCTGAGTTTACAACAAATCCAGATTTTCAAAACCCTAATTAGATCGACTAATCTAGTCTATATTGTTTTTTTGTTTGGTTTGACTAATATATTTCCCAACAATAACTGCAGTAATTATTACCATATAAAACTGACCCATTAACCCTATAAATATGGCCGCTTTTTGTGCTATTAGAGTTTTTGGAGTAATATCCCCATATCCAATAGACATTAAGGTGATATAACTAAAATACATCAATTCTTCTTTAGCAGCTAATCCACTAATTTTAGAAACACTAATGCCATTAAATGAGTTTGGGGACCAAAGATCTACACTTAAAAAAATAAAGAAGCCTAAAAACCCTAAAGATATATACCCGCTTATAAGTCCAAATATTACATTTTTATTTACACGTTCGGAAAGCCAGACGTGTTTAATAATTTCAAAGGCAACAATTAAATAAAACAAATAATAAACAAAAAAACTAATTTTATCGATACGCAGCATATCTCTATTTTCTAAAAATGAAAAGCCAATTAAAACACCTTCAATTATCAATAAAACTAGAAAAAACCAAAGGAGTTTTGTTTTTTTACTAATTAAATTGATCCCAGCGATTACATTGAAAAATAAAAATAATTGGGATAATGTATTTTCATATAAATCTGAAGGAAACACTAAACTTCCAAAAAGAATCGACATCTGGGATATTAAAAAGATCTCAAAACGATAATGGTAGATTTTCTTTAACATATCTATAAAATTTCAAATAATTAAGGGCTTTTTAAAAGCAGCAATTTATAAAAAAAACCGCCAAATCTATATTAGACTTGACGGTTAGAAATTATTAACCTTTGATTAATTACTTCTTTAAACTTTTAAAGACCGCTTTAGAATAAGACTTTGCAGTTTTTGTAACACTAGTAGGATCCACCACTTTTGAAGTTATTAAGCCTATTAGTTGCTTATCTTCTGGCTGATCTAAATTATAAATTAATGTTTCTAATATATAGGTTTTAGAAACTCTTGTTGTAGAACTACTAGGAACATAAGAACCATGAGTAGAATAAGACATACGGTTTCCATAATAACCATAAAACCCACCATAATAACCTGGGTAATATCCATATCCACCATAACCACCATAAGATGCTCCAGCGTAATAGCCTCCAGATTCTTCCGTAACTACTGCTTCACTATAATCTTTAACAACAGAGATTAAAACACCGTGAAAACCTTCTTTTTCTATTAATTCCTGTATTACTTTATTTGCATTTTCTACAGATTTTTTATCATTAGGATCTACATCAGGAAATTTTAAATAACTTTCTACAGCTTTCAATCCCCCAGCTCTTAAATCGTTTGCCATAGCATCTTCAAAAGCTCTTCTTGCTTGAGCATTATCAGTTCTAGCAATTACCAAGATGTTTTTATCCTTAATAGATGTTAGATTTTCCCCTTGCCAAGAATCTAATACACTAATACCAGAACATCCAGTAAGTAAAATTGCAAATCCAAAAAGGAGTATGGAATACATTGTTTTTTTCATAATTATTTTTTTTGTTTAAATATGACTCAAAGATACAAATTTGATTGAATGCAGCTATAGAGTAAATTATTTATTAGGATTAAGTGTTTTTGAGGGCAATTCTCCAAAAAACTTTTTATAGTCTTTATAAAATTGCCCCATATGCCAAAAGCCACTGTCTTTTACAATTGAAGATATGAATCTCGTATTATTTTCTTGGTGTAATCTATGGTGTGCATGATTCAATTTTAAAACTAGCATATATGCTTTAGAACTCATATCAAATCTATTTCTAAACGCATAAAGCAATGTCCTTTCACTTACCTTTAGAAAAGAAGCAATAGTAACTACTGTATTTGGTTCTGTTATATTTTGCAAAATATATTGCTCTGCATTATGCAATAACTTCAACCTTTTTTTACCACTTACTTTCTTCGTGCTAACTGTTGCGTTTCTTAATAGCCCTAAAAGTTTTATAGTAAATGATTCTTTAAAAGACGCATCGTTCTTATTATTTGGATCTTGTAGTTGTATATTTATTTCATAAAAAATAGTGTTTCTTAATTCTGTCCATTGGGAATCTTTGGAAACTAATATCTCAATAGTTTTTAAGGATTCAATAAAACTTTCCACCCCTTCTTGCTTTGCGATTTCTAATAAATAGTATTCAGAAATGGAAAAGGTCATCACTTCAAAATTAGCTTCACTTACAGCGTTTATTTCAGAACCAGGTGCATAAATAATAATCGAATTAGGCTCCACCCTATAATTTCTCCAATGTATTTTTATATCGTTTACAAAAGCAAATGTCCATACTCCCTCAGGAGAAAGACCCTCTTGTTTTACAGCAGTATTGAATTTAGCATAGCCCAATTGAAAATCTGGATAAATTATTTGTGAGAGCTTTGCGGAAAATTTACCAGACCTAAGTTGGATAAAGTTAAGGTTCCAAGCTTCAATAATTCGGT
The DNA here is from genome assembly GCA_913058295.1 of uncultured Flavobacteriales bacterium. Taxonomy (GTDB): domain Bacteria; phylum Bacteroidota; class Bacteroidia; order Flavobacteriales; family Flavobacteriaceae; genus Marifrigoribacter. The sequence goes on along the minus strand of CAJXRD010000018.1, from coordinate 39,421 downwards.
TAAATTCGAATAAACTAAGGTTATTAAGATTAACTAATTCAAAATTATTGTTTTGCCTCATTCTTCAAAGTTGCGGTTTTTTGATATATGATAAAAATTATAACTATTAAATTTGTGTACATTTATAATATCTTATCATCAAGTTTCAATTAAAAAAATTAACAATGACAAAACTAAAAATCACAGCAGCCATCGGGATATTCCTTTTGGGCCTTATTCCTGCTATTGCACAAGATAAAATTGTGCATGATGCGGAATATTATATTCTAAAAGCACAACACGGGGATAAATGGGAACAGCAAGACAAAGAGATTCAAAAGAAGCTCGCAGATCTTGAAAAAAAGCACGGCTCTAAGCCAAACATTGTACACATAATGTGGGATGACACTGCTGTTGGAGAAATTGGAGTTCCTCAAATACAGGCTTCCAGAGGTTTTAAAACTCCCAACATGAATAAATTTGCAGCAGAAGGGCAATATTACTCTCGTATGTACACAGAACCTTCTTGTACACCTACTAGAGCTGCTTTTCAAACTGGTAGACATGCGGTGAGATCTGGAATGTATACCGTAAGTTTCCCATATGAATATGGAGGAATGAGCGAAAAAGAAACCACCATTGCAGAAGTATTAAGCGACGCTGGTTACGCAACAGCCTTTTACGGCAAAGGCCATTTAGGGGATATTGAGCAAAGTTATATGACCAATATGGGTTATGATGAAGCGCTTTGGGCTCCTTACAATCAAGTACCTAGTCTATATGTAACTCGTGGAGAATTAGGACCTATGTTACCAACATCTGTAGATCCAAGTTTGTATCCTGATGATCCTTATGATATGGATCCGGGTTGGAGACCATCCGGTTATGTTTGGGCTTTAGAAGGAACAAAAAATGGTCCTACTAGAGAATGGGGAACCCCACCAAACGAAGATGATTATTATGCAATGGAAGGTGAATGTCAAAAAAGAACCTTAGATTTTATTAAAAAAAGTGTTGCTGCAGACAAACCATTCTTTATTAGCTATCAGCCTATTGCTGCTTCTTTCTTGGGTACGCAACCTGGCGTAGCAAAAAAATCAGTTTCTGCTAGTATTCTACACGAATTTCTTGTGGGATTTGACCAATGGATACCAGAACTACTGCAAACACTTAAGGATGAAGGAGTAGAAGAAAACACCTTAGTGATACTAATGGCAGACAATGGACCTATGACACATCACGGACCAGATGGAATGGTGGAAACATTACATACTGGTGGAAAAGGAGACTTTACTGAAGGTGCTGTAAGAGTTCCTTTCTTGGTTCGTTGGCCAAGCGTAATTGAGCCAAATCAAGTTGTTGGTGATATAATTCATGTTACGGATTTATATACCACTTTCGCAACACTTGCTGGTGCAACAAAATACATCCCAACAGATCGAATCATTGATGGGGTTAATCAGACTTCTTTACTTTTAAACGGAGACACTTTTAGCCGCCGTGATAATGTAAATATCTATACTGGCGATATATTAGCAGCTCAGGTAAAAGGTCGTTTTAAGCGTCATTGGGTAGGAGAATTACCAGGTTTAAGTGGTGCTGCATTCTACGATCTTTATAATGATCCTCGTGAAGTTATGGGGAAAATGTTACCAGGTTTCACTACGAAGACGATGTTTGATGTAATGAGAGCACGTCATGAATTAATGATTAGAAAATATCCTAATGAGAAACATCCTAGAGGCATGCCATTAACAGGTTTAGAAAATCCACGCCCTGCTGTTCAAAAAGCTAGTGAATTCCGTTTCAAAGAAGGTGACTTACCTTTTGACCCTATGGAGTTTCTGGACTATGAACTTCCTTATGATCCATCTATGGAAAGTTGGGGTAGTAGAGGTAATTAATACAATTAAAATTAATTTAAAACAGCTATCATACCATTTATTTTGATAGCTGTTTTTTTTTTAATACTTTTATAAGTATGAAAAAAAACAACTCTTCAAGGCGTGATTTTCTTAAAAAGTCTGCTCTTGCAACAGGTGCTATAGCTACATTTAGTGTTGGTGGATTAGCAAATTCAATTAATTCAGAAGAAAACAAAAATCAAAGTTCTAACTTAAATGAGCTACAATTAAAAGTTGGTGGGAATCCTGTTAACCGTTTAAGATCATTAATAAATGGAAAAGTAAAAATAGAAGGATGTAGCATTAGCTATGAAAATGGAAGCATTGGGGATTTGAACACCAATATTTTTAGCGGGCCTCAAACTTATGACATTACTGAAATTGGTTTACATCCTTTTATGTTAGCACATGCCAATGACGGTTTTAGGGATTATACTTTGCTGCCTATTTTTCCTGTACGGATTTTTAGGCATAAAAGTGTTTTTATTAGAAATGACCGGGGCATAAAAAAACCCGAAGATTTAATAGGTAAAAAAGTGGGAACTCCAGGCTACTCTTCTTCTTCATTAACTTGGCTTCGTGGCATTTTTAAAGATGAATACGGTGTAAACCCAGAGGATATTCATTGGGTAATTTCTAATAAAGATTCTTCAGCGGAAGCTTCTGGAAAAACGTCTAAACAAGAACAAGTTAACCCTGATGGTATTAATATCACCAAAGGAACCGAAGGCTTGGATGAGTCTGAACTCTTGGTTTCTGGAGAGGTAGATGCTTTGTTCCATGCTGCAGAACCTCAAGCTTATATGGAAGGTAACCCTTTGGTAGAGCGTCTTTTTCCTGATTCTAAAAGAACAGAACAAATGTACTTTAAGAAAACGGGGATCTTTCCTATAATGCACGCAGTAGCGGTTAGGAAGAGTTTATTAGATGAAAACCCTTGGTTGGCAGAAGCTATATTTAATGCATATTCAGAATCAAAAAAACAAGACTATGCCTTTATGCGTAAAATTGGATGGGCACTTGACAGCTTGCCTTGGTACGCTCAAGCATTAGAAGAAACCAATAAGCTTATGGGTAAAAACTATTGGCCTTATGGAATTGAATCCAACCGAAAAGCTTTAGAAACTTTATTTAGGTATTCTTTTGAGCAAGGCCTGAGCAAGAAAGAGTTAACTATTGAAGATTTGTTTCACGCCTCCAGTCTTGAATTTTTGGATTCGAAATGATTTTTTTCATTTTTTGAAACCGTCATATATAGCAAACTTGTAACTTTAACAAAAATTAACTAAATCATTTAAAATAAAAAATCTAATTATGAAAGTATTTACAAAACTAATTCTGCTTTTATTGTTTGTTGGTTTATCATCCTCCAATATTTACAGTCAGAATAATTCAAAAATTGTCCACGATGCTGAGTATTATATTATCGAAGCACAAAATGGGGAACGATGGGAAGCAGAAGACAAAGATCTTGACAAAAGATTGGCTGAACTAAAAAAGAAACATGGTAAATCTCCTAATATAGTTTATATTCTTTGGGATGATATGGCGTTTGGAGATGCTGGAATTCCTGCTATCAATCAAATTAGAGGTTTTGATACACCAAGCTGTAACAGAATGGCAGAAGAAGGTATTATGTTTACCAGGATGTATGCAGAGCCTTCTTGTACACCTACCAGAGCAGCTGTAATGACTGGAAGACAACCTTATAGAAACGGAATGTATATTCCTGGATTTCCAGTAGAAAACGGTGGTATGGCAGCAGAAGAAGTTACCATCGCAGAGGTTTTATCTGATGCAGGTTATGCCACAGCATTTTATGGCAAGGGACATCTAGGTGATATAGAAGAATCGTATTTAACCAATCAAGGTTTTGATGAAGCATTGTTTACACCATACAACCAAGTATTAAGCTTGTGGAATCCTATAGGTGAAGGAGCAAATGCAGTAATGGGTATTATGGAAGACCAATTGACAAAAAGCCCATATCAACTAGACAATAACTTTACGCCCAAGGGATGGATATTCACGCTTGACGGTAAAAAAGGAGAACAAGTAAAAGAATGGGGACTTCCTACACATGAAGATTATTTAAAAGTAGATGCTGAATGTGAAAGACGAACCATTGATTTCATTCGTAAAAATGCAGAAGGAGATCAACCGTTTTTTGTTTATTATTCCCCTCAAATGCTTTCCTTTATTGCAAACCCACAAAAAACTACACCAAATCGTTCTTTGCTAGGAGATAATTTCACAAGAGTTGATGCCTTTATTGGCGAGGTTATGGATGAGTTGAATGCTTTAGGTATTGCTGAAAACACTTTATTAGTAGCTATGGCAGATAATGGTCCGATGGTAACAAACCCGCCTCCAGGACTTGGTATGACTGAAACTATATTTACTGGTGGTAAAGGAGATCATACAGAAGGTGGAGTTCGTGTACCTGCATTTGCATGGTGGCCAGGAACTATAAAAGAAAATTCGTTGGTTGGAGATATTATACATGTTACCGACCTTTATACCACTTTTGCGAGAATTGGAGAAGGAACCAAAAATATTCCTACAGATAGAGTTATAGATGGAATTGACCAGACTTCTTTATTGCTAAACGGAGATACATATAGTAGAAGAGATTATGTTCATATTTATACAGGTTTACAATTAAAGGCAACTGTTAAAGGGCAGTACAAACAAGATTGGACACGTACTATACCTGGTATGGTTTCAGATTCTTATTTCGATTTACATAATGATATAAGAGAAAAAGAAGGTCTTGAAGTTCCATTGTTACATTTTAATGCAGCCTTTGTTCGTATGAAAGAACGTCACTTAGAACTTAAACATACATATCCAGACAAAGAACAAGCTAAAGGTCCTGCATTAACAGGTGTATCTAATGCTCGTCCAGAAACAAAAGAGCTTGAAAAAATATACAATGAGTATTAAAATAATAATTGTTTTATGCTAGTCTGTATATTAAATATTATATAATAAAAAGGGGTTTTTAATTAAACCCTTTTTTATTATATAATATTCTAATCGAATTAAAAACCTATTAATACATGTTAAGATATATTTCAGTATTCATTTTTTTATTGGTAGTACAAATCTCATTTTCTCAAGAAGAGGAAGAATTGCCTTCTTTAGAAGAAATAAATAATCAGTTGGACAATCCATTGTCCCAGTTTTGGTCTTTAATATTTCAAGAGAATTTAGTTTCCAATAGCGGAGATGCTGTAAATGGCAGTCATAACTCTAATGTTTTTAACTTTCAACCTTCTTTACCAGTACCTGTAGGTAAATCTCATATGCTATTGGTAAGACCCGTTTTTCCATTTATTACCTCTCCTGAATTTGATGAGAACGGAGATAAAACAGGTACAGATTCTGGTTTTGGTGATATGCAGGTGTTTTCTTTATTTGGACCCGACAAAAAAGATGGTGTGGTATGGGCTGTAGGTTTAACTTTTGCTTTTCCAACTGCTTCTTCAGATTATTTAGGAAGTGGAAAATACCAAATGGGACCCGCAGCTATGCTTTTAAGTATGGGAGAAAAATGGGTGTTGGGGACCATTGTTCAACATTGGACCTCTATTGGTGGAGATTCCTTTAGAGAAGACGTAACAAAGACAGAATTGCAATACATCATACGGAAAAAAATTCCTGGAAAAGCAATGACTATTGGTATGGGACCAACAATCTCAATGAACTGGGAAGCAGAAGAAGGGAATCAACTTACGGTACCAATTGGACTTGGAATTACAAAAACAGTAAAATGGGGAAAAATGCCATTTAAACTTAGAGTTGAACCCCAATATTCTATTATAAAGCCAGATAATTATGGTTCGCTATGGAATTTAAGGATTCAGATAGCACCCATATTAAGAAATCCTTTTTTAAATAATAATTAATACTTTTAATAAAAGCTTCTTTGTGATTTGCAATATTCATCATAATAGAATCTTTAATATCTTTGTTTAAAATTAATCTACAATAGACCTATGAAATTACAAAAAATACTATTCGCTTTATTAATCCTTTCTTCAGCAATGGTATTTGCTCAAGAAGAAGCACCACTTTCTGAAGAAGAACAAGCGGCTGCATTAGCAAAAGCGACACAAAATCCATTAGCAGCAATGTATAGTTTGCCATTTCAGAACAATACTACGTTTGGTTTTGAACCAAATAATACGAGCCAAAATGTATTAAATATTCAACCAGTAATCCCTGTAAGTTTAAGTGATGGTATCAATTTAATAAACAGAGTTATTATTCCTATAATTACACAACCTCAAAGTATTGACGACCCAAGTTCCTCTACAACTGGCCTGGGTGACATAAGCTATACTGCTTGGTTTTCTCCAAGTAAAGCTTCTAAATTAATTTGGGGAGCAGGACCTGCATTGCAAATCCCTACAGGATCTGATCCTGATGATTTTGGATCTCATGAATTTGGTGTTGGGCCTTCAGTTGTTGCATTAACTATGATTGATAAATGGGTAGCAGGTGTTGTTGTAAATAATATTTGGACTTTTGGAGATGTGGAAGAAAACAAATTCTTATTTCAATATTTTGTGAATTATAATTTACCTAATGCTGTTTATGTTGTTTCAGCTCCTATAATGACTTCTAATTGGAATGCACCAGATGGTGAACAGTGGATTGTCCCTTTTGGAGGTGGTATTGGGAAAGTATTTAAATTAGGAAATCAACCTATTAACGTAAACGCGCAAGGCTATTATAATGCAGTGAAACCAACTGGCTGGGGTGAATGGCAAATGAGAATACAAGTACAATTGCTTTTTCCTAAGAAAGCAAAAAAATAAATAATTATGAAAAAAAACACACTTATTCTTTTACTATTAACCCTACCTTTTATAGGGTATTCGCAAACAGAAACTCAAGATGAATCAACGTCTAACACTAAAGTCAATTCGTGGAATTTTGAAGTAACTCCCTACTTATTCGCAGCTGGAATGGAAGGTGACATTTCATTTTTATCACAGTCCCTACCAGTAGATGCTGAATTCTCAGATTTATTAGACCATTTAAGTTTTGGTGCTATGCTCCATGGAGAAGCTAATAAAGGAAAATGGACAATTATGACAGATGTTATTTATATGAAATTGAAAAATGATGGTGAAATAAATGGAACCCTATCAAGCAAAGCCGAATTAGAACAAGTAATTTTTGAATTAGGTGGGGCATATAAATTTATTGAAAAAGGTAATTTTAGTATCGACGTGATTGCTGGTGCTCGATATTTTAACTTAGCCAATTCTATAACTGTTCAAGAAGTTTCGTTATTGGATAATAGTTTTAATTTTACAGACCCTTATGTTGGTATTCGTTATAAAACCCATTGTAAAAAATGGAAGCATAGTGGAAGAATAGATATTGGCGGTTTTGATGTAGGTTCTAGGTATAGTTGGAAATTTAATTTAATGGCAGGGTATCATGTTTCTAAAACTATCGCTATAGCTGTTGGATACCAAGGTTATGGAGTAGATTATCGGGATAACGAGAAAGGCTTTCAATACGATATCTTTACCGGTGGACCGGTAATTGGATTCAACTTTAATTTTTAAAAGATAAACTTCATTTTATATTTCAATTTAAAAAGCCGTTAATTTTTAAATTAACGGCTTTTTAATTATTAGTTTATTCTGTAGGTCATTCTTTTACGTTTTCCTTCACCCAAACCATAGATTCATTAAAGTTATCAAATAGCTGCTCTTTAGGAATTAAGTCGGGAATAATATCAATACGTTCCATCATGTATTTTGGTTGTTCTAAGGTATCTACAAACAGTACCTTTTTTCCCTCTTTCACCAAATCGATTAACACCTCTTCCATAACATATAGTCCAGATTGATCCATATACTGCATACGATCTAATCTAATAATTACTGTAGTCGCACAATCTGGAATTTGTTTCGAAAGAGCTTGAAATTCACTAGTAGATCCAAAGAACAAAGGACCTTTAAGGTGCTTTATAAAGATTTGTTCTTTTAATCCCTCAGGTATTCCAATTTCATCCTCCCAAGCTTCTTCCTTCAATGACTTTACATCGGATCTTTGCGCAGAAATATCCCCTATTCTTTTCATAAACATTAAAGAAGATATAACCAATCCAATACCTACAGCATAAACTAAGTTCCAAACAGAAGAAAGTATTAACACCACTAACATGATGCTCACTTCAGATTTTGGAATATATGGTATTGCTTTTAAGCCTTTATAATCCATAACTCCTATACCAACTGTCACTAAAATTCCTGCTAATACCGCTGCTGGAATTTGAGAAGCTACTGGGCCTAAGGCTAATAAAACTAATAGTAATAATAATCCAGCAACCATACCAGATAAACGAGTTTTACCACCAGCATTAATGTTTACAACCGTTCTAATAGTTGCGCCAGCACCAGGAATACCTCCAAATAAAGCCGCAATACTATTTCCAATTCCCTGTCCTATTAACTCTTTATTGGGTTTGTGTTTAGTCTTGGTCATATTATCAGCTACTACTGACGTTAATAAGGAATCTATGGCACCTAATAAAGCTAATGTTAAGGCGGTAAATATATATGGACTTATACTTGCTAAACTAAAGTCTGAAAACATCTCTAGTCTTGGAATTGGCAATCCACTTGGAATTTCTTCAATTGGACGATAATCTAAACCAAAACCAACAGCAATACCACTCATAACAAATAAGGCTACTAATGTACTAGGTATAACTTTTGTTATTCGTTTAAATCCATAAATAATAAAAATGGTTCCTAACGCTAACATCAGTTCTAACCAATTAATATTACTTAAAGCATTTGGTAAAACTTTAATCGTTCCTAAAACACCTGAAGCTTCTTTTCCTGCAAGAGTCCTAGACTCAACTGAAATTTGATCCTCTGTAATTTCCTCAGCCCGCTCAATAGTTTCTTTAAAATCTTCAAGTACTAATATCCCTTCTTCCATCTCATCTAATAGGATGTGTTCAAGAATTACTTCTTCAGCTTCTGGTTTAAATTGCTCGACATAAGCTTGATCTTCTTTTGGATAATAACCTATAGCTGGTAATATTTGAGTAATAAGTATAATAACACCAATGGCCGTCATAAATCCAGAAACAACTGGATACGGTATGTATTTTATATATTTCCCTAAACCCATCAATCCTAGCCCTACTTGCATAATCCCAGCCAATAAAAATACGGTTAGAATAGCTGGCAATGCTTTTTCAACATTTCCTTCAAAGGTTGCTAAAATACCCGCAATTACCACCATACTTACTGCTGTCATAGGGGCGGTTGGTCCAGAAATTTGAGTGTTTGTTCCTCCAAAAAGAGCGCCAAAGAAACCAATAAAAATTGCTCCATACAAACCCGCACTAGGACCAAGCCCCGAACTTACACCAAAAGCTAAAGCTAATGGCAAGGCAACTATACCAGCAGTAATACCCCCAAAAAGGTCTCCTTTAAAATGTTTAAAATCAAATAATTTCTTCATAGATATAAATTAAAAATAAGTAATAGTTCTTTTTATTTATTTTGACCTTTTCAAATTTATCAATTAATTATTTAAAATAAAATAAAGATTTTAAATCACCAATAGAAAATAACAATCCTACTATAAATTTATAATGGTTAAAATACTTCTGAAAAATACTAAAAATAACATATATTTGTGCATTATTTAGAATTAATCTAATTAGATGATAAAAGTTAGTAATACAGCAAAGTCAAAAATAGCGCTATTAATGACCGAAGGAGGTTTTAATGCAATAGAGGATTATGTTCGCGTGGGTGTAAAAAGTGGTGGTTGTTCAGGTTTATCTTACGAGCTAGATTTTGACAACAAAAAGAAAGAGGAAGACAAGCTTTTTGAAGACAATCAAGTAAAAATTATTGTGGATAAAAAAAGTTTCCTTTATTTAATTGGTACTACCCTAGAATATAGTGGTGGCCTTAATGGAAAAGGATTTGTGTTTAACAACCCTAACGCAAACAGAACTTGTGGTTGTGGGGAGAGTTTCTCATTATAGATTACTGAAAAAGAATTATGGCGAAGTTTACTGAAGACGATTTAAAAAAAGATCTAGAAACCAAAGAATATGAATATGGTTTCTACACAGATATTGAGACAGACACGTTCCCAAAAGGACTGAATGAAGATATAGTTCGTGCTATTTCTGAAAAGAAAAACGAACCACAATGGATGACCGATTGGCGTTTAGATGCATTTCGTATTTGGCAAGAAATGGAAGAACCAGAATGGGCAAATGTAACCTACGAAAAACCAGATTTTCAAAATATCTCTTACTATTCTGCTCCTAAATCTGTCGATCCTAACAAAACATTAGATGATGTTGATCCTGACCTTTTAGCTATGTATAAAAAGTTAGGAATTTCTGTTGATGAACAGAAAAAGATGAACAATATTGCAATGGATATCGTTGTAGATTCTGTTTCTGTAGCTACTACGTTTAAAAAAACATTGTCAGAAAAAGGAATTCTATTTATGCCTATTTCTGAAGCAATTCAAGAACATCCTGAATTGGTTAGAAAATATATGGGGACAATTGTCCCAAAAACGGACAATTTTTATGCAGCATTAAATTCTGCAGTATTTACAGATGGTTCATTTTGCTATATTCCTAAAGGTGTAAAATGCCCTATGGAATTATCGACTTATTTCAGAATTAACGAAGGAGGTACAGGTCAATTTGAACGTACACTATTAATTGCAGACGAAGGTAGTTATGTAAGTTATTTAGAGGGCTGTACCGCTCCATCTAGAGATGAAAATCAGTTACACGCTGCAGTTGTTGAGCTTATTGCACTAGATGATGCAGAAATAAAATATTCGACGGTACAAAATTGGTATCCTGGAAATAAAGAAGGAAAAGGAGGCGTTTTTAATTTTGTGACCAAACGTGGAATTTGTCATAAAAATTCCAAAATTTCTTGGACGCAAGTAGAGACTGGATCTGCGGTTACTTGGAAATATCCAAGTTGTATCTTAAAAGGAGACAATTCTATTGGAGAATTTTATTCGATAGCAGTTACCAATAATTTTCAACAAGCAGATACCGGCACAAAAATGATTCATCTAGGTAATAATACTAGGAGTACAATTATCTCTAAAGGAATATCTGCAGGTAAATCACAAAACAGTTATCGTGGATTGGTGAAAATTGGATCTAGGGCTCATAATGCTCGTAACTTTTCACAATGTGATTCTTTATTAATGGGAAATGACTGTGGAGCACATACCTTCCCATATATTGAAGTTAAAAACAAATCGGCTCAAATAGAGCACGAAGCGACTACCAGTAAAATTGGAGAAGATCAACTTTTTTATTGTAACCAACGTGGTATTGAAACCGAAAAAGCAATTGCTTTAATTGTAAATGGTTTTAGTAAAGAAGTATTAAATAAGCTTCCTATGGAATTTGCCGTAGAAGCTCAAAAATTATTAGAAATTAGCCTAGAAGGCTCTGTAGGATAAAACTTAACTAAATTAATACTATAAATGAAAAAATTATTAGTAATACTTACTTTATCAATCGTACTTTTTTCTTGTAAAAATTCAGAAGAAAAAACGGCTCTAGAAAACCCTGAAGTTGAAATTACAGAAAACAATAATGCAACTAAAGATGTTTTATACAAAGGGGATTTTATTTATATAGCGGATGCTGCTGTATTGAAAGGATCTAATTTTATTTATGGCGTTACTTTAGATGATATGGCTACAGAATTGGCAAAACAAGTAAAACCAGTTCAAGAAACAGAATTTGACATGGTTGAGGTAATAGTAAAGGGAACTATAAGTCCAAAACCAGAAGGACAAGAAGGATGGGATGAAATTATAACTATAAAAGAAATAGTTAAAGTAAGTAGCACTCCGTCTAAAATTGATATAAAATTAGAAGACTCGAAAGAATAATTATGTTACAAATTAAAGATTTACACGCAAGTGTAGAAGAAAAAGATATATTAAAAGGTATTAATCTAGATATAAAAGCTGGGGAAGTACACGCTATTATGGGGCCTAATGGGTCTGGTAAAAGTACACTTGCTTCCATTATAGCAGGAAAAGAAACTTTTGACATCACTAAAGGAGAAATAGCTTTTAATAATGAAGATATTTCTGAGCTTAATCCAGAAGAACGAGCTCATAAAGGTGTGTTTTTATCTTTTCAATATCCTGTTGAAATTCCCGGAGTTTCGGTAACCAATTTTATTAAAACTGCAATTAACGAAACGCGAAAATCTAAAGGACTTAAAGATATGCCTGCTTCGGAAATGCTTAAGCTTATCAAACAGAAAGCAGATTTATTAGATATTGATAGAAAATTTTTATCCCGTTCTTTAAATGAAGGGTTTTCTGGAGGAGAGAAAAAAAGAAATGAAATCTTTCAAATGGCAATGCTAGAACCTAAACTTGCCATATTAGATGAGACGGATTCCGGATTGGATATCGATGCTTTAAAAATTGTTGCAAATGGTGTAAATAAATTACAAAACAAAGACAATGCTGTTCTTGTAATTACCCATTACCAAAGATTGCTAGATTATATAGTTCCAGACTTTGTACATGTACTTATTGATGGAAGAATAGTGAAATCTGGAACCAAAGATTTGGCTCACGAATTAGAAGAAAAAGGATACGATTGGATTAAAGAAGAATTAGTTTAATATGAGTTTAAAAGATAAATTAGTTTCCTCCTATTTAGCTTTCGAAGATCATTTGGAAGATGACTCTCCTATACATGATATTAGAAGCAAGGCTATTAACGTTTTTGAAGGAAAAGGTTTTCCAACAAAAAAGGAAGAAGCTTGGAAATATACTTCATTAAAGGGCATATTAAATGATGACTATTGTTTATTCCCAAAAAGAGACAATGATGTAGAACTAAAAGATGTTCGGAAATATTTTCTTCACGATATAGATACTTTTAAAATTGTTTTTATTGACGGAGTATATAGTTCATTCTTATCTGAGACCACTCATGACAGTATGGATATCTGTCTTTTGTCTTCCGCATTAAGCAAGTCAAAATACAATGCTGTAGTTGAAGCTTATTACAATAAAGCTGCATCTCAAGACAGTTTGACTTCTCTTAATACTGCTTTTGCCAAAGAAGGTGCTTATATCTGTATTCCGAAAAATAAAGAAGTTGAAAAACCTATAGAAATTATCAACTTTGCTACGGGTAATGAAGCTGCATTAATGCTTCAACCAAGGAATCTTATCGTTGTAGGTGAAAATGCTCACGTACAAATTATCGAAAGACATCAAAGTCTTACGGACCATGCAATTTTCACAAATTCGGTTACAGAAATATTTGCTGATAAAAGAGCCCATGTGGATTATTATAAGATTCAGAATGACAACTCTAACGCTTCCATTATAGACAATACCTATATTGAACAACAAAGAGAAAGTATTTGTAAAGTGCATACATTTTCATTTGGTGGAAAAATAATTCGAAACAATTTAAATTTTTATCAAAAAGGAGAATATTGTGATTCCATTTTAAAAGGGATTACTATTCTTAAAGATAAACAACACGTAGACCATAACACTTTAGTGCAACATATTGCACCTAATTGTGAAAGTCATCAAGATTACAAAGGTTTATATGCCGGTCATTCCACTGGAGTTTTTAACGGGAAAGTTCTCGTTGAAAAAGAAGCCCAAAAAACAAATGCCTTTCAACAGAACAATAATATTTTAATAGACGACAATGCTACTATTAATGCAAAGCCTCAATTAGAGATTTTTGCGGACGATGTAAAATGTTCTCATGGTTGTACTATTGGTCAATTTGATGAAGATGCTTTATTCTATCTACAAACAAGAGGAATTGCTATAAAAGAAGCACAGGCATTATTAATGTATGCTTTTGCAAATTCTGTATTAGAAAGTGTAAAAATTCCTGAGTTAGAGAGACGTATCAACAAAATAATTGCCAATAAAATTGGAGTGAATATTGGCTTTGATGTTTAAAAAATAATTTAAAGCTTTTCATGTCTTTCGATGTCCAAAAAATACGCCTAGATTTCCCTATCCTTCAACGAAAAGTGAATGGCTATCCTTTGGTATATTTTGACAATGCCGCTACAAGTCAAAAGCCACAAATTGTAATTGATAGTATTGTAGATTATTATTCAAATTACAATTCAAATATTCATAGAGGAGTTCATGCACTTTCACAAGAAGCTACCGATGTATATGAATTGGCAAGAAAAAAGATTCAGCATCATTTTAATGCAAAACATAGTCACGAAATAATTTTTACTTCTGGTACCACACACGGGATTAATATCGTTGCAAGTGGTTACTCTAAACTTTTAAAGAAAGGGGACGAAATTATCGTTTCCGCAATGGAGCATCATTCTAATATTGTTCCATGGCAAATGCTTTGTGAAGAAACTGGAGCTGTATTAAAAGTGATTCCTATGAATGAAGAAGGGGTATTAATAATGTCTGAATATGACAATCTTCTTTCTTCTAAAACAAAACTTGTTTTTGTAAATCACGTTTCTAATGCATTAGGAACCATAAACCCTATAAAAGAAATAATAGAGAAGGCACATCAATATGATGCAAAAGTTTTGGTGGATGGCGCACAGGCTTGTTCTCATATTAGTTCAAATTTTCAAGATTTAGACGTTGACTTTTATGTAGCATCTGCTCATAAAATGTGTGGCCCAACGGGAGTTGGTTTTTTATATGGGAAATCAGATTTACTTAATGATTTACCTCCATATCAAGGAGGAGGAGAAATGATAAAAGAAGTTACTTTTAAAAAAACTACTTATGCGGATCTTCCTCATAAATTTGAAGCTGGAACTCCAAATATTTCTGGAGGAATTGCTTTTGGTGTTGCCCTAGATTATTTAAATGCAATTGGTATTGATGCGATAAACTCATTTGAAAATGAGTTGTTAGATTATGCTACCCAAAAGCTTTTAGAAATTGAAGGTTTAAAAATATACGGTACAGGGAAAAATAAAACAGCAGTAATTTCATTTAATATCGACGGAATTCATCCTTACGATATTGGAACTATTGTTGACAAATTAGGGATAGCAGTACGAACAGGGCATCATTGCGCACAACCTATTATGGAATTTTTTAAAATCCCAGGTACCGTAAGAGCCTCGTTTGCATTTTATAACACAAAAACAGAAATCGATAATTTTATAGAAGCTATTAAAAAAGCCAAAATGATGTTATCATAATAAAACAAACATGAAAAAAAGTATCCTTTTATTAGCTCTTATAGTTGTATTTAGTTCTTGTAACGGAACAAAAAAGACTGCCGAAGTTACAATTACAGATATTCCTTCTGGAACTTATCAAATGAGAAGTATAATGGGAGCACCTGTTTATAAAATGACTTTTGATGTGGATGCTTCGGAAAATAAAATTTCAGGAAAAACAAATTGCAATACCTATAGTGGAAACTATTCTTTAGCAAATAACGAATTTAATTTTGGCTCTATAATATCTACAAAAATGTACTGTGAAGAACATGTAATGAAAGAAGAGCAGAATTTATTTAAATCTTTTGGAAATGCAACAAACTTTGTGTTTGACAATAACATGCTTACTTTATCCTCTGAAGAAGGTGTTTTAATTCAGGCATACCGATTGGTTAAAAATTAATACTCATGACTATAGAATCTATACAGGAAGAAATTATTGATGAGTTCTCTATGTTTGACGACTGGATGCAACGATATGAGTATATGATAGACTTAGGGAAATCAATACCATTGATCCAAGATTCTAATAAAACCGATGAAAATTTAATTAAAGGATGTCAATCTAAAGTTTGGTTAAATGCAGAATTAAAAGAGGATAAAGTAGCATTTACCGCAGATAGTGATGCTATTATCACCAAAGGTATCATTGCAATATTACTAAGAGTTTTTTCAGATAAAAAACCTAAAGAAATCCTAGCTGCTAACACTAATTTTATCGATGAGATAGGATTAAAAGATCATTTATCACCAACACGAGCCAATGGATTAGTGTCTATGATAAAACAAATTAAATTATACGCCCTCGCATACGAGACGCAACTAAAGAAATAAATTATGTCGCAAGAAGGAAAATTAAATGCACAAGAATTAGGTGAAAAAATAGTTAAAGTAATTAAGACTGTTTACGATCCTGAGATTCCAGTAGATGTATACGAACTTGGATTAATATATGATGTTTTTGTAAATGAAGATTACGGTGTAAAAATATTAATGACATTAACTACCCCTAATTGTCCTGTGGCAGAAACACTTCCTAAAGAAATTGAAGATAAAGTAGCATCTATAAGTAGTGTTACAAGCTCTGAGGTTGAAATCACTTTCGATCCACCATGGAGTCAAGACTTAATGAGCGATGAAGCGAAGTTAGAACTTGGCATGTTATAATGAATAAGGAGATTAAAAATAAAGTTGCTGAAAGCAAATTAATCACCATAGATCTTGAAGACCACTACCCTATTGGTAATCGAGTTGCATTAGACATATCCCAATGGCTTTTTGAAGGTGTCATTCTTCGAGAAAAAGATTTTAGAGCAAAGGTAAAAGATCATAACTGGGAACAATATCGAGATTGTTTTGTTGCACTAACCAATACTACAGATGCAATTATTCCAGCTTGGGCATTTATGCTACTAACCATACAATTAACTCCCTACACTAAAAAAGTAACTGTTGGTACCTTAGAGCAATTAGAAACGATTATTTACACGGAGATTCTTTCAGAATTAAATGTAGATCAATACAAAGACAAGTTAATAATTATAAAAGGCTGCGCTAATAAACCTATCCCTGAAAACGCTTATATAAAATTAACTCAAGTTCTTCAACCTATTGCAAAAAGTATCATGTATGGTGAAGCCTGTTCATCTGTACCTCTTTTTAAAAGAAAACTATAAAACTTTTGTTTGATTAATTAATAATTTTGTTAAACAACAAAATTATTATATATTTGTTCAAATTTTATTAACTACAAATTTTAAATTATGAAAAAATTATTACTCTTAACATTTTTATTTACCTCACTTATTGGTTTTTCGCAAGATGCTGATGAAGATAAAGGAGAAGACGAAACAAAAGAAGGTTGGACAAAAACTGGAAAAATTACATTTTTAATCAATCAATCTGCATTCTCGAATTGGCAAGGAGGTGGAGACAATAACTTTGCTGGAAATCTAAATATAAATTATGATTTTGATTATGTAAAAGGAGATTGGTTATGGGATAATAAGCTTTTAGCTAGTTATGGCCTTACTATAAATGATGATGATGGTGCTAGAAAAACCGATGATAGATTAGAGTTTAACTCGATTCTAGGTAAAAAGGTGAAAAAGTATTGGAGTGCATCTTTCTTTATGAATTTTAAAACTCAGTTTACCGATGGTTATGCTTATGAAGATGATTATTTAGATCAAAACCCTGGAGCAGACAATGAAGATTTTCCAACATCTGGTTTTTTTAAACCTGCTTATTGGAGTTTTGGTCCTGGTTTCCTTTGGAAGAAAAACCCTAATTTATATGTGAATATTTCTCCTCTAACTGCAAAGTTTACTTTTATTACTGGTGAAATTTTTAAATATAATGATGAAGATTACACAGATCCAGATACCGGAGAAATTATTTATACTTACGAATCAAGTGATGTTGTTGAAATATTTGGTGTAGATCCAGGCGACTCTAGTTTGTTTGAATTTGGTTTAAACATTAGATCTTACTATAAGTTTGATATTATGAAAAACATTAGTATGGAAAATATATTTTCTATCTATTCAAATTATTTAGACAAACCTCAAAATGTAGATTTAGACTATACTATGAACATCGTAATGAAAATAAACGATGTGTTTTCTACTAATTTAACCTTCCAAACTATTTACGATGACAACGCTTACTCAGGATTTCAAATTAGAGAAGTGTTTGGTTTAGGAGTTAATGTGAATTTCTAATAAACTTTTTAATATAAAAAAAGAGCCGGATTCAAATTTATGAATTCGGCTCTTTTTGTTTTTAAGAATAAAGAAACTTATTCTTCCTCTGTATAGTCTTCATATAAAAACTGATTGTAAGGAAAGCGGGTAATATGTAATTCCTTCACTTTATCATAAACTATCTTCTTAAAATCTTCTAAATTTTCTTTGGTTAAGGCTGAAATAAAAATTGCCTCTCCCTTTTCATTATTCATCCAAGTTTGATGCCATTCCTCAAGAGTATAATGCGCTGTTGTTTTTTCAGTTATTAAATCATCTTCCTCTATTACTTCTGGTTCATAGGCATCAATTTTATTAAAGACCATTATACAAGGCTTGTCAGATGCATTAATTTCTCCTAGAATCTTCTCAACAGAAGCGATGTGATCTTCGAAGTTTGGATGTGATATATCTACAATATGTAATAGTAAATCTGCCTCACGAACTTCATCTAAAGTACTCTTAAACGATTCTACTAATTGAGTAGGAAGTTTACGAATAAACCCAACGGTATCACTAACCAAAAAAGGAAGGTTCTTAATTACTACTTTTCGAACGGTCGTATCTAGAGTTGCAAAAAGTTTGTTTTCTGCAAATACATCAGACTTACTAATCACATTCATTAATGTAGATTTTCCAACGTTGGTATACCCCACTAATGCTACACGAATTAGTGCACCTCGGTTCCCTCTTTGAACCGACATTTGTTTATCTACTTTAGTTAACTTCTTTTTTAATAAAGAAATTCTATCCCGAACAATTCTACGATCTGTTTCAATTTCTGTTTCTCCTGGACCACGCATTCCTATTCCTCCTCGTTGCCTTTCTAAATGCGTCCACATTCCTGTTAATCGTGGCAATAGATATTGATATTGTGCCAATTCTACTTGCATTCTCGCATAACTCGTTTGTGCTCTTTGGGCAAAAATATCGAGTATTAAATTGGTGCGATCTATAATTTTACATTCTAAGATTCTTTCTATATTTCTTTGTTGTGCAGGAGATAACTCGTCATCAAAAACCACCAATCCTACTTCGTTCTTTTCAACGTATTCTCTTACTTCCTCAATTTTTCCAGAACCTAAAAATGTTTTAGAATTTGGGTTTTCTAGTTTTTGAACAAAACGTTTCAGAACTTCTCCCCCTGCAGTATATGCTAAAAACTCTAATTCATCTAAGTATTCATTAGACTTATCTGCATTTTGTTTTTGAGTTATTAACCCAATAAGTACTGCTCTTTCGTAATCTATAGTAGATTTTTCAATCATTTTTTTTATTTATGCTACAAATGTACAAAACACATGCATGCCTAATTTTTAAATCTTTAAACAAAATTAACAATCCGCATTAAATTATATTCTAGATTTTCTATAACAATACTTTACAAAAATAAAGGATTATTGTCTTTATAATATTTTATTTACATTTAACAAAAAATAACCAACAACCTCATTTTTATGGAAAAACAAATACTCTTTTTTCAAAATCAATCCAAAAAATCGTCTAAAAAACCCAAAGGTTTGTCAAAATTGGCAGTTACTTTTGGGTTTTTTCTGTTTTTGACAACACTTTCTTTTGGACAAACTATTGTAGATTGTGCAGCAGGCCCTGTAAATACTACCTATTGTTATGTAAATAGTGACACTACTCAATTTGTGTTTACAAACACAGATGGGTTTCCTCTTAATGTATACTTTAATGCAGGGCAGGTAGAGGCAAATTTTGATGAACTTATTGTTTTAGACTCAGATGGCGTAACCAATTTAAACGCTGCAACTCCTTATGGGAACAATGGAGATTTAACAGGGATCACCTATCAGTCTTCTGGAGACACTATTACTATTCAGATAGATTCTGACAATGTTATAAGTTGTGAAACAAATGCTTTCACTCCTTGGGATTTCGATATTTGGTGTCAAACTTGTATCAATCCAACAGTAACATACGATACTAGCGATTGTACCCTTGGTGATAATTACTCCATTTTTGTAGATATTTCAGATATGGGATCTGCAACTTCACTAAACATAAATGATGACCAGGGAAGCCCCGAACAAAGTATAGCTAATCCTGGTATCGTAACTTTTGGACCCTATCCCATAGAAATTGAAGTAATCATTATAGTTAGTAACCCCGACGATATAAATTGTGTGTTAACTAGTGATACTATTACTTGTTTGGGTGGATTTATTACCATTGATGAAAGTTATACTACCCAAGAATTAGTAGAGGATATCCTCTTTGGTAGTGGATGTGTTGAACTTTCAAATTTTAGTCAAAGTACGGGGACAGATTTTGGAGATGTTAACGGAATAGCCGCTTTCGACTCCAATGGTGCTTCATTCCCGTTTCAAGAGGGTATTGTTTTATCCTCTGGAAATGTACAAAATGCACCAGGTCCTAATGAAACCATACATGGTGATGGTGGATTTGATTGGCCAGGAGATGCAGATTTGGAAGCCAATACAACAGCTACAGATACAAATAATGCTTCCTTTATCCAATTTGATTTTGTTCCTCTTGTAGATCAAATAAGTTTTAATTTTTTATTGGCTTCTGAAGAATACAATCAAAATTTTGAATGTACCTATTCTGATGCTTTTGCTTTTATTCTTACCGATACAGATACTGGTGTTGTTCAAAATCTTGCTGTTTTACCTGGCACTAATATTCCTATTGAAGTTACTAATATTCGACCAGACGTCCCAGGACAGTGTTCTGCTGTAAATGAAGAATATTTTGATAAATATAACTTCGCTCCTTTTAATCCAGAAAGTGAAGCAGCTATAGACTTTAATGGCCAAATAGTTTCTTTACAAGCTATTGGAGAAGTAATTCTAGGGAATTTATATACCATTAAATTAGTTCTAGCTGATGAAACAGATACTGCTTATGACTCAGCAGTTTTTATAGAAGCTGGAAGTTTTGATATTGGAAATGTAGATTTAGGAAACGACATTTTAATTGAAAATGGTACTGCTCAATGTAATTATATCGACATTACCTTGGATGCTGGAGACACGGAAGATGCAACTTATCAATGGTTTAAGGATGATATAGAATTAGTAGGAGAAACCAACAACACACTTCTAGTAACAGAAGAAGGACTTTATAGAGTTGATGTTCAATTTTTACAAGCTCCAGATTGTGTTGCTTCCGATGAAATTATCGTAGAAATGTTAGCTAGCCCAATATTTGATCTTGGTGAAGATTTAATTGTTTGTGGTGAGGATACTACTATTTTAGACGCAACAGTTTCAAACCCAGATGACTTGACAAACATTTCTTATACATGGTTTAAAGATGGTATAGAAATTACTGGAGAAACCAATAGTACTTTAATAATTATTGAAAACGGTCTTTATTCAGTAGAGGTAGCTGGTAATGAATGCATTACTACAGATGAAATTAATGTCCAATTAACTTCATTTACCGTAAGTTTAGGAGAAGACATAAGTCTTTGTGAGGTTGAATCCTATACAATCACTGCTATAATTGAAGGGGAAGACGAGAGCAATGCTGCTTACCTTTGGAGTACTGGCGAAACAACTTCAAGTATCACGGTAAGTGACCCAGATGTTTATTCTGTAGAGGTTACAATTAACGATTGTATGCTTACCGAAAGTGTCATTATAGATTTAGGTGTTATTCCCATTATAGAATTAGGAGAAGATTTTAATACTTGTTTTGAAACTGAAGATTTATTAGATGCTAGTCCTTCCAATATGGATCCTGAAGATGCTTCATATCAATGGAGTTTAGATGGGAACGTTATTGCAGGTGAAATATCAGTAACTTTAAGTATTAGTCAATTTGGAACATATGGTGTTATCGTAACTTCTGGAATTTGTGTTTCTGAAGACACTATTATAATTAATTCAAGTAATGAATTAGGTGTAGAACTAGGTAATGATTTTACCACCTGTTTTAATACTCCTGTATTCTTAGATGCTTCTCCTTCTATTGGAGATCCTAATAATGCTACTTTTGAATGGAGTTTAGATGGAGTATTATTATCTGATACTACTGCTACTTTAGATGCAACGGAACACGGAAATTATTCTGTTACTGTTAATTTATTTGGTTGTTCAGATACCGATAGTATTGCCTTAACGCCTCTAGGAGATTTAGGGGTTGATTTAGGTGGAAATATAGAAACTTGTTTTGATGAGCAATTAATTCTAGATGCTACTCCTTCTTTAGGAGATCCTGCAGATACAACTTATCTATGGAGTTTTGATGGTGTTGAATTCGCCGATGAAACATCTTCTACGCTTAACGCTACACAGTACGGCGTTTATAGTGTTGTAGTTTCTATTGGAGAATGTTCCGATGAAGATTCAATGACTACTACGGGTAGAGATGATTTATTTGTAAGCTTAGGAAATAATGTTCAAACTTGTCCAGATATGTCGGTTACTTTAGCAGCAATCACGGATGAAGAAGGGGTTTCTTATCAATGGAGTTTAGATGATACGGTAATGGAGAATCAAACTTCAGCAACATTAGAAGCTTCAGAAGTAGGCACCTATACGGTAACGATAAGAACTGGAGAATGTACCGGTTCAAGTTCTGTTGAAGTTTACTATTACGATAATGAAAATTGTGTAATCTCTCAAGGACTTTCACCTCATAACTATGATGGCTATAACGATTATTTAGACTTAAGCTTTTTAGATGACCGTTCTGGAATTTCTAACTTCCAAGTATTTAATAGACTTGGAGCGGTAGTTTATAACAGAGACAGTTATAGAAAAGAATGGACTGGTCAATCTAATGCTGATAAGATTCTACCAACAGGAACTTATTATTATGTCATTGATTTTGACTCTGAAGATCCAGTTTATGGAAATCAAGCCACAGGATGGGTTTATGTTAATAGAGAAGAAAACTAACTTTTACAAACCAAATAAATACCAATAACTAAAGATGAAAAAATTATATATTATAACATTTCTTTTTGGACTTATTTTGTTTCAAGAAGTTAACGCACAACAAGATCCGCAGTACACACAATATATGTACAATATGACGGTGGTGAATCCTGCTTATGCAGGAATAAAAGAAGGGCTTTCTGTTACTGCCCTTTATAGAAATCAATGGTCGGGAATAGAAGACAATCCTGTTACTTTTACCTTATCGGCACATTCGCCTATTGGGGATAAAGTAGGACTAGGACTATCTGTTATTAATGATCAATTAGGTCCGGTAACCGAAACTAATGCTTATGCAGATTTCTCTTATACATTAGAACTTGGGAATAGTTTTAAGCTTGCACTAGGTCTAAAGGGAGGGGCAACCTTCCACGATGTAGGTTTAGTAGACCTAGAACTTCAAGATCCTAATGATCCTTTCTTTTCAGAAAATATAAGTAATACTTATTTTAATTTTGGAACAGGACTATTTTTATATAACGACAATTTCTATTTTGGAGCCTCTGTTCCTAATATATTAGAATCTGTTCATTTAGATGAAAATGGATTAAAATATGGAGCCGAAATTCAGCACTGGTTTTTAACGACCGGGTATGTATTTCAAGTATCGGATAACGTAAAGTTAAAACCTTCTGGATTTGTTAAAACATATTTTGATGGTCCAGTATCTTTCGATGCTAATCTAAACGCCTTATTTTATGAGAAGTTCGAAATTGGAGCCTCTTATAGGCTAGACGATTCCTTTAGTGCATTAGTTGGTTTTCAAGTTACTCCTAGTGTTCGTATAGGATATGCTTACGACCATGTAACTTCAGATATTAAATCTGTTGCAAGTGCTTCGCACGAAGTTATTATAACATGGGATGTGTTTTTTAATAAACGTAGCTTACGATCACCTAGATATTTCTAATTTTAAACTTAAGCACTATCAAAATGAAAAAAATATATATATTATTCCTATTTATAGCATTTAGCACAAGTCTTGTTAATGCTCAAAATAACAAAACAAAGAAAGCAGACGACCTTTATGCTAGACTAGCATATACAGAAGCTGCAGAAGCTTATCAAAAACTTCTTAAAAAAGGAGATGGCGATAGATATGTTTTCGAACAATTAGGTAATTGTTATTACTTTATTAACGATACTAAAAAATCGGAAACCTATTACAAACGTGTCGTTAAGGGGAAAAGTCCTAAATCGGAAACCGTGTATAATTATGCACAATCCCTTAAAGCTAATGGTAAATATGGAGATTACAATACTTGGATGAAAACATTCTCCAAAATGGAACCTTCAGATTCTAGAGCTATTGAGTTTATGAAAAATCCAGATTACATCCCTGCGATGATGGAGAAAAAACAAAAATTCACATTAACCAACCTAAAAGACCTTAATACTGAATATTCAGAATTTGGAGGAATTACTGTTGGTAACGAGCTTTACTTTACTTCTGCCAGAAATACAAAACGTAAAAAATATGGCTGGGATGAGCAACCCTTCTTAGATATTTATAGAGCCTCTCTAGTTGGAGGTACTGTTAAAGATGCAGACCTTGTGGGTGGAGATGTTAGCTCTAGATACCACGAAGGTAATGCTGCTATCACAGCAGATGGAAAACGGATGTACTTTGACAGTAATGATTTCTTAAAAGGTAAGTATAAAAAAAGTGAAGACGGAATCAACCAGATCAACCTTTACTATGCCGAATTAATAGATGGTCAATGGAAAGGGGTAGAATCTGTTCCTTTTAATAGTAGTGAGTTTTCTACAGGACATCCAGCATTAAGTCCAGATGGTAACACATTATACTTTGTAAGCGATATGCCTGGAGGTATAGGAATGTCTGATATTTACTCGGTAGCTATCAATAAAGACGGAACTTTTGGAACACCAAAAGCATTAGGTAATGGTATAAACACCGAAGGAAAAGAAGTTTTTCCTTACCTAGACGCCAATGGAACTTTATACTTCTCAAGTGATGGACATCTTGGCCTTGGAGGTTTAGATGTATTTTATGCAGAAGCTATGGGAAGTGAATTTTCTAATGCAAGAACTATGGGAGCTGGCTTAAATAGTTCTAGCGATGATTTTGCTTTTATAATTGATGCAGCCAAAGAGGAAGGATATGTTTCTTCTAACAGAAAAGGCGGTGCAGGTAGTGATGATATTTACAGCGTTAAGCAATTAGCACCTTTATGTGATGTTGCGCTTACAGTACAAGTATTAAACGACTATACTAACAAGCCACTCTCTGGAGCTCGTGTAGATGTTATAGACGCACAAGACAACGTGCTTTCTAGCAAAACCACAGATAGTAATGGTAATGTTTCCTTTACAGTAGAATGTGAAAAAGAGCATCAAGTATTAGCATTTATGGAAAACTTTGATAGTAATGGAGTTACCCTTACTACTAAAAAAGAAGAAACGCTTAACACTAGTGTAAAATTAAGCCCGATTGAAGCTATTGTTGTTGAAGATAAAGTAGTATTAGAACCAATCCTTTTTGACTTTGACAAACACAATATCAAATCGCAAGCTGCTTTTGAATTGGATAACTTAGTAACTCTAATGAAGAAGTATCCATCTATGATTGTTAAAGTAGAAAGTCATACAGACAATACAGGATCGGATGAATATAATATGGATCTATCTAATAGAAGAGCACAAGCTACTGTCCAATATGTAATCTCTAAAGGAATTGATAAAAGTAGAGTTAGTGGAAAAGGATTCGGAAAAAGCAATCCAATAGAAAATTGTGGTGGAAATTGTACCGCAGCACAATCTGCTAAAAATAGAAGATCAGACTTTATTATAGTAGAAAATTAAAAAGTAACCTTTCTAATTAACAACCAAAAAGCCTCCTATTAAATTATTAATAGGAGGCTTTTATTATATCTAAAAAATCTTAATTGGATATGTTTAATTGTAAACACCTAAATATCATAAATATCATAAATATAAAAAATAACTAGAATACTCATCATTATTGATTTTTATTTAAAACTCATAGAAAACTACAAGATCAAGTATTTCATAATTATTATAAAATAATAAAATGATTACTGTGGTTGCATTATTTTAAGTACATTTAGCGAAAAATAACCAACAACCTCTTTTTTATGAAAAAACAAATACTCTTTTTTCAAAATCAATCCAATAACTTATCTGAAAGAACTAAAAGTTTGTCTAAAACGGCAATAACTTTTATGTTATTCATGTGTTTTACAACACTTTCTTTTGGCCAAACTATTGTAGATTGTTCCGCAGGCCCTTTGAATACGACTTATTGCTATGTTAATAATGATACAACTCAGTTTGTATTTACTAGTACTGGTGGATTTCCATTAAATGTATTCTTTAATGCTGGGCAAGTAGAAGTAAATTTTGATGAACTTATCGTTCTTGACTCAGATGGCGTAACCAATTTAAACGCTGCAACTCCTTATGGAAATAATGGAGATTTAACAGGAATCACCTACCAATCTTCCGGAGATACTATTACTATTCAGATAGATTCGGATAGTGTTATTAGCTGTGAAACAAATGCTTTCACTCCTTGGGACTTTGATATTTGGTGCCAAACCTGTATTAACCCAACTGTGACTTTTAGTACAGATGGAGATTGTACAGACGGAAGTGATTTTTCTATATTAGTGGATATTAGCGATATGGGATCGGCAACAGAATTGTATATTAATGACGATCAAGGAAGCCCGCAACAATCTGTTACTACAACTGGCATTGTAACTTTTGGACCTTATACTTCTACAACAGATGTTATAATGACTGTTAATGATGCGAACGACATTAATTGTGAAGTTACTAGTAATCTAATAAGTTGTTTAAGTGGAGGACCAGGTTCCTTATTTATAAATGCTGGAGATGACATATCTTTAGAATGTGACGGAGATGGTTGTACTGATATAACTGCAAGTTTTTTAGCAACTTTTGAAAGTTTAACAGAGAATTATACTGTAGACCCTATAACATATGAGCCACCTTATGCTTTTAATGGATTAGCAAACTCTATAAACACAAATATTGATGATGCTTGGTCACCAGTAGAAGCTCTGCCTTTTGATTTTTGTTTCTTTGAAAATATTGAAACTCAATTTCAAGTTGGTTCTAATGGAGTAATTCGTTTTGATGTAGACGCTAATGATACTGGTATAGGATCAAATGCATGGAGTTTTGATGCAGATGTGCCTAACAATACAGAAGATGCTTTAGCAGAAGCAAATGTATTTACACCTGTTCATGATATTGACCCTTCTGTTAATGACGCAAATGAAATAGCTTGGGAAATATTAGGAACTTTTCCTAACAGAGTTTTAGTAGTTTCCTATTATGAAGTCCCAATGTTTTCTGGAGGTTGTAATAATTTATTAGCAACACATATGGCTGTTTTTTATGAATTTTCTAATGTAATTGAAATTTATATGCAAGACAAGCCTGCTTGTGATGCTTGGAATGATGGTAATGCTGCTGTTGGTATCCAAAATGATGCAGGGAATATCGGTTATGTACCACCAGGAAGAAACACTTCTGATTCTCCATGGACAGCTACTAATGAAGCCTGGAGTTTTACACCAGCTGGGGAACAAACCTACGTTTTTGAGTGGTTAGATTCTAATGGTGATTTTATTAGTAATGACCCTACTATTAATGTTTGTCCTGATGGGGAAGAAACCTATACCGCTCAAATAACATATACTAATTGTAATGGGGATGTAGTTGTTTTAACAGATGAGATTACTGTTACTCTAGTCGCAACTTTTTCTGTTGACTTAGGAGAAGATCAAGAATTATGTGATGAAACTTCTTATGATATTACTGCAGAAGTAATTGACGGGAATCCAGATGATGCAACTTTCGAATGGAGTACTGGTGAAGATACACAAACTATTACTGTTACAAGTTCTGGTGATTACAGTGTTGATGTAACAATCGATGGTTGTACCCTAACTCAGACTGTTAATGTTCTTTTAGAAGAAAGCCCAGTATTTGATCTTGGTGAAGATTTCTCAACTTGTTTTGAACTTGAAGTTTTATTAGATGCTAGTCCTTCTAATATGGACCCAGCTAATGTAACTTACGAATGGAGTTTAGATGGAAATATCTTAGCTGGAGAAACATCAGCAACCATAATTATAACTCAATTGGGTACTTATAGCGCAGTTGTCTCTGCAGGAAATTGTTCTTCTGAAGACTCTATTATAATTAACCCAAGTAATGACTTAGGTGTAGAATTAGGAGAAGATTTTAATACCTGTTTTATAAATTCAGTTATTTTAGATGCTACTCCTGCAATTGGAGATATTAATACTGCAACATATGAATGGAGTTTAGATGGAGTGATTTTATCTGAAACCACAGCTACATTAAATGCAACAGCTCACGGAACCTATTTTGTTTCTGTAACTATTGGCGTTTGTATTGACACAGATAACATTACTTTATTACCTCTAATTGATTTAGGTGTAGAATTAGGTAATGATTTTACCACCTGTTTTAATACTCCTGTATTCTTAGATGCTTCTCCTTCTATTGGAGATCCTAATAATGCTACTTTTGAATGGAGTTTAGATGGAGTATTATTATCTGATACTACTGCTACTTTAGATGCAACGGAACACGGAAATTATTCTGTTACTGTTAATTTATTTGGTTGTTCAGATACCGATAGTATTGCCTTAACGCCTCTAGGAGATTTAGGGGTTGATTTAGGTGGAAATATAGAAACTTGTTTTGATGAGCAATTAATTCTAGATGCTACTCCTTCTTTAGGAGATCCTGCAGATACAACTTATCTATGGAGTTTTGATGGTGTTGAATTCGCCGATGAAACATCTTCTACGCTTAACGCTACACAGTACGGCGTTTATAGTGTTGTAGTTTCTATTGGAGAATGTTCCGATGAAGATTCAATGACTACTACGGGTAGAGATGATTTATTTGTAAGCTTAGGAAATAATGTTCAAACTTGTCCAGATATGTCGGTTACTTTAGCAGCAATCACGGATGAAGAAGGGGTTTCTTATCAATGGAGTTTAGATGATACGGTAATGGAGAATCAAACTTCAGCAACATTAGAAGCTTCAGAAGTAGGCACCTATACGGTAACGATAAGAACTGGAGAATGTACCGGTTCAAGTTCTGTTGAAGTTTACTATTACGATAATGAAAATTGTGTAATCTCTCAAGGACTTTCACCTCATAACTATGATGGCTATAACGATTATTTAGACTTAAGCTTTTTAGATGACCGTTCTGGAATTTCTAACTTCCAAGTATTTAATAGACTTGGAGCGGTAGTTTATAACAGAGACAGTTATAGAAAAGAATGGACTGGTCAATCTAATGCTGATAAGATTCTACCAACAGGAACTTATTATTATGTCATTGATTTTGACTCTGAAGATCCAGTTTATGGAAATCAAGCCACAGGATGGGTTTATGTTAATAGAGAAGAAAACTAACTTTTACAAACCAAATAAATACCAATAACTAAAGATGAAAAAATTATATATTATAACATTTCTTTTTGGACTTATTTTGTTTCAAGAAGTTAACGCACAACAAGATCCGCAGTACACACAATATATGTACAATATGACGGTGGTGAATCCTGCTTATGCAGGAATAAAAGAAGGGCTTTCTGTTACTGCCCTTTATAGAAATCAATGGTCGGGAATAGAAGACAATCCTGTTACTTTTACCTTATCGGCACATTCGCCTATTGGGGATAAAGTAGGACTAGGACTATCTGTTATTAATGATCAATTAGGTCCGGTAACCGAAACTAATGCTTATGCAGATTTCTCTTATACATTAGAACTTGGGAATAGTTTTAAGCTTGCACTAGGTCTAAAGGGAGGGGCAACCTTCCACGATGTAGGTTTAGTAGACCTAGAACTTCAAGATCCTAATGATCCTTTCTTTTCAGAAAATATAAGTAATACTTATTTTAATTTTGGAACAGGACTATTTTTATATAACGACAATTTCTATTTTGGAGCCTCTGTTCCTAATATATTAGAATCTGTTCATTTAGATGAAAATGGATTAAAATATGGAGCCGAAATTCAGCACTGGTTTTTAACGACCGGGTATGTATTTCAAGTATCGGATAACGTAAAGTTAAAACCTTCTGGATTTGTTAAAACATATTTTGATGGTCCAGTATCTTTCGATGCTAATCTAAACGCCTTATTTTATGAGAAGTTCGAAATTGGAGCCTCTTATAGGCTAGACGATTCCTTTAGTGCATTAGTTGGTTTTCAAGTTACTCCTAGTGTTCGTATAGGATATGCTTACGACCATGTAACTTCAGATATTAAATCTGTTGCAAGTGCTTCGCACGAAGTTATTATAACATGGGATGTGTTTTTTAATAAACGTAGCTTACGATCACCTAGATATTTCTAATTTTAAACTTAAGCACTATCAAAATGAAAAAAATATATATATTATTCCTATTTATAGCATTTAGCACAAGTCTTGTTAATGCTCAAAATAACAAAACAAAGAAAGCAGACGACCTTTATGCTAGACTAGCATATACAGAAGCTGCAGAAGCTTATCAAAAACTTCTTAAAAAAGGAGATGGCGATAGATATGTTTTCGAACAATTAGGTAATTGTTATTACTTTATTAACGATACTAAAAAATCGGAAACCTATTACAAACGTGTCGTTAAGGGGAAAAGTCCTAAATCGGAAACCGTGTATAATTATGCACAATCCCTTAAAGCTAATGGTAAATATGGAGATTACAATACTTGGATGAAAACATTCTCCAAAATGGAACCTTCAGATTCTAGAGCTATTGAGTTTATGAAAAATCCAGATTACATCCCTGCGATGATGGAGAAAAAACAAAAATTCACATTAACCAACCTAAAAGACCTTAATACTGAATATTCAGAATTTGGAGGAATTACTGTTGGTAACGAGCTTTACTTTA
Source organism: uncultured Flavobacteriales bacterium (assembly GCA_913058295.1). Classification (GTDB taxonomy): domain Bacteria; phylum Bacteroidota; class Bacteroidia; order Flavobacteriales; family Flavobacteriaceae; genus Marifrigoribacter. The sequence continues at coordinate 8,621 of CAJXRD010000018.1, read as the reverse complement.
CTTCTGCCAGAAATACAAAACGTAAAAAATATGGCTGGGATGAGCAACCCTTCTTAGATATTTATAGAGCCTCTCTAGTTGGAGGTACTGTTAAAGATGCAGACCTTGTGGGTGGAGATGTTAGCTCTAGATACCACGAAGGTAATGCTGCTATCACAGCAGATGGAAAACGGATGTACTTTGACAGTAATGATTTCTTAAAAGGTAAGTATAAAAAAAGTGAAGACGGAATCAACCAGATCAACCTTTACTATGCCGAATTAATAGATGGTCAATGGAAAGGGGTAGAATCTGTTCCTTTTAATAGTAGTGAGTTTTCTACAGGACATCCAGCATTAAGTCCAGATGGTAACACATTATACTTTGTAAGCGATATGCCTGGAGGTATAGGAATGTCTGATATTTACTCGGTAGCTATCAATAAAGACGGAACTTTTGGAACACCAAAAGCATTAGGTAATGGTATAAACACCGAAGGAAAAGAAGTTTTTCCTTACCTAGACGCCAATGGAACTTTATACTTCTCAAGTGATGGACATCTTGGCCTTGGAGGTTTAGATGTATTTTATGCAGAAGCTATGGGAAGTGAATTTTCTAATGCAAGAACTATGGGAGCTGGCTTAAATAGTTCTAGCGATGATTTTGCTTTTATAATTGATGCAGCCAAAGAGGAAGGATATGTTTCTTCTAACAGAAAAGGCGGTGCAGGTAGTGATGATATTTACAGCGTTAAGCAATTAGCACCTTTATGTGATGTTGCGCTTACAGTACAAGTATTAAACGACTATACTAACAAGCCACTCTCTGGAGCTCGTGTAGATGTTATAGACGCACAAGACAACGTGCTTTCTAGCAAAACCACAGATAGTAATGGTAATGTTTCCTTTACAGTAGAATGTGAAAAAGAGCATCAAGTATTAGCATTTATGGAAAACTTTGATAGTAATGGAGTTACCCTTACTACTAAAAAAGAAGAAACGCTTAACACTAGTGTAAAATTAAGCCCGATTGAAGCTATTGTTGTTGAAGATAAAGTAGTATTAGAACCAATCCTTTTTGACTTTGACAAACACAATATCAAATCGCAAGCTGCTTTTGAATTGGATAACTTAGTAACTCTAATGAAGAAGTATCCATCTATGATTGTTAAAGTAGAAAGTCATACAGACAATACAGGATCGGATGAATATAATATGGATCTATCTAATAGAAGAGCACAAGCTACTGTCCAATATGTAATCTCTAAAGGAATTGATAAAAGTAGAGTTAGTGGAAAAGGATTCGGAAAAAGCAATCCAATAGAAAATTGTGGTGGAAATTGTACCGCAGCACAATCTGCTAAAAATAGAAGATCAGACTTTATTATAGTAGAAAATTAAAAAGTAACCTTTCTAATTAACAACCAAAAAGCCTCCTATTAAATTATTAATAGGAGGCTTTTATTATATCTAAAAAATCTTAATTGGATATGTTTAATTGTAAACCTAAACTAAAAAACAATCTAACCTTATTAATGTCGTTTACCCAAGAGACATCAAAATTTAATGGCCCCAAATAAGAATCATAAGAAGCGGTTGCACCAAAAGAGATTAAATCACTTGTTTCAAATTGTTCTGCCCAATTTCCATTTGGAGAAAAAGCATCTTTAATATAATCCTCAAAATTTTCAAATCCAACAGAAGCTATATTAAAATGGGGAGTCACATAAACTTTATTTATGGGGTTGAACTGAACTCCAAGTTTAAGTTTCATAAACTGATTTACATTTAACTCGTCTTCATGTAAACCCGAGAAAACATAACTGCTTTCTCTTGGGCTTAATAAATTTCCACCTAAAAAATATTTAGACGCAAAGCCATAATCGGTAAAAGACACCTCTCCAGATCTTAATGAATCTTCAAAAATAAATCCTGTAGTTGCTGCAATTATTCCTGTTATTTTATTTTTAATAGCAATTCTTTTTTCAAACTCTAAACTCAATTTTGTAACATCATTCGTTTTACCAATAACTGTAGTTTGCTCAGCATCTGAAAATTTTAAATCCACATCTTGATATAAAGATCTAGCTAATTTCGCTTTAAAGAATGTTCCTTTATTTGCAAACAGAAAAGTACTAAATCCATTGTATATATAATGGATATCCAACTCAAAACTGTTGTAATAATATTTATCTAGCAATAAAACGTTCTCATTAATTTCGGGATCAACTTTCGGTTTTATATGTGTATTTTCATAATTGAAACCAAATCCTATATAACTAGTTAAAGAGTTTAAGTTTTTATTAAATTCATTGTCAAACTGAAAGTATCGATAGTTCATTTCATCAGCAAAATTACCGTCTAAAAATATTTTTTGTTCTAAAATTTCCCCTAGGGTTTCCGATCGCCACCACCAAGATTTTTTTGGCCCCAAATGCTTTTGATATTGAACCCTCAATCTAGGTTGTACCGCTATATCTCCAGTTACTAAAAGTCTGGAAGATTTTCCAAGAACATTTCTACCAGTATAATTTAAAATTAAACCAATACTTCTATAGCTATCAAAATGTAAAGAAGCGTTAATTTGATGCTGGGATTTTTCAAAGCCAGTTAGCTCCAATCCCAATTTTTCATTATTCTTAATTGCTTTAGTAGTAATCTGAGTAAAAAGATTGGTCCCCATAGCTCTATTTACTCCATCAATTAGATCTTGGATTTCGTAATCATTTTTTGGCAAAATATTTGCCCTTGAGGTAACAAGCTTAATGTTTTCTTCACTAATTCCTTTATAGACTATAGTATCTAGGAAAAACTCTTTTTCTATGGAAGGCTGAATAATTTCCTTTTGGTTAAATTCTTCAAGCTTCTTTGCTAAAGATACAAGTGCATCCATTTTTTGAATTGTCCCAATTTTACCTTCTTCGTATATTTCGTTACTACTCCCAAAATCTCCTGTAGAATAAGTTAGATTTGGTAAATGATCAATTAATATATCACACATTTCCCTACTTTCAGGATTTCTTATATTACTAACCAGCATTGCAGTTTGAAATAAAATTGTAGTAATCCCTTCTAATTCTTCTTTAGGCTTCATACCCCCTCCAACATCACTTCCTATAATAATATCCGCTCCCATCTCTTTAGCAATATTAACAGGGAAGTTATTAAGTATTCCACCGTCAACTAACAATACATCTTTATAAGGTACTGGTCTAAAAATACTAGGAATTGACATACTTGCCCTCATTGCAACACCTAAATTGCCTTCACCTAACAGCACTTCTTTACCATTAACAATATCTGTCGTCATTGCTCTATATGGAATAGGAAGACTATCGAAATTATGGATATTGTAAACAGGGTAAGTGTATAATGACAAAAATTCTCTTAAGTATTGATCATTTAATAAGGAAGATGTTGTTTTTGGTTTTCCATCTATGACTTCAAGTCCTATTAAATATTTCCCGAATTCACTTTTCTCCTCAATACTTACGTCTTTAAGTGAAGTTTTACCACCTAAAAGCTCATCCCAATTTGCTTTTTTAGTTATGGATGCAATACTATCTCCAGAATAACCCATAGCATAAAACCCTCCAACAACACTACCCATACTAGTCCCAATAATAAGATCTGGAACAATTCCTAAAGAGTCTAAGGTTTGCAATAGTGGAATATGAGCAATCCCTTTTGCACCACCACCACTTAAAACGACAGCTACTTTAGGTTTTTTGTTTTGTGCTTCTAAAGATTGAAAAGCAACAACTAATAGGAATACAATAAAAAAAGGAATCTTTTTATTCATAATTAAAATTATTAATCCAATTTAATATAAAAGATTCAAAATAAAAAGGCAGCTCTTAATTAATGAATTATTTATTTCAAATTGTCAAGCATAATCGAAGTCATCTCCTCTAAAGAGATGTTATTTTTCCAATTCCAGTCCTTTTGCGCTACTTCATCATTAATACTTTGTGGCCAAGAATCTGCTATTTCTTGTCTAAAATCAGGCTTATAGGATATTTCAAAATTTGGAATATGTTTTTTTATACTTTCAGTTATCTCTTTAGGATTAAAACTTAAACCCGCAAGGTTATAAGAACTTCTAACGTTTATGTTTTCTTTGGGAGCTTCCATGACGCTAAGAGTTGCTCTAATAGCATCGTCTATAAACATCATAGGCAATGTTGTTTCTTCAGATAAAAAGCATTGATATTCTCCATGCTTTAATGCTTTATGATAAATATCTACTGCGTAATCTGTAGTTCCGCCTCCTGGCAATGTTTTATAACTTATTAAGCCTGGATAACGAATACTTCTTACATCTACTCCATATTTATTAAAATAATATTCACACCAACGTTCTCCTGCTTGTTTGCTTATTCCATAAACTGTTGAAGGCTCCATAACCGTTTGTTGTGGCGTATTCGTTTTTGGAGTAGTGGGCCCAAATACTGCAATACTCGAAGGCCAAAATATTTTTTTAATCTTATTGTCTTTTGCAAGATTTAAAACATTAAATAAAGAATTCATATTAAGGTTCCACGCACGCATAGGAAATTTTTCGGCTGTTGCAGAAAGCATTGCAGCTAATAAATATACATCGGTAATTTCATGTCTGATAATAATATCTTCTAAAGCTTTATAATCCATTGCATCCAAAATCTCGAAAGGCCCTCCTTCTAAAAGCGCACTATCTCCTTCTCTAATATCTGTTGCAATAACTTTATGTTTACCAAATTGTTCTCTTAAACTTGCCGTAAGCTCGGTTCCTATCTGTCCTGAAGCACCAATTATAAGTATCCTTTTTTTCATAAGTTTCTCACCTTAATCGATTAATTTAATTAAAACTCACTTCTTTAAATCGAAGGCCAAATATACATATATTCTTCTCCTTTATCTTTCAGAAAAAATTAACTTTCAGATGAAAGTAGAACTCGTATATTTGCTATATACAGTTTATCCAACCATGAAATTTACATTTAATTCTATCTTTTTCAATCTACTTTTATGTTTTAGCATAATTTCTTGTGGAAATTCAACCGAAGAAAATACAAGCGTTGTACTTACAAAACAAACTCCTGCTGGATTGTATGGAGACACTAGTTTTAAGTTTCCAGATCTTTCAGATGAGGCAAAGTTAAAAGTTTCACATTGGGGGGCTTATGAGGATTTTGATTTGGAAGTAAAATCTATTAATGGCAATACAATTGAAGAATTACAAGTTAGAACCAGTCAGTTAGTTTTTCATATTGATTCTTTGACTAAAAAAATTCCTGACACATTAAATACTCGCGCTATTTTCTCCAGAATGGCAGTTGTAAAAACAAGAGCAAAATTATTAGAACAAGAAGTTAATAAATCCCATATTGATTCCTTAAGTGTTCAAAAAAGTTTTGATAAAATGAATACTTCGGTAAAAAACTTTATCATTCAGGTCAATGAAAAATTTCAGAAAGATGCTATCGATTTGCAACGTGTTACAAATGAAAAACAAGAATTAGAGCAACAAAAAAAGTTTTTAGATTCCGTTTATCAAATTGAACTTCAGGACAAAAACAATAAGCCTTAAGATTATTTTTTAGTTTTATTATCGATAATAGTATCGGGTAATTTTCTCTTTAACGAATCCATATAAATAGTCTTCTTAACCACTACAGCATCAGTAACCACAAAAGGTTTAGGCATCATATCCTCTGCTCTAGAATCCATTGAAAATAGTGGATTTTCTAATAAATCATAAGAATATTCCAATATTGTAAAACTAACTGGAGTGTCTTTTGAAACGGTATAATTTACCTGTAAAGAATCGGCATCTGACACATAATATCGAAGCAGTTCTTTGCTTTTTATTTTACTTGGCATCTTACTAAACGACTTCATTAAAGGTATGCTTTGCCCATTAAATTCAATAAAATCAAAAACAACTCCATCATTTACATACATACTAATTTGGTTTACATTTCTATTCGGAAATATGGTAAGCGAAACCGTTCGATTGTTATTAATAATAGTATCTTTTTCAAGTACTACATCAAATAAAGGAATATTCATTTTGGGTGCTTTCATTGCAAAAATATAGCCGCTACTATATTTACTTCCAGAAGCATGTTTTATATATTTTGAGGCTTCCTCTGGACGATCACCTAAATACTTCTTGGTCCATTCATCTAATGTTTTATCATAAGTTGCCCAATAGGAATTTTCAATATCAGCATCTTGATAAAAAACGATACTATTCGGTTTTTGTCTTTCAGAAGAAAAATCACTTGTAAAATGTGCTTTTATAAAAAACCCTATTGCCAAAAGGAAAAGTATTATAGATAAAGGTTTTTTCATTTTGTAAAACCCTATAATTGGCAATAACAATCCAAATAGTAATGCGGTAAAAATTGTGCTTGCAACTAACATTTTTAATCCTAAGCCTACAGGAAAAAACTGAATGTGTGGTGCAAAAAGAAAAATTGCAAAAACACTCAATAGCGTCATTAATATTAAATTGGGGAATTCTTGACGAATTAATACCCACAAAGACAAGAGACCAAAATATAAGGGTAGAATAAAAAACGCAGCCCCTTTTAGATAAATAGCAACTAATAAATTTATGATAACCCAAATGGTTAACGGTGCAATTAAAAGACTAGCAACATTTAGATTATTAGAAAATCTATGGTAAATATAAAAGAGGAAACCCAGTGACAGTAATACGAAAAATGCGATATACGTATGGCCATTGTAAGTAAATCCGTGTTGGATTTCGTGATAATCAGGATACATTATTAGTATTAATTTCCAACCATAAAAACCAATAAGACCACAACATATAAGAGATAATAAAAACGGATTAAAACTTTTTGCAATGGATTTTCTTGAAAGCTGTCCTTTTTTAATACCGAAAAACAAAAGAACTATAAAAAGCACAATGGCCATAATAACCATAGGTATTGCCCAAGAAAAAGGATAGCTTATCATTTTAATAAAAGGAAAATTAATATACACATAATCCTCATTAGATTTAAGTGTTGTTAAATCTATTTCAGTAAAATGATGGATTAATGGCAATAAATATTCTCCTTGATGCTGAAGTGTTTTTCTATCTAAATTTTCAAAAGTATCATTAGCAGTATGGTAATCAAAATGATCATCTATAAATGCAAAGAAAAAACCATCAATGTCTCCATCTTCTCTAAAAACAGTAGAATCAGTGTCGTTAGGAAGCATCTTATAAATACTATACATCAATGAAGAAGCAGTTGGATACTTAACATTTGCGTCGATAAATGCCTGAATTAAATTTTTATTTCCGCCATTGGTTTCCACAATCATATTACTTGGTCCACCACTACCTCTTGCCTCAAAATTTAAAGTAAGTCCTACATCTTTTGCCCAAGGGTGTTTGTTTACAAACAATCTAGCCCCATCTAGACCTACTTCCTCTGCATCGGTAAATAAAATTATAATATCATTTTTTGGGGTTTTACCACTAGCCATATACGCCCTAATACTTTCCAAAATTGTAACTACACCACTTCCCGCATCGCTTGCACCAAATGATGGTGTTAAAGCACTATCGTAATGGGAAAGTAATAACAATGCTTTTCCATTTTGGGATCCCTTTATTTTAGCAATTATATTTTTTGATTTGTCAAGGCTTTTCCATTTAGTATTTAATACAAAGCCTTCTTGAACTTGGGTTTCTAGTCCTAAGTTTTTTAATTGAACTAATAGATATTCTCGAACTCTAGCGTGTTCCTTTGTACCAATATAATGAGGTGCTCTAGAAATTTCTTTTAAAGGAATTAATGCCCTTTCGGTTGAAAATTCAGTTTTTGAAGTGGATGCAGGAGCTCCACTTTTAGGCATTAAGCTGTAAAAACTAAAATAGACTAATCCAATAATTAAGAATAAAGAAATAAGGGCTTGAAAACGTTTCATACATTTATTTTAGAAATTTAAAAATACCATTTAAAATTAAATAGATCGTATTGTTAATAAAAATGAAAGGTAATTATCTTTTTTTTGACTACTTTAGAAGGAGCTAAATACTTAATATTATGGGAATTAAAAGTTTTATAGGAAAAAGGGCAAAGCCCGACAAAAGCACTTCGGAGCAAATCATAGTATCCGATTATATGACGACGAATCTTATTGTTTTTAGTCCAGACCAATCTGTATTAGAAGTGATAAATACTTTAATTAAGCAGAAAATATCTGGAGGGCCTGTTGTAAATGAAAATTATGAATTGGTAGGTATAATTTCTGAAGGGGATTGTATTAAACAAATAAGTGAAAGTCGATATTACAATCAGCCCATGGGAAATGTTAGTGTTGAAAAACAAATGATTAAAAACGTAGAAACTATTGATGGCAACATGAATGTATTTGATGCTGCTGAAAAATTTTTGAATTCTAAAAGACGTAGGTTTCCTATTGTTGAAGATGGAAAGTTAGTAGGACAGATTAGTCAGAAAGACATTTTAAAAGCCGCAATTCAATTAAAAGGCCATAGTTGGTAAACTATCATTTAGTTTAAATAAAAAAAGCCATCCAATATTGGATGGCTTTTTTTATTTAAATATTTACAATACTCAATCTATCTTTTCAGGCTAAAGTGCCCTTTAAATTCTTTTTGTATTCCGTTTTCTT
>CAJXRD010000017.1 GCA_913058295.1 uncultured Flavobacteriales bacterium | reverse complement strand
CAATAGATATTTGCCCAAGTTTTGATGATTCCTTAATAGGCAGCTCTTGTGATGATGGGGATGTTTGTACTACGAATGACGTATACACCTCAAATTGTTTGTGTGAAGGAACTCCTGAACCTGACAATGATGGAGATGGAGTTTGTGATATCATTGATCTATGCCCAGTTTTTGATGACACCTTAATTGGCAGTTCTTGTGATGATGGTGACGATTGCACATCAAATGATATTTACACAGAAAACTGTAATTGTGAGGGTACTCCCGAACCAGATACCGACGGTGATGGGGTTTGTGACCCAATAGATATTTGCCCAAGTTTTGATGATTCCTTAATAGGCAGCTCTTGTGATGATGGGGATGTTTGTACTACGAATGACGTATATACCTCAAACTGTTTGTGTGAAGGAACTCTTGAACCTGATAATGATGGTGACGGTTATTGCAGTTCAGAAGACCCAAATGATAATGACCCCTGTATCCCAGATACTGGTGCACCAGGTTGTACTCAATGTGGCGATATTATAAATGATGGATTTGAAAGTGGTTTTGGGAATTGGAATGATGGAGGAAATGATTGCGCACGGTCTACATCTTATCCGAATTCTGGAACTTATAGTATTAAATTACGAGACAACTCAGGTAATAGCTCATCAATGACCTCCGATGTTTTAGATATGTCTTCCTATAGCCAGATATTGTTTGATTTCTCATATTACCCGGTAAGTATGGAAAACAATGAAGATTTTTTCTTGGAAATATCAACTAATGGCGGATCATCATACTCCATTTATAAATCTTGGTCATCGGGGTCAGATTTTAATAATCATAATCGCTATTTCGAATCTGTAAATATTTCAGGAATATCGTTTACTGCAAATACAATTTTCAGGTTAAGATGTGATGCTTCAGGAAATAATGATCAAGTCTATATTGACGACTTGGTGATTACAGATTGTATTTCTCAAGCACCAAAAATATTAAATAATGAATTAGGCAAGACTTTAAATTACAATCAGATTCATCTATATCCTAATCCAACATCAAAAATACTTTTTGTTGAATATAGTACCTTAAATGAGGTTGATTCATCATTTTTATTATATACCGTAAATGGACAACTATTACGTAATATCCCATTAAATCCAAATAAACTCATATTTGAGATAAATTTAATTGGACTAACAGATGGTTTATATATAATAAAAATCATTAATGGAGATGGAAAAATATTAAAAACGGATCGTATTATTTATAAATCAAAATAGGAAAAGACAGAAAATGTTTGTAAAAAAGTAAAATGTTTCCCTGAGTGAAGTCGAAGGGTCTCTATAAAAATGAAAGGATTTACTTAATAGTAAATCCTTTTTTTATGCTTTTATGTAACAGATTACGGCAGATAGATACTAATCTATCGTCATCGATAAATCACATTGACAAATATAAATACTGTATATTTATTTCCTTTAATTTTTATAAAATTCAATTCATCAACTAATCCATTCAATCCTTATGAAAAAAGCTTTTTTAATTTTAGCCCTCTCCTTTATTTATGTCGTAACAAATGCTCAAATTAGCGGGAGTTTAATGCAGCATCCCGATGTGTCAGACACTCAAGTCGCATTTATTTATGGTGAAGATGTATGGGTAGCTTCAAAAAATGGAGGCATTGCAAATCGATTGAGTTCTCCAGATGGAGTCGAACGATATCCAAAATTTTCTCCAGACGGAACTATGATCGCCTATACAGCAAACTATCATGGCAATAGTGATGTTTATTTTATCCCTTCAAAAGGAGGAATTCCTAAACGACTCACTTTTCACGGAATGTATGATCGTGTATTAGGTTGGTCACCAGATGGAAAGTCCATATTATTTGCATCTTCTAGAGAAAGTGGTCGCCAACGTTATAATCAATTTTATACTGTTTCCATAGAAGGAGGAAGCCCTAAAAAACTACCTATTCCTTATGGAGAATTCGCTTCATTTTCTCCAGATGGCACAAAAATAGCATATACAGATAGATCTAGAGTTAATAGAAACTGGAAAAGATATAGAGGTGGTACTGCTCCAGATATTACCATTTTTGATCTAGCTAGCCATGCTTCAGAAAACATTACTAATAATTCAGCTAATGATGAATTGCCAATGTGGATTGAAAACGCTGTGTATTATATGTCTGATAATGGTCCAAATAAACGTAACAATTTATGGAAATACGACCTCAGCACAAAAAGCAATACTCAATTAACAAATTTTAAAGAATACGATATTACTTTCCCAGAAAACAGTTCCGAAGATATTATTTTCGAGGCTGGTGGGAAGTTGTTTTTATACAATATAAGTAATGCAACTACAACAGAATTAGACATTAAGATTATTTCAGATCAAATAGGTCTTATTCCTGTACAAAAGAATGTAGCATCTTATATGCAAAATACCACAATATCTCCAGATGGGAAAAGAGTTATTGCTCAAGCTAGAGGAGAACTATTTAATTTACCCGCTGAAGAAGGTTATGTTGCCAATTTATCTGCAACATCTGGAAGTGCAGAACGGAAACCAGCCTGGTCTCCAGATGGTAAATCTGTAGCATGTTGGAGTGATGCCAATGGGGAATATCAATTGGTGTTATACGATATGACTGGAAAGAATAAACCAAAAACAATAACCGATTTTACTAGTGGTTTTAATTATACTATTTTTTGGTCACCAGACAGTAAAAAAATAATGTATGTAGATCAAACCATGGATATCAATCTAATTGATATTGGTTCAGGAAAGGTAACAAAAGCAGATAAGGGTAAAAGTATCTATGAAGGTGGTTTAAGAAGCTTTACCATCTCATGGTCTCCAGATAGCAGATGGGCTACTTATTCTCGTGGTGTTGAAAATCCTGCGGCAACTGCCATATTTTTATACGATACGGAAAACAATAAAGTAGAACAACTTACCTCTGGATATTATACAGATTTTTCTCCAGTTTTTAGTGCAGATGGAAAACATTTGTTCTTTGCAACCAATAGAACTTTTCAGCCTATCTATTCAGATGTAGACAATACCTTTGTGTACCCCAATACAACTGGAATTGCTGTGGGTACATTAACGGCGTCTGAAGCTTCTTTATTAGCTATTAAGAATGATGCTTTAGAACAAACGGATAAGAAGGATGAGGAAAAAGAGGAAGGTAAAGATGAAAAAGAAGAAACTCCAAAAACGAATATTGAGGTTACCGGGTTTGAAAGCCGGGTAGAGTTATTAGATATCCCCGCTGGAAACCTATCGGATTTAAATGCGGTAGATGGCAAGCTATTATTTATAAGACACCCTAACTCTGGAACTATAGAAGGCGGAAAAACTTCTCTGGATTATTATGATTTTGAAGAACGAGAAGTAAAAACCATCCTTCAGGACGTAGCTGAAATTAATGTTACTGCTAATGGTGAAAAAGTAATGGTAACACAAGGTGATAAATTAGCGGTGCTTAAGGTTGATGCCGATCAGAAAATTGACAAAACAGTACCGACACAAAATATGATTATGAATGTGGTTCCTAAAGAAGAATGGAATCAGATTTTTAATGATGTTTGGAGGTTAGAACGGGATTATTTTTATGACCCAAATATGCATGGTGTGGACTGGAATGCTATGAAAACTCGTTATGGGGTTATGATAGATCAATCCAATACCCGAAACGATGTAAATATTGTTCTAGGGGATTTAATTGCAGAATTAAATGCTTCTCATACTTATACAGGAGGAGGGGATGTTGTTTCTTCAAAATCGATGAACGTTGGTTATTTGGGGGCAGATATGGTGATAGAAAACGGGCAATTTAAAATTGAAAAAATAATTTCTGGAGCAGTTTGGGATGTTGAAGTACGCTCCCCATTGGCTAAACCAGGAATCGCTATTAAAGAAGGAGATTATATATTGGCCGTAAATGGATTGCCAATAGATACTTCAAAGCCAATTTCTGCAGCATTACAAGGATTAGCGGATACTGCAGTACAAATTACGGTGAACGATAAAGCCTCCCTAGATAATGCCAGAACGGTAATTATAAAACCAATGGCTTCGGAAACTAGATTAAGACATTTAGCATGGATTGAAAACAACAGACAAACTGTAGATAAAGCCACCAATGGAAAGGTAGGATATATTTATGTGCGTAGTACTGGGGTTGACGGACAGAATGAATTGGTAAGACAATTTTATGCACAAATGAATAAACAAGGACTAATTATCGATGAAAGATTTAATAGTGGTGGACAAATACCAGATAGATTCATCGAATTATTAGACAGAGATCCTTTAGCTTATTGGGCAGTTAGAGATGGTGAAGATTGGGCTTGGCCTCCTTCAGGAAATTTTGGAGCGAAAGTGATGTTGATTAATGGCTTTAGCGGATCTGGTGGAGATGCATTTCCAGATTATTTTAAAAAGAAAGAACTAGGTCCCTTAATTGGAACCAGAACTTGGGGGGGCTTAATAGGAATTACTGGAGCTCCAAATTTAATTGATAATGGACGTATAACCATGCCTACTTTTAGAATGTACGATCCAAATGGAGAATGGTTTAAAGAAGGTCATGGGGTAGATCCAGATATTGAAGTGGTTGAAGATTTTCATAAACTAGCAGATGGTAATGATGTACAATTAGAAGCTGCTATTGCAGAAGTTTTAAAGTTACTAAACGGTTCTAAAAACCATAAGAAACCAGCAAGACCTATGTATGAAGATCGAAATTAAAAGATAATATACATTGCTTTGCTAATTAAAGTAAATTTTAAAAGGGCCTACCAATTGGTAGGTCCTTTTTTGATTCCTATAATTGTAAAATACAGCTAAAGCTATTGTTCCATTTTAGCGGAATGTAGAAGGATAAACTCAATAATAAATAAAAATTTAAATACATTATACCGTTTTTAATCTTATCAAACTCACAACAAACTGTATTTTAACGTTTTTTTACTGCACTTAAGCTATTTTATTTGTCAGTATTTTCCCAACAATATACTTTCGCCTATTATTAAATTAGAGCCTACTTATGACCTACTATTTAAATACCGAAAAGACTTTCGGATTGCTAGCTTTTTTATTATTCTTTTTAAATGTTTCTATAGCACAAGTTGGTATTAACACTACAGATCCTAATGAAAATTCTGCACTTGATGTTAACGGAAGAGTTATTGTACAGGACTTATCTAGAACAGGTTCTGGGATTTCAGGGGTTGGAATTTTGCTTGTAGAACAAGATGGAACTTTAATTAAAGCAGAATTAAGCTCTGATTTAATTACTATTGATGGAAGTGATGAAATTACAATAAACAATACTTTTAGTTCTTCAACTACAGAAAAAATTGTTTTGTTTGAAGAAAGGTTTCAAACTAAAAACAATTGGGACCTTGATTTAGGAGGAGCTAATAGCGATGTAACCGTTTTTATTATCCGAAAAGATTCTGGGAATGATGAACTAAAAATAAGAGGAATCGCAGGCGGTACTGAAGGTAGAAAAATTAAAATCATAAATGATTCTGGTGAAGATATAAAGTTTGATGAAGATCATAATGATGCAGCTGATGGGGATAAAGTTTATATTTATACGCAAGAGAATAAAATGAAAAATTACGGCACCTGTGAATTAATTTACTCTACAGATGTATCAAATAATGGTCATTGGTGCTTAGTGCAACTGGATAAGTATAATTAATAACTTATATCACCGCTCTTACCTTTTCTAATTAGCAAACCTCATAAAAAGGATCTACTAATAAGTGATATAAATTATTAAGATTATTCAATACAGTCTAAACAAAAAGCATTAATTTTAGGCATATTATATAACTTATTGATGTTAACTAATCCATATTTAAAATCTTAAAGAATGAATGAATTCGAAACAAACTGGTCTAAAGATGAGTTAAAAGCCTACATATTAATGTATTGTTCACAAGCTGATTTTAATGTGTCACCAGAGGAAACAGATTATATTAAGTCTAAAATTAATATAGATCATTTTGAGGGGATTCAAAAGGAAGTCAATAAGAGTAGTGATTATGAAAGCATCCAAAAAATGCTTTATTCCATGGAAAAACATGGTTACTCCAAAGATGAAAAAGATACTTTATTCAACGAAATAAAAGAATTGTTCTTATCTGATGGTTCTTATGAAACATTAGAGAAAAATCTTTTTAGTGGATTGAGTAGAATTCTTAATTAATTATCTGAACGTAAAATCATCCATCGGTTAAGGCATAAGCCATGGTACTATTTTCCAAACCTCCTCCTTTAGGGTTTGTTCGAGAAAGTCTATTTTAATATCTATTAGTGCCTTTCTTGGGATTAAAATTCCTTGGATACTACTATCTACATCCAAGATACTCTCCGAAGTAGTTGTGTTAATTACTACCTAACTTAATAATAAAATAAAAACATTTATATTTGAACAAGAGCTAACTTGAACAAAACGAGTTCTATTTCTGACTCTTTTTTATTGCAAGAAGTATACTCCATTAAAAGAATAATTTGTACGAACGAAAAACTCCCATAAAAGAGGATTGCTCCATAGAGAAAACTCTAAATGTAATTTCTGGTAAGTGGAAACCCGCAATCTTAAATGAACTTCTAAGCACAAACTTGAGGTTAAAAGACATTCAAAAGGGTTTACCAGAAGCTTCTAAAAGAGCATTAACTCAGCAATTAAAAGAAATGACGGAAGATCTATTAATTGAAAAAAAAGATTTCAATCAATTTCCGAAAAAGACAGAATATTCAATTACTAAATTGGGACTTAAACTAGCCCCTGTTTTTAAAGAGCTTTCCGCATTTGGAGATAAATTATAAGAGCAAAATTCACCCCCTATTGGATTAAATAATTAAACCTTATAATTTTGCCCCTTCATATAATATCTTAACAATGCATCAAAGAGGAGTAATTATACAAGGTAGCTCTAGGAGTGAAGGAAACACCAACATCATTTCAAAATACATACAAGAGAAAACAGGTTTTGACATCATCGATTTAAAATCAAAAAATATTTCTAGTTTTGATTATGACTTTAATAATCAAGGAGATGATTTTATGCCCTTGATGAGAGAAATAGTTGATAATTACGATACCCTCATTTTTGCAACTCCAGTTTACTGGTATTCTATGAGTGGAATCATGAAAAATTTCTTTGATCGAATATCAGATTGTTTAAAAATCGAAAAAGATACTGGAAGAAAACTTAGAGGAAAATCAATGGGGATGATTAGCTGTGGTTCAGATTCAGAATTAAAAGAAGGCTTTGAAATGTCTTTTATAGAAAGTGCAAATTATTTAGGAATGCACTATTTAGGCAGCATTCATACTTGGTTAGAAAATGAACAAGTATCAGATTCATTACAAAAAGAAATAAATACATTCATCAAAAAACTTTAAAACTCTTAAAAAACAACTCTGTAAATCTTAGGGATTTTATTGTAACCGAATAATAATATTTAGCGTCTATACCTTTTAACAGACCAATATTATTCTAAAATGAAAAAATCAATATTAAAATTCCTTAAATATTTTGGGTATTTTACTTTACTAGTAGTACTCTTTGCTCTTGCTTTGGTGTTTTATCCAAGCCCTGAATCCCTTCCGCAGAAAAAAGGATTATATAAATACATTATCACTAATGTAAACATCGTAGATGTAGCAAACGATTCTATTATTGCAAATCAATCTATCCTGATTGAAGACAACAGAATAGTGCAAATCATTTATAGCGATTCCATAATAAACGATAGCAATTATACGGTGATTGATGGAAATAATAAATATGCAATGGCGGGCTTATGGGATATGCATTCTCATTTGGCAATTCAACTTGCCCCTCAAATCGTGATGCCACTTCATATTGCCAATGGAGTGACCAATATTAGAGACATGCAAGGTGTTGTTCGTATTAATAAAGAAAGAATATTATGGCGAGAACAAATTGAGTCTGGAGAATTATTGGGTCCAAGAATCATAGGTTTTGCAGATGAAATTGTTGGGGATAATTATGATGAAAGAGATGTGATTCAAGTGGTAAATAGATCGGCAAAAGACGAAGCTACTTTTGTGAAAATATATTCCAATATAGAGCCAGACAGGTATTTTAAGTTAGCAAAAGAAGCAAAAAAACAAAACGTAAATTTTGCTGGCCATTATCCAAATGAAGTAAATCCTTTAGTTGCATCTAATGCAGGGCAACGTAGCTTTGAGCATGCCCATTTGTTTATTGATTATAGTCATTCCGCTTCTGAAAAAAAACGAGAATATTATAAGGCGATACGCTTAGAAAAAATTCCAACCGAATCTCTAAAAGTCTCTTATGATGAAATGCTCGCCAATTTTGAATTACAAAAGTTTTATGAGTTAGCAGATGTAATGGTAAAAAACGAAACCTATTTCTGTCCCACCCATATCACTAAACGATATGAGGCATTTGCAAATAATGCAGAATTCTTAAAGGATGAGAGGCAAAAATACATTCCATCTATAATTTTAAATATTTGGAAAGATGATGTAATAGGAACCAAAGAACGCAATCAAAAAACTAGAACAGATTTTTATAATAAAGGGTTAGAATTAACAGGACTGGCACAAAAACGAGGAGTGAAGATTTTAGCAGGAACAGATTCTTACGACCCTTATTCCTTCCCGGGATTTAGCTTACATGAAGAACTGGCAGAACTTGTGACAGCAGGGTTATCACCGGCGGAAGCATTGGCCACAGCTACAATTAATCCTTCCAAATACTTTACGGTATCCAATGAATATGGGTCCATAGAAAAAGGAAAGATTGCAGATATTATTTTACTTCAGAAAAACCCATTGGCCTACATTAAAAATTCTACATCGATAACGGCTGTGTTTTTTAACGGAAGTCTTTATAATCGAAAAGAATTGAATTCTTTTTTAAACTATGTAGAACAAAATGTTTCAGGAATTAATGGAATGTCGATTACTGTAAAACTATTTTTAAGGCTCATGAAAGATAATCGACCCTCTGTACGAAATAGTGTAGAAGAATAATTTCAAACTACGCTTACAAAAAGAGAAAACATTTCCTAAAAAAACTCTTTTGTTATGTGTATATTTTCTTTCCAAAATATACAATAAGTTACTATCTTGGTTTTTTTATTTTAAAACAAATACACAGATAAAAATTGCCATGAAGTTGAAAAAACAATTAACAGATAATCGAAGTTATGAGCAATTATTAAATCACTATTTAGTAGAAAAATCTTTAGCCGATAAGTTGAAAAAAGCCAATCGTGAGGAACGGAAACACATACATGAAACCATGTATGGTGAACTTTTTAGTAAAGTTCCAGATCATCCTAGATTAACCCGAAGAGGATCTGAACAACTGACCATAACTGCCAATAAAGATAAATTTTCTTTAATTAAAAATCATATTAATAAATCAACAATTTTTGTCGAATTCGCACCTGGAGATTGTAGGTTTTCTTATAAAGTTGCCAATGATGTAGATCTTGTATATGGAATTGACATCTCGAACCAACAAGACCAAAATGGAGAAGTTCCAGAAAACTTCAAATTTATTGGCTATGATGGTTATCAATTAAACGACTTGGAAAGTAATTCTATAGATGTAGTTTTTAGCGATCAACTTATAGAACACATACATCCAGAAGACACCAAATTGCATTTTGAATTAGCACACCGAATTCTAAAAAAAGGTGGGAAATATATTTTTAGAGCGCCACACCCTATGTCTGGCCCGCATGATGTTTCTGCTTTTTTTTGTGATGAAGCGGAAGGTTTCCATCTAAAAGAATGGACCTATAAAGAAATGGGGGGATTATTAAAAAATGCACAATATTCTAAGTTTCAAACCATCTGGAGCAAAGCTGGAATTATAATAAAATTACCTAATTTCTATTTTACAATCACAGAAAATATTTTAAGCTTATTCCCAAAGCGATATACTAAAAAAGCGGCCAAATATTTAATTCCATCTTTATATGGGATTGCCATTAAATAAGAGATTAGATTGGGTAAGTTACCAATTAATACTCAAGTAGGAGCTTTTTACAACACCGTAAGGTCTGATGGTAGAGAGGAATGGCAAATAAGATTTCAATTACAGCTTTTGTTCCTAAGTAATAGGAGATGGAGTAATTAAATAGTTTTTTTGTCTTTTTGATAAATAAAGACAAAATAAGTCATAAAAAAAGCCTCTCGTTATGAGAAGCTTTCTTATGGTGCGGGCGGGGAGACTCGAACTCCCACGCCGTGAAGCACTAGATCCTAAGTCTAGCATGTCTACCAATTCCATCACGCCCGCTTAAGGATGGCAAATATACATAAGATTTACAATTTACAAACAAACTCTATTAGAAAAATAATGCTTTTTAGTAACTTAGCCGTTCTTCAAAAAAAAACGATATGAAAAGTGCAATACCTTACATACAAGAAAACAAATCCCGATTTATAGAGGAGTTGATTAATTTACTTAAAATACCATCTATTAGTGCCGATTCTAATTATAAAGGAGATGTTGTAAAAACAGCAGAAGTTGTTAGAGACAGTCTATTAAATGCAGGTTGTGATAAAGTAGAAATCTGTGAAACTCCTGGCTTCCCAATTGTATATGGTGAAAAAATGATAAATCCAGATTTACCTACTATTTTGGTATATGGACATTATGATGTACAACCACCAGATCCATTAGATCTTTGGGATAGTCCACCATTTGAACCAGTGATTAAAAAAACAGAACTTCATCCAGAAGGTGCCATTTTTGCTAGAGGTGCATGCGATGACAAAGGGCAAATGTATATGCACGTAAAGGCATTAGAATACATGACCAAAACCGATCAACTTCCATGTAATGTTAAATTCATGATTGAAGGGGAAGAAGAAGTAGGTAGTGAAAGTTTGGGATGGTTTGTAGAACGAAATCAAGAAAAACTATCCAACGATGTTATTTTAATAAGTGATACAGGAATGATATCTCCAGATGTTCCTTCCATTACTACTGGACTTAGAGGTCTAAGTTACGTTGAAGTAGAAATTACAGGCCCTAATCGGGATTTACATAGTGGATTATACGGAGGTGCAGTAGCGAATCCTATCAATGTTCTAACAAAAATGATTGCTTCGCTACACGATGAAGACAACCATATTACTATTCCAGGATTTTACGATAATGTAGATGAACTTTCTTTAGAAGAAAGAGCAAAAATGGGAGAAGCTCCTTTTAGTAAGGAAGCCTATAAAAAATCCATAGACATTAATGACACCTATGGAGAAAAAGGATATACCACCAACGAACGTAATTCGATTAGACCTACCCTAGATGTTAATGGTATTTGGGGAGGCTATATTGGCGAAGGTGCAAAAACTGTAATTGCTAGTAAAGCTTATGCAAAGATTTCGATGCGATTAGTACCGAATCAAAATTGGGAAGATATCACTGAATTATTTACAAAACATTTTGAAAGTATCGCTCCGGCTGGAGTAAGTGCTAAAGTAACTCCACACCATGGTGGTCAAGCTTATGTAACTCCTATAGATAGTTTAGGATATAAAGCTGCTGAAAAAGCCTATGAAGCTACTTTCGGAAAAACTCCTATTCCACAGCGAAGTGGAGGAAGTATTCCTATTGTTGCTTTATTCGAAAAAGAATTGAAAAGCAAAACCATTTTAATGGGCTTTGGATTGGATAGTGATGCCATCCACTCCCCTAACGAACATTTTGGGATATGGAATTACTTAAAGGGAATTGAAACCATTCCACAGTTCTATCATTATTTTACGGAGATGAGTAAATAATAGAAACAAAAAAGCCTCGAAAAATATTTCGAGGCTTTTTTTTTATAATAAATTATTTATTATAATTTCTTTACATAATCTGTAATAATAACAACTTGAGTAGGTCCTACTTTACCTTCAATAAACTTTTCATTTTCACGATCCAAAGAAATTCGTCGTACAGCAGTACCCTGTTTTGCAACCAAACTAGAGCCTTTTACTTTTAAATCTTTAATTAAGACAACACTATCCCCTGTTTGTAAAACGACACCATTAGCATCTCTGTGAATGATTGCATCTGTTTTATCTTCATTGTCTTTTTCTGCTGCTGCCCATTCTAATTGTTGCTCATCTAAATACATCATATCTAATAAATCTTGAGACCATCCAAAAGATTTTAATCGGTGAAGCATTCTCCAAGACATTATTTGTACTGGAGCTACTGGGCTCCACATACTGTCGTTTAAACAACGCCAATGGTTGGCATCTCTATTTTCTTCATCATCAAATTGAGAATTACAAGTGGCACATGCCAAAACAGCAGTTTCTACACCTTCTATATATTCTGGAGTTTTTGGCACCACATACATCGCAAGATGCTCATCGTGTCCACAAAACTCACACTTTTCTTCTGCTCTTTTTCTTACTTCTCTTTCGAAACTCATATACTAATATTTAGAATCGCTAAAGTAGGTGTAATCCTTAATCTAGCAAATAAATTTCTTCTGAAAAAAATAATTTCACCTCTACACTTGTAGAATCAAAATATTTGTTCTACGTTTGTAGAGTCAAAATATTAATGAAGCATGAAATTATCAAATACCGAAGAACAACTAATGCAATTCCTTTGGAAAAAGGAAAAAGCATTCATGAAAGACTTATTAGAATTATATACTGAACCTAAACCTGCAACTACTACCATTGCAACTTTATTAAAAAGAATGATTGGCAAGGGTTTTGTAGGGTACACTCAAATGGGAAATTCTAGACAATATTATCCTTTGGTAAAAAAGAAAGATTATTTCTCTAAACATGTAAATGGATTGATTAAAAACTTTTTCAACGATAGTGCTTCGCAATTTGCTTCCTTTTTTACAAAGGAAACTAATTTAACCAAAGACGAATTAAAAAAATTGAAGGCTATAATCGATTCTGAAATTCAAAAGAAATAATTATGGAATTCTATTTATTAAGATCTGCAGCTTGTTTAGGAGCATTTATCCTTTTCTATAAAGTATTTTTAGAAAAAGAGAACATGCATACCTTTAAAAGGCTTTACCTATTAGGAGCACTTGTCCTTTCCATTATTATCCCACTTATCACATTTGTAAGCTACACTTCCCTTTCAGGAGATAATAAGCCAGTTATATTTTCAGATATAAATGAAGTTGGCTCTGATAATTATATGCTATTATTAGAAAAACTTCCTGTAATATTAGGTTCTATATATCTTTTGGGAATTGCTGTTTTCGGATTTCGATTTTCAAAAAACTTAATAACGATACTCTTAAAAATTAAAAGAAATCCGAAGCTAAAACTGTCTTCCTATATTCAAGTATTGCTTCAGGATAAAGTAATGCCTCATACTTTTTTTAAATATATATTTCTGAATAAATCTAAATACGAGGCACAAGAAATTCCACCAGAAGTAATGTTACATGAGCAAGCTCATGCCCAACAAAAGCATAGCATTGACATCTTATTTATAGAAATTTTACAAATATTATTTTGGTTCAATCCATTTATATATGTGATAAAGCATAGTATAAAATTAAATCACGAATTTTTAGCAGATGAAGCGGTATTATCCAAAGGGGTAGAATCGAATCATTATCAGAACTTATTATTGGTATTCTCATCAAATACCCAAACGCCAATATTGGCAAATTCAATTAATTATTCACTCATCAAAAAACGATTTACAGTTATGAAAACACACACTTCAAAAAGAAAAATATGGATTAGATCCTTATTGTTATTTCCATTAGTTGCCCTATTATTATTTAGCTTTAGTGCTAAAGAAGAAATAGAAAGACTAGGCTCTGAACCCATAGATTACACTTTACAAGATAGCGCCACTAAAGCACAAGTTAATGAATATAACAAGTTGGCTAAGAAGTATAATGAAATGGACGAATCTAATATGAGAATTAAAAAGTCTGATATTGATCGCCTAAAATACCTATACAATTTAATGTCAAGCAAACAACGGAAAAAATCGCAGCCATTTCCTAATTTTCCTCCCCCTCCACCTGAAGTAGAAAAAGTTCCAAACAATATTAGAGTGGTAAAAGATGTAAATGATAGTGGAGTAAATGTGCCACCACCTCCTCCAAAAGAACTAAAAGAACCGAAGGCGCCAAAAGAACCAAAAGCACCAAAGGTGAAACAAGAAAAAGTAAAGGTTAAAGAGGAAAAAGAGAAAGTGAAACTTAAAAAAGAAGAAGAAAAATTAGTAGTCCAAAGAGTTAAGTTAGAAAAAAGAAACCAAGACAGACAGGCAGAACGATTAGTTTTAGCGGATAAAAGAAAAGTGGAACGTGAGCAAATGAGAACGCTACAACATAAAGAGATGGAAAGCCAAAGGGTTGCCATGCGTCTTGAAACCAATAATGAAAGACTTCAAAAAAGAGAGGTTCAAATAAAAGAGCGACAAATAATAAAAGAACAGAAAAAAAATACTGAGTACAAACGTCAATTGGAACAAAAAAGAGTGCCCTCGAAAGAAGAAAATATTTAAAAGAGATTATTTTTCAATTACTAAACAGTTATAAAAGCCTCGAAATTTCGAGGCTTTTTTTTGTAACATTCTATAAATAATTGCGTTATATAGATTCATCAATCAATAAATCTTCAGAATGTTACAACGCTTTTTTATTTTCTGTTCGGGTGCAGACATCGATATTTTAGAACAATGCTCTCCAGGAGAACAAACCAAATATGCAGGTATAGGTGCAACCGTGTTTTTTACAGCTGTTATGGCATTTATTGCTTCGGCATATGCACTTTATACTGTTTTCGATAATTATTATTCTTCCATTTTCTTTGGTTTTATTTGGGGATTACTCATTTTCAATTTAGATCGGTTTATAGTGTCGACCATCAAAAAACGGGATAATTTTTTCGATGAATTTATTCAGGCAAGCCCAAGATTACTATTGGCAATAATCATTGCTATAGTTATTGCAAAACCATTAGAACTTAAGATTTTTGAAAAGGAAATCAATCAGGTATTACTGGAAGAAAAAAACGAAATGACTCTTGTCAATAAAGATCAATTGGCATTACAATATTCACCTTCTTTGGAAGTGTTAAGTGCCGAAATAGTTGCTTTAAAGAAAGAAATGGCTGATAAAGAAACTTCCGTAAACGAATTATATGAAACTTATATCTCTGAAGCCGAAGGAAGAAAAGGCACGGAGCTTATTGGTAAGGGTCCAGTATATGAAGAGAAAAGAGAAAAACATGATGCTGAGTTAGCCGCACTTCAGGAATTAAGAAACACTAATACTGAAAAAATAAAAGCTGCAGAAGTAAAGATGGAAACCCTTAGTATAGACTACCAAGCTAAAGTTTCTGAAACACAACCAGTAATCGATGGATTTGATGGACTTATGGCTCGTGTAAATGCATTAAATAAATTACCCTGGTTGCCTTCATTATTTATTTTCTTATTGTTTTTAGCCATTGAAACCTCTCCGATTTTAGCAAAGCTGCTTTCTCCAAAAGGCACTTACGATATAAAGTTAGAGGAACTAGAAAATTCTATTATTACCTGGAGTGCACAACAAGCGCAACAACGCAAAATGATTTTACAAACAGACATAAGCATAAATAATCGTGTTTACGGAGACATTGCTGAAGAAGATGAACTCTACGAATACAAGCGTAAAAAAGCAAGAGAACTTATGCAATTACAAGCCGATGCTTTTTATAAAAAACAGCAAGGCATTATCTAGATTTAGAATGCTTATAATAATCTTGTGATATTCTTTATATCATTTTTTAAAACGAATTAAATAAAGGCACCAAAGGGTTTATCACTCAGCTTCATTATTTCATGCTAAACACTACTACTCCTAGAAATTAAATATAGATTTTATTAAGAATCAAGCTTATTTATATTAATATAAGACCATTATATCTTTTTTATAGATATGACAAAAGTCATATTTTGTAAGTACCGTGACTTTTATCTTTGCCACATAAAATTAACGCAAAAAAGCATATAATGAAGAACCTAATTAAACTGTCACTGCTAGTTATCTTTTCACTTACCATTGTAAGTTGTGGAGGAGATGACAAAAAAGAAAAGAAGGAAAAAGTAAAAGTTGGTAAAACAAAAACTACAAAATCCAAAAAAGCTAAAAAAGAAAAGATAGAAACTACTTATGATCTATCTAATAAAGGAATTGGCCCTGTTAAGTCGATAACATTAGGTGCAGATATTGATCAAGCTATGGCTGTAAAAGGTGGAGAAGTATTTAAATCTAAATGTACTGCCTGTCATAAAATTGGAAAAAAGTTCATCGGACCAGCTCCAAACGGGATTTTTGAAAGACGTTCTCCAGAATGGATTATGAATATGATCTTAAATCCTGATGAGATGGTGAAAAAAGATGCAGATGCAAAAGCTTTATTAATGGAATATAATGGTTCGCCAATGGCCAATCAAAATCTAACCGAAGAAGAAGCTAGAAACGTATTGGAATACTTTAGAACACTATAGTTTTCCCACTAATTCTTTAACCAATAAAACCATAAAAATCATGAAAACAATATTAAAAACAATGTTTGCTTTCATTTTCATTTTACTTGTATCTAGTTGCAATTCGGGTGAAAAGAAAGACACAAATTCTACATCAAATACCGCCACTGAAAAAGCAGTACCAGCAAAAAAACAAGGCCAAGCTTTTCTACGTGATGATGAAGGGACACCGAATATTTTACAAATAGCAATTGGGTCTCCAGATCACACTACTCTTGTAGCTGCTGTTCAAGCTGCTGAATTAGAAAATGCATTAGTTAATGCTGGTCCATTAATGGTTTTCGCTCCAACCGATGCTGCTTTTGCTGCATTACCAGAAGGTACTGTTGAAAATTTAGTGAAGCCAGAGAATAAAAATGTATTGGCAAATATTTTAAAATACCACGTTACTCCAGGGAATTATAGCAAAGACTTTTTAAAGAAATTTAAAAAATTAGGTCAGGCAAATAACCAAGATGTTTTGGTGGAAGTAAAAGGAGACGATGTATATGTTGGAGGTGCAAAAATCATAGCTAGTGTAAAAGCCGGTAACGGTATTATACACGTTATTGATAAAGTAATGTTACCCCCAACAGAATAAATATTAACAAAACAATAAATACTACATAATGAAAAAAACAATTAATATTTTAGTAGCATTGGTAATTGTAGCTGGATTATTTAGCTGTAATAACAGCGAATCTACTAGCAATAATCAAGGAGCACTTTCTTCTAGCGCTGCTGAAAAAGTATACGTAGCACCAGGTGAATTAGACGAGTACTATGCCTTTATTTCTGGAGGTTTTAGTGGACAATTAGCAGTTTATGGACTTCCATCTGGGCGTTTATTTAAGGTAATTCCTGTTTTCTCTCAAGATGCTGAAAAAGCTTGGGGTTATAATGAAGAAACAAAACCAATGTTAAATACTTCTCATGGTTTTATTCCATGGGATGATTCACACCACCCAGACATTTCACAAACTAATGGTGAATTAGATGGTCGTTGGATATTTATCAATGGTAATAATACTCCTCGTATTGCAAAAATTGATTTAACAACTTTTGAAACTACTGAGATTATCGAAGTCCCTAACAGTGCAGGTAACCACAGTTCATCTTTTGTTACTGAAAATACAGAATATGTAGTAGCTGGAACTCGTTTCTCTGTACCAGTACCGCAAAGAGATATGCCTATTAATGAATATAAAGGTAACTTTAAAGGTGCCTTAACTTTTATTAGTGTAGATCCTGAAGAAGGTCATATGGATATAAAATTCCAAATAATTATGCCAGGGTTTAACTATGATTTATCTCACCCAGGTCGTGGAAAATCTCATGGTTGGTTCTTCTTTACAACTTATAACACAGAAGAAGCACATACATTAATGGAGGTAAATTCTTCTCAAAACGACAAAGATTTTATTGCAGCAATTAACTGGAAAAAAATTGAAGAATACGTGAACAATGGTGGTGGAACAAAAATGCCAGCTAATTATGCACATAACGTTTATGATGAATCTACACATACTGCAACTTCAACAATGAAGAAAGAAGTTTTAGTAGTAAATCCTTCAGAAGTTCCTGGAGCAGTTTATTTATTGCCAACTCCTAAATCTCCTCACGGTTGTGATGTAGATCCTTCTGGAGAATACATTGTAGGTAATGGGAAGCTTTCTGCTAACTTAACTATTCACTCATTTACTAAAATGATTGATGCTATTGAAAACGAAAAATTTGCAGGTGATGCTTATGGAATTCCAATTCTTAACTTCGAAGATGTTCTTGCAGGGGTTGTTGAACAACCAGGCCTAGGACCTTTACATACAGAATTTGATGGAAAAGGAAACGCTTACACTACCTTCTTTATCTCTTCTGAAGTTGTAAAATGGAAATTAGGAACTTGGGAAGTTGTAGATAGAAAACCAACGTATTACTCTGTAGGTCACTTAATGATTCCTGGAGGAAACTCTAGAAAACCGTTCGGAAAATATGTAGTTGCAATGAATAAAATTACCAAAGACCGTTATTTACCAACTGGCCCAGAGGTTACTCAATCTGCACAGTTATTTGACATTACAGGTGAAAAAATGGAATTATTATTAGATTTCCCAACTATTGGGGAGCCTCATTATGCTGCTGGTATTCCAGCCGATATTGTTGCTAAAAATTCTAAAAAACTTTATAAGTTAGAAGAAAATATGCACCCATATGCTGCGAAAAATGACGATGAAACTAGAGTTGAACGTAATGGAAAAGAAGTTCATATTTATATGACAATGATCCGTAGTCACTTCTCACCAGATAATATAGAAGGTGTTAAAGTTGGAGACAAAGTTTATTTCCACGTAACAAATTTAGAACAAGATTACGATGTACCTCACGGAGTTAGTATGATTGGAGCTAATACTTCAGAATTATTAATTATGCCAGGACAAACAGAAACATTTGTATGGGAACCTAAACAAGTTGGTGTTTGGCCATTCTATTGTACAGATTTCTGTTCAGCATTACATCAAGAGATGCAAGGATATGTAAGAGTATCCCCTGCTTCTTCAGATATAGAGCTTAAATGGTCTTTAGGTGAAGACTAATATGTTTTTAGTAGTGGAAGTATTTATTGATTAGTGATTAGTGTATTTCCAAAAAGGCGGGAGTTGTTAATTTCTCCCGTCTTTTAAATCTAATCAATAAAAATCCAATTAAAAAAAACTAAAAACCCATCATTATTTAAATTTTAGAAGGTTTTCTTAATCTTTCATACTCATTGTCAACCAATAAATAAGTTTGAAATAAATAAGATATTTAAGAATGTGATCCATTCAGCCATTTATCTTTTATTACTAATTCTAATTTAGAAAAAATGAAAAAGTCACGTTTAATAATGATTATTGGAGCATTACTCCCTCTAGGTTTATTTTTATTTCCACTTTGGAATATAACCCTAGAAGCTCCACAATATCCAATTCCATTAGGAATGAATATTCATATCAATGATTTTTCTGACATGCATCCACATGATATTAAAAACATAAACCTTATGAACCATTATGTAGGGATGAAATATATTCCTGATGCAATCCCAGAATTTAAAGTATTTCCAATTGGTATTATTATAACTACCATTTTAGGGCTCTTAATTGGAATATTTATGAATCATAAATGGTTCTTAGGATGGTTTATTTTAATGGTGGTAGTCAGTATGGCCGGACTTTATGATTTTTACCTTTGGGAACATGATTATGGTCATAATTTAGACCCTAAAGCGATTATGAAATTTACAAACCCTGACGGATCTGTAATGGGTTTTCAGCCCCCATTATTTGGAACAAAGGACATATTAAATTTCCGAGCACATTCCTACCCTAGACTTGGAGCTTTTTTCTTAGCTTTAGGAATAACTTTTGGATTTATCGCTTATTTTGTAGGCAAAAAAGAACATAAGAAAACCTAATATTAGTATCTAAAGCGATTAAAGTTAAACTTTCCCCGTAATAGTTTGTTTTAATCGCCTTAGATTATATTAGATTACCATAACTACTAAAAAAAATACAGATGAAAAAACTAATCACTACGTTTTCATTATTATCATTTCTGTTTTTTATTTCTTGTACGGTACAACCTCAAAAAATTGAGTATGGCAAAGATGCCTGTCATTTTTGTAGAATGAATATCGTAGATCAACAACATTCAGCACAAATGGTTACCAAAAAAGGAAAAGCCTTTAAATTTGATGCTACTGAGTGCATGATCAATTACCTAAAGGAAACAGACTCTAAAGAAGTTGGATTATTATTAGTTGCAGATTATAACAATCCTAGAGATTTAATCGATGCTAATTCGGCCACCTTTATTATTTCAGAAAACATTCCAAGTCCTAT
Source organism: uncultured Flavobacteriales bacterium (assembly GCA_913058295.1). Lineage (GTDB taxonomy): Bacteria > Bacteroidota > Bacteroidia > Flavobacteriales > Flavobacteriaceae > Marifrigoribacter. Next base: position 30,852 of record CAJXRD010000017.1, on the reverse strand, counting down.
GGGAGAGTTTCTAACAGCAGTTCCAACAAAGGAGGAGGCATTAACCTTAAAAAAGGCAAAAGAAGGGGACATTTATTCCTGGGATGAATTATTAATTCATTTTAATAATAATTAATAAACTCTTTTTGCTGTATAAGAAGCCCCCCATCTGAGTTGTATTTTTATGTATCTTCAAGATTGTTAAAATCCTAAATTTTATGTTTCTGAAAATTATAATTTTTATTCATATCCTTAGTGCTACTATTTGGACCGGAGGACACTTAATATTGTCTTTTACATTTCTTCCAAAAGCGCTAAAGTACAATGATTTTAGTATACTAGAAACTTTCGAATCTAGATATGAACGCATAGGTATTCCCGCACTATTACTATTGGTAATTACTGGAATATATATGGCAACTCAATATACTCCAGACCTATTTTTATTCGATTTTACAGATCATTACACCAAACATATTAGTATTAAATTTATTCTTTTAATTGCAACCCTATTACTTGCTCTACATGCAAGATTAGTATTAATTCCAAAAAAAAATTTAAAACCCTTATCCTATCATATTATTGCGGTGACACTAATTGCAGTAGCTTTTGTTTTTGTAGGATTTAGTACCAGAAGTGGTGGATTACTTTAAATATATATGAAATTATTTTATATCCTTTTATTCACGTTATTTTTTAGTTTTCCAACGCATTTCGCATATGGGAATACTTTGGAAGTTTGTTCTACTTGTGAATATAAATCCATAAAGGAAGCTATTGCTCAAGCGAAAGATTTTGACACCATTGTTGTTAAAAAAGGCACTTATAAAGAAATGAATATTGTTATAGACAAGCCTTTAACTATAATAGGTGAAAACTATCCAGTAATTGACGGAGAATTAAAAGGGGAAATTATCACCATTATTTCAGACAATGTTACGATAGATGGCTTATATATTATTAATGTTGGAACAAGTTATACTGAAGATTATGCAGCCGTACGAGTTATAAAAAGCAAGAATTTTTTGATTCAAAATTTAAAGCTAGAGAAGCTTTTCTTCGGAATCTTTTTAGAAAAATCATCGGACGGAAAAGTGTTTCATAATAATATTATTGGAGATGCTGTAGAGGAATATAATTCTGGTAACGGAATCCAATTATGGTATTGTAAAAACATAGAAATCGATCAAAATATTATCACTCATGTAAGAGATGGAATCTATTTAGAGTTTTCAGATTTTTGTAAAATCACTAATAATAAAAGTCGAGAAAACATTCGTTATGGACTTCATTTTATGTTTTCAAACGACGACTTATATCAAAACAATATCTTTCAGAATAACGGTGCTGGTGTAGCGGTAATGTTTTCTAAAAGAATAAAAATGTACGACAACTTATTTAAGGACAACTGGGGTTCTGCTTCCTATGGTGTTCTTTTAAAAGAAATAAACGATTCAGAAATAATAGGAAATACATTCGAGACTAATACCATTGGAATTAACATTGAAGGAACCAATAGAATTATTTATAAAAACAACCATTTTATTGGAAATGGCTGGGCTATAAAATTCCGTGGCGCTTGTTATGCTAACAATTTTATTGAAAACAATTTTTTATATAACTCCTTTGATCTTTCGTATAATAGTAAGTTAAACGATAATATGTTTGATCATAATTATTGGAGTAGTTATACGGGTTATGATCTCGACAAGGATGGCATAGGAGATGTCCCCTATCGCCCAGTTAAGTTGTTTTCATATATTGTAAATAGAACACCAGAGACCATCATTTTACTAAGAAGTTTATTTATTGACATCATCGATTTTTCTGAAAAAGTATCTCCGGTTTTTACCCCAGATAATTTGTTAGATAATTACCCACAAATGAAAATCATAACTAATGATTGAAATTAAAGAATTACATAAAAAGTTTGGCAAAAACCAAGTATTAAAAGGAGTGGATCTTGATATTAATCAAGGGGGAATATTTGCGATTTTAGGTCCAAATGGTTCTGGAAAAACAACCCTAATAAAAAGTGTTTTAGGAATGGTTATTCCCCAATCAGGTACTATTAAATTAAACGGTAATACCATAAAAAAGGACTGGAAATACCGTAAAGAAATAGATTATTTACCACAAATTGCGAACTTCCCTAACAACCTTTCTGTTAAGGAGCTTATAAAAATGATTAAAGATCTAAGAGCGAATTACACTCAAAAAGATTTGGAACTAATCGAGCTTTTTAAATTAGAACCTTTTTTAAATAAAAAATTAGGTAATCTATCTGGTGGGACTAAACAAAAGGTGAATTTAGTGCTAACTTTTATGTTCGATAGTCCCTTAATAATATTGGATGAACCTACAACAGGTTTAGATCCTATAGCTTTAATAAGATTAAAAGGTTTAATTAATTCTGAAAAAGAAAAAGGCAAAACCATTCTTATTACCTCTCATATTATGAGTTTTGTTGAAGAAATATCCGATGAGATTGTATTCCTTTTAGAAGGGAAAATTTATTTTAAAGGAACTATTTCAGAACTTAAATCGAAAACCGATCAACCAGATTTTGAACATGCAATTGCATCCATTTTAACTAAAAGTTATGCTTAAAATATTAAAATATAGTTTTTACGATTTAATGCGTAGCCGTTGGAGTTATGTATATTTCTTTTTCTATCTGTTATTAGGTATTGTGCTGTTATTTTTAAATAACAATCTTTCTAAAGCAGTCATCACATTAATGAATGTTATCATCACCTTAGTGCCTCTAATTGGGACGATATTTGGAGTGATGTATTATTATAATTCTAAAGAATTCACAGAATTATTATTAGCACAACCAGTTAAACGGACCTCCATTTTTCTTGGCCAATATTTTGGAGTTGCTTTATCCCTTTCCATGAGTCTTATTCTCGGATTAGGATTACCATTTGTATTCTACGGTGTTTTTATGTCGAGCGCCATTTGGGATTTTGTACTGTTACTTATCACAGGTACTTTTTTAACTTTAATTTTTACAGCTTTAGCATTTAATATAGCACTAGCCAACGAAAATAAAATAAAAGGTTTTGGTTATGCGATATTACTTTGGCTGTTTATGGCAGTTATTTATGATGGAATTTTCTTGATGTCTCTAATGTTTTTTGAAGATTATCCATTAGATAAGTTTTCCCTAATAGCGACCATGTTTAACCCTATAGATTTATCTAGAGTTTTAATTTTATTAAAGTTAGACATTTCTGCTTTATTGGGATATACTGGAGCTGTTTTTCAGAAATTCTTCGGAACCAATTTTGGCTTTGTAGTATCAACTGCAGTACTCAGTATATGGATTCTTATCCCAACTTATTTTATTAAAAAACAAGCAAGTAAAAAGGACTTTTAAAGGCTATTTTTAATATTCAAAAAATAAACAAGGAGACTCATTAAACTCTCCTTGTTTATAGAGGTTAAAATTAGATTTTTCTAAAACTTTTATCGAGCCGATATTGTCTTTATTTACAATCGCCATGACTTTTTTATTTGGGAAATATTCAAAACATTGATTTCTCATTTTATCAATTAATTCTGTAGCAAAACCTTTTCGCCAGAAAGGAGCTAAAAGTGCATAGCCTATTTCCATGGATTCTGCCTCATATGGAACAATTTTGGCAAAACCAATTACTGCATCTGTTTCTAGAAGAATTACCTTATAAACCCCATAAAAATCATTCTCTTTATTGGTTTCTAATATTGCTTTAAATTTTTTAAAAGCTACTTCTCTTGGATTTCCTTTACCAGAAATATGCAACATCACCTCATCATTGCAGATTACATCGCAAAAAGATTCAAAATCTGATTCCGTATATTTTTGCATAACTGTTCGGGAAGTAATTAAATTCATAATTTTAATTTTGCTATTCAAAAATAAGTATATTAATTATAGGAAAGATATAGTACTATATTATCCATCATTACTCTAATTTTAGCTAATCGCTGGGTAATATGAGATTAGTCCTTAAGATTTAGTTATTTTTAAAGCCATGGAAGCAATACCACAAATTGATGCTAATTTTATAGAAGAAAACACTGTTTTTTCGGAATTAATTCAAGAATTAAAAAACAATTTTAAAAGGGATGAAGTTATCGTTCCCATGCGTCATCATCATGATTTTCCAAATCCAGAAGTTCAAGAAGACACTACTCTTTTAATAATGCCAGCTTGGAATCCTAGCAAAAATGCAGGAGTGAAAATTGTAACCGTAAGTCCAGAAAATGGACAATTCGATTTGCCATCTATTCAAGGGACTTACCTTTATTTAGATGCTTTAAAGGGTACTATAAAAGCTATAATTGAAGCCAAAAACTTAACGGTAAAACGAACTGCGGCGGCTTCTGCATTAGCATCCTCATATTTATCTACTAAAGACGCTTCTTCTTTATTAATGATTGGTACTGGAGCATTATCCATCAACTTAATAAAGGCACATGCAAGTGTTAGGCCGATAAAAAAAGTATTTGTTTGGGGACGTAATTTCGATAAAGCCAAAGCAATTTGTAATGAATTAAAAAATGAAATCTATTCTGTAAAAGCAATAGAAACTATTGAAGATAAAATATCTGAAGTAGATATCATTTCTTGTGCTACTTTATCAAAAACACCTTTGGTCTTTGGAAAATATTTAAAAGAAGGACAACACATAGACTTGGTTGGTGCATATAAAAAAGATATGCGAGAAGCAGACGATTTAACAATTACAAGAAGTTCTGTTTATGTGGACACATATGAAGGAGGATTAAAAGAGAGTGGCGATATTGTAATCCCAATTAAGAATGGCACTTTAAAAGAATCTGATATTAAAGCGGACCTTTTTGAGCTTTGTTCTGGAACTAAAAAAGGGAGAATTAGCAAAAAAGAGATTACTGTTTTTAAGTCGGTTGGGCATGCTCTTGAAGATTTAATAGCAGCCAATTATTTTTATAATAAATTTAAAAATGAATAAGACCTATCAAAATATATTACATAAAACACAATTTGAACCCAACAAAGATTGGCTTCAAATTAAGACGATAGATTTGCATACTGGAGGAGAACCCTTACGAGTAATAATTGATGGGTTTCCAGAATTAAAAGGGAATTCTGTTTTAGAATATCGTCAATATTGTAAAGACAATTTCGATTTTTTAAGGACTTCTTTAATGTTTGAGCCTAGAGGTCATGCCGATATGTATGGTTGTATTTTAGTACCTCCAAACGATGATGAGGGTGATTTTGGAATCTTATTTTTACATAACGAAGGATATTCAACTATGTGTGGTCATGCGATAATTGCTATTTCTACCTTGGCTATCGAAATGAAATGGGTAGATGTAAAAGAGGGAGATAATATTTTAAAAATAGACGCCCCTTGTGGTCGAATAACTTCCTTTGCTCATGTGAAAAGTGAAAAAGTAACAGGGGTTCGATTTCATTGCGTTCCAAGTTTTGTTACAGGATTAGATAGAAAAGTAGAGGTGCCTGGATTAGGAAATGTAACTTACGATCTTGCCTATGGCGGAGCATTTTATGCTTTCGTAGATATGGCTAAAAATAATTTTGATTTTCAATTAAATACTGAGTCCTATAACGATTTAATAAAATATGGAATGGATATTAAACGTGCCGTAATGGCTTCAGATGTCAGTATTCATCACCCTGAAGAAGGCGATTTAAGTTTTCTTTATGGAACTATTTTTATCGACAATACCCAACAAGCTTTGGGAGTAGACAGTCGTAATGTTTGCATTTTTGCAGAAGGAGAAGTAGATCGATGTCCAACTGGGTCTGGTGTTTCTGGAAGAATGGCTATTCATAAAGCCAGAAAAGAAATTGATTTTGGAGAAAGCATGACTATTGAGAGTATTACTGGATCGGTATTTAAAGGGTCTCTAATTTCAGAAGAAGATTATGGACCATACAAAGCTGTAATCCCACAAGTAGAAGGAACTGCACACATTACTGGAATGCACACTTTTGTAATCGATCCTAAGGACCCAATGAAAAACGGATTTATTTTGCGATGAAAAAAATCATATACATCTTAGCGCTAGTAGTCGTTTTTAGTTGTGAGACTGAAAGTGAAACAGCAAAAACTCAAGATTTATCCTATCTGAATTATAGTAAAAACATTTTGGATTATAACCTTATTCCCAAGCATCCTAAAGATAAAAATGGACTTATATTTTCAGATCAAGGTGCATGGTTTGCTTATAGTTTTCCAGATTCTATAGTAAATAATGGTGGCTTTTCTGGACCTTTTTTAATGACTCAGCAAAATGGCGTTTGGATTAGCCCCTCGCTATCACAACTCTCAATAAAGAACCAAAACAACCAAGACATTATTTGGTCTAATACAGAAAGAAACAGCTATAATAGCCATTTAGAACAAGTTTTTAATTCTGAAAATCTAAGCCTAAAACAAGAACTTGTTTACAGTTCGGGGCATACAGCACTTATAAAATCTACAATTACAAATGATGGGGAGCATCCATTAGAGGTTTCTGTAGAATGGAAAGGTCAAACTATATTTGCAGATGGCTTAAGCTTTTCTTCTAATGGCAATCAGTTAAATATTAATTCTAGTAAAAGCGATGCTATAGGACATATTGTTTTTGAAAAAGGAACTAAGATTAATAGTTTCGATAGTATTTATAATACTGTTGTTGAAACAATACAATTAGAACCAAAGGAAACTAAAGAAATTAATATTTCTCAAACCTTTATTTTTTCTGAATATTCATGGGAAACAGAATCAAACATTTTAAAAACAATCGATTTCGATTCGATTTTATCGATTCGGAAATCTGAAAAAAATTCAGAATTAAAATCCCTTATTTCCAATAAAAGAAAACCCTTTTCAGATAGTATCTATTCCGAAGTGTTAGCCAAAGCAAGCCTAACTTTACAAAACAATTGGAGAATTCCAGCTGGAGAAATAAAATACGAAGGTCTTTTTCCAAGCTATCATTATAAATGGTTTAATGGGTTTTGGTCTTGGGATTCATGGAAACACGCGGCAGGCCTTTCTTATTACAATCCAGAATTAGCAAAAAAACAAATGAAACTCATGTTCGAATTTCAAAATGAAGATGGTTTTGTTGCCGATTGTGTTTTTAGAGATACCACCATAGAAAAGCATAATTATAGAGATACCAAACCTCCTCTATCCGCTTGGGCTGTTACAAAAATCTATGAAAAAGACAAGGATTTAGCTTTTATAGAATACATGTATCCAAAACTAAAAAAATATCATGAATGGTGGTATTTAAAAAGAGATCACGATCAAGATGGATTATGTGAATATGGCTCTACAGATGGAAGTCTAATTGCTGCCAAATGGGAAAGTGGTATGGACAATGCTATCCGATTTGATGATTCTAAAATTCTTAAAAATTCAGAAGGTGCTTATTCCATAGATCAAGAATCTGTTGATTTAAACGCCTACCTCTATGCTGAGAAACTTTACCTTTCAACATTAGCAGAAGCACTTCAACATCAAGAAGATGCTAGTCGATATACTGAGGAAGCTGCACATTTAAAAAGTCGTATACAATCTCAATTTTACGATAAAGAAGACGGTTGGTTTTACGACACTAATTTAGATGGTGATAAATTTATCAAAGGAGAAGGTAGTGAAGGATGGACAGCGCTGTGGGCAAAAGCAGCTTCCCAAGAACAAGCAGGGGCTGTAAAAAACAAAATGATGAATCCTAAGAAGTTTTATACCAAGGTTCCTTTTCAAACTATGAGTGCTGACCATGAAAAATTCAATCCATTAAAAGGATATTGGAGAGGCCCTAATTGGTTAGATCAAGCTTATTTTGGGGTAAAAGGGTTGCGGAATTATGATTTTATTGAAGATGCAAATAAAGCAACCATCCAAATACTAGAAGGCGCTGAAGGGGTTCTAGGAAAAGGAAAGTCAATTAGAGAAAATTACCACCCTATTACCGGCGGGGGTTTAAATGCACAAAATTTCAGTTGGAGTGCAGCACATATAATAATGCTTTTAATGAACGATTAAATGGATTACAACACTATTAAAATAACTTCTAAACAAGCCGAAAAAATTCTTTTTGAGCTGTACCATATTAAAGGAAAAGCCTCTTCCCTACCTGGCTATGTCGATTTCAACTTCAGAATGAAAGTTGAAAATAAGGAAGGTTATATTCTGAAAATTTCACGTCCAGACGAGAATAAAAAATATCTTGATTTTCAGCAAGACTTATTACAAACAATTGAAGCCAGTGATGAAGATCTTATAGCTCCAAAAGTAGTTTTAGATATCCATGGAAATTCCATTTCAGAAATTACAGATGAATTTGGAAAGAAACGATTTGTAAGATTACTTACTTGGATTTCCGGCAGAGTTTGGAGTGCTGTAAATCCACAATTAGAAGATTTTCGATTTAGCTTAGGGGAACAATGCGGCTTACTAACAAAATCACTTCAAAATTTTGATCATCCTGAAGCACATTATAAATTTGAATGGGATATTGCGCAATCCCTTTGGACCAAGGAGCAACTTCATTTATTTTCTGAAGATAAAAAAGAAATTCTAAGCTTTCATCAAGAGAGATTTGAAACAGCTCAAACATCTTATTTAAAACTTCGGAAAAGTGTCGTACACAATGATCCAAATGACAATAATATTATTGTTTCAGACGACATTCTTAATCCAAGGGCAAAGGCAGCAATAGATTATGGGGATGCCTTATACACGCAAACAATAAATGATCTAGCCATTCTTTGTGCTTATGGTGCTTTTGGGCACAAAGACCCTTTAAACGCTTTATTAGATTTAGTAAAAGGGTATCATTCAACCTTCCCTTTAGAGGCGGTAGAATTGCAACATTTATACGATGCCATTGCTATGCGATTAGTAATTATTGTTACAAGAGCGGCAATGAGTAAAATTGAAGAGCCAGACAATGAATATTTATGGATTAGTGAAAAACCTGCATGGGAAGTATTAAGAAAATGGTATCAGGTGTCTCCTGAATTTGCACATTATAGTTTTAGAGAAGCATGTGGATATTCCCCACAACCTTGTGAAGAATTATTTCATCAATGGGCTTCTAAAAATAAGTTTCATCTTTCAGAATTATTCCCTTCCATCGATTTAAATGAAGTACATTCTATCGACCTAAGTGTTTCAAGCACTTGGATGGGGCATCAGGAGGATTTTAATAATTTGGAATGGTTTCAGTATAAAATAAATCAACTTCAAAAAGATGTTCCTACTAAAATAATCGCAGGTGGATATTTAGAACCCAGACCCATTTATACTTCTTCTGCCTATGACCGAATAGGAAACAACGGAAGAGAAAGCAGGAGTATTCATTTAGGAATTGACTATTGGTTACCTTCAAACACATCAGCTCATACGATATTAGAAGGCGAAGTTATAATTGCAATTAATGATGCTGGAGATAAAGAATACGGTGGCTTAGTTATCTTAAAGCATCAAACTGAAACCCTAACATTTTACACACTTTATGGACATTTAAGTGTAGAAAGTGCTATTAAAAATAAGGTGGGAGATATTCTTGAGAAAGGAACAAAAATTGGGGAGCTAGGTAATTATCCAGAAAACGGAAATTGGGCACCTCATCTTCATTTTCAAGTACTATTATCCCTCTTAGATTATAAAGTTGATTATCCAGGAGTTGCTTATTTTTCAGAAATCGAAGTTTGGAAAAGTATCTGCCCAGATCCTAATTTATTATTCAATTCTGAAGCGCTTCAGAAAAAAGAAAATACGAGTCAAAAAGATCTCATTAATTACCGCAAAAAACATTTAGGTAAAAGTTTAAGTTTACAATATAAAGTTCCTATTGAAATGGTTCGTGGAGCGGGTCAATATTTAATGGATTCCTTCGGAAGAAAATATTTAGACACGGTAAATAATGTAGCTCACGTAGGTCATGAGAATTATCAAGTTGTAAAAGCAGGGCAAGAGCAAATGGCGCTTATCAATACTAATTCTCGCTATTTACATAAAAACATCAATGCCTTAGCAAAGGAATTAATTGAAACATTACCACCAGAATTAAATGTATTACATTTTGTGAATTCGGGAAGTGAGGCTAATGAATTAGCGATAAGGATGGTAAAAGCGGTGACAGGTGAAAAAGACATTATTGCTTCGGAAGTTGGCTATCACGGAAATGCAAATATGTGTATCGATTTATCTTCTTATAAATTTGATGGCAAAGGAGGAAAAGGAGCGCCAGAACACACTCATATTTTTCCTTTACCTGATGCTTTTAGAGGAAAATATAGAGGAGATCATACTGCAGAAGATTATGCAACCGAAGTCCAAAAGCAAATTGAAACTATTCAAAATAAAGGAAGAAATGTTGGAGGATTTATCATTGAGCCTATTATTAGTTGTGGAGGACAAATAGAGTTACCAGAAGGATTTTTAAGCAATGCCTATCAATTAGTAAGAGATGCAGGAGGTATTTGTATTTCAGACGAAGTACAAACCGGTTGCGGAAGGATGGGAAAAACTTTTTGGGGATTTCAATTACATAATGTAGTTCCAGATATTGTTACCATAGGAAAACCTTTAGGAAATGGACATCCCATTGCTGCAGTTGCTTGCACACAAGAAGTGGCAGATAAATTCGCTAACGGAATGGAATACTTTAACACTTTTGGTGGAAATCCGGTTTCTTGTGCTATTGCTACGGAAGTAATCCGAACAGTAAAGCGAGATAAATTACAGAAAAATGCCTTGCTTGTTGGTGACTTTTTAAAAGGAGAGTTAAAAGCATTAGCGAAGGAATTTCCAATTATTGGTGAGGTTAGAGGTCAAGGCTTATTTCTAGGAATTGAATTGGTGGACTCTAAATTAAACCCCTTAGAAGCACAAACCGATTATTTAGCAAACCGAATGAAAGATCACGGTATATTAATGAGTATCGACGGCCCAGATCATAATGTTTTAAAAATTAAGCCCCCTATTGTTTTTACAAAAGAAAATGCAGAAGAGCTTTTGTTTTATTTACTTAAAATATTTGCTGAAGATTTTATGAAATCCTATTAATAAACATCATTGTAATGAATAAATTTATACTAATTCTTATCTCTTATTTCCTATTAATAGGATGTAAACAAGAAGAATTAATTAAAGTTCCAGAACAAGCTTTTCATTATAATCATCAAATATTTGAAGAGCATAAATTAGCACCAAGAGCTTCCTTTTTCAATTTTGAGTCAGATGCTATTTCAGAAAAAGAAAATTCAAAGCGATTTTTAAGTTTAAATGGAGATTGGAATTTTCATTGGGTAAAAGATCCTAAACAACGTCCTACCACTTTTCAAAGCAAAGAATATGATGATTCAGATTGGACAACCATACCTGTACCTTCTAATTGGGAAGTAGAAGGTTTTGGGCATCCCATTTATTTGGATGAGCGTTATCCTTTTATGACCAAATGGCCGGATGCACCAACAGATTATAATCCAGTTGGGACCTATCGAAAAGAAATTAATTTAACCAAAGTGTTTTTATCTGAAGATGTCATCCTCCATTTTGCAGGTGCTAAGTCGGCAATGTATGTTTATGTCAATGGAACCTATGTAGGATATTCCCAAGGTAGTAAAACTCCAGCTGAGTTTAATATCACAAAACATGTAAAAGAAGGTGAAAATCTTATTGCGCTACAAATGTTCCGATGGTCCGATGCCAGTTATTTAGAAAGTCAGGATATGCTTCGGATGAGCGGTATAGAGCGGGATGTATATTTATATACGCGACCTCAAGTTTATATTTCAGATTATCATGCCAATACTACTTTGGAGGACACTTATCAAAATGGAATCTTTAAAGGGACGGTTTCTATAAGCAATGAAACCAACCAAGATGTAACTAAAGATATAACTGTTTCATTAAATGATGAATTTAAAGAACTCAAATCTGTTTCGGTTCCAGCGAATTCAACTGTAGAAATTGAACTAACTAAAATTATCAAAAATATAAAATCATGGTCTGCTGAAATTCCGAATTTGTATTCCCTTTCCATTAGTATGGATGGCAATCAATTCATCAAAAGAAATATCGGTTTTAAACGAGTTGAAATAAAAAACGCACAAGTTCTTATCAATGGGAAAGCTATTTATTTTAAAGGAGTGGATCGACATGAAACCGATCCTTTTACCGGTCATGTGGTTTCCAATGAATCTATGGAGAAGGATATTAAATTGATGAAGCAAAACAACATTAATGCGGTTAGAAGTGCACATTATCCTAACGATCCCTATTGGTTAGATTTATGCGATCGATATGGGTTGTATGTTATCGACGAAGCCAATATAGAAAGTCATCCTTTGGCGATAGACAAAGACACTCAAATTGGTAACGAAATGTCTTGGTTGCCCGCACATATGATGCGTACCAAGCGCATGTATTATCGAGATAGAAATCATCCTTCCATTTATTCTTGGTCTTTAGGGAATGAAGCTGGTGATGGGGAAATTTTTAGAACAACTTACCAATGGTTGAAAGATCAGGATGCAAATAGAATTGTGCAATACGAACCTGCAGGAAAAGAAGATTATACCGATGTTTATTGTCCGATGTACCCAAAACCAGAATATTTAATTACTCATGGAAAATCGGATTCAGACAAACCATCAATCATGATAGAATATTGTCATGCTATGGGGAATTCGGTGGGCAATCTTCAAGATTATTGGGATATTATTGAAACCTATCCCAATCTTCAAGGTGGTTATATTTGGGATTGGGTAGACCAAAGTTTAGAATATAAAGATGAAAATGGAAATCCCTATTTAGCTTATGGTCATGATTATCATCCCGATTTACCAACCGATGGAAATTTTTTAAATAATGGATTGGTGGACCCTTATCGAAACCCGCACCCACATTTATCGGAGGTTAAAAAAGTATACGAGCCTGTTCAATTTTCTTTTTTAGGGGGTCAAACTATAGAAATTAAGAATAAAAATTTCTTTACAAATTTTTCAGATAAGACAGTAATCGTTCGGGTATTAATGGATGGTCTTGTAGCATTTGAAAAAAGCAATATCGCCTTAAATGTACTTCCTCAATCTTCTACAGAATTAGTGATTTCTGAAATTCCTGAAGTTTTCATTGCAGAAAGTGAGTATATATTAGAGATAAGCCTACTTCAAAAAACGGCTACTAAATTAATTCCAAAAGGATATGAAATTGCTTGGGAACAATTTGTATTAAATAGCCCCATTTCTATTCCTGGAGATGAAAATCATAGCAGTGAATTTACCATTACTAATTCTCCTGAAGAGATTCTTATTAAGAATAAAACTGTTGAATTTAAAATCGATTCCAAATCTGGAGAAATTACATCTTGGATTTTTGAAGGAAAAGAAATCACCAGTCAGCCTATTCGTCCTAACTTTTGGCGACCTCCAACAGATAATGACTTAGGAAATGGAATGGATAAATGGGGCAAGGTTTGGCAAGATGCTACTTATAATTATAAAGCTACTTTGACAAATAAACCTATTAAAAATAATTCGGAAATATATTTTACCGTTTCTTATGAACTTCCAAACCAGGAAGCTTCGATAATTGTTGTTTATAATTTACATAATAATGGAAGTCTAAAAGTGGATTATTCCTTTGCACCTAATCAAAATGACTTGCCTAATATCCCTAGAATAGGAATGTACTTAACGCTTCCCAATACCTATACCGATGTATCTTGGTACGGAAAAGGTCCAGATGAAAGTTATTGGGATCGGAAATCAGGTCAGAAAATTGGCGAGTATTCTGGAAAAATTATCGATCTATTCCATCGATATTCAAGACCTCAAGAAACTGGAAATAAAAGTGATGTTCGATGGATGGAAATCGCATCGAATGAAATACAATTAAAGGTGAATGGCCAAGGGTTGTTAAATAGCAGTGTTTTACCATTTGGAATGAAAGAAATTGATTTTAATTCAGACGATGCAGGAGAATCTGCTTCAGGATTGGTTCCTGTAACCAAAAAACATGGTGCCGATATAAAAATTGGTAAAACCGTTCAATGGAATATCGACTATATGCAAATGGGGCTTGGTGGAGACACTTCTTGGGGAAGATTAGTCCATGATGAATATACCATTCCTTCTAAAAATTACCAATATTCATTTACAATACAACCTTCTAAAAAGTAAGCTATGCAAATATTAACATTTATTGGATTTACATTACTCGTAGGAATCATTTCGTATTATAAAAGTAGAAAAACAAATGAGGCTTCTGCAGATGGTTACTTTTTAGGCGGCAGAAGCTTAACAGGAGTCGTGATTGCCGGATCCTTATTATTAACCAACCTTTCTACGGAACAAATCGTAGGACTAAACGGTGCCGCTTTTAAAGATGGAATTTTAGTAATGGCATGGGAAACCCTAGCTGCTATAGCTATGGTAGTTACCGCAGTATTTTTATTGCCACGTTATTTAAAAGGAGGAATTACAACAGTCCCTCAATTTTTAGAAAATCGTTACGACAAAACCACAAAATCTATTACTTCGGCTTTATTTTTAAGTGGTTATGCAATTGTATTATTACCCATTGTACTGTATTCTGGAGCATTGGCAATTAGTAATATGTTCGACATTCCTACATTATTAGGAGTTTCAAAAACAACTGCTTTATGGATTACCGTTTGGTCTATAGGAATTATTGGTTCTTTATATGCCATTTTAGGAGGATTAAAAGCTGTTGCTGTTTCAGATACAATTAATGCAGTTGGTTTGTTAATTGGTGGAATGTTAATTCCAGTTTTTGGATTAATGGCTATTGGAGATGGAAGTATTACGGATGGAATTTCTACACTTATTACCAGTAATCCTGAAAAATTTAAATCGATGGGAGGTCCAGAATCGTCCATCCCATTTGCAACGATTTTTACAGGAATGATGTTGGTACAATTGTTTTATTGGGGAACCAATCAAGCAATTATTCAGCGTGCTTTAGGAGCAAAAAATTTAAAAGAAGGGCAAAAAGGATTATTATTAGCCTCTTTTATTAAAATATTAGGACCTTTAATTGTAGTGCTACCTGGTGTGATCGCCTTCCATATGTTTGGAAGTGAAATTGAAAATCCAGATGAAGCTTATCCAATGTTAGTTTCAAAAGTATTGCCTACGGCTTTGGTTGGTTTTTTTGCAGCGGTATTATTTGGTGCAATTTTAAGTTCCTTTAACTCTGCATTAAATAGTTCGGTTACCTTATTTGGTGTGGATATTTATAAAAGTCATTTTAAAACCGATGCCACTGAAAAGGAAACCGTGAACACAGGAAAACGTTTCGGAATTATCCTTGCGATAATATCTATGTGTATCGCTCCTTTAATCGCAAAAGCTCCAGATGGTTTATTTGGTTATTTACAAGAAGTAAATGGCTGTTATAGTATTCCTATTTTAACGATTATAATTGTGGGATACTTAACAAAATATGTCCCTGCAATTGCAGCTAAGATTGCTATTGTTTCAGGTGCAGTATTGTATAGTATTAGTCAATTTGTTTTAAAACCATTTGTTATTGGTGAAGAAAACTACCCTCATTTTTTACATGTGATGGCTATATTATTTGTAGTGAATGTATTAATTATGCTACTTATCGGGAAGTTTTATCCCCGAAAAGAAGCTTTTTCACTTACATATACCGAACAAGTTGATATTACACCTTGGAAACATTTAAAGAGTGTTGGAATTGCCATCTGTTTAATTGTATTAGCAATCTATATTTACTTTGCTTAAGAACTATTATATTTATCAAAATTGTAATTCATGAAAAAAATCATATTTGTACTTTGTTTACTTTCCTTTGCAATAGGAAACTCTCAGACTTCAGAAAAAGAAGATAAAGCAGCCATATTATCCGTAATGAACTTGCAAGAAAAAGCTTGGTCTAATAATGACTTAGAAGGATTTATGCAAGGCTATTGGAAAAGTGATTCTCTAAAGTTTTATGGAAGTAGTGGACTAACCAAAGGTTGGCAACAAACATTGGACAATTATAAAAAAGGTTATCCAACAAAAGAGCATTCTGGAACATTAAACTTTACAATAAGTGACATTTCAAAAATTGAGGTAGGAAGTTATTGGGTGATGGGGGAATACCATCTAAAAAGAAGTGTTGGCGACGCTGATGGTGTCTTTATAATCATCTTCAAGAAAATAGATGGCGAATGGAAAATCGTCGCGGACATGTCTTGTTAAGCTATTAAAAATATTAGAAAATAAAATTTATGAAACAAATAACTTCCATCTGTCTATTTATTGCTATTGTATTCTCAATAAACATTAGTACTGCACAAAAAGCAATTACTGCTAAAGCAAGCACTTCTGTTTCAATTGAAACCGACACCTCTATTTTTGAAAAATTAGCTTCAATGGAAGCTGTAATCAGCATCGAAAAAAGAGCTTCAGTGAGTCATTTCGACAACAATTATGAGATTTGGTTTGAGCAACCTATAGACCATGAAGATCTAAGCAAAGGTACTTTCAAACAACGTGTTTTCTTAGGCTATGAAAATTCTGAAAAGCCAGTTTTTGTTGAATTACAAGGCTATGGTATTTATTCTGAAAAAGCCGGAGAGCTTGCCAATTACTATGAAGCGAATCAGCTTACTATAGAACACCGTTATTTCAATAATTCTAAACCTGAAGAGATTGATTGGAATACATTAACGATTGAAAATGCAGCAAAAGATCAAACAATTATCATAGATGCAATTCGAAATGCGATATATCCAAATTCTAAATTTATCACTACTGGAATTTCTAAAGGATGTCAAACCACTATAGCACATCGTAATTTCTTTCCAGATAATGTAGATGCCTCTGTATGCTATGTAGGTCCATTAAACTACCAAAGAGAAGACCCTAGAGTGTATGAATTTTTAGAAAATGTAGGGACTCCAGAAGAACGTGAGGAAATAAAACAATTTCAGAATTTATGTTTTGAAAACAGAGTAAGCCTATTAGAAATATTAAAAGACACCGCAAAGGAGCATCATATGTCTTGGGAGTTTGGAGAAGAAAAAGCCATTGATTATACTATCTTAGAATATTCTTTTGCTTTTTGGCAATGGGGTAATAAAACAGAAGATATTCCAAGTAAAAATGCTACACCCCAAGAAATCTACAATCACCTTATAACCGTAGTAGGTTATGGCTTTTTTGAAGCTAAATCTGTGGATGACTTACAACCCTATTTTTGGGCAGCTTTAACCCAGCAAGGAATTTATGGATATGAGACTGCACCTTTTAAACAATACCTAAACACGGAAGAAGTTTATAAATTTGAATGGGCATTCCCAGAAGGAATCACAAAAGAATACGATCTAAAACCTATGCAAGAGATTAAATCCTATTTAGATAATTCCGCAGAAAAAATAATGTTTATTTATGGAGAATACGATGCTTGGAGTGCTACCGCTGTCGATTTAAGTGAAACTGCTGATGAACGAGAAATGTACAAATTTGTAAAGTCGAAAGGAAGTCACACCACACGAATTAAGACTTTTAATGATGAGGAACAAAAAGAGATGTATTCGATAATTGATGGTTGGTTAAAAAAATAAATTAACCTTTTTTCATAAGAGCTTCAATATCTTCAATTTCAATAGGCATTGCCTCTGTTAAGTTGATATTTCCATCTTTTGTAAGTAGGTAATCATTTTCTAAACGACAACCTATCCCTTCTTCTTGGATGTAAATTCCCGGTTCGCAGGTTAGTGTCATTCCTGCTTCAAAAGGTCGAGAATACAAACCTACATCATGAACGTCTAAACCAATGTGATGGGCGGTACCGTGCATAAAATATTTTTTATACAAAGGCTTCTTAGGATCTTGTTTTACAACCTCATCTGCATTTAACAATCCTAATTTTATCAATTCAGTTTCAATTAATAATGCCATTTGAGTTTCATATTCCGAAGAAATGACTCCAGGTTTTAATAATTTAGCCCCTTCCTTCAAACAATGTAAAACAGAAGTATAGACTTCTTTTTGTCGTTCGGTAAATTTCCCATTTACAGGGAAACAACGGGTGGTATCACTATTATAATTAGCATAACAAACTCCAAAATCGAGAAGAATCATATCGCCATCCTTACAGATTCCATCGTTGGTATTATAATGCAAAGCACAAGCATTTTTCCCAGAAGCAACTATAGGTTTAAAGGCATGTCTTGTAGCTCCATTTTTTGTTAAGGTATAGATTAATTCTGCTTCAATTTCATATTCCTTCACATTGGGTTTTGCAGCTTTAAGAGCCCTATGAAAGCCTTCTACACTTATGTTTACAGCTTTCTGCATCAGTTCGATCTCATCATCCGATTTAATAGGTCTTAGATTTCTAGTGATCTTAGCAACTCTATCATATTCGTGCAAAGGATATTTTTCTTTACACCATTTTATCATTCGATCTTGCTGAGTTTCCTGATCTTTTGTAACTCTTTTTAAATGCTCATTATGGCCTAAATAAAAACCTTCCGCTTCAAATGCCATGTATTGTAAAGTCATTTCAAAATCCTGAATCCATTCTACACGTTTTACTCCCGAAATTTGTGAAGCTTGTTCTTTGGTTAGTTTTTCCCCATCCCAAATTTTAATGTTTTCATTCGTTTCTTTAATGAATAATATTTCTCGATTTTCTTCTTTATAAGCATCAGGATACAATACTAAAATCGTTTCTTCTTGATCAATTCCGGAGAGATAAAACAAATCATTGTTTTGTGTAAAACCCATCACATCGTCTGCATTGTTATGTTTTACATCATTAGAAGTTAAAATAGCAATCGCATTTTCTTTCATTTCAGAAATAAAATTCTTTCTATTTTTTACAAATAAGGAATTTGGAATTGTGGTATAACGCATATTAAAAAGTTCTATCAGGATGAAAAGGATCTAAATTTAAGGAAGTTTTCTTATCTGAAATAATTTCAGTAACCAATTTACCAGTTGATGGTCCACAACTCCAACCCATCATCGCATGTCCTGTAGCAATCGTAAGGTTTTTATATTTATTAACTCTACCAATATAAGGCAATCCATCAGGTGTACAAGGACGTAAACCACAAGCTGCATCTTCAATTTCTTTGGAATTTATTTCAACATCTTTATAATAATCGGAAGCAGCTTTACTAATTGCGTTTACTCTAACTGGATTGATGGTATTGTTAATTCCAGCTATTTCCATAGTTCCTGCAAAGCGTGTAAATCCATTCATAGGAGTTACTGCAACTTTTGCTTCCACCAATATTGCAGGAATTGAAATTCCTGTGTCTCTTTCTACATTTATTCGGTATCCTTTACCTGCCTGAATTGGAATTTTAATTCCTAACTTTTTAGTTAGTAAAGGGCTCCATGAACCCGCAGCTAAAATCACTTCATCTGCTTTCATAGTTCTTTTTGAAGTAATCACTTCTTGAATTTTATTTTCTGAAACTTTTAAGTCAGTAACAGCTTCATTTTTATAAATTCTAACTTCATTACGTACTAGATATGATATCATTTCAGTCATAAACTCTTTGGGAGTCATATGCGCATCTGAGTCAAAATATACAGCGCCTTTGCAATCTATATTGGCATTGGGTTCCATTTTTCTAACTTCATCAGAAGTAATATTTTTTACATTTAGTCCTTCTTTAATAGCTCGTCGGCCTACTTCCCACTCTTCTTCACCTGCTTTATCCGTTTTGTAAAGCATTAAAAGCCCCTTTCTATCATAATGAAAATTAAAATCTCCAGAAGCCTTAATTTCTTTATAAAGCTCTCTTCCTAAAATATTAATATCTTTAATTATAGGAATGGCTTTTTCCACTTTTGAAGTAGTGGCAGATTTTTTAAAATTTAAGGACCATTGTAAAAAATCCTTATCAAAACGAGGTTTTACATAAAATGGACTAGAGGGATTCAGCATCCATTTAATTCCTTTTGTAATCATACCAGGAGCTGCTAATGGGATAATATGGCTAGGAGTAATATATCCAGCATTAACAAAAGAAGCTCCAGAGGTTAAGTCTCCCTTATCAATAATCGTTACTTGATATCCTTCTTTCTGTAGGTAATATGCAGAACAAAGTCCAATAATACCTCCGCCAATTATGATAACATCTTTTTTCATTTAAATAACTTGAAATCCATGTGCATAAGGATCATCTTCTTCATCAATTAAAATAGTATTATACCCATAAATCTTAGCCCATCCTTGTATGCTAGGAATTATCGCTTTTTCTCCATCTAAGTCGGTTTCCTCTTCAATTCTTCCAATAAAAGTAGAACCTATATAACTTTCATGGATAAACTCTTCTCCTTTTTTAAGTTTTCCTTTGGCATATAATTGTGCCATTCTTGCGGAGGTTCCTGTGCCACAAGGGCTTCTATCTATGGCTTTATCACCATAAAACACAGCATTTCTTCCAGAAGATTTTGGATTGATTGGATCTCCTGTCCATTGCATATGGCTCACATCTCTAATGGTTTCATTTTCTGGATGTATAAACATGTCAGGGTATTTTTCATTGATACGTTTTCTTACGATTTGAGAATATTGAATTAGTTTACCAGCAGTAAAATCTTGTACTCCACTAAAATTTTTCTGAGGATCTACAATGGCATAATAATTTCCTCCATAAGAAACGTCGAAGGTGATTTCTCCTAACTCTGAGCATTCTACTGTTAAGTTTTCTGCAGCTAAATAGGATTTTACATTTTTCAGTTTCACCCATTCTACTTTACCATTGGTTTGTTGGTAATCTATCTCTACTAATCCTGCAGGAGTTTCCATCCTAACTTCCCCATGAGTTATGGGTATTATTAATTCTTCTTCGATAGCGATCGTAATTGCTCCAATGGTTCCATGTCCACACATTGGCAAACAACCTGAAGTTTCAATAAACAAAATTCCAAAATCATTTTCAGGGAATTGCGGTTCAAAAAAGAAGCTACCACTCATCATATCATGACCTCGAGGTTCAAACATCAATCCTTTTCTAATCCAATCGTATTCTTTTAAAAAGTGTTGTCTTTTCTCACTCATTGAATCTCCCAAAAGATCTGGACGACCTGTAGTCACAACTCTAACGGGGTTCCCACAAGTATGCGCATCAATGCATTTATAAATGGATTTACTCATTTTTATTATCTTCAATATAATTATGGACTCTATTTTCTAAAATAGCCAATGTCACGGTACCTTGTTCTAAAACAACCTCATGAAACTCACGGATATCAAAAGAACTTCCTAATTCCAATTCTGCTTTTTTACGTAATTCTCTAATTTTTATCTCCCCTATTTTATAGGAAAGTGCTTGCCCTGGCCAAGAAATATATCTATCTGTTTCCGTATTAATTTCATGGATGGAAAGAGCTGTGTTTTCTGCCATAAAGTTTACAACTTCATCTCTTGTCCATCCTTTTGCATGAATTCCTGTATCCACTACTAATCGACAAGCTCGCCACATTTCGTAGGTTAATTTTCCAAATTGCTCATAGGGTGTGGTGTACATCCCCAT
This sequence comes from uncultured Flavobacteriales bacterium, assembly GCA_913058295.1. Classification (GTDB taxonomy): domain Bacteria; phylum Bacteroidota; class Bacteroidia; order Flavobacteriales; family Flavobacteriaceae; genus Marifrigoribacter. The sequence continues at coordinate 9,327 of CAJXRD010000017.1, read as the reverse complement.
TTCTTCCGCTAGAAATTCGCAATACAAACCCCAACCTTCTCCGTAAGCGGATAAGTATGTATCTTTTCTAAATTGTGGAATACTATCGCCTAATTCTAAATTCAATGATCCTTGTAAGTGATGACCCGGTACTGCTTCGTGTACCGTTAAAGAAGGCAATACATAAAGAGGCCTACTAGGTAAATCATAAGTGTTGACCCAATAATAACCTGGGTCGGTGCTATTTTTATCAGTCCCAACATATCTTCCTGTTGTATATTTTGGAGCTATTGCATCTGGTACAGCCGCAACTCCATAGGGTTTTCTAGGTAGGGTTTTAAAGAATCTTGGCAACTGCTCATCAGCCCTTTTTGCCATATCTCTAGCTATCATCAATAATTGTTCTGGTGAGGTAGCATAGAATTGAGGGTCGGTTCTTAGGAATTGCAAGAAATCTGAAAAGCTACCTTGGTAATTTAATTCCAAAATAATTTTTTCCATTTCCCCTTTAATTCGAGCCACTTCTTTTAAACCAATTGCATGAATATCATCTGCGGTATACTGGGTACTTGTAGTATAGTAATTTATTCTATTTTGATAATAAGCTTCCCCGTTTGGTGTTTCTGAAATCCCAATGCTATTTCTTGTTTTTGGGTAATATTCGTCTTCAAAAAAAGCTTTTACTACTTTATATTGAGGAATTACATTGTTGGTGATTGCTTCTTTAACTGCAACTAAAACGGAATCTTTTTGAGAAGTAGATAAGGTACTTGGAAGCTTATTAAAAGGCTTAAAAAAATAACTTTCCTTATAATCTTCAACGATATAATCGTTATAGCTAGATTCATATCCATTAAAGATTACTCTAGGTTGCGACAGTCCTTTTTCCAATCCTTCTCTTAATAATGGCAAAAACTGATTTACCCGATCTGGGATCGCATTCAGATTTGTTAAATAGTCTTTTACTTGCTCATAATTTTGAAAGGGCCGAGCCAAAAAAGAAAAATTATTATGAAACCCAGAATCGGATAATAATGGATTTAAATATCTTTCAAATTCAAAATAATCAATGGTGTCTTGTAATTGAAATTTCAATAACTCTAAAGAAATAGACTCCGTTTCAGATAAGGAAACGGAGTCTATTTTATTTAATTTATCTAATTGCTCCTTTGCATATTCAGCTTCATTTTTAAAGTATTCCTTCGAAAATAAACCTAAAGGATATGCATCTTCATCATAACTTTCCCTTTCTTCGATTTCTAAAATAATTGCACTTAATAATTCTGAATCCTTGACTTCAACATCTTTGGAACAGCTTAATGTGATTAGAAATAGTAATAAAGGGATGCATCTGAAGATTTTCATGTTTAATTAGATTTTATCTTTTGAATTTTGACCATTAACGAATCTTGTAATTCCTAAAGGGTTTTCATCTTTTAATTCATTTGGAAGCAATTCATTTGGCCAACTTTGATAACTAAAAGGTCGAACCCATCTATTTACCGCATGAATTCCTACCGCTGTAAAACGGCTGTCTGTTGAAGAAGGATAAGGTCCACCGTGCAACATTGCAGGACAAACCTCAACGCCTGTAGGTACTCCATTAAATATAATTCTACCTACTCTATTCTGTAAAGCATCTACAACAGTGGTATAATTTTGCAGCTCTTCATTTTCTCCTAATATGGTTCCAGTTAATTGCCCTTCTAAATGATTGATAACATTCTCTAATTCTGTAGCATCATTACATACCACTACCATAGAAAATGGTCCAAATACTTCTTGATGTAAAGTAGTATTATTTAAAAAAGTTTCTCCTTCAACCGTAACAATAGCCTGTCTAGCATGGTTGGCAGCAACTTCATTTTGATAATCTGCATGAACCGTTAATCCATCTTGCTCTAAAGCAATTTGCTTATTTTTTTCATAGTTCCCAATAATGTGTGGGTGCAACATACAAGAAGGCTCCACTTTTACAATTTCCGAAGAAAGTGAATCGATAAACTGAGTTAAGGATTCGCTTTTTATTCCAAGAATTAATCCTGGTTTTGTACAAAACTGACCTGTTCCTAAAGTAATAGATCCTGCATAGGTTTTCGCCAATGCTTCTCCTCTATATTCTGCCGCATTTGGTAATAAAACTACTGGATTAACAGATCCCATTTCAGCGAAAACCGGTATCGGTTCCTCTCTTTGTGCAGCGATATCGTATAAAGCTCTTCCTCCTTTAATACTTCCCGTAAATCCTACTGCTTTTACACCAGGATGGGTAACCAATTCTATCCCTACTTCTATTCCAGAACTATTTAAGTTGGAGAATACACCATTTGGCATATTCGTTTTTTGAGCAGCTCTTATAATTGCTTCAGAAACCATTTCACTTGTTCCAGCATGCATAGGATGCGATTTACAAATCACAGGACATCCGGCAGCTAATGCAGATGCAGTGTCTCCACCTGCAGTTGAATATGCAAATGGAAAATTACTCGCTCCAAATACTACTACTGGTCCTAAAGGAACCATCATCTTTCTAATATCTTGTTTTGGTATTGGAGCTCTATCCAAATCTGCAGTATCAATTGTTGCATCTAGCCAAGACCCTTCTTCTAGCATGGCTGCAAAGCTTGTTAATTGTCCAATCGTTCTTCCTCTTTCGCCTTTTGCTCTTCCTTCTGGAAGCCCAGTTTCCGATTGATATATCGCAATTAATTCATCTCCCATTGCTAAAATTTCATCGGCTATAGCTCGTAAAAAAGTTGCTTTTTCTTGCCCAGATTTTTTACTGAAAGTTTTAAATGCTTCCGAAGCTAAATCTACAGCTTGATTAATTTCTTCTGAAGTAGCTTCTGTAAAAAATTGTTCATTTTCTATATTCAACTTTGGGTTATGTGTTGTATACGTTTTATTCCCTTTTGAGGAACGTTGATTCCCTATATGATTCTCTCCTGTAGTCATTTTCTATTTTTTATTAATTCATTATGTTTTTCGACATCTACTGGTTTAAAAACGATATGTTTAGAAACTGGATATTTGTCTAATAATTCCTTTGGCCTAATAGGTCTTTCAGTAAAATTACCACCGCAATTAGGACAAACCTTTTTTAATATGTTCTCGACACAATCACGGCAAAAAGTACATTCGAAAGTACAAATCATAGCATCGGTTGCATGATTAAGTAACTTTTTATTACAATTCTCGCAAGTGGGTCTTATTTCTAACATGTATGTATTTTTTATTTTTACCTTAATTACTGTTTAAATGTATAGAAATTATTGCTGGTACAAAAATTTCTGTGTTAGTGATTGAGGCTTTGTTGAAGCTCTTTTTAGTTCACTTTTTTTTATATTTAAAAGGCTTAATCTATTAAGTCCAGAAATTCAAGTCTTTCTTTTGCTAGAATATAACGAGCTTGAACATCATCAATTTGCTGTTGGGTTAACTTCTTACCTAAGGTACGAAGTCCGCCAGCGGCATCATTATGGTGAATTCCGAAAGCATACTTAAGATATTCCATAAGTAGTGGCTGAGCATCTAAATACGAGATGGAATTCATTGCTTGAGAAATTTTATTTGCTTCAGCCCAATTTCCTTGTGAAACATACTCTTGCATAGTAACACTAGCTTTAGGGAAGATACAACCTACACCTGTAATTCCACCAATTGCTCCAGCAAGTCCTGCATGTACCGTTACGGTATCAACCCCTGCCAAAATTTCTAAATCTTTGTTCGCTAACATCATCGTTTCAATAATTGAAACATCAATTGTTGATATTTTGAGCGCAGTTACATTAGGAAGTTTAGCAAGTCTTAGAAGAAGTTCCGTAGAAAGCGCATGATAACCAGCTGCATCAGGATTATTATAAGGCATAATTGTTACACCTGCATTTCTTGCAGTTGACTCAGCAAGTTCATAATACGCATACATTACTTCATCAGAAGGTAGTTCCTTTGTCTTTGGAGGCATAACCATTACGGTGTCCACACCTGCGCCTGCTAAACCTTTAACGATTGTTGCAAGTTCTTCTTTTGTTTCTGCAGCTGCGCCACTAATTAAAGGTACGTTATATTCTTTAGCAACTTCAGAAAGTGCTTCCAGTAAAGAAACGCGTTGTTCAGAGCTTAGATAGCTATTTTCTCCTAGTGTTCCTGAACCAACAAGTCCATTCATTCTAGTTCCACCTAGTCCTTGAACTTTTAAGATGCCTGTAGCGTATTCTTTTGTTTTTTCAAAGTCAATTTCAATGTCACCTGATGCTGATTCTTTTAACCATGTAAAAACGGCTGGCATAACACCTTTCCATTTTAAACTCATAAGATATATTTTTTAATAGGGTAAAATTACATCCATACCTTCATAATTTATAATGGCTTTTAATCCGTTACTAATACTATATTATCTGTTTTTTATTATAATATATATATTTTGATTATTATTTACGTAAATTGCCTTGTAAAGTAGCTATTAAAACAAGAATTACATGAAAGTGTTACCCTTTAAAATACCTAAACCCGAAGGTGTTTCGCTTATTTATCAAGAAGACAATGAAGCCTTTTTTTATGATAAGTTGCATCAACATGAAGAGATACAAATAAGTTTAATATTGGAAGGAGAAGGAACTTTAATAGTTGGTGATAAGGTGAATTATTATAAGCAAGGAGATATCTTAGTATTTGGTAGTCATGTGCCTCATGTTTTTAAAAGCGAAAATAAGGATGAAGGCATTTCACATATGTTAAGTTTGTTTTTTACTAAAACATCCTTTGGTGAGCATTTTTTTGAATTGAAAGAATTAAGGGAACTTCGGTTATTTTTTAAAAGAGCAAACCATGGGTTTAAAGTAACTTCTTTAAAAAAAGCAATGACAAATCTGTTTTTAAAACTAAAAGGTGCTACAGAATTTGAAAGATTTATAATATTAATGGAGCTTCTTAAAGTAGCTTCAAAGGCAAATTATAACAGTCTTTCTTCTTATGTTTATGAACGAAAGTACAATGATGTAGAAGGAAAACGAATGCGAAATGTATTTGAATATACTATGACACATTTCGAAAAAGAAATTTCTCTTAAGGATATTGCAGAAGTAGCTAGCATGACTAAAAATGCATTTTGTAAATATTTTAAAAAACGTACCAATAAAACTTATTTTAGTTTTTTAAATGAACTACGAATAGAAAAAGCCTGTAAATTATTAGCTACTCAAAAAGACCTGTCTGTTTCTGAAATTTCAGAGCTTTGTGGCTTTAATAACATTTCCAATTTCAACCGGCAGTTTAAAGCAATAAAGCAAATAAGTCCTTCAGGTTATAAAAAATTAAACTAAAAAAAAGGATGCCAAATGGCATCCTTTTCAGTAAAATTTAAGGGTAAAAACTTATTTAGTAAGTTCTTCTATTAAGGAATAAATATAATCTCCATGAACTCCTGTAAAATATTTATCACCTTTTTTATTCATTTCTTCTCTAGCTGCTTCATCTTGCCAGTGTTCTTCTATTAACTCTCCATTTCTTTCACCAAAGCTATCAAGATCTGCCATTGAGTTAAATAAAAATGCTTCCACATATTCTGTTTTATTCGATCCCCAAGCATGATTATTTGGATAATACCCTTTTATAAGTTCATTTTTATGAATCACGTTCTCTAAAAATTCATCTCGCATTTCATTAAATTCTTTATTACTTCCATCTTCTGGGCTTGCAAAATGACTTTTCCGTACATATAATATCATATCTTCTCCTGCATCTTCAGTCATCACTTTAGCACCACTCATTGTTGCATATATTTCATCGGAATGAAATGGAGCATAATAAGAGTCTTGATTCTTAAAAAAGGCATTTCTTGCATCCTCATCTGGCCAAGCTTCATTAATTAATTCAGTATCCCTTTCTCCAGCTTTATCAATATCCCCCCAAGAAGCAAAGGTTCTAACTAATATTAATTCTCTATTGTCAGCAGTATATCTGTGCATATAGTAGGAAGAACCCATTACAAGTTCATTTTTCATAGTTACTTTTTCTAAATATTCTTTTTCAAGAGCTATCCACTCTTTCATATCAAAATCTTCCTTATCCATATTCCAATGCATTGTTGTAGCTGTAATATACATTGGTCGCTTTGGTTCTTCATCCTGAGCAAATACAGAAAGGTTGAAAAGCAATAGCAACGCTATTGCAATAAAATAATGGTTCGTTGTTTTCATAATTTAATAAATTTTAAAGTTAGTATATGGTTAATAAAAAAAATACTTCTCTAAAATTTGAGGCACCAATAATAAGATTTGTGGGCCCTTTCTTTTGAATTTGTTATTAGGTAGATAACTTAAGAAAGATAAATGTGATATTACACTTACGAATATACAAAAAATATATTAATAAGATATTGTTATTAAGACGCTTAAGTCTTTTAAACGATTGAATTTAATTCTTCTTTCAATTTTTTTGTCAATCCATTCACTACTAAATCGTAAGAATGATCAATGAGTTCCAATACCAAATCATGAGGCAAATTCATTTCAAGCTCGACAGTATTCCAATGTAATTTACTCATATGAAACCCAGGATTAATAAGACCATCATACTCTTCGCGAAGTTCTATTGAGCGTTCCGGATCGCATTTTAAATTTGCCTTAGCAGGTTGATGTTCTAAACCAGATAATGCAAACATTTTACCCATGACTTTAAAAACAAGTGTTTGTTCATCAAATGGAAAGGATTCTGTTACTCCCTTTTTAGATATACAATATTCCCTGAATTCTTCAATATTCATATTACATAATTTTGTACCCTATTGCTGGCTGATCATCAAAATAAATCATCAATGTATTTACTCCAAAAACTATTGGTATCGAAAACTCTATTTTTTCATTGGTTTTATCCAATTTTTCTACAGAAAAAGTTTCTGTCCCAAAAGAATAACTTACTGATGTTGGATTGGTATTTTTAATCGAAAATTGAATCTCATCGAAATACATCTCCGTATATATAATTCCTTTTTTTGGAGTTTCAATATCCGATAAGAGTAACTTTCTTTCTATGATTAATGGCATTTCTGAAAACTCTTGTTTGCTAACGGTTTCTAATATTAATGCATCTTCAAAAATACTTGGATAATGCGTTTTGAATAAAAGCTCTGGTTGAATTTTATAGTAATAGTAACTAGGCTCTTTTATAAACTTATATTGGTATTTTCCAGCACCCCAGGTAGGATCAAACAAATAAGATTTACCATCGATAATTGCGATATTCCACATATGATTTGCATGGAACTCCTCTCCTATACCTTGCAATGTAGTTTTGGTATTTCCTCGTACCAAATAATTAGTAATTCCTTGTAGTTCACAAAGCCTTTCAAACAAAAAAGCATATCCTTCACAAACAGCAACTCCTTTTTGTAAGGTGCGTTCTATGATCTTATTTCTAGTTATTTCTTCCTTTTTATTCCGTTCTCTATAATTGCTAAATCGATAATCAAACTTTTTATATTCATTAGGTTCATAAGCAATATTCTGAATAATCCAACTGTATATCGCACGTACCTTTTCCTCTTCAGTAGTAAAATCTCGGCTTATAAATCTTGAAAGTTCTTCTGGTGTATCGCAATGTGTGGGATACAATAAAATGGTAGCATCTATTCTTTCAAAATCTTGTGAAAAAACAGAACTCGTTAAAAAAATGAAGCCTAAAATAAATATAACCCTAAGCCTTTGCATCTTTTGTGATTTTTGAATTTGCTGAAGTATTATTTAAAACTAAGGAAGAATAATCCAGTTTCCAATTGATGGTTTCGGCTAATTTCTCCATCAATTTCACAGTATCTAAAGCTTTTTCAGAAGCCTCTTCTAAAATTCCGGATCCAGGTATTTTATCAATAATATGTTGTTTTGCTTCCTTATTAATATCCGTTAAATCAGAGGAAGTTATCGGATTTAACCAACCTTCTTTCTTATCGTAATATTTAAAATCGGTTTCTATAGAAAGTAATTCTGGCTGAGGAAAATTAGTAATCTTTATCACTTTGGAATTCACATTCGATTCTAATTTTATTTTAGTTAAATCGAAACCCACATGTGCTTTTGCATCTATTAATAACAATGCTTTTTTCTTTCCAATTAAAATGCTTAACAATTTATGTTTATCAGTTTCATAATGATATATTTCTGCAAAATCTGCTTCCACAGTAATCAACTTACTCACACTCTTAATGTTTTCCATTAAAACAACAGATTGTGCAGTGACTTTCTCTTTTTTTCTAAGGGAGGCGTACCTTGAAAACACAAAATATGCGAAAATTACCCCAACAATTAATCCTGTAAAAAGTGAATCCATAAAGTAAAGATAGTATATTTTTTAAAGTAGTTTATAAAGAATTGGTTTGCTTGGAGAAGCATCATTATGAAAGGGGGCTATCTGGAGATTTAATAAATAACTTCCGTCATTTACAGTTTCTTCAACATAAATAAACTCTGTAATAGTAGCCTCTAACCTTGGTTTTGAGGGATAATTCCAAAAGGCCTTATGTGCCAATAATTTCCCTTCGTCTTTTTCTCTATCTACAGAAGGAGTATCGATTAACAAGTGTTTCACTCCGATCTCTTTTATATAATTGGCTGCTGCTTCAGATAAATAAGTCCAATTGGTATGGGAGTACTTCTTCGTTTTTTTGAAATCGGTATTAGGTAGCGTCCTGACAACTAATGCTTCTGGGCTTTTACCTTTTAAGAGTGTTTTAATTTGATTTTCTGAAATGACAGTATCTACTCCTTGAATTTCTGGTGTTACTGAAATTAGTTCAGAAATGAAAAAGAATGTTTTTAAAGTATCATTAATGGAATGAAATTCCGAAGTTATATGACCAATACATTCCGTATGTGTACCATGTGCATGTGGATTAAAAACTATGGTATTAAAATTTACGGATGCACCTTCACTAACTTTAGCAATCCAATCTCCGTCTTTTACTGGTTCGATTGTGGGCTTATCCAAATACCAAGCTATTGGATTCTCGACAGAAGCTGTTAATGGAATAGAAATATCTAAAGGTTTAGAAAGATCTACCTCAATCTGTTTTCCTCCAATAATTAATTTTGAAATCATCGTTTAAAAGTAATCATTTTAATCGACCCAAAATAAATTACTCGCAATTCCATCACTTAGAAATTTGCCTTTTTCTGTAACCATTAGCATCCTGTCATTACGAGAAGTCCCATCTTTTTTGGGCGACGAAGTAATCTCATTTTTTTTAACAGATTGCTTCACTACGTTCGCAAAGACAAGATCTAACAAGCCTTCATTAATTGATTTTTTAGCTTGTTGCAACAAATAATCTAAATATTTTATACCAAAATCATTTTC
>CAJXRD010000016.1 GCA_913058295.1 uncultured Flavobacteriales bacterium | reverse complement strand
CTGAAAAAAAACGAATCGAAGCCTTACAGTGGGCAGATGTAAAAACGGTTTGGGGAATTGGAGGCAAACATGCCAAACGATTAAAAAGTATTGGTGTATTCACGGCATATGAGTTTACGATGCTTCCAGAAGAATGGGTCCGAAAAAACATGACCGTTGTGGGAGTTCGAATTTGGAATGAATTAAGAGGGACTCCGAGTATAGAGTTTAAGACTATGCCCAAACCAAAGCAGGGGATTGGCACCGCCAAATCCTTCGGAAAAAAAATAGAGGACTTAGGAATGATCCAAGAGGCTTGTTCGTATTATATTAGTGAGGTAAGTGAAGTATTGCGCAATCAGAAATCTTGTGCGACCTATCTACAGGTGTTTTTGCATACCAATTATTTTAGCGATCGTGACAAACAATATTCCAATAGCATTACGGTAACACTTCCTATTCCTACCTGCGATACCTTTGCTCTTATTTCGGAAGCCAAGAAAGCGCTGGATGCTATTTATAAACCAGGATATCGTTATAAAAAAGTAGGAGTGTGTTTAAGCGGTATTATTCCGAGGGAATATGTACAAGGTAACTTGTTTATGCCGCCGCCTAGATGGAATAAAGGGGAGTTGTTAAATACCTTTGATGCGATCAATAGAAAATATGGGAAATCCACGGTGTTTTCCGGTTTGGTAGGAACACGAGTAAAAGAGTGGGAGTTAATTAAGGAAGATCGAAGTCCTCGTTATACTACACAATGGGGGGAGTTGTTGAAAGTTACTTCGATACACTCCGATTCTCGAAGTACTCTCTAACCATTTGTCATAATTATAAAGTGCAAGCTTCTTAGGGTAGCTGAGTGATTCCGACAGTAAGTCGGAATTGTATCGAAGCAACCTAAGTGCACTTATCTGCCAGCCTGTCATATCTTTTCTGCTGGCATAAAGATTGCCATATACAAACCGTCTCGAAGAATGGGATAAAAAATGAAAATTAAATATAATATATATAGTTATGAGTAAAATAATAGGAATCGATTTAGGAACAACCAACTCTTGTGTGGCTGTGATGGAAGGTAGCGAACCTACTGTCATTCCTAATGGTGAAGGAAAAAGAACAACACCTTCAGTTATCGCTTTTGTAGAAGACGGTGAAATTAAAGTAGGGGATTCTGCTAAAAGACAAGCAGTAACCAACCCTACAAAAACCATTTCTTCTATTAAGAGATTTATGGGGAATTCGTTTTCTGAATCTAATAAAGAAGCAGATCGCGCTGCATTTAATGTAGTAAAAGGAGATAATGATACCGCTCGTGTAGATATCGACGGTAGAAAATACACTCCTCAAGAATTGTCGGCAATGGTACTTCAGAAAATGAAGAAAACTGCTGAAGATTATTTAGGACATGATGTAACAGAAGCTGTAATTACAGTGCCTGCATACTTTAATGACAGTCAACGTCACGCTACGAAAGAAGCTGGTGAAATTGCTGGATTAAAAGTTAGAAGAATTATCAATGAGCCTACAGCAGCAGCTTTGGCTTATGGAATGGACAAAAAGGGAACCGATCAAAAAATAGTAGTTTTTGATTTTGGTGGTGGAACACATGATGTTTCTATTTTAGAATTAGGAGATGGTGTTTTTGAAGTATTGTCTACAGATGGGGATACGCATTTAGGTGGAGATGATGTAGATCAAAAAATCATTAACTGGTTAGCAGACGAGTTTAAAAAAGATGAAGATATAGATTTACGTAAAGACCCAATGGCTTTACAACGTTTAAAAGAAGCTGCTGAAAAAGCAAAGATTGAATTATCTGCTTCTACACAAACCGAAATCAATTTACCATATGTTACTGCTACAGCTAGCGGACCAAAACACTTGGTAAGATCTTTAACACGTTCTAAGTTTGAGCAATTAATTGACGACTTAGTAAAGAGAACGATTGCACCTTGTGAGAAAGCATTAAAAGATGCGGGTCTTTCAAAAAGTGATATCGATGAAGTTATTTTAGTTGGTGGATCTACTCGTATTCCTGCAGTGCAAGAAGCGGTAGAAAAGTTCTTCGGAAAGAAACCTAACAAAGGAGTAAATCCAGATGAGGTAGTAGCTTTAGGAGCTGCAATCCAAGGTGGTGTGTTAACAGGAGATGTAAAAGATGTATTGTTATTAGATGTTACGCCACTTTCATTAGGTATTGAAACTATGGGAGGTGTAATGACTCATTTAATTGAATCTAACACAACTATCCCAACGAAGAAATCTCAGGTATTCTCTACAGCAGCAGATAATCAACCAAGTGTTGAGATTCATGCGATGCAAGGAGAACGTCCAATGGCAGCAGATAACAAAACAATAGGTCGTTTCCATTTAGATGGTATTCCACCAGCAAGAAGAGGAACTCCACAAATTGAAGTTACTTTCGATATTGATGCTAATGGTATCATTAAAGTAAGTGCAACTGATAAAGCTACTGGTAAAACTCAAGATATTCGTATTGAAGCATCTTCAGGATTAACAGATGAGGAAATCCAAAAAATGAAGCAAGATGCTGAAGCAAATGCAGAGTCTGATAAAATAGCAAAAGAAAAAGCGGATAAGTTGAATGAAGCTGACGCGATGATTTTCCAAACGGAAAAGCAATTGGAAGAATTTGGAGATAAAATCTCTGAAGACAACAAGAAACCAGTGGAAGAAGCTTTAGAAGAATTGAAAAAAGCATTTGAAACTAAAGAAGTTGAAACTATTCAACCTGCTTTAGATAAAATCAACGAAGCTTGGAAAGCAGCCTCAGAAGAGATGTACAAAGCGCAAGCCGAAGCACAACAAGCAGAAGGAGCTCCAGAAGGAGATGCTGGTGCGCAAGGAGAACCTACAGAAGAAAACAGCGATGTTGAAGATGTAGACTTCGAAGAAGTAAAGTAAGCAGAGAACATACTTTGTAGAACAAAGTATTGTGAATCGCTTATACTGAGCAAAGTCGAAGTATCTTACAAGTAACTATTCTCAGTATAAGAGATGACTTCAATTAAAAATTAAAAAGCGACCCAATTGGGTCGCTTTTTTTGTTTAGTGTAGTCAATCATATTAATTACATTAAATTGCATCACACTAAAATCAATATTAAACATTAAAAAAATTAACAAAAAATGAAAAAATTAGTATTTGCTATTGCAATAGTATTAACTGTTGGCTTTACAGTAACTTCTTGCAAGTCTGAACAAAAAGAAACCAAAGAAGTAGTAGAAAAGGAAGTGGTGGAAAAAGTAGTAGAGGCTGAAATGATAGCTGCTGCTGTATACCAATGTCCTATGGATTGTGAAAAAGGTAAAACTTATGACAAAACTGGTCCATGTCCTGTTTGTAAAATGGATTTAAAAAAGCAAGAGACTGAAGAAGATGTAAATGCTGATGCTCATTCCCATGGAGAAGGTAATGGACATAATCATGAAGAAGGTTCAGAAGAAAAAGAAGGATAATAAATAATTGTTTATTATCTAAAAAAAAAGGGACCAATTATTAATGGTTCCCTTTTTTTTTATCTTTATTTTAAGTATTAATTTTCCTCTTCAGACTCTATAGCTATAATGTGTTTGTCTTCTAACTTTATTTGTTTTGACTTCAAATCTACTGAAGCTCCTTTAGATAGTACTATAGAAGAAAACTCATTAGTTGCTTCAAAATCATTCTGTGCAACCATAAGCTCTTGCAGGTTTCTTAAATATGCGATTTTTGAAGGTAATTTTCCAGAAAGATTATTGTCGAATACATTTAACACTTCTAACTGTTCAAGATCAGCAATTGTTTCTGGTAATTCGCCAGAAAAATAATTACTACTTAAGTGTAATTGAGTTAAATTGGATAAGTTTCCTATGGAAGAGGGAATAGTACCATTTAAACCATTTCCATTAAATGCGAGTATTTTTAGATTTTGTAAGTTTCCTAATTCAGTAGGTAGGGTTCCATATAATTTATTAAAAGAAAGTTCTAAAGCTTCTAAATTATTGAGTTGTCCAATAGAAGCTGGTATTTCGCCTTCAATATTATTGAATAACATACTAATACCTATAACACTATTTTCTTTAATAGTAACTCCATGCCATTCAGATGCAGGTTGGTTTAAATCCCAAGATTGTGTCCAACTGTCCCCATTTGTTGAAGCATAAAAATCTAATAAAACTTGCTTATCATTACTGTTGATTTGAGCATTTAAAGACACACAAAAAACAGTTAATACGATTGTTAATAGAATACTTTTCATAATTGATTGTTAGAATATTCTTACAATATATAATATAAAAACAATATAAGAGGGTATAAGTTCAAAATATTCGATGAACTACACTATTTCGTTTCTGATATAAATTTGATGTAGTCTAAATTAACTTCATGAATTCCTTCAAAAACTTGATAATTGATGTGTTTACCAAAGAGGTGATTTCCTTTTAATTGCTCTTCGGTTTTGCGTGCTTCAGTAATATATTGGTCTTTATTTCCGTAAAGGTAAGTGACCTTTGTATCCTTCTTTAAAAACGTAAAGTCATCTGGAATTAATTCGTTTGGAATTCCGCCAGAATGCAATACTAAATGCTTACAATTAATTTTTCTAGATGCAAGCCAACGACTTGCAATGGAGACCCCTTGAGAATAACCAAGTATAATTAGATTAGGAGTTTTTGCTTTAATTTCAGTCTTATAAATTTCATCAACATACGCCAAAACATTCTTGGTTTCTTCGATAGTGTTTTCTTTTGTTAGCCAAGAAGCGCCAACATGTTTAAAGTTTTTTCCTTGATAATATTTGGATGGGGCCTGTGGGGCAATTATATAGTTTTCTTCAGGGTTAATATGAGAAAAATAGTTGATAAAGTATTTGCTTAAATATCCTAGTCCATGAAAAACTAACCAAATATTTTTTGTATCTTTAGTTAAAGTATTTAGAGTAGAATAGGTGTTAGAGCTTGTATAGATTACTTTTTTTTCTTTTGTCATTTTAAAAGTTTCATTTTGTATTTTTACAAATGTAAATTATTAATATGAAGAATAACAAAGAAGCAATATTAGCAGCGTGTAATGCAATTTGCAAAAATACTTTGATGGAAACTTTAGAAATTGAATTTATTGATGTTTCTGAAGAAGAATTAATAGCTAAAATGCCAGTCAATTCTAGAGTACATCAACCAGATGGGGTTTTACATGGAGGGGCTTCAGTAGCTTTAGCAGAGAGTGTTGGTAGTGCAGCTGCTTTTGTGTTTTTTAAAAATAAAGAAGTAAGTATAAGAGGAATTGAGATTTCGGCTAACCATGTTAAAGGAATTAAAGAGGGCTTTGTTTTTGCTAGGGCAAAAGTTGTCCATAAAGGAAGAACAACTCAATTATGGCAAATTAGAATTGAAAATGAAGCTGAAGAACTTATATCAATGGTAAAACTAACTACGATATCTTTGTATAATTAAATTAACCATGAACTTTACCTCACTTTTAGATAAATTAACGAGTCATTACAAAAAAGAGCTGCCTTTTATTTTGTTTTCACTTCCAGAAAGTGAATCGGTTAATGTTTGTTTTCAAAATGATTCTCTACTATATGACACAGAACATTATACAGAAGAATGTTTTGTATTTGCACCTTTTGATTATCAGAAAAAAGCTTATTGTATTCCAATAGAAAAAGGAGATGTATTTAAGGTTGATTTTGTGAAGAATAGCATTACCGAAGAAGAAATTAATACCAATGAGAATTCTTTAAAAAAAGAGGAATACTGTAAGCTTGTTAAAGGAACAATACGGTCTATAAAATCTAGATATGCAAAAAAGATTGTAGTTTCTAGAAAGGAAAAATTCGTATTAGAAAGTTTTGATCTTCAATCATTAGTAGACAGAATATTGAATTTATACCCCACAGCTTTTAGATACATTTGGTATCATCCAAAAACGGGTTTATGGTGTGGCGCTTCTCCTGAGATATTGGTGCAAACCGAAGGAGCTTCTTTTACAACAATGGCATTGGCAGGTACACAAAAGCATAATTCTAAAGACATCTATTCTTGGCATTATAAAGAAATTGAAGAGCAGCAAATAGTGGTAGATGCAATCTCTACGAGTTTGCAAAAAGTAACTTCAGTTGTAAGAATTTCAAAAACCTATAATCACAGAGCAGCTTCATTGGTACATTTACGTACAGATATCACAGGTATACTTAAAAAAGGTAAAGCCACATTATCAACCATTACATCTACTTTGCATCCAACACCTGCTGTTTGTGGAACACCACAAAAATTTGCAAAAAAATATATCTTAGAAAACGAAGCCTATGAACGTGAGTTTTATACTGGTTTTTTAGGGCCAATTTGTAACAAAGAAAGTTGTTCTAGATTATATGTGAATTTACGTTGTATGAAAATTGAAAATAATACTGCATCTTTATATGTTGGAGGAGGAATTACAATCGCATCTATTCCAGAAAACGAATGGGAAGAAACCGAACATAAATTGCATACCATGTTACAAGTTTTACAGCCTATGCTTTAATAAAAAGTGAAATTAATTCTTTGCATCTTCGTACTTTTACACCAATGAAATATTCTAGTAAGCTTCTTTCCCAAACCCTAACACAAATTTGTCTTGTAAAAGGGGTTCATCATATTGTCATTTCACCAGGTTCTCGTAATGCTCCACTAACTATTGGCTTTGTAGAGAATGAAAAATTTAATTGTTTTAGTATTGTAGATGAACGTAGTGCAGCTTTTTTTGCTTTAGGAATGTCACAACA
Organism: uncultured Flavobacteriales bacterium; assembly: GCA_913058295.1. Classification (GTDB taxonomy): domain Bacteria; phylum Bacteroidota; class Bacteroidia; order Flavobacteriales; family Flavobacteriaceae; genus Marifrigoribacter. The sequence goes on along the minus strand of CAJXRD010000016.1, from coordinate 48,698 downwards.
ATTAAAATTACCAGTTGTATTAGTCTGTACTTCTGGTTCTGCATTATTAAATTATTACCCTGCAGTAGCCGAAGCTTTTTATAGTGATATACCCTTGGTTATTATTTCGGCAGATCGACCTAAAGAATTGATCAATATTGGGGACGGACAAACTATTCAGCAAGAAAATGTTTTTGCAAATCATATTTTGTATAACGCTAATTGTGAAAATGGGAAGAAACATTTGGCTTATAATGAGAATGAAATAAACAAGGCTATTAATATAGCTTTTGAACAGCAAGGACCAGTTCATATTAATGTTCCCTTTGCGGAACCCTTATATGAAACTGTAGATGGGTTACAAGTACAGTCAGAAATTATTCCTTTAGGTATTCCAGAGAAAAACACTTTGGTTGAATTAGATCCTTTTGTAAATAAATGGAATATTTCAAATAAGAAAATAATATTGATTGGTGCTCAATCACCAAATAGTATTGAGCAAAAATTTATAGATCAACTCGCAGAAGACGAAAGTGTTTTAATATTTACAGAGACCACTTCCAATGTGCATCATCACAATATTTTTCCTTCTATAGACCAACTCATTGCTCCCTTGTACGATGACGCTTTTAAGAACCTTCAGCCAGAAATATTAATCACATTTGGAGGAATGGTTATTTCAAAAAAAATAAAAGCTTTTTTAAGAAATTATTCTCCTACCGAACATTGGCATATAGATCCAAAAAAAGCCTATGACACCTATTTTTGTTTGAAACATCATTTTAAAATATCTCCTAATGATTTTTTGAAAGAATTTCTTCCAAAGACAATTGTAACAGAAAATACATTTCAAAAGGATTGGTTAAAAGTAAAACAGCATAGGTTAGATCGTCAAGCATTTTATGAAAACTCGATGCCCTATTCAGATTTTAAAGTTTTTTCTGAAATAGTAAAATCCTTGCCTAATAATATTCACTTGCAATTAAGCAATAGTGCTACCATACGTTATTCCCAGCTTTTTAAATTGGATAAAAGCATTCATGTGTTTTGCAATCGAGGGACTAGTGGAATAGATGGCTGTACTAGTACGGCAATTGGAGCAGCATATATTTCTGATGATCCAACCGTTTTTATTACTGGTGATTTAAGTTTCTTCTATGATAGTAATGCCTTATGGAATAATTACATTCCAAATAATTTTAAAATTATAGTAATTAATAATGGAGGAGGGGGAATATTTAGAATTTTACCTGGAGATAAAAACTCTGAAAATTTTAAAACTTACTTTGAGACAAAGCACCACATAACTGCAGAACATTTATGCAAGATGTATGATTTTAATTATCATTCAGTTTCCTTGGACAATGAATTAAAAACTTCTTTAAACTCATTTTTCAAAGAATCAAATACTCCAAAATTATTGGAAATTTTCACACCTTCAGAAATAAATGATAAAGTGTTGCTGGATTATTTTAAGTTTATTAAATAAGTACCCAATATATGGTATCTTTGCAGCATGATTGAAATAGGAAAACATACCACATTAATTATATTAAGAGAAACAGAGCCAGGATTATATTTAGGAGCTGAAGAAGGAGCAGAAGAAGTCGTTTTACTTCCTCATAAATATAAGCCAGAAACGTTTGAAATAGGTGATGAAATTAATGTTTTTATTTACCTTGATTATGACGAAAGGCCTATAGCGACTACATTAGAGCCTTATGTGAGATTAAATGATTTTGGTTATTTACGTTGTGCAGATGTTACAACGCATGGTGCTTTTATGGAATGGGGTTTAGAAAAGCATTTGTTTGTTTCGTTTAAAGAGCAAGCAAGGCCTATGAAAGTGGATAATTGGTATATTGTTTATTTGTATTTAGATGAGCAAACAACTAGACTTGCAGGGTCTAGTAAAACCAATCAGTTTTTACAAAATGAAAACCTTACGGTAGAGGCATTTGATAAAGTGGATGTTTTAATCACTCATTTAACCGAAAAAGGGGCAAATGTTATTATAAATGGAGTTCATAAAGGACTCATCTATTTAGAGGATATCTTTGAGGATATTCGTACAGGAGATCGACTTAAAGCTTATATAAAGAATATTAGAGAAGACAATAAATTAGATGTAGTTATACAAAAGCCTGGTTATAAAAGTATAGAGCCAAATGCTCGGTTTATATTAGAGGAATTAAATGCTGCAGGAGGATTTATTCCCTTACACGATAAATCGGATCCCAATACAATTAAAGACACTCTAGGTCTTAGTAAAAAGAGTTTTAAGAAAGCAATTGGTAGTCTTTATAAGGACAAGCAGATTGTTATTAAAGAAGACGGAATAGAATTGCTATAAGCTTTATTGGTTTCAAAAATTTACTTTTCAAAAGAGAGGATACTTTTAATTAGTTTTAGGGATCTTAACTTTTTTGATGTAAAATAAAGAATAAAAGCTAGTACCATCATGCTAATCAATTGGAATAGTAAAGAATATCCAATAGATATTAGCATCGTATTTCCTAATTCATAAAAATAAATCCCCACAGCAACAGCTATAAATAACCAAATAAATGAAGCTAGGATTGCCATGCAGAATAGCACCAGGGTTAAAAAAACATAGGTTTTAATATCCTTTTTTATTGCTTTAATAATTTCTTTAGTAAAAAAATTTGCAAAAACTTTAAAGGGGAGCTTTACAATAGAAACAATATATTCTAATACAGAAAACAGAATACCTTTTAAGGTATTTGATTTTGGTTCTTGACTTTCTTGAGTTTCTGTTTTATGTTCTTTAGTCATATTACTTTTCTTATTGTAGACTTTTATATAATGTCAAAGTTACTAAAAATTGAAATTGTTATTTTGTTCTGTTTTCAAATTTAGAAAGAAGTTGATGGGTTTGTACTTGTAATTTAGTTTTAAAAAAGTTAGTATTACCTATTAGAAGCCCTTTAAATCCTAGAGCTTGTTTCGCCCATTTATGAATATTAAAATGATCTATATGCTGGATAATCTTACCGTCTTTAAATATAAATTCTGCATCAATACAATTATGAACTTTTCTACCAGTTTTACTAAAAGTATAAAATGCTTCCCAATGGGCAGTCCCTTTTTCATCATTGCATTCCAAATTTGTAGAAACTACTTTAAAGTTTTTTCCTTTTTGATTTTCACAAAGCATTCGCCACATGTTTTTTGCCTGTATCCCTTGTAAAGTGCCAAAAGCAGGGTCCTTAAAAACAATATCTGTGTGATAACAAGAAACCATAGTTTCTGCATCTAAGTCATTAAATGCGATATAAAATTTTTCAATTAGGTTTTGCATGTTTGTTTTGTTTAAAAATATAAAGATACATTATCTAGAAACACTTTAATTTTGATTTTTTTTTGAAATCAAATATTTTTATGAATCTTAATTAGAAAACTTTTTTTCCCTTAGATTATGAATTATCTTCGTCACCTTCTGAAAAATAAATGATATGAAATTTACGGGAAAGACAATATGGATTACCGGAGCTTCATCAGGAATTGGAAAAGCGGTAGCAATAGCACTATCTAAAAAAAGTGTTCACTTAATTCTTTCTGGAAGAAAGAAAGAATTATTGCAAGAAGTTGCCTCTGTTTGTAAAGAGAATGGTAGTACTACACATATTGTACCTTTCGATTTGGGTATTGAAAAGGAAATAGAACAAGCTGCTAAAGATGTATTAGAAAATGAAACCAAAGTGGATTGCTTATATCATTTTGGTGGACTAAGCCAACGTTCTTTTGTTCATGAAACCCCTTTATTTGTAGATAGAAAAATATTTGAAGTCAATTATTTTGGAACCATAGCTCTTACTAAGGCGATATTGCCCCATATGATTAGTAATGGAGGAGGACAAATTGCGGTTACTACTAGTATTGTTGGTAAATTTGGGTTTCCATACCGTTCTTCATATTCAGCTTCAAAACAAGCATTACATGGCTTTTTTGAAAGTTTAAGAGCAGAAAATGTAAAAAATAATATTCGAGTTTCTATGATTATCCCAGGTCGTATAAATACTAATTTTTCATTACATGCTTTAGATAAAGAAGGCAATAGTCATTCTAAAATGGATGCAGGATTAGAGTCTGGAATGTCTACTGAAAAAGCTGCGATTGTTATTTGCAAAAAATTAAAAAAAGAGAAAAAAGAAATATTAGTAGGAGGAAAGGAGTTATTGATGATACACATACGTAGGTTTGTGCCAAGTTTATATTATTATTTATCATCTAGGGTAAAACCTTTATAATTGAATTAAAAGAGAATAATGTCAGCAAAAATAAATGGAATTCAGCAATTAGGAATTGGTGTAACCAATGTAGAAGAAGCTTGGAAATGGTACCGGGAACATTTTTCTATGGATATTTTAATGTTCGAAGAAGAAGCTGTAGCAGAACTTATGTTAGCACATACAGATGGTAAACCAAGAGCTAGATATGCTGTTTTAGCATTGAATATGAGAGGTGGTGGAGGTTTCGAAATTTGGCAACATACAGGAAAAGAACCTGAAGCTATTAAATTTGAAATACAACTAGGCGACTTGGGTATCAATATCGGAAAAATTAAAACCGATGATGTGGAAGTTGCTTATAATAGATACCAAGAATCGGGGCTTGATTTATTGACTAAAATTCATATGGATCCTGTGGGAAATAAACATTTTTATTTAAAAGATATCTATGGGAATATTTGGGAGGTAAAGAATAATGAAGATGTTTTTAGAAAAGAAAAATCGGTTAATGGAGGAGTACTAGGTACAGTTATCGGAGTTGAAAACATGGAGGAGAGTTTAAAAGTGTATCAAGAAATCCTTGAGTATGATGAAATAGTATATGATCAAACTGGAACTTTCGATGATTTTAATGGTATTCCAGGTGGTGACAAAGAATTTAGAAGAGTATTGTTAAAACATTCAGATACTAAGCAAGGTGCTTTTAGTCCGTTTTTTGGGGAATCAGTAATCGAGTTGGTTCAGGTCTTAGATAGAGAACCCAAAGATATTTATAAAGATAGAATTTGGGGAGATCCTGGGTTTATTCATTTATGTTTCGATATTAATGGGATGGATACATTTAGAGATAAATCGAAATCTTTAGGTCATCCGTTTACAGTAGATAGTGCTCGGGCAATGGATACTTTTGACATGGGAGATGCTGCTGGAAACTTCTCATACATTCAAGCTCCAGAAGGAACTTTAATCGAGTTTGTGGAAACACATAAGATCCCTTTGGTTAAAAAAATTGGTTGGTATATCGATTTTAGAAAGCGAGGAAATCATCCATTACCTAATTGGATGCTTAAAATGTTTCGATTTAAACGTGTGAAATAGTATTTTCTAATCTAAAAATGGATTAGAATACTTTATGTCAGTATTCAATTCATGATCAGTAAGTGTTTTCATAAAAGCTACTAAAGCATCAGACTCTTCCGGAGTTAAATCTAAATGACGGGGATCTCCATTACCATCTTTCATGTGAGCAGAGAGGTATGGGTGTGCTAATACTTCGGTACTATAGTGTTCCACAACATCTTCTAGAGTTTCCAATCTACCATCATGCATATATGGCCCAGTAACTTCAATATTTCTTAGGGAAGGAGTTTTAAAATGACCATTAAATGAAGAAACTCCAAGAAAAGTGCCATATCCATTGTCTTCTACGTTATCATCTATATCAAGTCCAATATTGTCTGGTTCAGCACCACTAAATACTACTTGATTTGCTCCATCTGGTAAAGGAAGTTCAAAAATTAATGGACTAGTATTTGGCAAATGACAAGTAGCACAAGTACCTATAGCTCCCGGTGTTAGTTTCCCATTAAAAATATCTTTCCCAATATTTTCTTCCGCAGTAAAATTCGGGAAATCCATAAATATATTATTTGTAGCCTCTATACCTTCATCATACCTAGTATTAAAAGAATAAATAGAACGTACAAATTGAGCTAATGCCTTAGATATTTTATCACTTGTTATTTGTGTGCTTCCAAAAACGTTTTCGAATAAAGGATTATAATAATCTAATGCGTTTAATTTTGTTTCTAAGCCTTCTAAAGTCATCCCCATTTCAACCTCATCTTGTAAAGGCATTAAAACTTGAACTTCTAATGTTTCGGCTCTATGATCCCAAAAAAAGCTTTCAGCTCCATAAAACCCTGCATTTGCAAATCCCATAGAATTTCTGAAAGTATGTCCTCCTTCAAACCCTTCACTTTTTATTTTATTATCTGAAAAACCAAATTCTTGTATATGGCAGCTGGCACAAGAAACAGTATTGTTTGCAGACATGTTTACATCGTAAAATAAAACTCTACCTAAAGTGACACCATCATCTGTTATTGGATTGTCTGTGGGAGTATTATCAAAACCAATTACATAGTCTGTAAAAGTATCTGGAAAATTTATATCGCTATAGTTATAAGGAGTATTAGGTAAATTATAAATATCACTATAATCGTCGCCAGCAATTTCGCTATTATCATCACTATTACAAGCTATGAATAAGAAAGTCAAACATAAAATTGAAAGCGATTTTTGAAAGGTCATATTATAATTATTTTGGGTAATAATTTTTATCTTCTTAGGAAGAAAGCAAAGATAAGTAAAAACTTTCTTAAAGGACTATTTAGTCGCCTATTGTTGAGTAAATTAGCTATTGGAGTCTTTTTTATTTTCAATTCTATTTTCTTGAAATGCGGATGGCAATAAACTAGGAATGTATTTTACCAAGAGTGGGAGTAGTAAACTTCCTCCAGGAATTAAGAAAATAGTCAAGGATGGAATCGTTTTGCAAATATCTAAAAGTTGCTCTTTTACTTTATCTTTTTCTTCGGTTGTAAGTTCTCTAACAGAAGAATATCCTAATAACTTTACAAGTTCACCACTTTCTTCCAATTCTTTTATAAGGCGATTTTTATTGCGTAAAATAAGAAGTTTAACTGTAGCTGTAGAGTTTTTGTAAAACTGCTGAATGTGATTAGAATAATTGAATAATTTTAAAATTTTAGAATTTTCTTCGGAAAACCTCTTAATGTGTTCTAAAGTATTCTCAATATCACTTTCTGAATAATTAAATATTTGAGCCAATTGTTTTAAAAATTGAAACTCTGAAGGATCTATTTTTTTATCATCCCATAATGCTAAACAACACAAATCGAATAGATATTCTTTTTCTAAGGCACCATAATTGTTTTCAATAACAATATCTTCTAAAGAATTAAAATAGGATTGATGGTTGTTTATAGTAAGGTATGCAGAGGATGATTCTAATAATTCGATAATTTTATGATCAAATTTTTCCTTTTCACTTTTTGATTTTAAGGCTAAAAAACAAAAATTGATGAGGTCACTTTCTAACTTTTCAGTGTAAACTTTAAGGTGATATGGATTCTTTAAATACTTTTTAAAAGCAAGAACATCTATAAATAACAATGAATAAGTTAGTGTAGAGGCAGGTTTCTCTTTCGAAATGGTATTGGATTCTTGTAATCTTGCAGATATAATTCGCTCTAAATTATCTGTTGGTGAATTAGATAAAGAGAGTTTTTTTATAAAACTTGTTTTGCCTTTATCTATAGCTTCATAAAATTCTATAATTTGCTCTATAGCTGCATTTGTTTTAGCTTCAGGGTATTTAATAAAAAAGATGAAAAGTAAGGTGTGGAAAAGATTGATTTTAGTATATTCATCCGTTGTAAAAGTTAACTTACTTAGTGGCTTATTTAATAGAGTTTCAGTAGATATTCCGTAGATAAATCCAACGTTTCTTAACTTTTTATAAAATATAAATTCATTTGTAGCAACCTCTAAAATTTGTTGTTTTTCAACTAAAGTTAAAAGTTTGGGAATCCAGCCAGTAGCAGAGGGGTTCATATAAATTAATTTTTATTAATTTTGAATTTCATTAAATAAAAAATAATAAAGTAGGTTATTTACTTTTAGAATTAAAGATTTTGAAAGTAAATTTAAATAATTAAGTGAGAAACTATGAATAAAACAAAAATATTTGCGGCAATAGGCGGAATTAGTCTATTACTTCTTTCTGTATTTTTAATTTCCTCAGACCATATTGATGCGCCAAATGTTGAAGGGACTTCTGCAGATATTGCAGATTTATACGCATTTGAAGGAGACAACCCTGATAATACTGTTTTTATAGCAACATTACAAGGTAACTTACCTCCAGGTATTGCTACTGAAAATGCAACTTTTGATGAAGATGTATTGATAGAGTTTAATATAGATAATACTGGTGACTTTGTAGAAGATCTAGTAATTCAGGCTATAAAACGAGGGGATACTATTCATTTTTTCGGACCTGCCACTCCAAATGAAGTAGGAATTGAAAGTGTAATTTTAACATCTGCAGAGCATCATCTTGTTAGAATCTCAACAATAGAAGAAACATTTACTAAAAATGAAAATGGGATGACCTTTTTTGCAGGACCTAGAAGAGATGCTTTTTATTTCGATTATAATAGATATAACGATATAGCTTCCGGTGCTGCAGCACCAGATGGCTTTTATCCTTCAGAGGAGTCTGAAGATTTCTTTGAAGAGTTAAATACATTGGCTATTGTGATTGAGGTTCCAAATTCGATGTTAGGGAATGCTCCTGCACATATATTAGGTTCAGAAGGAGATATAACTAATTTGCCGCCTGCATATAATGTTTGGGTTTCAGCAAAAAGAAAGAATTAAGAGTTCCATATTAAAAATAATAAAATGACTACATATAAATTAAAAATAGTTTCCATATTAATTTTTGCTTCCTTGTTATTTGTTCAATGTGGTATCGACGAGGATTTTAATGACAATGTTATAGAGCAAGATGGAACTTGTGAAGATGGTATTCAAAATGGTGATGAAGAGGGTATAGATTGTGGCGGGAATGTTTGTCCTCCCTGTGAAGAAGATGATGTTAATTTTGATGGTGTTTTTGTACAAGAAGATGTTGTGGGAAGACCAACAATTAACACCTTTTTTAGTGGAACGAATACGCTTAAAAATGAATATAATATTATTGCAACTTCAAATAGAAATAATGAATCAAATAACTTTCAACCCGTATTTGAAGCGGTATTAGAAAATTATTATGATGTTTATGCTTTGGCGCTAGACATAGAACCGGAAACATTTAATTATGAAGCAAACATTCTAGAATGGAATTTGGAAACCTATACTTCGATTGTGGCATATTACGATGCTTTGCAAGTAGCGCCAGAAGGACCAACTACCTATTATGACTCTAGTTCGGGATTGGTTTTTACAGGGAGGTCATTATCAGACGATGTAGTAGATGTTTCATTAATGTTAATGTTTGGTGGTGCAGATGGTACTCGTTTAGATGGTAATAATGGCACACCACAATTAACTACAGATGGAGTTGATGCTGGAAATAGAGATTTTACATTGCCATTTCCTTATTTAGAAGTGCCACTTCTAGAAGAATAATTTGTACTGTTTTTCCTTCTAAGTTTTGAAAGAATACCTGAATTAATCAAAATGAAACATTTTTTCATACTATTTCTAATAGTAACAATTATTTCATGTAATAATGACACGGTAATTGAGCAAGTAACCAATCCAGAAGATTACAATCTCTTTTTGTATTCATCTAATCAAAACTCATTTGACAGAGCTTTATTTGAAAAAGAATTTTGGTCAAAAAGGTTGAGACCAGATTCTACTGGAGTAGGAGACTTGGGACCATTGGCGAATGCTTATACCTTGCTTTTTGATACTACAGGAGATATAGGTTATCTAATAAGCGCTGAGATAATACTAAAGAAAGCTGTTAGTGTTTCAGCAACTAGTAAGGATGCTTATACCAGGTCTTTAGCACAAAATTATATTTCACAACATCGTTTTAAAGAGGCGAAGCAAATATTAGAGATAAGTTATAAGGGGATATCCAATAAAAGAGCAACCCAATTGCTATTATTCGATGTATTTTTGGAATTGGGAGAATACGATAAAGCGAATAAGGTTTTAGGGAAATTAGAAAACACGAATGATTATAACTATTTAATTAGGCTTGCAAAATGGAATGACTATAATGGTAATTTGGATGCAGCTATTCGAAATCTTGAAGATGCAAAAAAAATAGCGGATTCTCGAAAAAGTAAAGCCTTGCAAATTTGGGCTAATACCAATTTGGCGGATTATTATGGTCATGCGGGTAGAATTAAAGAATCTTATGATTTGTATATAGAATCTTTAAAGTTACAAGAAGATAATGCCTATGCTAAAAAACAAATCGCCTGGATAACCTATTCTTATGAGAAGAACTTAGATGAAGCTTCTAGAATTTTAGATTCTGTTATGACCAATCATATTGCACCAGAATATTACTTATTGAAAGCTGAATTGTCTGAATTTAATGAAACACCTTTAGATACTGAAAAATACAGAAAAGATTTTATCGCTTCCATTAATAATGGTCAATACGGTTTAATGTATAGCAACCAGCTTATTGAATTTTACGCAACTGAAAATCCTGAAAAAGCCTTAGAAATTGCAAATGCAGAAATTAAAAACAGGGAAACACCTGAAGTATATTCACTACTTGCATATGCCCAATTGAAAGCAGGTAATAAATCTAAAGCACTAGAAATCATACTCAATTTTGTGGAAGGCAAAACATTCGAGCCAAAATCATTATACTTTTCCGCCTTAATCTATAAGGAAAATAAAAGGAGAGATAAAGTAGATGAAATAAAATCTGAACTACAAGATTCTTTTTTTGAGCTAGGACCTATATATATCAAAAAAATAAGAGATTTATAATAATTGTATTGAAAATATTATTATTAGACAAGTGATTAAAAGATAATGGGCAGAAAGAATGAAATTATAACATTTTAGCTAATTTTTTTAAAAGTTCTTTTAAAAAAAAGTTGCTTTATAAACTATCTTTTAAAACTCTTTTTTATCGTTGAAATACACATATAATAGATATTCGGTATATTATTTGTATATTCGACCACTTAAACGAATAAATTAAAATTTAATAAACCCCGAACTATTACTAAAATTTAATCTAAACCTATTATGAAAAAAATTACTCTTATTTTGTTTTTGGGACTATTTTGTGTTTTTTCTATGCAAGTTAAAGCTCAAAATTACAAACAAAACCTAGCTAATCATTTTGATAATTTATTAGAACAAAATGATTTATTACCCAATGATATTCAATGGATAGTAAGCAATGAAAATGTTAGTCGAACTAGCGGTATTCAGCACATATACTTTACCCAATCTATAAATGAGATTGAAGTATATGGAACACAATCTGGTATTCATATTTTAAATGGAGAAACAATTTCTTCAAGTAATAAATTTATTAGCAATAGTACAGATAAAGTTTCAGGAAATTCATCTCCTACTATAAATGCTGCGCAGGCTATTACAACTGCTGCAAACCAACTGGGTTATGAAATTACTGAAACGATAACAGTTTTAGAAGTAGATAAAGGAAACAGTCAAAAAACAATTTTGAGTAATGGTGGAATTTCATTGAGCAATATTCCTGCAAAGTTGGTATATCACGTATCAGAAAACAATACACTTGTTTTAGCTTGGGATATTTCAATTCAAGAAATAAGTCAACAGAATTGGTGGAGCATTAGAGTGGATGCTAGTACAGGTGCTATCTTGAATAAAAATAACTGGATGCTAACTTGTTCTTTTGAACATGACCATGATAAACATGAAAGTCTTAACTATAACACCAACTTATTCGATATTCCAAACTATTCAGAGCTTTCAGAAGAAAATACTGCCTGTAATATTTGTTATGAGGTATTTGCAATGCCTATTGAGAGCCCTTATTTTGGATCTAGATCTATAGAGTCTGGAATTGAAGATGCAACTGCTTCACCTTTTGGATGGCATGACACAAATGGAACAGCAGGAGCTGAGTTTACTGTAACAAGAGGTAATAATGTTAATGCATATGAAGATGGTAATAATTCAGGTTATCAGCCTAATGGAGGAGCAAATTTAGATTTTTCAGGTTTTGCTTTCAGTCAGATTTATTCTAACGCAAATCAATATGAAGATGCAGCGATCACTAACTTATTTTATTGGAATAATATCATTCATGATGTAATGTATGCTTATGGTTTTGATGAAGCTAGTGGTAATTTTCAAGAAAACAATTATGGTAATGGTGGTGCAGGAAGTGACTATGTAAATGCAGAAGCACAAGATGGATCGGGTACTTGTAATGCAAACTTTGGAACTCCAGGTGATGGAGGTAACCCTACAATGCAAATGTATGTGTGTGGTGATAAAGATGGAGATTTTGATAATTTGGTAATCGTTCATGAATATGGTCATGGAATTTCTAATAGATTAACAGGAGGTCCCTCAAATTCTGGCTGTTTAAATAATACGGAACAAATGGGTGAAGGATGGAGTGATTTTTATGGGGTTATGATGTCTATTGAACCAGGAGATTCAGGTGTCAATTCTAGAGCAGTAGGAACTTATTTATTTGGACAAGGACCTGGAGGAGCAGGTATTAGACCTTTTCCTTATAGTACTGATATGGGTGTAAACCCACAAACTTATAATGATATAAAAACTGCTTCTATACCACATGGAATTGGTTCTGTTTGGGCAACTATGCTTTGGGAATTAAACTGGACTTTAGTCGATGATCATGGATGGGATGCAGATATTTATAATTTTACAGGGGATCCTAACTTAGATGCAGGAAATGTTATGACAATGGCACTAGTTACTGAAGGAATGAAATTACAACCTTGTAGTCCAGGATTTGTGGATGGAAGAGATGCTATTTTAGCAGCCGATTTAGCTTTATATGGAGGTATCAACGAATGTTCAATTTGGAATGCTTTTGCAAAAAGAGGACTTGGTTTAAGTGCAGATCAAGGTTCATCGAGTAATAGATCTGATGGTACAGAAGCTTTTGATACTCCAACTGGAGTTGCAGCTTTTAATGCTCCAGGAGATGTTTGTTCTACTGTTGCTATATTAACAGGACTTATTGGAGGAACTCCATCTGGAGGTGAATATAGTGGTAATGGTGTTGTTGATGATGGAAATGGATCAACATATTCATTCGATCCAAGTGTTGCTGGTGTTGGAATACATACCATTACTTATGATGTTGATTCAGGAACTTGTTCTACAGCATCAACGGCTTCAGATACAATAGAGGTTATTGCTTCACCAGCAGGACCAACTACAACAGGTGCTTCAAATTTTTGTATAGGTGAGGAAGTTACCATTACTGCAACTTTAGGAGATCCAGGGAATGTAATACGTTGGTACGATGCTGAATTTGGTGGAAACTTTCTTTTTGAAGGGGAGTCTTATACGTTTACACCCCTTGGCAATATGAATGTTTATGCTCAGGAATCAGCACCGGGAGTATTATCTAAGTTGGTGATTTCTGAAATTGATTTAGAAACTCCTGATCAATTGGAAATTCAAAATGTGGGACAGGCTTTTGATTATACAGGATATAGTATAGCATTAAGTAAAGACCCTTATCCAGATGTAAATGCAATGAATACTATTGTACAATCATTAGGCGTAATGGGATCAGATACCGTTGTAAATTGGAATGATAATGGAGGAGCAGATTATTGGGGAAATAATATTTTTTGGGATCCATCCGGAACAGGTTGGATAATCATTATAGATGATTTAGGAAATGTTGTTGATTCTGTATTTTGGAATTTTACTGCTGCCCAAATATCCGGATTAAATGTTTCGATAAACGGATTTAATATTACAGCTGCAGACCTTGATTGGACAGGTGATGGCGCTGCCCTAACAACAGAATGTGCTGGATCTTTTAGAAGAACTGGCGATACAGATTCTTCTTTGGATTGGTCTGGAACTTGTGAAACTGAAGATTTTGGAGTACCTAATGATGATATAGCAATTGGTTCTGCTAGTTGTCCAGGAGCAAGAACAATTACAGAGATTACAGGAGACTTAATGTTACCAACGATAGCTTGTTCTATAGATATTGATGTAAGTGCGGATACTACTAATTGTTTTGCATCAGGCGTGGTATTGATAGATCCTGCAACTTCAGATAATTGTGGCATAGCATCTGTTTTAAATGATGCGCCAAGTTCATTCCCAATTGGAAATACAAATGTAATATGGACAGTTACGGATACTGCAGGTAATACGAATACTTGTACACAAATTGTTACCGTTATAGATGATATAGATCCATTAATTTCTTGTATACCAAACGTGGAGATTAGTACAGATGTAAATAGTTGTTTAGCTACAGGTGTTGTTCTGGATGATCCAACTGCTTCAGATAATTGTAGTATACAATCCCTAACAAACAATGCTCCAGCTAATTTACCTTTGGGTGACACAACAGTAATTTGGACAGTTACAGATACTGCTGGAAATACAAATACTTGTTCTCAAGTTATAACTGTAATAGATGATATAGATCCATTAATATCTTGTTCATCAAACATAGAGGTAATTGTAGATTTAGATAATTGTTCTGCTTCAGGAGTTGTTTTAGAGGATCCAACTACTTCAGATAATTGTAGTATTCAATCTTTATCAAACAATGCTCCATCCACATTTCCATTAGGAGAAACAACAGTAATTTGGACAGTTACAGATACAGCTGGAAACATAAATACTTGTTCACAAACTGTGACAGTAATTGATGATACAGCGCCAGAAATATCTTGCTCAGAAAACATAATTGTATTTGTAGATGCAGATCAATGTGCTGCTTCAGGAGTTGTTTTAATCGACCCTATTACTTCAGATAATTGTGGTATACAATCTGTTACAAATAACGCGCCTTCTGAATATCCTTTAGGAGTAACTAATGTTACTTGGACAATTACAGATAATTCAGGAATTACTAGTACATGTATTCAGGTAGTTACCGTATTAGATAATATTGATCCAGAAATTACTTGTCCAGATGATCTTATAGTATCTGTAAATGCAGGAGAATTATATACTATTTTAGATTATACTACGACTGCTACTGCTACAGATAACTGTACTACTAATCCAACGATTACACAGGATCCAGTTACTGGTACCGAAGTTGGTATTGGAGTTACTATTATAACTTTAACAGCAACAGATGATTCTGGTAATGAGGTTACTTGTACATTTAACTTGACTGTTGATGAAATATTAGGAACCAATGAGGTAGAGTTTTCTAATAGCATCGTATTATACCCTAACCCAGCAAATCATCAAGTTTATTTAGTGAATAATTCAAATAAACAACTACTAGTCGCAACAATAGTTGATGTTAGTGGAAGAATAATTCAGAAGATGGATATGTCTAATTCTGGTATCGAAACTAAAATACAAATTGAAAACTATTCAAATGGTGTTTATTTTGTTAGATTAAATACGGATAGCGAAGCAGTAATTAAAAGGTTCGTTAAACGATAATATATTATACAATTACACCCTTTCTTACAAAGGTTTTTTAAAGTCCAGAGAGTTGTTATTCTCTGGACTTTTTTATTATACATCTTTTCAAAAAATAGTAATGTATTTTTTTGTTGATATATGAATAATATAATAAAAATGAGAGCTTTATTATTAGGTATATTTTCTTTAGTTTTATAAATCCTTGAGACTCTTAACATTCTTAAGATTTAACTTAAACTTTAAACTAAACTTTAACCAATTATGAAAAGAATTATTTCACTCTTTTTTTTGGGGTTATTTTGTGTTTTTACAGCACAGGTAAAAGCCCAAAACTATTCCCAAAATTTATCAAATCATTTTGAAGTATTGTTAGAAAATGATGATTTATTATCCAATGATGTGCAATGGTTAGTAACCGATGATAATATTAGTCGAACAAGTAATGTTCAACACGTATACTTTACGCAGTTTTTAAATGATGTTGAGGTGTATGGAACACAATCTAGTATTCACATTTTAAATGGAGAAACAATTTCTTCAAATAATAAATTCATACTTAAAAGTTCAGATAAAGTGATTGGTAGTTCATCACCTTCCATAAATGCTGCACAAGCTGTTGCAGCTGCTGCAAACCAATTGGGATATACAATTACTGAAGCTATTATAGTATTAGAAGAAAGCCAAGGAAATGATCAAAAAACTGTCATGAGTAATGGAGGGATTTCATTAAGTAATATCCCAGCAAAACTGGTATATCATATTACTGAAAGCAATAAACTTGTTTTAGCTTGGGATATTTCAATTCAAGAAATAAGTCAACAAGATTGGTGGAGTATGAGAGTTGATGCTAGTACAGGAACTATATTGAATAAAAACAACTGGATGGTAAGTTGTTCTTTTGACCATGATCACACCATTCATGAAACTTTAAATAATAATAGCAATTTATATGATATTCCAAACTATTCAGAATTATCTGAAGAAAATGGAGGTTGTATTGCATGTTATGAGGTAATAGCTATGCCTATTGAGAGCCCTTATTATGGGGCAAGGTCTATAGAGAATGGAATGGAAGATACAACAGCATCCCCTTTTGGATGGCATGATACAGATGGTGTTTCAGGTGCTGACTTTACAGTAACTAGAGGAAACAATGTCGATGCCTATGAAGATGGTGATAATCAAGGTTATCAGCCAGATGGAGGAACAGATTTAAATTTCACTGGATATCCTTTTGATGAGGTTTATTCTAATGCAAATCAATATGAAGATGCTGCCATCACTAATTTGTTTTACTGGAATAATATTATACATGATGTAATGTATACTTACGGTTTTGATGAAGTAAGCGGAAATTTCCAAGAAAATAATTATGGTAATGGAGGAACAGGATCCGATTATGTAAATGCAGAGGCTCAAGATGGATCTGGAACCTGTAATGCAAATTTTGGAACACCCCCAGATGGAAATAATCCCACCATGCAAATGTATGTATGTAACGATAAAGATGGTGATTTTGATAATTTAGTAATTGTTCATGAATATGGGCATGGAATCTCCAATCGATTAACTGGTGGGCCAGCATCTTCAGGTTGTTTAGGGAATACCGAGCAAATGGGTGAAGGTTGGAGTGATTATTATGGAGTTATGATGACTATTGAGCCAGGTGATACTGGTACAGATTCTCGTGGAGTTGGTACTTATTTGTTTGGACAAGGTCCTGGAGGAGATGGGATAAGACCTTTTCCTTACAGTACAGATATGGGTGTAAATCCACAGACCTATGATAATATTAAAACTGCAGCTATACCCCATGGAGTTGGTTCTGTATGGGCAACAATGCTATGGGAAGTAAGCTGGGCATTAATAGACGAACATGGGTGGGATGCTGATATTTATAATTTTACAGGTGATACAAATTTAGATGCTGGTAATGTTGTCGCAATGGCAATTGTTACAGAAGGTATGAAACTACAGCCTTGTAGCCCAGGATTTGTGGATGGTAGAGATGCAATATTTGCAGCAGACCAAGCTATTTATGGTGGAGCAAACGAATGTATACTTTGGGAAGCTTTTGCAAAAAGAGGGCTAGGGTTTAGTGCAGATCAAGGTTCTTCTGGTAGTGTGTCAGATGGTACAGAAGCTTTTGATTCTCCAGTACCAGCAATCGATACAGAAGATGAAGTTTGTGTAGGACAAGGTGTTCAAGTTTATGGAGGTGGTACTCCAATAGGAGGAGTTTACTCTGGATTAGGAGTGACTGATAATGGGGATGGACTTACTTATAATTTTGATCCAGAAATAGCTGGAATAGGTATTCATACTATTGATTATGATGTAGTTTCTGCATGTGCAACTGGAGCCGCTTCAGATGATATTGAAGTTACAACTGATGTTCCAGAAATTGTTTGTCAAAATGTTGATCTAGAATTAGATGAAAATGGAGAAGCAATACTTACTCTGCAAGATGTTGTTATAAATGTTTTGCCAGGAGATATGACGGTAGACCAATCAGGAACATTTGCACCAATTGCAATTTCTGGAACTAATGTTAGTTTGAATGATGATGCAGTATCAAATGCTTTAGATATTGGTTTTGCATTTAACTTTTACGAAGTTGATTATACAAATTTTTATATTTCTTCAAATGGGTTTGTCACTTTTTCTAATGATGGCACTAATGGATGTTGCAATGGTGGTATATTACCATCAGTAGGCCCTCCGAGTAATTTAATTGCATTGGCTTGGGAAGATTTAAACCCTTCATCTGGTGGATCTATAAGTTATGAAACTATTGGAGATGCACCTGATCGAAAGTTAATTGTAGAGTTTGATGGAGTTCCTTTTTATGGCACTTCAAATCAGGTAACATCTCAATTACATTTATTTGAAGGTTCTAATAGAATAGAAATTCATAGTGAATCTATTCCTGCAGATGGATCAGTGACACAAGGAATTGAAAATGCTGATGGTACCATAGGAATTGCTACTCCAGGTAGAAACTCACAAACTTGGAGTGCAACAAATGATTATGTTGCATTTTATTATTTGCCTGGAAATACTGCGGATAATTGCGGTTCACCAACTACTGTTACTTTAAGTCAAGAGTTATTTACTTGTGATGATATAGGTACAACAAGTATTACCGTTACCATAGATGATGGTAATGGAAACACCAATACTTGTACTGCAGATATTACAGTAACCGATCCATTATTAGCTTGCGAATTATCAACAGAAAGTTATGAGTTGGATAAGAATATTGTATTGTATCCAAATCCTACTAAGGGTCAATTAACTTTAGTAAATAATGGTTCTGTAGGTTTAGTAAATGCTACAGTAACAGATGTAAATGGAAGAATTATAAAGTCGTTTGATCTTTCAAATTCTAATGTAGAAACATCTATGTCTATTGAAAATTTAGCTTCTGGAATGTATTTTATTAAAATTCTATCTGAAGAAACTAGTATTATTAGACAAATAATAAAGCTATAATAATATTTAAAAAAAAAATAATTAAAAGACCCCTAAGTCAATTTAACTCAGGGGTCTTACTGTATTATTAGCTTTTTTTATTTTTATAAACTGAATTGTATGGAGTAACTTATTATCGGGTTTGCTCTCTCCCCGCTATTTATTTACTTACTTTAACATAGCTTTAAGAGCCTTGAATTATTAATTTCTAGCTAATTATAATATTTATTAACATATGACAAGGAAGAGTTAAATTGCAATAATTAACCATCAAACAACTTTAAATGAAAATTATTTACCTATTCATTATTTTTATTGTTTTTTCTGAAAATTTAAATGCCCAAGAATTTTCAGGAATAATCAATGATCATTTTGAAGAATTATTTTCAAAAGGAGAGTTGGTTCCAGAGGACTTAGAATGGGAATTATCCAGTCAGCATATAAGTAGTACAAGTAAGATAAATCACATTTATTTTTATCAAACGGTTAATGGTATAAAAATTAACAATACAGAATCAAGTATCCATTTACTTTCTAATGGAGAAGTATTAAAAAGTAATTCTAACTTTATAAATAATAGCTTAAAAAAAGCAAAAGGGAATTTGTCAAATATTCTTACTTCTATAGAAGTGACAAACTCCATAGCGAAACAATTGGGTTATTCAATTAAAGAGCCTTTAAAAATTCTTGATAAAAAAAAGAAATCTAAACAGACTATTTATATCAGTAATGGAGAGATTTCGGTTAATGATATTGCAGCTAAACTAGTTTATAAATTAAATGATAAAAAAGAATTAACCTTGGTTTGGGAAGTAAGAATATTAGAGCCAAGTTTTGAACATAGTTGGTTAATTTCTGCAGATGCTATTTCAGGAAAAATAATTAATAAGAAAGATTTAGTAGTTTCCTGTATTGCCCAAGATAATTTTAAAAGTAATCTACAATATGATAATCCCAAGGTATTAAAGACAGAAAATTCAGTAGGTAATATAGTAGATTGTGAAGAATGTTATGAAGTTTTTGAAATGCCTATAGAAAACCCATATTATGGAGAAAGAACTATTGTTACTAATCCTTTAAATAATATTGCATCCCCTTTTGGATGGCATGATTTGGATGGAATTATAGGGAATGAATATAATACTACAAGAGGGAATAATGTAAATGTTTTTTTAGGGCCTAATCGGAATGAAGGCTATCAGCCTGATGCTGGTGACATGTTAGATTTTTCAGGGTACGAATTTGATCAAGATTTTTCTGAAGGAAATAGATATAAAGACGCTTCATTAACAAATGTGTTTTATTGGGGAAATATGCTACATGATATATTATATGTATATGGCTTTAACGGGGATGGCGGTAATTTCCAAGAAAATGATTTTTTAGGGGTAGGGTCAGATGATGATTCTCTATATATAATTGGGCAATATGATTTGAATGGTTGTAATGCTTATTTTTATCCTAGTGATGATGGAGAAAGGTCCTATATAAAAATTGATGTTTGTGGGGATAAAGATATTGCTTTCGATAATTTAGTATTAGTTCATGAATATGCACATGGTATTACTAGAAGACTAATCGGGGGCGGTTTTGGAGGTGCTATTTGTAGAGATATTGAAACACCTTCAGAAGGCTGGTCAGATTGGTTTGGATTAATGTTTACTATGTCTTCAGACGACCTAAGTACTAGGTCAAGAGGAATAGCAACCTATCTAATTGGTCAAGGAGAAAACGGCAGTGGAATAAGACCTTATCCATATAGTACAGATATGAGTATTAATCCACAGACCTATGATTTTATAATAAATTATGTAAAGAAACATCAGGTTGGCTCTGTTTGGACTTCCATCTTATGGGAATTAACTTGGGTTTTAATTGATGAATTTGGTTATGATCCGGACCTTTTTAACTTTACTGGAGATATAAATCAAGATGCAGGTAATATTATAGCATTAGCAATTGTTACCGAAAGCTTAAAATTAGTAGATTGCCCTTCTGGGTTTATAGACTCACGAGATGCTGTTATGGAGGCTTTTAGGTCAATTTATGGAAGTGCATATGAATGTTTGCTATGGGAAGCTTTTGCAAAAAGGGGCTTAGGAATATATGCTTCACAAGGAAATTCAACGTCTTTAATAGATGGCAGAGAAGATTTTACAGTGCCACCCAGAACTTCAGATTTTCAATTTTATTTAGGAAATATATGCTCTAATATAGATAAGCTAAGATGGTTAGAAGGAGGATTACCCTATGGAGGTGTTTATAGTGGGCCTGGTGTTATTGACGGTGGAAACGGAACTACATTCTCATTTGAACCAGTTGTTGCAGGAATTGGAGTACATACGGTAACTTATGAAATTCTAGAAAGTGAATGTACAGAAGCTTCTACTAGTAGTGGTACTATAGAGGTTGTTGTAGATACTACTGCGCCAGAAATAACTTGCCCTGAAAATATTGAAATTACATTGCCTATAGATAAGAGAAAATATGCTTTAGATGATTTTTCTAGTTCTTCTGATGTTTATGATTATTGTTTTGATGAATTTATTTTTTATCAAAAACCTATTGGAGGCACCTATCTTGAGGCTGGAGCCTATACAATTGAAATTGAAGTTTCAGATTTAGATGGCAATCAATCCAGTTGTACTTTTATTTTAAATATTAAACAAGAAGAAGTTTTAGAGGGTTTTATAGAAATATATCCCAACCCAAGTCAAGACGAAATTATAATGTTAAGCTATAAAAAATTATTTTCATTAAAAACTTCAATTTATGATGTTAATGGAAAATTAATTCAATCCAATGAATTTATTGAATATGGATTTGAAAAAAAAATAAATGTAGAAAATTTGGCAGCTGGGATGTATTTTTTAAAAATAGATGGAGTTGAGTTTAGCACTGTAAAAAGAATAATAAAAGAATAATTGATTAATTTAAATTCTTTTGGCAGGGTATTTGTTTTATACTTATTAGAATAAGTTAATCTACTATCCTTAATGAAACATAAAGTAAACATCAAACAAATTGGTGTCCCTAAAAAGAAACATTAAAGGTTATATTTAAAAAGACCGCAACTATTTTATTTGCGGTCTTCATTTTTATATAAATAATTGTTTATTGTATGATTCCACCACAGCTAACTCTTGCACCTGCAGCACCTGAAGGTTGTGATACAAAATCGTCAGTACCTTGATGAACAATTATAGCTTTACCAACAATATTTTTTGTTTCATCGTCACAGCCAATACACCACTCATTCGTTTCCATCGCTATTTTCCCATAACCATTTTCTCCAACTTCAAAATTCCCTATATCTCCTTTATGGTATCCATTTTCATCTCCCCATTTACCATGGTTTTTAAAGGTTGGGTTCCAATGTCCACCTGAAGATTTTCCATCTTCAGAGGAGCAATCCGCTTTTTCATGAATATGGATAGCATGCGCGCCAGGTGTTAATCCCATAAATTTAGCTTCTAAAAAAACCATACCATCTACTTCTTTTATAAACAACTTCCCAGTAGCTTTACTATCACTTTTGGCATCTAAACGAACCATAATTTCTTTTTTTTCAGTTGAACTAATAATAGGCTCAACTTCTTTTTTTACTTCTTCTGTTTTATTAAGCTCTTCTTGCGATTCTTTCTTTTCTTCTTTACAAGATGTAAATGCTATAAAAGCTATTGCTATAATGGATAATCCTATTTTTTTCATCATTGTTGTTTTTTTATTGGTTTTAAAGATAATGAGATTCCTCCTTTTATCATATATAAAGTAAACACTATTTCTCTTTTATAAAAAATCTTTGCGTCTTTTTAAAAGGGGATAAATCTAACTGGTTCATTTCTGTTTTATAATCTACCCATTCTTCTTCAAAAAACAAATTGGTATCTTTTAAAAGAGTTTCAAGTTGCGTTCTAGCTAGATCTAATAAATTACTTTCTGTTGTAGTCATTCCGTTAGGTCTACTACCAGAATACCATCTTGCAGTTCCTAGTCTTTGCCTAACAGAGACATAATCACTATTAGTAATTCCTTGCCTTTTGTCTTCTTTGCCTAAATATCCATCAATTATAGAATCTATTCTTTTTATAACTTCCTTGCTAGATTTGATTTCTTCTTTATATAAAACTTTATCCAAAGTTATTAAGTCGCTTTTGTATTTTTTAGCGACATTCTTACTTTCCACTAATTGTTTAACAGCCTTCGTTGTTATTTGAGTTAAGTCTTCTAATTCTTTACCTCTTTGATAAGTTTCGTTAATTGCCTTTTCTGAAATTTCAACTCGTGGGTCACTCATAATATTAACAGAACTTGATGTTAAATTATCCATGTAATTTAATTCTAATCTATAAGTTCCAGGTTTAACCGAAACACCTCTTGGTTCATTTTTACGCTCTTCAATTTTACGAGAAGGCCTATCCACTCCAGATTCATTCATAGACCAAGACCAATGATAAATTCCAGTGCTATCTGGTGTTTTTTTCTTTAAACTTCTAATCAAACGTTCTCCATCATAAATTTTTAAATAAATAGAATCTTTATGTTTGCCTTCGGAATATTTTTCATCTACATCCTTTTCTTCCTCAGTTTCTGAGCTTGTCGAAGTATCACTTTCTTCTGAATTATTGTCATCATCGGTTGCTGAGTTTGTCGGAGCATCCTCTTCTATCTTTTGAAAATAATAAGGAATTCTCGCCCCATAAGCTCTGTTCTCACCTTGAAAGATGGCATCTGCTCCAAATCTACTTCCGGTTGGCTGTTGATAGGAAACTTGATAAGCATCTGGGGTTTCAAACAAAACAACATCTGATTCTAATACCTTATAATCTTTTGCAATAGCACGTAAAGGTTTTAAATCATCTAAAACCCAAGCAGCACGACCAAATGTCCCAATAATCAAATCATTTTCACGTTCTTGAATTACTAAGTCCTTAACCGGAACGGTAGGGAAACCATTGGTCCATTTTGTCCAAGAAGATCCAGCGTTTATGGATATATATAATCCATCATCTGTTCCTAAGAATAATAAATTCTTTTCAACAGGATCTTCAATTATACAGAGAGCATAACTTAAAACATCATTTTCAAATACAATTCGATCCCAATTCTTTCCGTAGTTAGTTGTTCTATAAACATAGGGTTCAAAATTAAATCTTCGGTAATCGTTGGCAACTAATAAAGCTTCTCCTTTATTTTTATTGGAGGCTTTAATTTGAGTAATCCAACTACCTTTTGGTAAATCTGATAAATTATTGGAAACTTCATTCCAGTCACTTCCTCCATTTTGAGTATAATGGACACGCCCATCATCTGAAGCAACCCAAAGCATATTTTGTTCTAATGGCGAAGGTTCAATAACTAGAATAGTAGTATGGTTTTCTGCACCAGTGGCATCCAAAGTAATTCCGCCACTTTCGTTTTGTTTCTGTTTTTCAGGATCGTTGGTAGTTAAATCTTCTGAAATGATTTTCCAAGTAAGGCCTTTATCTGTTGATTTATGTACAAATTGACTTCCAAAATAAATAGTGCTATTATTAAAAGGATCTATATTTATGGCTGAATTCCAATTGAACCTAAGCTTTACATCTGGGTCTGGATGAGTAGGTCGTACCGTATAATTATTTCTAGTTTTCCAGTCATAACGATCTACATAACCCTGTTGACTCATCGTCCAGCCATAGCGACTGTCGTCTTTGTCTGGAACAACATCAAATCCATCACCAAAAGAAATTTCTTGCCAATAGTCATTTTTTATTCCTTGTGAGCGCCAAACGTAAGCAGGCCCTCTCCAACTTCCATTGTCTTGCATTCCTCCATATACGTTATATGGAATTTCATTATCTACAGCAATATGATAAAATTGTGCAACAGGAAGGTTTCCAATAAATCGCCAAGTTTTTCCACCATCATGTGTAATGTTCATGCCTCCATCATTTCCGTCAATCATAAAATTGCCGTTATCTGGATGAATCCACCAGGCGTGATGATCTGGATGTACGCCATTATCAACCCCATAAGCTGGCATTAATTGAGTGAAGTTTTTCCCTCCATCTTCTGAAACATTTACATAAGTAAAAACCGAATAGACTCTGTTTTCATTTTGAGGATCTACAAAGATATCGCTATAATAAAATGGGCGATTTCCAATATCACTTTTGTCGTTTATCTTTTTAAAGGTAAAACCTCCATCTTCACTTTTATATAATGCATTCTTTTTGGCTTCAATCAGCGCATATACAATATTGGGTTTGTTTTTAGCAATTGCTAATCCAATTCTACCCAAATCTCCTTTAGGTAAACCATCTTTATTGGTACGCTCTTCCCATGTTTCTCCACCATTATGAGTGATATAAATACCAGAACCTTCTCCTCCAGAATTAAAAAACCAAGGGTCACGTTTGTGTTCCCATAGCGCAACAATTAGTTTGTTTGGATTTGAGGGATCCATCACCATATCGCCGACACCAGTTTTAATATTGGCATAAAGTATTTTATTCCAAGTTTTCCCACCATCGGTAGTTTTAAAAACTCCTCGTTCTTCATGTTCTCCCCAAGGAGAACCGATAGCTCCTACATATATTACATTCGGATTGCTTGGGTCAATAATAATACGATGAATATGACGAGTGTTTTCGAGACCCATTAGATCCCAGTTCTTTCCACCATTTAAAGAACGATAGACCCCAAAACCACCGTTTAAACTATTTCTTGGGTTTCCTTCACCTGTACCTACCCAAATAACGGATGGGTTGGATTGCTGAACCGCTACTGCTCCAATAGAAGCAGTTGCTTCATTTTCAAAAATAGGATTCCAAGTAATTCCTCCACTTTCCGATTTCCAAAGACCACCAGAAGCGGTACCAACATACATCACATCTGGGCTATTCGTCACTACATCTATCGCAGTTACTCTACCAGACATTCCGCCAGGTCCAATATTTCTTGGTTTCATATCTTTCAATACGTCCATAGATATTTCTTGTGCAGAAATAGATACTGCAAGGCATAGCAATATCATAGTAAATATATTCTTCATAGTTGGAATTTGTTTTTTAATAGTTTCTAAAGATAGAAAATGAAAATAGGAAAATTCAGTCAATCTGAAAAATTAACAATTCTAGAATTAGGATAAGCTTAATACCGCTTTTATAAGTAATAAAACACCACTGATTACCATAATTAAGATCACCAGTTTCCTGAATAATAAGTTGCTCATTTTCGCTAACAATTTTTTACCTATTAGGTTTCCGAAGGTAGCGCCAATACCTAATGTAATTCCATAAATCCAAAGTTCTGTGTTGAGTATACCGAAAAAAGTATAGCTGCTAATTTGTGCAATTCCGAGGAAAAATGAATTTGCTGCTTTGGTGCCTACTAATTCTTCTTTGGTAATTCCTGCATTTAGGTAAAAGGGGTTAAGAATAGGGCCCATTCCTCCTGTAAAAGTTCCCACTATAGACACTAAAAACCCTAATGGAATAAAATGCCATAGCCGAACAGGGAAGGAGCGTTCTTTTTTTCCGAAGCGATATTGAAAAAAGGTGCTTATTAGAAAGAGTGCTATGATTATTTGTAGCCAAGCTATTTTCATTTCAGAAAAGAAATAAGCAGCGATTACTGCTCCTAACATTGCAGATGGAACATAATACCAAAAGACTTTCCAAACGATATTTTTCCAAAAAATAATAATCCTTGAAGGCCTACTAATAAAAGCACCAAGATTTATTATTGGAGCTGTTTTAGATGTGCCTACAATAAAGTTTAATAAAGGTATTAACATTAATGCGCCGCCACCACCGCTAATTGTAGAAATGGAAAAACTTAGTACTCCAGCAAAAAATAAAATAAGGATTAAAAGAAAATCAATATTTAAAAATAGTTCGGTCATGGATTAATTTGACCTTAAAGATAACTCTCTATACGTCACTATCCAATAGGTTTGTTACTACATGATAACGAGGATCTTCGATGGAACTTTCAATAATGTCATCGAATTTTGGGTTCGCTTTAAGTAAGATCATTTTACATTCAGGACTTAAATGAGTTAGTTTCACCTTTTTTCCTAATGCTAGATATTTATTAGTTACACTTTGTAAAGCTTCAATACCAGAATGATCACCAACTTTAGACTCGATAAAATCGATTTCAATGTTATCGGGATCCGTTTTAAAATCGAATTTACC
Organism: uncultured Flavobacteriales bacterium; assembly: GCA_913058295.1. Lineage (GTDB taxonomy): Bacteria > Bacteroidota > Bacteroidia > Flavobacteriales > Flavobacteriaceae > Marifrigoribacter. The sequence goes on along the minus strand of CAJXRD010000016.1, from coordinate 21,622 downwards.
ATTAAACGATTGTGAAGAACCAAAAAATAGAGGTCCCCAAATTTCATAAACCTTAGTGCCATTTTCTTTAATACGTTTGCGTGCACGAATCATGGTTGCATTTTGCCAAGAGAATACTAAAGCAGACATAATTACCCCCACAATTACTGCAATAGCTAAATCTTGCCATACCGTTACAGCAGAAACAGTGATTAATACAATAGCATCAGCTAATGGAATTTTATGTAATATTCTAAAACTACTCCAAGCAAAAGTTCCGATAACCACCATAAACATAACACCTACTAATGCAGCAATTGGAATTTGCTCAATAAGTGGTGCGCCAAATAATACAAAACCTAGCAAGGCTAAAGCTGCTACAATACCAGATAATCTACCACGACCTCCAGAATTTACATTAATGATAGATTGACCGATCATTGCACAACCACCCATACCGCCAAAAAGACCGTTGAGGATGTTTGCGCCACCTTGAGCAACACATTCTCTATTTCCACTTCCACGAGTCTCTGTCATATCATCGATGAGATTTAGCGTCATTAAAGATTCAATTAATCCAACCGCAGCTAATAATACTGCTGTTGATAGAATCAATCCCCAGTTACCAGCTAAAGTATCGAATAGGCCAAAAATCTGTGCTTGAAATGTAGGTAAGGATCCTTGTAAACCTTCACCACCACCATCAGCAATAAATGAACCTACCGTACTAACTCCAACATCTCCAAATATTGTAATCGCTGCAACCACAATAATAGCAACAAGTGCTGCGGGAACTTTCTTGGTTACTTTAGGTAATAAATACATTATCGCCATAGTAAGACCTACAAAGCCTAGCATTATCCAAAGATTGGAACCTTGCATCCATTCTTTCTCTCCATTTACGGTTTCTTTAAAAAGCCCCAATTGAGATAAAAATATAACTATTGCCAACCCGTTTACAAAACCCATCATTACGGAGTGGGGGATTAGCCTAACAAATTTTCCTAATTTAAATACACCTGCCGAAATCTGTATGGCACCCACAAATAGTAAGGTGATAAATAACCATTGAAGCCCTAAGTTTTCTATTGGAGTTTCTAATCCGACACCTACTTCATTTCCCTTTTGAATTAAATGCACCATTACTACAGCCATGGCACCAGTTGCACCAGAGATCATACCAGGTCGACCACCAAATATTGCGGTTACAATTCCCATCATAAATGCGCCATAAAGACCAACTAAAGGATCTATTCCTGCTACAAATGCAAATGCTACTGCTTCAGGAACAAGAGCAAGAGCAACGGTTAATCCGGATAGGATATCGTTCTTAGGATTGAAGGTAAAGTTTTTTAGTAATCTTTGCATTTCTGTGTATTTATAAAGCGCGCAAATATAGACTTTTAAAAAGAAGTGGGTGATCTTGAGAAATATAAATTTTTTTTTAGAAAAAAATCGAATCAATTTCCTGAAAAATTTATAATCTATATTAATACCAACGCTTCTTGTTTTTCTTTGAAGCTGCTGACTTCCGACCTTTTTTAGTATTAGTAGAATTCTTTTTTTTGTGATCTTTACCTTTACCCTTTGTTTTATCTTTTGTTTTTACTTTTGGTTTCAAAGCAAAGGGGTGGTCTTCTACAATAGGGATGGCTTTCTTAATTGTTTTTTGAATATCGGCAATATATTTTTTTTCATCTATCGAACAGAAAGAATACGAAGTGCCTTTTTTTCCTGCACGACCCGTTCTACCAATTCGGTGTACATAGGTTTCAGAAACATTTGGAATGTCAAAATTTATCACTACATCTAAATCCTCAATATCAATACCTCTAGAAGCAACATCAGTAGCGATTAATATATTTACTTCATTATTCTTGAACTTATTTAATGCGTTCTGTCGTAGGTTTTGACTTTTTTCTCCATGTAAAGTCTCTACTTTAAAACCATTTTTTAAAAGAGTTTGTTCTAAATTATCCACTCCTTTTCTAGTTCTTCTAAAAATAAGGATGTTTCCTTTTATGGTATTTCTTAATAACTGCAAACAAAGCTCTATTTTATTAGGCTTTGGGACATAATATAGCAGTTGTTTTACTTTAGTTGCCTCCGATTTTTTTGAAATTATTTCTACTATTTCTGGGTTTGTTAAAAGGCTTTTAGCAAAATGGACCACTTTTGAAGGCATGGTTGCAGAAAATAAAAGGACTTGTTTTTCAGCAGGACATAAGCTGTGTATTTTTTTAATATCATCTATAAAGCCCATATCCAGCATTAAATCTGCTTCATCGAGCACTAAAATTTCAATTGAACTAAGATCGATGATTTCTTGTTTGCAAAGGTCTAGTAATCTTCCAGGGGTTGCGATTAAAATATCCACTCCCTTTTTTATTACTTTCTTTTGAGGATCAATAGATACACCTCCGTAAACTACTGTGGAGTTAAGGTTGGTATATTTAGAGTAGTCCGTAAATTCATCGTTAATCTGTTGTGCAAGCTCTCTTGTAGGGCTTACTATCAATGCTCTTATGTTTTTTTGCTTTTTATTTGCATTCTGTTGATGAAATAATAATTGCAATATAGGTAGGGCAAAAGCGGCTGTTTTTCCGGTTCCAGTTTGTGCCGAAGCAATTACATCCTTTTTTGCTAAAACTAAAGGGATGGTTTTTTGTTGAATCTCTGTTGGAGTTTCATAATTTTTCTCAAAAATTGCTTTTAAAAGAGGCTTGTTTAGGTCAAGATCACTAAAGTGCATAGAAACGATTTACATAGAATTTGCGCAAAGATAGTGTATTTTAAAAGGGACATTCTATGCTTAGCGTTTTATAAAATCTAAACCTCCAATTAAAAATTAAAGAAATATTTAATTTTAAAATAGTTACCAATCCGCTCTGTTTTTAATATTGGCTTCACAAAGTTTAATGATTTCTAAAATTCTTTTTTCTTTGGTAGCATCCCGTTTTGCTTGATGCAACCAAGAAAGATATCCTTTGCGATAGCTAGGAGCGAAGTTTTGGTAATTTATAAAAGCATTTGGATTTTTTGAAAATGCTTTCTGAAGTTCTTTAGGAATAATTAAATTTTCAACATCCTCCATGGCTGACCAAGTTCCTGTATTTTTTGCTAATTCGATAGTTTTCCAACCACTTTCATGAATTAATCCTCCAGTTTCCAATTCTATTATATACTTTTTATTTAATGCGCTCCAAGTACTCTTTGGATTACGAGGACTAAAGAATTGACGTCGTTTTCCATCTCCTAAACTTTTTACAGTACTATCAATCCAACCAAAGCATAAGGCCACTTTAACAGCTTCTTCCCAACGCATAGTAGGAGTTTTAGTTTCTAGTTTATAAAAAACAAGATAGATTCCCTTTGTATGAATATGATGATTTTGATGTAGCCAATCTCTCCATTCAACATCTCTTGGGAAATATAATTCTGGTTGCGACATTTTTATTCTGTAATTAGTTTACTATCCACATAAAAGTCTTTCTTAATTTCAACAGATTTAAATGCTTCTGAAAACTCTTTTGTTTTCCATTCCGAAGTCGGGAAAATCCATTCTTCTTTCCCATTAATGATAGCGATTACAGGCATATCAAATTTCTCCACAATATTTACATATCGAAAAGTCAATTTATTTTCTGAAATTTTATACTCCACTTTTGGTATTTCGATAGTTCGTAAATATTGGTTCCAAAACTCGGTTAAATCAATACCCGATTTTTCACTTATATAATCTTCTAACTGTTTACTACTAATGGTTTGATGGTAAAAATCTTTATTTAATACCCTTAAAATTTCACGCCACTTTTCATCGTCTTCAATCAATTGTCGTAGGGTATGTAAAATGTTAGCTCCTTTGTAGTACATATCACCACTACCTTCTTGATTTACATTATAGGTACCAATAATAGGTTGGTCGTTTTGAATAGTTCTCCTAGTCCCAATCACATATTCTGAGGAAGCCTTTTTACCATAATGATAATTTAGATACAAGTTTTCAGAATAGGCTGTAAATCCTTCATGAATCCACATATCTGCAACATCAATATGGGTGATATTATTAGCAAACCATTCGTGTCCTGCCTCGTGAATAATAATAAAATCAAACTTTAGTCCCCAGCCAGTTCCAGATAAATCATTTCCTAAATATCCGTTCTTATATTTATTGCCATAAGTAACACTACTTTGATGTTCCATCCCCAAATAAGGTACTTCCACCAATTTAAAACTATCTTCATAAAAAGGGTAGGGGCCAAACCAATGTTCGAAGGCTTCCATCATTTTTGTAGCTTGTTTAAACTGAATTTTTGCTTTAGATTCATTCTCTCTTAAGACATAATAATCCATATCTAAAGTACCATTCTCGCCTTCGTATTTTTCTCCGAAATGGACATAGTCTCCAATATTAATATTTACTGCATAATTATTAATTGGATTCACAACTTTCCATGTCCAAGTGGTTTTATCCTCTTTTGTTTCTTCAAGGACTAGTCTACCATTGGCAACCGCTATTAATCCATTTGGAATTGTGATGGAAAAGTCAATACCATTTTCGGGTTCATCGTAATAATGGTCTTTATTAGGCCACCAAATACTGGCACCGACTCCTTGATTTGAGGTAGCTATAAAATGTTTTCCGTTAGAGTCTCTACTCCAAGTAAAACCACCATCCCAAGGAGCGTTTCTGGCAGTAGGTGGTTTTCCTGAAAAGTAAATGCTAAGCTTATTCTTATCTCCTTTTTGTTGATTTTGAAGTTGGATAAAATGAGCATTTCCTTCAGAGGTATAAGAAAGCTCTTTTCCATCTTGAAGTATTTTCTCAATTTTCATTGGAGGCTGTAAATCTATTTGCATAGAATTGCTTTCAGATAAAACCGTATAACTAATGGTATTGTTACCGCGAATGGTTTTAGTGTCCAAATCCACATCCACATTTAAGTTGTAATGATTTAAATCCCACCAAGCTCTTTCGGGAGTAATACTTCCTCGCAAAGAATCTTGCCTAGTAAATGTCTGACTTATTGCCGTTATGGAAATAAAGAGCAGTAAAAGAGAAAGAAAGTTTTTCATAGAATCGATAGTAATTTTATTTTTTTGAATTATCAGATATTGCTTCTGCAACCAATGCTAATCTTTTGCCATCTGGACTTACCGCCAAACGACTGATGTCTTTTATATTATATTCTGAAAGGTCTGCAATTAGTTTCCAATCTCCATTTCCGAATAAATCAAGCAAAAACAATTTATCTCTGCTACCTATCAATAATGTGGCTTCATCTAACCAAATATGGTCTTGAATTTCAATGGGCAATTGGGTTACAAAAAAGCTTTCTAAACTTTTTAAATCCAATTGAAAAACATCAAAATTCCCTTCTTCATTTACAGAAGTATAACTCATCGTTTCTTTTGTATTTGGAACTTTATGAATCGATCTCCCCACATTTAATACGAGAGTGTCATTTGTTTTTTCAGAAAGATTGGATAAAACCAAATCTAATTTATCATCACTTAAGACAGAGGAAAGGATGGTATTGGAATCATAAAAAGAATAATAAGCAACCTGAAGATTTTCTATTAATAATGTAGATGTTCTACTTTCTGAACTATAAGCGTAAAGTCTTTGTAATCCTGTAGTGTCCAGTCTTACTGCTGAAATATTTGAACTAATTGGAATTCTTTGTGGAGAATATTCGCCTCCTATTGTAGCATAATTTGCCCAAACATAGAATTCTTTTGAAAAATAATGCTTTGCAATATCTGTAGACTCTTTATTAGTTCTCGCATAGAGAATGGTTTCATTATTATAAAAAGAAGGTTGGCTATCATAGCCTTCATTATTAGATATGTTTCTGAAATTTGAAATAGAAAAATCAGTTTCAGAAAACTCTAAATCCATGACAAAAACTTCCGTATTTGGTTGCGCAAATGATGAGCTAAAAATGAAAAGAAAAATAAGCGAGGTATAAAATTTAAGCATAATATATTTTTTTTAAATATAAGGAAGATTCTAAAAATGTATCCTAAGGAATTACTAAATAAAAAACCGCTTCCCCATTATTATGGAAGAAGCGGTTTTACAAACTAACTAACTTAAACTAATCTTTATATTATTAAAAGGGGTATTTGTTTTCTTTGGCCACCATTTCAGCAATTAAATTACGTAAGCCCGCAACATTTGGCTGATTTTGATATTTTGTAAATCTCTTTAATCCCATCAACATCATTCGTTGTTCATCTCCTTCTGCAAAGGAAACTATTGCTTCTTTTGCTTTTTGGTGGATGATATCTACCGCATTATATAAATATAATTGAGACATTGCAATTTGTCCTTTCTGACTGTCTTCTCCAAAGCGTTTTATGTTTTTACGGGTACGTAAAATGGCGCTTTCTGCTAAATATATTTCAATTAAAACATCTGAGGTAGCCAATAATATTTGTTGTTGTTCCTCTAGGTCTGCACCAAATTTTTGAGCTGCAGCACCTCCTACCATTAAGAAAACTTTTTTAAGTTTTGCAAGCATTGCTTTTTCTTCAGAAAGTAACTCAGAATAGTCTGGGGTTTCAAAAGAAGGAATTCCAGTAAGTTCTCCTACTACAGCCTGTGCAGGACCTAAAAGATCCACGTGACCTTTCATTGCTTTTTTCATCAGCATTCCCACAGAAAGCATTCTATTAATTTCGTTGGTACCTTCATAGATTCTAGTGATTCTTGCATCTCTCCAAGCAGACTCCATTGGGGTATCTTTTGAGAATCCCATTCCTCCAAAAATTTGGATTCCTTCATCTGCGCAAGCTTGTACATCTTCAGAAACAGAAACTTTTAATATGGAACATTCTATTGCAAACTCTTCCACACCCTTTAATTCTGAAATTTGATGAGATTCACCTCCAGCTTGTCTTATCTCAATTCTATTTTCAATATCCTTTGCAGCTCTATAGGTAGCAGATTCCCCTGCATAAGTATTGGTAGCCATCTCCGCAATTTTTGCTTTTATGGCTCCAAACTCTACAATTGGAGTATTAAATTGTTTTCGTTCTGAAGCATACTGTACAGCATAAGAAGTGATTCTTCTTTGCGAATCTAAACAGGCTCCAGCTAATTTAATTCTTCCAACATTTAGAGCATTCATCGCTATTTTAAAACCATTTCCACGTTCTGAAAGCATGTTCTCTAAAGGAACAACTGTATCTGTAAAAAATACTTGACGGGTAGAAGAGGCGTGAATACCTAATTTATGTTCTTCTTCTCCTAAAGTAATTCCATTGCTAGGATCATTTTCTACTAAAAAGCCAGTAATGTTTTTATCATCTTCAATTCTTGCAAAAACAATAAAAAGCTTACAAAAACCGGCGTTTGAAATCCACATTTTCTGTCCACTTATCTTATAACTTTTACCATCTTCTGATAGAACTGCTTTAGTTCTTCCACTATTGGCATCACTACCAGCACTAGGTTCTGTTAGACAATAGGCTCCAAACCATTCTCCAGAAGCTAATTTTGGAACATATTTTTGTTTTTGTTCTTCAGATCCATATAAGGTAATTGGCAAAGTTCCAATTCCAGTATGAGCACCAAAAGCTGTACTAAACGATCCGGTACCACTAGAGATATAATCACAAGTTAAAAGTGTGGAAACAAATCCCATTCCTAATCCACCATAAGCTTCAGGAACTGCAACTCCTAAAAAGCCTAAGGCTCCAGCTTTACGCATGGATTCTTCCGTAAATGCATAATCTTTATTTTCGAAACGATCTCTAAATGGAATAATTTCTCTGTCATTAAATTCCATCACAGCATCTTTCATCATTTTTTGCTCCTCTGTAAAATCTTCTGGAGTGAAAATATCTTCACAATTAGATTCTTTTACAATGAATTGTCCTCCTCGAATAATCTCTACATTTTTTATTTCTTCCATAATCATTTTTATTTATTCAGAAAAAAGAGTAGAGAAATGAGAAAAGAGAGAATAAAGAAAAAAAATGAAATAAGATATTAATTACCTAATCCATTTTGAAATCCCATAGTCATCCTTTGCCATTCTGCAATTTTTTCTTCTAATTTTTCTAAAGTATTTTCGTTAATATATTTTCTATGTTTTGCAACTAATAATTGTGTTCCTAATTCAAATGATGAACCAAGTGAATAATCTAAATATACTTTAAATGATTTATCACTTCTTCCAGATCCTTCAGCTATATTACTTGGCATGGAAACGGAACATCTACTTATTTGAGAACTTAAGTCGTATCTTTCATGCTTAGGAAAATCTACAAGAATATCTGAAATATCATTGGTGATATCTAAACCAAGTTTCCAGATTTTTAAATTCTTATAATTATGCCTTCTTCCCATTCTATTGTTCTCTATTCTTTTCTCTTTGTTCTTTTCTCTTTTTAGGAAAGAAATTCAAATATTCCACAGGCCCCTTGACCAGTGCCTACACACATAGTTACAGCTCCGTATTTACCTTGCATATTCTGTTTCCGCATTTCATCAAATAATTGAACTGAAAGTTTTGCTCCAGTACAACCTAATGGATGACCTAATGCAATGGCACCTCCATTTACATTAATGATATCTGGATTTAGATCCAATTCGCGAATTACCGCTAGAGATTGAGAAGCAAAAGCTTCGTTCAATTCTATTAAGGATAAATCTTCTTGTTTTAATCCAGCTTGTTTTAAAGCCTTCGGAATTGCTTTCACAGGTCCAATTCCCATAATTCTAGGTTCCACACCAGCTGCTGCATAATTAACTAACCTTGCAATTGGCTCTAGGTTTAATTCCTTCACCATATCCTCACTCATCACCATTACAAATGCTGCTCCATCACTCATTTGAGAAGAGTTTCCTGCGGTTACACTTCCTCCTGCAGCAAATACTGCTCGTAATTTTGCCAAAGCTTCTTTACTAGTTCCTTTACGTGGACCTTCATCTTTGTTTACGATATAAGATTTTGATGCTTTTTTTCCATTTTCATCTAAATAGGTTTGATTAACCGTAATTGGAACTATCTGATCTTGGAAACGATTTTCTGCTTGTGCTTTTAAAGCTTTCATATGAGAATGAAATGCAAATTCATCTTGATCTTCTCTTGATACATTAAATTGGTTGGCAACAGCTTCCGCAGTGTTTCCCATTCCCCAATAATAATCTTCATGACCAGAATTAACTACGTCATAATTAAGTTCAGGTTTAAAGCCTGTCATCGGTACAGAGCTCATGCTTTCTGCTCCTCCAGCTATGATACAATCTGCCATTCCCGACTGAATTTTTGCAGTGGCAATTCCAATAGTTTCAATTCCTGAAGAACAAAAACGATTCACAGTTACACCAGGTACCTCTACAGAATTTAATCCCATTAATGAAATTAATCGAGCCATATTTAAACCTTGGGAACCTTCTGGCATAGCATTACCTACAATAACATCGTCTATTCTGGTTTTATCTAATTGAGGCAATTCATTCATCATAAATTGAATGGTCTCCGCTGCTAATTCATCCGTTCTTTTAAACCTAAAAACTCCTCTTGGTGCTTTTCCTACTGCAGTTCTATATGCTTTTACTATATAAGCTTGTTTCATTGTCTTTTTGCTTTAGGCTTTAAGCGCTAGGCTTTAAGCGATTTTATTATTAAGTTTTTTGCCTATTGCATAAGGCATAAAGCGAAATTTTTAATTTCTCAACGGTTTTCCAGTTTTTAACATATGTTCTATTCTTTCTAAAGTTTTACGTTCTGTACATAAACTTAAGAATGCTTCTCGTTCTATATCTAATAGATATTGTTCACTTACTAAAGTGGGTTCAGATAAATCACCACCAGCCATAACATATGCCAATTTATTTGCAATTTTTTGATCATGGGCACTAATAAATTTTGAGGCTTCCATAGAATCTGTTCCTACTAAAAACATTCCTAAAGCTTGTTTACCAAGTACTTTTACATCTTTTCTAAGAACTGGTTGTGTATAGCCTAAATCTGCCATGGACCTTGCTACTGCTTTTGCAGTTGCAATTTGTCTATCTTTATTTACCACTACGATATCCTTTCCTTTTTCTAGAATTCCAAGGTCAAATGCTTCATAAGCAGAAGTGGATACACTTGCCATACCAATGGTTAGAAAATATTCTTGTAGTACATTTAATTCTACATCATTTTTATGGAAAAGATCACTGGCTCTTAATGCCATTTCTTTGGAACCTCCTCCGCCAGGAATTACACCAACACCAAATTCAACCAAACCAATATAACTTTCTGCTGCTGCAACCACTCGATCGGCATGCAGAGTCATTTCACAACCTCCTCCTAATGTCATTCCGTGAGGAGCAACTACCGTAGGAATTGAAGAATAACGCAAACGCATCACAGAATCTTGAAAGTATTTGATGGCCATATTTAATTCCTCATATTCTTGTTCCACCGCCATCATAAATATCATTCCAATATTTGCACCTACTGAGAAATTTGAACCTTGATTACCGATCACTAAGCCATCAAAATTCTTTTCAGCCATATCAATAGCTTTATTTAGTCCTGCCAATACATCCCCACCAATGGTGTTCATTTTGCTTTGGAATTCAAGATTTAAAATTCCATCTCCTAAATCTTCTATTACACATCCACTGTTTTTAAATACCTCACTCGATTTACGAATGTTATTAAGAATAATAAATGCGTCTTGTCCAGGTACTTTTACATGTTTCTTTTGTGGAATATCATAATAATAAGTAGCACCATCTTTAACGGTATAGAAAGAAGTTATTCCAGTCGCTAACATTTCGTTAACCCAAGGAGCTGGTTCTTTACCAACAGCTTTAATTAGTTCAATTCCTTTTTCTACTCCAATTGCATCCCAGATTTCATAAGGTCCATTTTCCCAACCAAATCCAGCTTTCATGGCATCATCTATCTTGTATAACTCGTCTGAAATTTCTGGAATTCGTTTAGATACATATCCAAACATTAATGCGAAACTCTTGCGATAAAATTCTCCAGCCTTATCTTTTCCAGCTACTAAAATTTTAAAACGATCGATTACATTGTCAACTGTTTTTGTAAGTTCTAGAGTAGGGAAGGAGGCTCTTTTACCTTTTCGGTATTCTAATGTTTCTAGGTCCAAACCTAAAATGACACTTTTACCATCTTCTCCTTTAGTTTTTTTATAAAACCCTTGACCAGATTTACTTCCTAGCCATTTGTTTTCCATTAAAGTATTTATAAAACTTGGCAATTTAAATACTTCATGTTCTTCATCGTCTGGACAATTATCATAAATTCCATTAGCTACATGAACTAAGGTATCTAGTCCCACAACATCGACAGTACGAAAGGTAGCTGACTTAGGGCGGCCTATAACAGGACCAGTTAATTTATCCACTTCTTCCACAGTTAATCCCATTTCTTTTACCAAATGAAATAGACTTTGAATTCCATAAATCCCAATTCTATTTCCAATAAAAGCTGGTGTGTCTTTTGCGAGAACAGTTGTCTTTCCTAAAAATTGTTCTCCATAACTATTTAAAAAATCTAAAACATCAGGAGAGGTATTTGGTCCTGGTATGATTTCGAATAACTTTAAATAACGGGGAGGGTTAAAAAAGTGAGTTCCACAGAAATGTTTCTGAAAATCTTCACTACGACCTTCGTTCATAAATTTAATTGGAATCCCGGAAGTATTACTCGTAATTAAAGTCCCCGGAGTTCTATATTTTTCAAGCTTCTCAAAAACTTGCTTTTTAATATCCAAACGCTCTACTACCACTTCAATGATCCAATCTACAGAAGAAACTTTTGCAATATCATCTTCTAGATTACCAGTTGTAATACGGTTGGCAAACTTTTTATTATATAAAGGTGCTGGTTTAGATTTTATAGAAGTTGCAAGTGCATCATTCACTAATCTATTTCTAACCAATTTATCTTGGAGAGTTAATCCTTTAGCTTCTTCCTTTTCGGTTAATGAAAAAGGTACAATATCAAGTAATAATACTTCTACTCCAATATTGGCAAAATGACAAGCAATACCGCTTCCCATTATTCCTGAACCGATTACGGCAATTTTATTTATTCTTCTTTTAGACATCTTATAATCTATTTATCTGATATGTATATTTTTTTTGAATTGATGAGCTCTAAAATAGTACTGGTTACCCTTTTAAAAGCTTTTAAATCTTCTAAGGAAACCGTTTTATTTACTGCCTCATCAAAACCAATCACTACTTGTTTTGAAAAATCTCTCATTTCAACACCAAAAGGAGTTAGATGGATTAATACGCCACGGCCATCATCTGGGTTTGGCTTGCGAACGATCAACCCTTTTTCTTCCATCGTTTTTAATGTTCTCGATAGGCTAGTAGCTTCAATCCCCATTTTTGGACCTAAAGAAGTGGATGGAGTTCCTTCATCTGGATCTATGCTAATTAGTGCAAATCCAGTTGCCATCGTACTTCCTTTTTTACCCGCCTCCTCATTGTACATTTTGGTAACACTCATCCAAGTGGAGCGCAAAAGGTAATCTATAGTCTTTTCTTTCATAGTATTTTCTTGGATCTTGAAATCTTCAAATGGAAGAAATTTTCACTGTTTCAAAGATAAACAAAAATACTATGCACGCATAGTAAATACATGTTAATTTAAAATAAATATAAAAGAAGGATAGAGTAGATTAAAAAAAGGCTCAAATTTTCAATTAGAAAACTTGAGCCTTTTTTATTAAATATTAATCGATTATTTATTCATACTTAGCTGGTTTCCCTTTTGTAGAGGAGGCTTCAATAAAATCTCTTAAATCATCATTAGCTTTAATAAGATCTTCATTTCTTAAATACATCATATGTCCACTTCGGTATCCTTTAAAAGTCATTCGGTCTTTCATTTTTCCACTTGGGTCAATTTGTGATAAAGAATATTTAGCAGCAAAATAAGTAGTTGCTCCATCGTAATACCCAGATTGATTCAATACTTGCAAGTAAGGATTAGTTGCCATTGCCTTGCGTAAATCTTCTCTAGTGTTATTGTTTTCTCTATCCCAAGGATGAACATCACCAAACATATTATATTTTATATCTGTAGTGAAATTTAATTCTGTTTTAATATAATGATTAATGGCAGGAGTAAAAGAATGTAACCAAGAAGAAAGCTCTGGACTATAATCGGGTCTTGTTCCAGCTTCAATTTTATCGATGCCTAAATAACGTGAATCTAAACGACCTATAGTTTGTCCTGTTTCATCTCGTAATAATTCCTTCCAGAAAAAACTCGTAGGCACATCTAGGTTGTGTTGAATGATTACTTTTTTACTCAATCCTGAATAATATGCCATTTTCTCAGCAACACTATTCTTTTCTGCTTCTGAAATAAAACCACCTTTTGCTAATGCTGGCATTAAAACATTGATAGCATAATCTTCTACTTCTGGTAAAATATCTGTTAAATCTTTATTTTGAAGTGCAGGAGGCAATACTTTATGATGCCATGCTGCTGCTGTAAAATAAGGTAAATTAATAGCTGAATAAATTGGTTGCCCTGTACTGTACAATTTATAATCTGCTGGGGAAACTAAAATCACACCATTCAAATACATCCATTGAGAGCTTTGAAGCTCTTGCGCCAATCCCATCACACGAGTCCCTCCATAACTTTCACCGATAATATATTTTGGAGATTCCCATCGATTATGTCTAGATACAAAAGTATTTACCCATTCCGCTAGGTATTTTATGTCTGCATTTATTCCGAAGAATAATTTTTTTTCGGGCATTTTATTTTCTTCATCCGCTATCATTCTAGAATAACCAGTATTCACAGGATTTACAAAAACAATATCCGCTACATCAATGATAGAGTTTGGATTGTCTCTAAAACCATAGGGTTGCACAGGATATCCTTCTTCATCGATATTTAATATCCTTGGTCCCGTATACGCTACATGCATCCATACCGAAGCAGATCCTGGACCTCCATTAAAGGAAATAATTAATGGTCTATTGGCCCGATCTTTTACATTGTCTCTAGTATAATAGGTGTAAAATAATGTAGCCATTGGATCCCCATTTTTGTCCCAAACTGGTTGTGTTCCTGTTTCTGCGGTATAAGATAAACTTTGACCTTTAATGGTAGTATTATGTGTGGTTTTTACTAAAGTGTCCACAGGAATAGTCCTACTTTGAGAATAAGATGCTATAGTCCCTAAACATAGTATAAATGATAATAAATATTTCATGCCTAAAAATTTTGTTGGTTTTGAGGTTTAAAGGTAAGTAAAGCCAAAGAATAATTCTTTTAAATTTATTCTAAACCAAATATTTAACAAGTGTCGAAGAATAATTAATGTGAAATGGAATGATTTAATTGACTGATTTTTACTATTTTGTGGTATTGAATTGAAAAGTCCTCCCCAAAAGAATCATTTATTAAATAACTAAATCATTTATAATGAAAGCATCAAAAGCATTACTGATTTTAACAGGAGTACTATTTTTTATATGTATATCCGCCTGTAAAGACAAAACTCCAAAACCTAATCCTGCATTGGCTTCGATAGATTTTTTAAGAGGAGAACTTTTATTATGTGGAGATGGACAGTTTGGAGAATTAAAGTTTTCCTTGTCTTGTAACTATGAAACTAGAGCCGCTTTTGATATGGCCGTAACATTATTGCATTCCTTTCAATACAATGAAGCTGAAAAAGCCTTTGTAAAAGTTATAGATGCCGACCCAAACTGTCCCATGGCTTATTGGGGTGTTGCAATGAGTATCTATCATGCTGCTTGGTTTCCTCCTTCGGAAAAAGAATTAATTAAAGGCTATGAGATTTTAAAAATTGCTAAAGAATTAGAGATGGATGATAAGCAAAGAGCTTATATAAATGCCATTGATGCCTTTTATACCGATTGGGAAACGATAGATCATACCACAAGAGCAAAACGATTTGAGGATAAAATGGAAGAAATTTATATTGCCTATCCTGAAGATATAGAAGCTGCTATTTTTTACTCCTTGGCATTATTCTCCACTCGAGATCGTGCTGGAAAAGAATATGTAAATGAGCAAAAAGCAGGTGAAATTTTGGAGGAGTTATTTAAAGATAATCCTAATCATCCAGGTATTGCACATTATATTATTCATAATTACGACAATCCTGTGTTAGCACATAAGGGATTAAAAACTGCAAGACGTTATGCGAAAATTGCACCTTCCTCTGCACATGCACAACATATGCCTTCTCATATATTTACAAGATTGGGGATCTGGCAAGAATCTATAGAAACTAACTTATTATCTGCAGAAAGTGCAAGGTGTTATTCTGCCGCATTAGCCCTGAAGGGAACTTATTTTGAAGAGATACATAGTATAGATTATTTAGTATATGCATATCTACAAAAAGGGGATAATACCAATGCAGAATACCAATATGAATTAATTAAAAATCAAAAAGCATTTCACCCTATGATGTTAACTGCGGTAACATATCCATTAACTGCAATCCCTGCTAGACTAGCATTAGAAAACAAAAACTGGGAAAGAGCTGCTAATCTAGAATTACAAGAAGTAGATATCAACTGGGATCAATATCCATGGCAAGAAGCCATTCATCATTTTGCAGTAGCACTGGGTGCAGCTAATACAAATGATTTTGAGAAAGCAGAAATTGAAATTAAAATTTTAAATGAATTGCATCAAATTTTAATAGCACAAAACGATAAAACAAAAGCAATCCAAATTAAGCAGGTTGCAATTCAAATTAAAACTTCAAAAGCTTGGGTAAGTTTCAGGAAAAATGAAAAAGAAAAAGCTATTTCATTAATGAATGAAGCTGTAGCAATAGAAAAAACAACTAGTAAACATCCCGTAACTCCAGGCGATGTACTACCAGCTATAGAGTTATTAGGCGATATGCTACTCGAAATGGGCCAGCCAAAAGAAGCATTAGTAGCTTATGAAGAGAATTTAAAAGGGAGTCCAAATAGATTTAATGGTATCTATGGCGCTGCAATTGCTGCACAACAATCTGGTGATATTGAAAAGGCAAACATGTATTTTAAACAATTAATAAAAGTGAGTGAAAGTTCTAATGGAGATAGACCAGAATTAAAAGAGGCACAATTGTTTATGGAGAAGAATATTATTTAATTTAACCAAGTGAATAACTAATCACCATCTTATGAGAACCAACTTAAGTTTGCTGTTAACAGCTATTGTTATATTGCCAATCCTTTTTTTAATAAGCAATAAATTCTCTGAAAATGATGGGGAAGATTCTCCAAAGTTGGGATACAACTTTATTAAATGTACTCCTGCTAAATTTATGTTGGATGCGGTAGATACCACAAAACAAATATCTCCTCTATTCGATAATTTAGGGAAACATAGTTATGCCATAAGTTCTACTAATAAAAAAGCTCAGCAATTTTTCAATCAAGGTTTAAGACTTACCTATGCTTTTAATCATGCAGAAGCACATCGTTCCTTTATGGAAGCTTCTCGTTTGGACCCTAAATCCGCAATGACTTATTGGGGACAAGCATATACATTAGGACCTAATATAAATGACCCAATGCCCGATGACGATAGGAAAAACAAATACAATGAAGCACTTGCAAAAGCAAAAAAGTTGATATCCAATGCAAGTCCAAAAGAGCAGGCTTTAATCAATGCTTTATCACATAGATATAGTAGTGATTTAGAAAAAGATGTAGAAAAGCTAAATATGGATTATATGACGGAGATGACTAAGGTTGTTCAAGAATATCCAGAAGATTCAGATATTCAAACACTTTATGCTGCTTCGATTATGAATACAGTACCTTGGAATTATTGGGATAAAGATGGCAATCCTACTCCTAACATTAAAGAAGCCAAAGCAGCATTAGAAAAAGCAATGAAGATTAATCCAGATAATCCTGGAGCACATCATTATTACATACATATGGTAGAGCTTCCAAAACCAGAGCTTGGCCTTATAAGTGCTGATAAATTGGGAGGATTAATGCCAGCTGCTGGACACCTTGTCCATATGCCTTCCCATATTTATATAAGAGTAGGAAGATATAAAGATGCGGTTATTGCCAATCAGAAAGCAATATTAGCAGATGAAGATTATATTTCTCAATGTTATGCGCAAGGAATGTATCCATTGGGTTATTATCCACATAACATTCATTTTTTATGGTCAGCTTCTAGTTTATTGGGGGATAGTAAAATTGCAATTGATGCAGCAAAAAAAACAGCTGAAAAAGTTCCGACAGGAGAGTTAATCGAGATGTCATTTTTACAGAATTTCGCTTCTACTCCTTTATTGGCCTATACTAGATTTGGAAAATGGAATGATATTTTAACCATTCCTAGTCCTAATTCTGAAATCAAACATTTAAAATTAATTTGGCATTACGCAAGAGGAATTGCATTTGTAAGAAAAGATAATCTTAAAGATGCAGCCGAAGAACTAGAAGCCATCCAAGAATTGATTAAGGATCCAGATATGGAAGACATAGTAGCTACTGGTTTTGACTCTAGTCTAACCATAGCAAAACTTGCCTATGAAGTTGTAGCAGGAGAACTTGCAGCTGCAAATGGAGATTTAAAAAAGGCAATTGAACATCTTGAAAAAGCGGTAATCATAGAAGATGGATTAACCTATAACGAACCTGCAGCCTGGCATATTCCTACCCGACAAAATTTGGGAGCGATTTTATTAAAAGCGGAGCAATATGAAGAAGCCGAAAAAATATACCGAGAAGATTTAAGCGTCTTGCGACAAAATGGATGGTCATTAATGGGTCTTTATCAAAGTCTTAAAGCTCAAGGAATAGAGCAGGAAGCCAAGATAATAAAGTTAGAGTTTGACATAGCATGGAAAGATGCCGATATTTTAATTGATACTTCCATACTTTAATTATTTAAACATCCTTAATTTTACATAATGCTATTTAAATTTTTAAAAAGGCCAATTTCAATTTTATTAGCCGTATTGCTTATCGTTATGGGATATGCCATATATTCTTGGTATAACCCTTCAGATACTTTACCCATTTATAACCCCGCAGATTTCACTCCAGAATTAGTCGATAAAAGTTTACAAGAAACTTCAGAAAACCATACCGTTTCAGATTTCAATTTAATTAATCAAAATGGTAAAGTAATCACTCAGGAAGATTATAAAAATAAAATCTATATAACTGATTTCTTTTTTACAAGATGCCCAAGTATTTGTCCGATAATGACGAATAATATGGTTAAAGTCCAAGAAGAGTTTTTAAAGAATAAAGATGTTATGATGCTGTCTCTTTCTGTAACTCCTATTGTAGATAGTATTCCAGTTTTACGTGAATATGCGACAAAAAAAGGAGTGGACGATTCTAAATGGAATATTACAACAGGCGATAAAAAACATATCTACGAATTGGCAAGAAAGAGTTATTTTGCTGTTGTAGAACAAGGGGATGGGGGAATGCAAGATTTTATTCATACTCCTAACTTTATATTAGTAGATAAGAAAAAACAAATACGAGGAATTTATGACGGGACAGACGATGAAGAAATACTTCGCCTTATAAAAGATATTCATATCTTAAGGGAAGAATAAAAATAAAAATCACAAGCAGTTTTATGAATTTAAACCAAATAACAGTACCCTCTATAGATTTAAATAAATCGATACCGTTTTACGAGAAATTGGGTTTAAAATTAATTGTAAAATCACTTCCTCATTATGCTCGATTTGAATGTCCCGACGGGAATGCAACATTTTCTATCCATCTAGTAGATGAATTGCCAAAAGGGGATGGCATTAGTGTTTATTTTGAATTGGATAATTTGGATGAATACGTAAATCAATTAATCGAAAAGGGAATTGAATTCGAAGAATTACCTGAAGATCGGAACTGGCTTTGGAGAGAAGCAAGATTAAAGGATTTAGATGGTAATAAATTAATTTTATTTTTTGGAGGAGAGAATAGATTAAACCCTCCTTGGAAATTAAAGTAACCAGAATACAAAGGATAATAAACTTCACTAGGAACGTTAAGCATAATATTAGTTCTAATAATATTTTGATCGAATTATAATAATTTTAACAAATATAGTTGATATATCAACTATATTTGTATCAAATAAAATATTATGATTGAATTACCTTCACAAATAATCTTCCATACGATTGAAAAATCGATAAAAGAATATAGAAGATTTTCGCAACGAAATCTTAATATTTCTAATGCAGATATTACTGTAGACCAAGCCCTTTTATTATTTTTTTTAAATAATCATTCCGATTTTTCTCAAAATAAGATAGGTGCATTAATGTTCAAGGATAATGCCTCAGTAACAAGAATGATAGATTTATTAATTAAAAAGAATTATTTAAAAAGACATATAAATGAGCTCGACAGGCGAAAGTTTAATTTAAAATTGACAGCTGTTGGGCAAAAAACACTTAATGATTTTATCCCAGTGATTTCTTCAAATAGAAACATCGCATTAAAGGGAATTACAAAGAATGAGTTAGGTCAATTAAATAACATATTAACAAAAATTATAAATAACTGCAATCCAAAATAATTATGACAAATAAATATCTTTTACTATTCTTAATTTTATTTTCTTCTTTTTCCAATTTCGCCCAAACCTATATTACTAATGTAACTATAGTTGATGTTGAAAAGCATAAATTAGTTCCTAATCAAACCATTGTTATCCATAAAGATTTGATTTCGAACATTAAAAACAGTAAACAATTAAAGATTCCAACAAATGCTACCATAATTGATGGAACGGGTAAATACGTGTCGCCAGGATTAACAGATGCTCACTTACACTTCTTTCAAAATGGTGGCTTATATACTCGTCCTGATGTAGTTGATTTTAGAAAGGATGTGCCTTATCAAAATGAAATTGATTACACTAATCAACAGATGAAAAAAGTATTGCAACGGTATATACAGAATGGAATTACCAACGTAATTGATTTAGGAGCAACCAATAACTTATTAAAGAAACGATCCTTATTTAAAGATCAAAATGACGCTCCATCTATTTATATGACTGGGCCATTATTGGGGACTTATGAGCCTCCTGTATATAGTGATTTAAATAATGATGACCCTTTTATATTGGGAAAAACTGCAGAAGATGGTGTTAAAATGGTTCAAGAGCTGTTACCTCTTCATCCAGATCTTATTAAGATTTATTATGTTGTAGAAAGAGAAGGTTCAGACATTGAGACAACTGCATATAAATATCTTCCTATTGTGAAAACAATGATTGATGAAGCACATAAAAATAATTTAAAAGTTGCGGTACATGCATCACAGAGGATAACTGCCCAATTAGCAGTTGAAAGCGGAGCTGATTTTTTAGTGCACAGTGTGGAAGATGAAGTTTTAAAGGATGATTTTATCGCTTTAATGAAGAAAAACAAAACCATTCTTAGCCCTACATTAATAGTCAATCGAGGCTATGTAAATACATTTGGTCAAACCTTGGAATTGACCGATCATGAATTAACAAAATCTGATCCATATCAATTGGGAACTTTATTAGATTTAAAACACTTATCAGACACATTACTTATCAATGGTTATAAGAGATGGGCAAACTCCGCCAAAGAAACAAGCTTGATAACAATGGATTCTATAAGTATGGTCAACCTCAAAAAACTGTCGGATGCTGGTGTTTTAATTGCAACAGGATCAGATGCTGGTAACATTGGAACTTTACATGCATCGTCCTATTTAGCTGAGTTACAAGCAATGCATAAAAGTGGAATGAGCAATTGGCAAATACTTACTGCTTCAACTCTAAATGGTGCAAAAATTTTAGGTAAAGAAAATGAGTTTGGAACTGTGAGTATTGGTAAAAAGGCAAACATTATTCTATTAGATGCCAACCCAATTGACAATATTAATAACCTTAGTAAAATAAACCGCGTAATTAACAATGGGTTTGTATTTAATCCAGATGATTTAATTAAAGACGGTCCTACAGATTTGGTACAACGCCAATTAAACGCATATAATTTGAGAAATATTGATGCTTTTTTAAAATCTTATGCCGACGATGTTGAAGTTTACAATTATCCAAATAAATTACTTTTCAAAGGAAAAGAAAAAATGCAGAAAAGCTATTCTCATTTATTTAAAGACACCCCTAATCTGCATAGTGAATTAGTTGAGCGAATTTTTAAAGGCAATATTGTCATAGACAAAGTGCAAGTCCAAATCAAAGACAAATTAAGTGAAGTTGTAGCTATATATCATCTCGAAAATAATAAGATTAAAAAAGTCTATTTTATTCAATAAAACGAATAGCTATATGTTTAAGAAGTGGAATGACATTTTTTTTAATTAATCAAAAACACTAGAACAATGAAAACAAAAATATTAATGACCTCAAGTGCTATATTCATGGCGATTATTGGAATTCTTCTTTCTTTTTTACCAAATGAAATTATCGACTATTTAAATATTGAGCCAAATATTATTACAATCTTATTTTTAAAAATATGGAGTGCATTATACTTGGCTTTTGGAATATTAAATTGGATGGCGAAAGGAACGCTAATAGGAGGGGTTTATAATAAACCAATAGCAATTGGAAATCTAATGCATTTTGGAGTTGGAGCAATTGCATTAGTTAAA
>CAJXRD010000015.1 GCA_913058295.1 uncultured Flavobacteriales bacterium | reverse complement strand
CTACACAGAGTAGATCGTCGGCAGCGTCAGATGTGTATAAGAGACAGCAAATATACAAATTTGAGTAGCCTTAGAAAAGTGGGAGAGTACTATAATATTTGTAGAATTAATAAATATTATAAAACAAGAAAAGCCATATCACTGTATTTCTACTTTGATATGGCTTCTTGTGAAACTAACCTTTACCGACTAATCATTACAATTTGAAGCAAGTTTATTAAACCCTTGCAGTCGTGATTTGCTTCCATGAGTTTTGTTTTGTTTATTTTGCTGACTAGAGCCTTCAAAATGAATAAAACAGCACTCCTTTTTTAATCTCCATACTAAATCTCTAAAGAAAGTTAATATATTAAGCTTATAAAATTTCTCGTTTCTGTGCTCTAGGTAATCTGTCTCTAATTACAATTAGCCTAAGCTAATGTTATTATTTTATCACCTCCAGCAAGCTTTTGGTGAAATGACAGGCCTCTTGCATATCGTTTCTATTTCTATTTGTTTCCGAAATGTATCGAAAATTAAGAATATTTTAGTCTTTCAACTAAAATCGAAATTCATC
The DNA here is from genome assembly GCA_913058295.1 of uncultured Flavobacteriales bacterium. Taxonomy (GTDB): domain Bacteria; phylum Bacteroidota; class Bacteroidia; order Flavobacteriales; family Flavobacteriaceae; genus Marifrigoribacter. The sequence goes on along the minus strand of CAJXRD010000015.1, from coordinate 56,464 downwards.
ACTCTTAATTAGTAGATTTCTCTATCTAATGTTTTGAGGCTAAAACCATTTTCGATTGCTCGAATTGGAATTAGAATATCACTTCAATTAAATTCTTCATTCAAAATACTTTGCAGTAAACTGTCTAGGAACTCAATTGGATTAAAAAAAATTTTAAAGAACGTTACTTTAATACAAACGATTGTTATTGTTACCTCGTTTTGATATACCAAATATAAAACAGAAATATATAAAAACAAGAGTCTCTAACCTATTAGATATAAACAAGTTGTAAACCTTACTTATTAACTTTTGTTAATAAAAAAAGCGACCTGAAAAGGTCGCTTTTAATTTGCAAAGAAGTATTACTACATTCTTTTTTCTTTAATTCTGGCTTTTTTACCAGTAAGTCCTCTAAAGTAATAAATACGTTTTCTACGCACATCACCTTTTTTATTGATCTCAATTTTTTGTAGTGCTGGCAAGTTGATTGGGAATATACGTTCCACACCTACAGTACCAGACATTTTTCTAATTGTAAAAGTTTGTGATGATCCAGTTCCCTTTACTTGAATAACGACACCTCTAAAAAACTGAGTTCTAGTTTTTTCACCTTCTCTAATTTCGTAAAAAACGGTGATAGTATCACCAGCTCCAAATTTTGGAAATTCTTTTTTGGTTACAAATTCGTCTTGAACAAATTTTACTAACTCTTCCATTGTAATAGTTTGTTAATGTTATATTTAAAACAACATTCGCGATTTTCGCCAGAGGTTGGGATAAATGTTTTCTACCATATTTTAGTAGACGGGTGCAAAAATAGCTATTTTTAACTATATGACCATAGTAAATTGAATATTTATAGAATATTAATTATATCTTATAAACATCTGGAAATAACTTTAAAAACTTCTTTGGAAGCTTAATCGTTTTTGAAACTTCTTTGCTTGTTATAGGGTGAAGAAATGTTAGGGAAGAAGCATGTAGATATAATCCATTTCCTTTTCCAGTTAGTCCTTCTTTCCCATATTTTAAATCACCGAAAATTGGTGTTCCTATAGATGCTAAATGTATTCTTAATTGATGTCTTCTTCCAGTATGTGGTATTAGTTGAACTAGGTTTAAAGATTCATATTTTCTAGATTCGAGTCTTCTTATAGTTTTATATTCAGATTTAGAAGTTTTATTTTCAATGGGAATTTCAATGCATCCATTATCCATTGTTTTACCCAGGGTAATTGCGAAGTAGGCTTTATTTATCCTTCTTTCCTCAAACATTTTATTTAGTAACATTACTGCTTGTGTTGTTTTGCCAACTAATAAAGCACCACTTGTAGGATAATCTAGCCTATGGATAGGTTCTGGCCTATGTAATGCATCCAATTGTGTACTCTTCTTCAATACTTTGACTAAGCCATTTTCGATAGTGTATTTTTTGTTCCCGCTAACAATTATTCCAGCGGGTTTATTGATAATCGCTAAATAGTCATCCTCATAAACAACTTCTAAATCTAAATTTATGTTTGGTTTTTCTATTGATAAATTAGATTGATATAGATCTATTATTTCTCCTCCAATAATATAGTCTGCAGTATAACCAATATCACCATTAATGGTAACAAGTTCTTTCTTAATTGCTTTTTTGATTCCTTTTTTTGAAAAAATGGATTTGAAAATTCCAGGAGTATAATCTGAAAGTCGGATTCTATTTTCTAGTTGCGGAACCCTATGGGTTTCTATCTTAATTAAATTAGATTCCAGTTTCATAGCAAAATTTATTCTAATAAATCTGGTCTTCTTTCTTCTGTTCTTTTAATAGCATCTTCTTCACGCCATTCATCAATTTTTTTTAAATGACCGCTTAGTAATATTTCAGGAACCTTCCATCCTTTATAATCTGATGGTCTTGTATAAACTGAAGGAGCTAATAAACCATCTTGAAATGAATCTGTTAAAGCGCTAGTTTCATTTCCGAGAACACCAGGAATAAGCCTTATAACAGCATCACATACTATTGCTGCTGCTAATTCACCACCACTTAACACATAATCTCCTACAGAAATTTCCCTAGTTATAAATTGATCTCTTACTCGCTGATCCACTCCTTTATAATGACCACAAAGGATAATTATATTTTTTTTAAGTGAAATATGATTAGCAATTCCTTGAGAAAAAGTAGGCCCATCTGGAGTCATATAAATGACATCATCATAATCTCTTTCCGATTTTAATTTTGTTATGCATTTATCAATAGGCTCAATCATCATGACCATACCGGCACCACCACCAAATTGATAATCATCAATTTGATTGTAGGAGCTTGTTGTATAGTCTCTTAAATTATGAAAATGAATAGAAACTAGATTCTTATCTATTGCACGCTTTAATATAGAAGCTTCAAATGGGCTTTTTAATAATTCGGGTAAAACGGTGATGATATCTATTCGCATTATTTTATTTATTTAACCAAGTATAATGTAAAACGTTTGTGTCTTTTTTCCAACCCAATCGTTCGTATAATTCTTGGGCAGGATTATTAAAATCAGTTTCTAATGTTAATCCTTTGAAATTGTTCTTTATTACAAATTGTTTAGCGTGATTTAATATTTTTTCTCCAACTTTACTTCCTCTCGAATTAGAAGTAACAAATAGGTCGTTTAAAATATAAGTTTGTTCCATGGTTACAGAAGAGAAAGTAGGGTAGAGCTGTGTAAAACCAATAGCTTCTTTTTCATTATTAAATGCCATAAATAATATGGAATCTTTTTTATTAAACCGATCAATTAAAAAATCACGAGCAAATTCAGTATTGGAAGACTGTTTATAGAACTTTCTATATGCTTCAAATAATGGAAGAAGTTGTTCTAGATTTTCTATGGTTGCTTTAATAATATTCATTCTACAAAATTACAGCTTTTATTAGATTTTTGATTTCTCAATTATATCAATTAAAAAAGCCCGAAGATAAATCAACGGGCTATTTAGAATTTATCCTATTAATTAACTTGAAAATTTTTCATGTAATAATAAAACCTGATAGTTCTCCATATCTATATTCCAATTCTTTTCTATCATATATTCAATAACTAATTTTCCTTTTCCTCCACCTTCTAAATCACAATCATCAATTAGTACAATTGAATTTTGATGTAATTTATCTTCAATTGCAATAAATTCTGCAAGATGATGTTTTTGACTTAGCAATTGTTGGGCCTTATCATTAGTGTAATCATAACTATCTAAGTATAAAAAATCAACTTTTCCTTCAAACTTATTTAGAAAATCAACAGAGTCATTGAGATGTAATGTAACATTACTCGAAAGGTTTTGCTTTTCAACTTCTTGTTTTGCAACTCTAATAGATTTTTCACTAATGTCGACAGAATGTAAATGTGCATCATTTAGTTTTGCCCATTTACCATAAACGATAGTTGCAGCTCCATTAGATTTTGCTCCCCTTAATCCCTCACGAGATGTTCCAGTTTCTATTATTACTTTAGCATTTATCTCATTTAATAAAGACAATACTCTTTTATATGTATTTCTTCTTTTTCTAAAATCGTATCTAAATGGCATAAATGGATAAAGTGACTTATGCTTAATGAATTTTCCTAAAAAAAAAGAAAACACACCTATCACAATTAATATCAATATTAAATTTGAATAGCCAAACTGTAAAAGAAAAAAAATCATATTTATGGTTTAAATAATATATTAATAATAAGTAAATCTTCTAACTTTAGAGATATACTTAGCTAACCTAATTACTTGATGACTGTACCCGTATTCATTATCATACCATACATATAGAACAATACTTTTTCCATTTTTTGCAACAATTGTTGCATTACTGTCATATATAGAAGGAGCAGATGTTCCTACGATGTCACTGGAAACTAATTCATTATTAATTGAATATTGAATTTGCTCTACTAATTCACCTTCCATCGCATATTTCTTAATAATAGCATTAAGCTCTTCCTTTGTAGTATCCTTTTCAATCTCTAAATTTAAGATAGCTAATGATCCATTAGGAACAGGAACCCGAATAGCACTTGAAGTTAGTTTTCCTTCAAAAGAAGGTAATGCTTTAGAAACTGCTTTTCCTGCTCCAGTTTCTGTGATTACCATATTTAAAGCTGCTGCACGACCTCTTCTATATTTACTATGCATATTGTCTACCAAATTTTGATCATTTGTATATGCATGTATTGTTTCTAAATGTCCGTGTGCAACCCCTAAAGTGTCTTCTACTGCTTTTAAAACAGGAGTAATAGCATTTGTTGTACAAGAAGCTGCGGAAAAGATATCCACTTTATCAGGATCATAATCTAAATGATTTGCACCATGTACGATATTTGGAATCCCTTTCCCAGGAGCTGTTAATAATACTTTTGAAGCGCCTTTGCCTTTTAAATGACGAGCTAAAGCAACATCATCTCTAAAAGCACCAGTATTATCTATAATTAAAGCATCTTTAATTCCATATTGAGTATAATCAATATCCTCTGGAGCATTTGCTGAAATAATATAAACTGTTGTACCATTTATAATTAAGGCATTATTTTCTTCGTCTATTGAAACTGTACCAGCAAAATCACCATGAACGGAATCCATTTTTAATAAAGAGGCTCTCTTTTCTAAAACCGTTTTATCAATTTTTCCTCTAGTAACAATAGCTCTTAATCGCATTTGAGACCCTTTACCAGCTTTAGACATTAATTCTCTTGCTAATAATCGGCCAATACGTCCAAATCCGTATAAAACTACATCTTTTGGACTGATGTTATTTCCATCTTTCGCATTTTTTAGTTTGTCCTTTACAAAGGCAAGAGCATCTGGGTACTTGTTGTCTTCCAAATGATATTCATAAGTAAGTTTACCAATATCTAGTTTTGAAGGTGGTAAATCTAAAGATTTAATTGCTTGTGCAATTTCTACGGAATCAAATATTGAAATCGGTTTTTGCACAAAATCCTTTGCGTATTTGTGAAGGTCTAATATATCACTTACACTTCGGTCAATTAATTGGTTTCTAAAAAGTACTAATTCGATAGATTTATCATACCATAGGTCACTAGCAATTTTAATAAACTCAACTGTTGCTTTTCGACGATCTGTTTGATAAGACAGTTCTTTTTCATAAACGTCTGCAATACTCATAATGCTTAGATTTTATTGGTTAAAAATATTTTGCAAAAATACTCCTTTTATAATGTATATGAATATATATATAGCTAAAAAAACCATCCTTCAAAAAATTGCTTTTAAAGGATGGTTTTTGTAATTATTTAAAAATTATCTAAAGATAAATGTGCTAATTTTTCCATTAGGGTTTGCAAAGGTCATTTCGATAGGGTCATTAGCATTACTATTATTAATGATTTCTTTTACATCATCTATATTATTAATGACATGATCGTTTAATTTTAAAATTATAATTCCTTCTAAATTGTAATTTCTCATAGCATTAGTTAAAACTCGACTAACTCTCACCCCATTGGATACACCCCTTTCTTTTAATTCAGGCTTACTAGTGTTTTTAACTTCTAATCCTAAGGATTCAATTTCATAGGTTTCCAATTTTATTAGAGTAATTGGTATTGTTTTTTGAGCTCCATCTCTTAAAAAGGTGACTTTTACAATATCATTTGGATGCTTTGAACCTAAGTATCCTGCTAAATCTGAAAATTTGCCTATTTTCTGACCGTCAATTTGTTTAATTATATCTCCTCTTTCAATTCCTCCTTTATCTGCGCCACTTCCTTCTTCAATTCCATTTACATAAACACCTTCCGTTTCATCAACGCCCAATCTATTAGCGATTTCAGAATTTAAACTCCCCCCAGTAATTCCTAAAATACCTCGCTGAACATTTCCATATTCCATGATATCTTCAACTACTTTTCTGGCATTATTTGAAGGTACTGCAAAGGAATAACCAACAAAGTTCCCAGTTTCTGAAGTGATCGCGGTATTAATTCCTATTAATTCTCCTCTGGTATTGACCAATGCGCCACCACTATTACCCCTATTTACAGCTGCATCAGTTTGGATAAAAGATTGAGGGTTACCGTCAAACTCATTTAAATCGCGAGCTTTTGCGCTTACAATTCCCGCAGTTACGGTAGATGTTAAATTAAAAGGATTTCCAACCGCCAATACCCATTCTCCAATTTTTATTTCATTCGAATCACCAAAGGGAATAAATGGCAACTCGATATCGGTGTTTATCTTAATTAAAGCAATATCCGTATTTGGATCTGTGCCGATCAATTCCGCTTCATAGGTTTTATTATTATTTAAGGTAACTTCTAATTGTGTAGAATTTTCAATCACATGATTGTTAGTAATAATATAACCATCTGGAGATATAATAACACCACTTCCGGAGCCAATCATGGCTCGAGGTTCTCCTCCTCCAAAAAAATATTCGCTAAGGTTTCCTGCTTGTCGACTAATAGTAGTGTTTTTAACGTGTACCACAGTATGTACCGTTTTTTCTGCAGCTTCAGTGAAATCTATATTAAATGCATTGGTTTCAGAAAGAGAGTTGGTTACTGGAATCAATGAAGAGCTAATGGGCTGATTTACATGAATGATTTCATCAGGTTCCATAAAATATTTATAGCCTAATAATGTAAAAACTCCTGCTAAAAATGCTATGATGAATAGTTGAATTGTTTTTTTCATAAGAAATGATTTTGATTGATGTTATTAATAAACTTGGATTTAGTTTATATATTTTCTGAAAGTTTGACTTTAACTAGTATTTAACAGCCACTATTGATGTAATCAACGGGTTGCTTTTAATATCTTTGTCGGGAATGAAAATTGAATTTTACAAATACCAAGGAACAGGAAACGATTTTGTCATTATTGATAATCGCAATGAGTCCTTTCCTAAAGAAAACATAGAGTTGATCTCTCAAATGTGCGACCGTAGATTTGGTATAGGTGCAGATGGGTTAATTTTATTAGAGAATCATGCAAGTTTAGATTTTACGATGCAGTATTTTAATGCAGATGGTAATCTTGGTTCCATGTGCGGTAATGGAGGAAGATGCATTGTTCGTTTTGCTGAATATTTAAATATAATTAAAGATCAAACTACATTTGAAGCGATTGACGGAATTCATAAAGCTACTTTAGATAATGAGAATGTGTCCTTAAAAATGAATGATGTTTCAGATATTGAAGTATCTGCAAATCATGTGTTTTTAGATACAGGTTCTCCACATCATGTACAACTAGTAAAAGATTTGGAAAGTTATGAGGTTAAGAAAGAAGGAGCTGCCATTCGATATAGTACTTATGGTAATACTGGAGCGAATGTGAATTTTGTAGAAGCTATTGAAAAAGACACATTTGCAGTAAGAACTTATGAACGGGGTGTGGAAGATGAAACTCTTTCTTGTGGTACAGGAGTTACAGCCGTAGCAATTGCTTTATTTGAAACGAATAAAACTACTTCAGATAGTATTAACCTAGAAACTAAAGGTGGGGTGTTGAATGTTATTTTTAATAAAAAAGATAGAGAATATAGTGATGTATATTTAATAGGCCCAGCATCGCAAGTTTTTAAAGGAACCTGGCAATGAAAACTTTAATAGGAAAAAAAATACTTCTAAGAGCATTAGAACCAACTGATTTAGATTTTCTTTATCAGATGGAAAATGATGAATCGGTTTGGGAAGTTAGTAATACTACAAGTCCATATTCTCGTTTTATATTAAATCAATATCTAGAAAATTCGCATAAAGATATTTTTGAAGTAAAACAATTGCGATTGGTAATTTGTAAGATAGATTCAAATAAGGCTTTAGGTAGTATTGATTTATTCGACTTTGAGCCAAAACATAGACGAGTAGGAGTAGGGGTTCTTATTTCGTCAGATAAAGAAAAACAAAAAGGCTATGCTTCAGAAGCTCTAGAGTTATTGTACAATTATGCTTTTGCACATTTAAATGTTCATCAGGTATATGCAAATATCCCAGAAGATAATACTGCGAGTATCCAACTTTTTGAAAAATCTGGATTTATAAAATCTGGATTAAAAGTGGATTGGATCTATTCTCAAGGAACCTATAAAAACGAATTACACTATCAATTAATAAATAATGTATATTAAAAAAATACTACTAGCAGTTGCTTTAATTGGACTGTTGCTTATGGCAGGTTTTGCATATTTTGTATATAATGCTGTCTTTATTCCTAATACTGCTTTTAATAATAATGAAGCACATGTTTATATTCCTACTGGAGCTAAATTTAGCGAAGTTATGGAAGAACTTAGACCTTTATTAGAAGATCCTATTTCTTTTGAAGCTGTTGCAAATAGAAAAGAATACCCCCAAAATATTAAGTCTGGACATTTTATTATTAAAAAGGGAATGAATAATAACGATATTATTAATTCTATACGAATTGGTAATATTCCAATATCGATAAAATTTAACAATCAAGAGCGCTTAGAAAACCTTGCTGGAAAATTATCTAAACAACTAGAGTTGGATAGTTTAGATTTTCTGAAAGTATTTAGAAATATTGATTATTTAGATAAGAAGGGATTTACTCCAGATAATGCATTGTCGATGTATATCCCTAATACTTATGAAATCTATTGGAATATATCTGCAAAGGGTTTCCAAGATAGAATGTTTAAAGAATACCAGTCTTTTTGGAATGAAAGTCGTACACAGAAAGCAGCTGAGTTAAACCTAAGTAAAACAGAAGTAATCAGTTTGGCAGCAATTGTACAAAAAGAAACTGCCAAAGTAGATGAAAGGCAACGAGTAGCAGGTGTTTATATAAATAGGTTAAAACGAGGAATGTTATTGCAGGCAGATCCTACGGTTATTTATTCTAAAAAGAAATTAGATAAAGATTTCGACCAAGAAATAAAACGAGTTTTATATAAAGACTTAGAATTAGACTCTCCCTATAATACGTATAAGTATGCGGGTGTTCCTCCAGGACCTATCACTATGCCAGATATTACTTCAATAGACGCAGTTTTAAACTTTGAAAATCATTCCTATTATTATTTTGTTGCCAACGTACAAAACTTTGGTTATCATAAATTTGCTAGAACACTTTCTCAGCATAACAGAAATAAACGAGAATATGTGGCATGGATTTCTAAGCAAAAAGTGAATAGATAATCCTACTTTTTTAACATTTCAGAAATATTCTTAAGTACTTAAACGTATAATTTTCACTGTACATCTAAAACCCTATCATATATTTTTATGTAGGGTAAATCCTACTTATTTTTATTCCATAGAAGTTAAATAATTGGCTAAAATGTTAGATTATTTAATTTCAAAAGAAGTTGTATCTTTGCACGCTGAAATCGAAGATGCTTAATGTATCTAAATTTTATACAAAATGAAAAGTAACTTATTTAAAACAAGTTTATTACTAATTGTTGTACTAGCTATAACAACAGGGTTTTCTTTTGAAAAGAAAGTGGATTTATCACATTATCTAATGAACGATTTAGAGATGTGTTATAATGTGCCAAACGAGAAAGAAGTGAAGTATGTTCATTCTGAAAAGCCATTAAATTATATTTTCTTGGGTAAATCCTATGTAGGTTTTAAAGAAGCTCTTGGCTTTAAGGAATCTAGAGGAGATTATTCTATTATAAATAAATATGGATATATGGGTAAGTATCAATTTGGTAAGAACACACTTAAATTGATTGGTATTTATGATTCTAATAACTTTATGTTAGATAGCCAACTTCAAGAGAAAGCTTTTTCTGCAAATACTTCTAGAAACAAATGGATTCTACGAAGAGATATTAATAATTATGTTGGACGAAACATAGGAGGAATTAATATTACAGAATCTGGTATCTTAGCAGCAGCACATCTTGCTGGAGCAGGAAATGTAAAGAAATACTTAAGAAGTGGAGGAACCCAAACTTTTAATGATGCTTTTGGAACTTCCATAAAATATTACCTTAAAAAATTCTCAGGCTATGATACTTCATTTGTTATAGCAGATAGAAGAGCAAAAGCTTAAAAATAATTATTTCTGAATAATAAATAAGGTGGGTCTTTTTGAAAGATCCACCTTTATTTTTTTCCATTCCTTTGCATTATATGTTTTTATATATTCTGTAGAAAGAGTAATATCACACGCAACACAAAGTTTTGTTTGAGGATGTAATGTATTAATAAGACTTTCTAAAAAGGGGTTGTTTCGATAAGGAGTTTCAATAAATAATTGTGATTGATCTTGTTCTTCTGAAAGCCTTTCTAGTCGTTTTATTTCCTTTTTCCGATCCTGTTTGTCGATTGGCAAATAGCCATTAAATGCAAAGTTCTGACCATTAAAACCACTTGCCATCATTGCCATTAAAATAGAAGAGGGACCTACAAGAGGGACTACTTTAATCCCTTTTAAATGTGCTTGTTCCACTATAGCGGCTCCAGGGTCTGCAATGCCAGGACAGCCTGCATCCGAGATTACGCCCATGTCAATACCATTAAGACAAGGGTTGAGCATATTTGGAATATCAATTTCTTCGGTATACTTATTAATTAAACTAAAATGTAAATCGGGTTGCGATTTTCTAGGAACAATACTTTTTATAAAAGCTCTGGCGTTTTTTTCATGTTCTACAATATAATGATCAATTTCTTCTACTGCTTTTTTTACCAATAATGGTAAAACCTCTAAAGGAGCAGTTTCCCCCAATGTACAGGGAATTAAATATAGTTTACCTTGGGGGTTCATAAATTATTATTTTATCACTATTTTTTTAATAATAGATTTTCCATTTTCAGACTTTATTTTAACAATATAAATACCACTATTAAGGGTTTGGATAGGAATTATTTTTTCTGAAGTAGATATATTGCTTTCTGTAATAATCACAGACCCTTTTAAATCTAAAATAGTAATCGAAGAGATTAAACTATTATTAATAGAAACACTTAAACTGTCTGAAGCAGGGTTTGGTATTATGGCAACATCTGAACTAGAAAAATCTTCTGTGTCAAAAATTTCGCCTCCAATTACTTTATGAATACTTCCAGAAATATTTGCAATATAAATTTCACCATTTATATCCTCTCCAAAGGAAACCCAAGTGCCTCCAAAATTACCATGATTAACTAAATTATTATCGTTATCAACAGTTCCAATCAATCCATTAAGATCTGCAAAAAAGTATAAGTCTTGTATGTCACTATATACACTACCATGATATACATAACCTCCAGTGATCGAATAGCCAACAGAATGTGTGTATTCAGCAACAGGAAAAGTTAATTCTGAAGGATCTGGACAACCACTTGTGTTAAAGGCTTGAGATCCTTCATAACATCGCCATCCGTAATTAAGACCTGCAAGATTGCTTTCTTCTCGATTGATTTCTTCTATTTGATTTTGTCCTACATCTGCAATCCATAATTCGTCAGTTTCGCTGTCGAAAGAAAAACGCCATGGGTTTCTTAATCCATAAGCCCAAATCTCATCTAATGCATCTGGATTTCCTAAAAATGGATTGTCTGCAGGTATTGCATAATTATTTCCTCCCTCAACATTATCAATATCTAAGCGAAGCATTTTTCCTAATAGTAATTGTAGATTTTGTGCTCTATCTCCTGGGTCTCCACCGCTACCACCATCACCTAAGCCAATGTATAAATAGCCATCTGCACCAAATTGTATACATCCTCCATTGTGATTGCCAAAAGGTTGAAATTCATTAATAATTAATAAGGCAGATGCTGGATCTGCTATGTCTGGATCTGAACCATCAACTGTATACCTAGCGACTTGTGTGTCACCAGAGTTGTCTGTATAATAAACGAAAAAATAACCATTATTAGCATAATCTGGGTGAAAGGCTAATCCTAATAATCCACGTTCTCCACCAGATGAAACAATACTAGTTATATTTAAAAAAGGAACTGGATTTATGGTTGCATCTGCATTTAATATTTGAATACGCCCAGCTTGTTCAACAATAAAGAGTCGGTCATCTCCTGCATTTTGGATATCTACTGGACTTGAAAATCCACTTTTAAAAAGTTCAATATCCACATCTTGTGCGTAAGAATAGAAGGATATTAATAATAAGAATAATAGTCTTGATAGAATTTTCATAATAGGTTTTTTTTTAGAAGATACTAAAGTAATAAAAACACCTAATATTATTATAACCTTTTCACTATTTCATTACAAGCTTTATCCAGCATTTGATAAACACTTTCAAAGCCCTGTTCTCCACCATAATATGGGTCTGGAACATCTACGTTTTCATTAGGAAAAAGTTCCTCAAGAATAAGTTGTACTTTTTTAACGTCAGATTCATTTTGTGAAAGTTGTAGGACATCTCCTTTATTGGAATTATCCATCACAAAAATAAAATCAAAATCTAAAAAATCTTTTGGAGTAAATTGTCTTCCTCTTTGATTGGCAATATCCAATCCATGAACTTTTGCAATATCAATGCTTCTAGGATCGGGGAGTTGTCCCACATGCCATGAGCCAGTACCTGCAGAATCTACAAATATATCTTCTGAGTTGACCTTTGACTTTAAAATACCTTCAGCCAATGGGGAGCGGCATATATTGCCAAGACAAACCATAAGTATCCTTGTTTTCATTCCTGAAGTAAAATTAGTTAAGTTTTAAAACTATAAAGTTAACTTCTTTTTAAGATCCTCAACATACTTTCTAAATTGCTTATCCGTACTGGAAAGATTATCAACAGTTTTACAAGCGTGAAGTACGGTAGCATGATCTCGTTGACCAATTTGAGAACCAATAGATGCTAAGGAAGCTTTCGTTAATTTTTTCGCAAAAAACATTGCCAATTGTCTAGCCTGCACAATATGACGCTTTCTAGTTTTGGACTGAAGCGTATCTACATCCATTTGAAAATACTCACTAACCACTTTTTGAATATAATCTATGGATACTTCTCTGTTGGTGTTTTTAACGTAATTGTCAACTATTTTCTTAGCAAGATCTATGGTGATTTCTTTTTTGTTAAAAGAAGAGTGTGCAATTAAAGATATAATAGCTCCTTCTAATTCTCTAATATTTGTTTTAATATTATTAGCTAAAAATTCTATAATATCTTCTGGTAAAACAACTCCATCACGATATAGTTTGCTTTTAATGATAGCAACTCTAGTTTCGTAATCTGGATGGTTTAATTCGGCAGAAAGCCCCCATTTAAATCGAGATAATAAACGTTGTTCAATATCAATCATATCAACAGGAGCCTTGTCACTAGTTAAAATAACTTGTTTTCCGTTTTGATGAAGGTGATTAAATATATGAAAGAAAACATCTTGGGTACCTGCTTTACCTGATAGTAATTGAATGTCGTCTACAATTAGAATGTCGATAATTTGATAGAAGTGAATAAAGTCATTTCTATTATTTTTCTTTACCGATTCTATATATTGTTGTGTAAATTTTTCTGCGGAAATGTATAAAACTGTCTTTTCAGGATACTTGTCTTTTATTTCAACACCAATAGCATGTGCTAAATGTGTTTTTCCTAAACCAACTCCCCCAAAAATTAATAATGGATTAAAAGAAGTTCCTCCAGGTTTATTTGCGACAGCCATTCCAGCGGAACGAGCTAATCTATTTGAATCTCCTTCAAGGAAATTTTCGAAATTATAATTTGGATTTAATTGAGATTCAATTTTTACATTTCGAATTCCTGGAATTACAAAAGGGTTTTTGAGTTCTGGGCTTTTATTTTTTATTGCAACATCAATTTCTTGAGATCTTAAATGGCCTCTGTTGGAACTTGGTATTTTTTCAGTAAAAGGTTGTTTGTTGCCATAGGTGTTTTCCATTTTAATAATGTAAACTAATTTGGCATTGGCACCCAACTCTTTAGTAAGTGCAACTTTAAGAATCTTTACATAATGCTCTTCTAACCATTCATAAAAGAATTTACTCGGAACTTGTATACTTAGTGCATCTTCGGTAAGCTTAACTGCTTTAATAGGTTCGAACCAGGTTTTGTATGCTTGAGCAGTAATATTGTCTTCGATAAATGTTAGGCATTTATTCCAAACCAAATTTGCAGTTTTGCTCATAGTTAAATTGTTGGTGTTAGGTTAGTTAAAAAAATAGTAATAAAATTAAAAATTATTATGCCCCATAACAATTTATTAACATTGCAAATATGTGAACAAATAAGTTATAAAAAAAACACTTTGGGTATTGAATATCTAGTTTTTTTTTTGCATATTATCTCACGGTTAAATCTACAACAAAACTTCCTTATTATTCAAGATTATTTTGAAAAAAACACATACTAAATTACGAGTAAGATATGGTGAAACCGATCAAATGGGAATTGTTTACTATGGTAACTATGCAGATTATCTAGAACAAGGACGCACCGAGTGGCTTCGTACCTTGGGCTTCTCCTATAAGTTTATGGAAGCAAACAATATCCATTTACCAGTAGTTAATCTAAATATCGATTATAAGAAACCAGCACTTTATGATGATGTAATTAATATTACAACTACACTTAAAGAAATTCCTACCGTAAGAATTGAATTTTATTATGAAATACATAATCAAGATGGGCAACTATTAATCACTGCAACAACTACTTTAGTTTTTGTAAATAGTAGCACAAATAAACTTAGAAAAGCTCCAGAGTATCTTTTAGAAAAATTGATTGAAAATTAAATATCCTCTTCTCTTTTAATAGTTACTTTATAAGTACTATTAAATATTTCAAAAATCCGATTAGCTTCTTTTTTTCGAATAGAAAGAAAAAATTCACAGTCTAATTCCATTTTTTGCTCTTTAATATTAATTTTTTCATCCTTTATAATTCTCATTACAATATTCATCTCTGGATATCCAAAGTTTAATTGAAATAGTTCGTCTATTGTTTTCTCAACTATATTTGAAGATTCTAAGGCAAGTTTAGCAGCGGTTTTATAGGCTTGTATTAACCCACCAACACCGAGTTTAGTTCCGCCAAAATATCGCACAACGACAATTAAAACATTGGTGACGTCAAAAGATTGTAATTGACCATAGATTGGCATCCCAGCACTATTTGAAGGCTCTCCATCATCATTTGCTCGATAATATTCATATTCCTTGCCTAATTGCCATGCATAACACCAATGGCGAGCATTGTAATGGTCTTTTTTCAATTGCTCAATACGAAGTTTTATTTCTTCTTCAGAATTGACAGGATATGCATAACCGAAAAACTTACTAGCTCTATCTTTAAAAAGTACTTCTTTAGAAGGTTTAGTTAAGGTTTTATATGTGTCTTTTTTATCTTCCATAGATTGTAAATCTATAATGCAATTAAAATAATACTAATAATAGCTAATAGTATTCCAAGCCAATTTTTTGGTAATAGTTTTTCTCTAAATAAAACGATACCTGCTAATGTTGATAAAGTTACAATGGCTACATTATTAATGGTAAATATTCCTGAGCTATCCAGAATGTCGCTGCGTAATGTTTTTACTAAAAAATAAATAGAAAAATAATTAGGTATACCTAAGCAAATTCCTGCAATAACATTTTTAAATTCAAACTTAAACTTACCATTAATTGCTTGAAATATCAATGAAAATACACCAACTATTGCCGCTGCTAGAAATATTATAGCAGAAAACAATGGAACATCATTTTGTGCAACATAAGTATCTTCTAAAAATTTAATACTAGTATCAATTACACCGCTTCCTAGAAAAACTAAAATTGGCAGTATAATTAGCTTCCTGTCTATATTTATTCCTTTATTGGTTTTAACAGAAGATAAATAAACAGCTACTAGGGCTAAACCTATGCCAATCAATTTTAATGCTCCTAAACTTTCATTATAATAAAAAAGTCCGAACAGTACAGGAATTACTACACTCATTTTAGTTGCTACAGATACAACAGACAGGCCGCTTCTTTGCGTAGTAATTGCCATCAAATTAAATACAATAATAAATAATGCACCTAAGGCTAAGGTGTAATAAAACCAGTCAACTTTAGGTAATTCTGAAATAGTGACTGTGCCATTATAAGCTATAATTCCGGTAGTAAATGCAATCACATAATTTACAACGATTGCCTGAAGAATATTTATATTAAATCTTTCAAAGAGTTTAAAGGTTATAAATATTAAAGTAGAGGCAACAATGCTAAGTAGTAAGTAAATCAATGGGGTTTCTTTTTATCTGGGTTAATAAATGTTAAATTTAAAATAATTCCTTTCTTATGCTAAATAAATCGATGATATCTTCCCTTTTAGGATTTATATTCCAAATATGAATTCCTAAATGGTTTGCCGATTCCGTATTCTCAAAGGTATCGTCTATAAATAAGCATTCTTCAGGAATAAGGTTATGGGTATCCAAAACATAATTATAAATGTCTGAATTTGGTTTTCGTAACTGAATTTCTTGGGATAGATAAAATGAATCAAAACAATTTTTAAATCGATGATACCTTTTTAAGGTCATGTTTTCTATTACCTTTTCAATATGCAATACATTGGTATTACTTAATAAAATCAAGTTATATTTTTTACTTTCTGAAAGTGTTTCCACAAAGTTTAACCGGTATTCTGGAAAATCTAAAATAATAGCGTTCCAAGCTTTGCTTAATTGCTCCCGGTTAAATTCAGGAAATAATTTTATATAGGAATCTAAAAAAGTATTCGTATTTATTTTACCGATTTCGTATAATATATTTATTTGAAGCATTTCTTCGCTAAAAGAGCTTATGCCTAATTTTTGCAATTGGACTAAAGTAGCTTCTTTATCAAGATTGATGAAAACATCCCCGAAATCAAAAATTATGGTTTTAATCATTCTTGTAAATTCTTAAAGTATCTTCTTTTATTTTTTCTTCTAAAACAGTTTTTCTTGATAATATGGGTGCTTTTGTTCCTTCCCTAAATATAGAATTACCAGTAAATACTCTTGCTTCATCCCATAAATTTGCATCTATAAAAGTATTGATTGTTTTAGCTCCTCCTTCAATAATCACAGACTGAATTTTATACCTATATAATAGATCACTTATTTGACTAGAAATGTCCTTGGAAAAATCTATAGTTTCATAAGATAGGTTTTCATGGCTGTCTTCCTCCTTTTCAGTAATTATTATGGTATTCATACTTCCATCTAATACGGATGCTTTTTCAGGAATCTTTAAACTTCTATCCAGAACGACCCTAATCGGAGATTTTCCTTGCCAGTCTCTAGCACTCAAGCTTGGGTTGTCATCTAGTACAGTTTGTGTACCTACCAATATAGCTTGTTCTTCCGCACGCCATTTATGAACTAATTGTCGAGATTGTTTATTCGTAATCCAAACGGGGCTTTTGTTTTCCCTTTTTTCAGGAGCGATAAAGCCATCTAGAGTTTCCGCCCACTTTAATATAATGTAAGGTTTTCTATGAATGTGATAGTTAAAAAAGCGCTTATTTAATTCATCACATTCGGTTTTTAAAACTTCTTCAACCACATTACAACCCGCTTCTTTAAGTTTTTTAATTCCATTTCCGGCGACAGCAGGGTTAGGATCCAAACTACCAATCACTACATTTTTAATTCCTTTTTCTATTATTAAATTGGCACAAGGAGGAGTTTTTCCAAAATGACTACAGGGTTCTAAGTTTACATATATGGTAGCGTCTTTTAAAAGGGATAAATCACTAACACTTTTTATTGCATTTACTTCAGCGTGAGGCAATCCTGATTGTTTGTGCCAGCCTTCACCAATAATAATATCCTTATACACAATAACGCTTCCTACTAAGGGATTTGGGTAGGTAGTGCCCAAGCCATTTTTAGCAAGTTCCATGCAGCGCATCATATATTTTTCATTTATCTTCACCTTGTAAAAATACAAGGAATAGTTTATATGAGTACTGCAATCATTCGACCGATTTTAAAAAAAGATAATCCCCAGATGGCTAAAGTGATACGACAGGTATTAGTAGATTTTGGAGTGCCAAAAGTAGGAACTGCATATGCAGATATAACTTTAGACACTTTGTATGAAGTTTATCAAAATCCTCGTGCTATATATTTTGTAGTGGAGCTTGAAGGAAAAGTTATCGGAGGAGTAGGTTTGTCGCAATTAGAAAATTGTAATGAAAACATCTGTGAATTACAAAAAATGTATTTTCTTCCAGAATGCAGGGGCTTGGGACTAGGGAATAAAATGATTGATTTATGCCTTGAAAAAGCTAAAGAATATAAGTTTGAAAAATGTTATTTAGAAACGATGACTTATATGAAGGCAGCACAAGGTCTTTATCTAAAAAAAGGATTTAAATATTTGGATGGCCCTATGGGGAATACGGGGCATTATTCCTGTCCGGTACACATGTTAAAAGAACTATAAGTTTGGTATTAAAAGTTATAAAACAAAATTTTGTGGATGTACTTTCTGGAGATTACCCTCCCGAAGAGATTCAATCCTTTTTCTCATTATTATCTGAAGCATATTTGGGACTATCTAGAATAGAAACTGCAATGCAACCTGAAAAAGAAATTTCAGAAGAAAAATTTGAAAAATTTACGGATGCCATTATTAGATTAAAACAATCTGAACCTATTCAGTATATTATAGGTGAAACAGAATTTTATGGTTTGCCATTTAAAGTAGATAAAAGTGTCTTAATTCCAAGGCCAGAAACAGAAGAATTAGTGTCTTGGATTACAAATGAAACTCAAAGTAAAGAAACAAGCATTCTTGATATTGGTACTGGCAGTGGGTGTATAGCAATAACTTTGGCAAATGAATTGCCTGAAACAAAGGTGAGCGCAATTGATGTATCTACAGATGCTTTAAGAATTGCAAATCAAAATGCGCTAGCTAACAAAGTTAATGTTAACTTTATCGAAGTAGATGTTCTTCAGTTTGATAGTAGTAAAGACTTGCAGATCCATAAAGAATCAAAATTCGATATTATAGTTTCTAATCCTCCTTATGTGAGAGCTTCTGAAAAGGAATTAATGCAAGCTAATGTATTAAGGTATGAACCAGAGATTGCTTTATTTGTAGAAGATGAAGATCCCTTATTGTTTTATAGAAGAATTGTAGAACTAAGTAAAGAATATTTAAAACGGGAAGGCTTATTGTTTTTTGAAATAAATGAATACTTAGGAAAAGATATGAAGGATATGTTAGAGAAAGAAGGTTTTACTAATATCGAGATTAAAAAGGATATTTTTGAAAAAGACAGGATGATAAAATGTAAGAAATTATGAGAAAATTAGAAAGTATTTGTGTGTTTTGCGGAAGTAAAGAAGGAAATGATAATGAAATTATTAGTGCAGCTTCTCAATTAGGTGAGGCCTTAGCTAAAAATGAAATCACCTTAGTATATGGTGCAGCAAAAATTGGCATTATGGGGTTAATTGCTAAATCTGCTTTAGAATCTAATGGTAAGGTGATAGGAATCATTCCAGAATTTTTAAAATTAAAAGAAGTGGTTCATTTGGGCTTAACTGAATTAATTACCACAGAAAACATGCACGATCGCAAATTGTTAATGCAAAATAAAAGTGATGGTTTTATTACTATGCCCGGGGGCATGGGAACTATGGAAGAGCTTTTCGAATTAATAACTTGGCTTCAGTTAGGACTTCATTCTAAACCTATCGGTTTGTTAAACGTGAATCATTATTATGATGATTTGATTTTAATGCTTGAGAAAATGGTAAAAAAAGGTTTTCTTTCTATGGATAATTTAGAGCTACTACTTGTAGACGATAAGATAGATTCTTTACTTCATAAAATGAAAAATTTTAAGGATCCACAAGCGCCAAAATGGCTTAATTCTGAAAGGTCTTAGCGTTTTTTTTATTAACTATTTCAATTTACTTTTTAACATTTTGCCTAGCCATTGGTTCAAACTATCTATATTTAAAGATATTAACCATTAAATATTTAAGTATATGAGTGCATCAAAAAAGTATTTTGCAGAAGCCTTAGGGACTTTTGCTTTAGTTTTATTTGGTTGTGGCGCGGCTGTTATAGCCGGAGTTACAGCTTCAGGACCTGTTGGAATAGGAGTGTTAGGAATTTCTCTCGCCTTTGGTTTAACTGTAGTTGTAATGGCCTATACCATTGGTCCAATTTCGGGATGTCATATCAACCCTGCGATTTCCATAGGAATGTTAGTAGCTGGTAAATTATCAATGAAAGATACTGTGGGTTATGTAATTTCACAATGTATTGGAGCGATTGCTGCTTCAGGAGTTCTTTATATGTTAGCCACTGGTTCTGCTGGATTCTCTATGGGAGAATGGGCATTAGGATCTAATGGTTGGGGTACTGGATATGGGGGAGCTTACGATATGACAGCTGCTTTAACTGCAGAATTTGTATTCACTTTCTTATTCTTAATGGTCATTTTTGGTACCACTGCAAAAGCAGCTTCTCCTCAAATGGCTGGACTTGCAATTGGTCTTTCCTTAGTTTTAATTCATATGGTTGTAATTCCTATTACTGGAACTTCTGTTAATCCTGCTCGTAGTTTAGGCCCTGCATTATTTGCTGGAGGAATGGCATTGAGCCAACTTTGGCTATTTATTGTTGCTCCTATAGCCGGAGCTGTGGTAGCTGCCTTGGTTAGGAACGTTTTTATTGACGATTAATACTAATTAAAAGGGGTTTCTATATTGAAGCCCTTTTTGTATTTCAACGAATAAAAGTAGGAAAAAACTTACTCACACATTTATTTGCGTACTTTGTTGATTATTACTAACTAATCTTTTTAAAATGAAAAAAAACCATCTATTATTAGGAGTATTAATCCTATTTACATTTTCTGGATTTGCTCAAAAAAATGAAAAAACAAAAGCTAGCTACACTGGTAAAATCACATATGTTGAGTATGTGTCATCTATGTCTTCAAGACCTAGCGATTTATTGCCGCCAGATACTACAGTAAAAGAAGCAAAAGACAAAAGGTCAATTGCAAATCTAATTGCAGAAGGACAGGATCCACAAACCCAAGACGATTATTTTGTGAGAAACAGAAATGAAATGGAGCAATCTGTACGTGCTTCTTCACCAAGTGTTGTATTTGATGCTTATTCGTCAGGTTCACAGCCTACAGATCCTTCTTTAGCAATAGGACCTAATCATGTAATGGTAGTTTATAATACTGGGTTTGCCATTTACGATAAATCTGGTAATCAATTACAAGGACAAACTGCTCCTAACCCAGCAATTTTTCCATCTGGAGGGTGTTGTGACTTAACAGTGTCTTATGATAATGCAGCAGACAGATGGGTGCTTTCCTTTTTAGGAAGTGGTGCTCAAATTGCTGTATCAGATGGGCCAAACCCTTTAACTTCTGGTTGGTATGTTTATACTATATCAGCAATACAAGATTATCAAAAACTATCGGTTTGGAGTGATGGTTATTATTTAACTGAAAACACAAGTGGTTCAAATAAAGTTTGGGCATTGGAACGTTCTGCTATGCTAAATGGAGATTCAAATGCACAAATTTTAGGATTTAATCTACCAGGAATAACAACTAGTGGGTTTTTTAGTCCACAGGTATTAAATGTAACAGATGATAATTTACCTGCTACAGGAGGAGCTACTGTTGTGTATATGCAAGATGATGCATGGAGTGGAGTATCTTCAGATCATATAAAACTTTGGACAATCGATGTAGATTGGGCCAATGCTGCAAACTCTACGATATCTGGAGCACAACAAATAGCAACAACTCCATTTATTAGTGTTTTCGATAATGGTAGTTTTTCAAATTTAGTACAACCTGGAAATGGAAGAAAAGTAAAAGTAGATGCTTTACAGGCAACCATTATGAATCAAGCTCAATTCAGAAAATTTGGATCTCATAATTCAGCAGTATTTAATTTTGTTGTGGATACAGATGCTTCTACAGGAAAAAGAGCTGGTGTTCGTTGGATTGAATTCCGTCAAAATGGAGATAATCAACCTTGGTCCTTATACCAAGAAGGAACCTATACGGCACCAGACGGAAGACATGCCTGGAATGCAAGTTTGGCTATGGATGGACAAGGTAATATTGGTTTAGGTTATACTTCTATGTCTGGGCCTAATACATCTAGTACGGTTTATATAGGTTCTTATTTTACAGGAAGAACTAGTTCAGACCCATTAGGTACTATGACTTTAATGGAAGGAACCATAGCTGCAGGGACTGGTAAAATACCAGGAACTCGTTATGGAGATTATAGTAAAATAGATGTGGATCCATCAGATGATTCTACATTTTGGTTTATTGATGAATATTATAAGAGTGGAAGAAAAGGAGTTGTGGGAGCGTTTCAAGTTCAAGCTGGACCTGCAGATACCGAAGCACCTTCTAACCCAACTAACTTAGTAGCTAGTAATATTACGTCAAGTGATGCAACACTAACTTGGAATGCATCTACAGACAATGTAGGGGTAGATCATTATAATGTTTCTATAGCTGGCAATGTGGTTGGTACTTCTACTACAACATCTTATAATGTTACGGGACTTACAGAATTAACATCTTATAATGCTTCTGTTAATGCAGAAGATGCAGCAGGAAATGATTCTGGATCAGTAAATACTTCTTTTACAACTTTAGAAGGAGGAGGTACAGGTAATCCTGGTGAAATTGCAGCTTATTATTTTGAAAGTGGTTTGCAAGGTTGGACTGATGGTGGAAATGATTGTGCAAGACAGGCATCTGCAAACTCGTATGAAGGTACTTATTCAATTAAATTAAGAGATAATTCTTCTACTTCAAATGCAGTATCACCTGTATTAGATTTATCTGGAAATACTCAAATAGATATTGAGTTCCATGTATATCCAAATAGTATGGAAACTGGTGAAGACTTTTTTGTAGAATTTTATAATGGATCGTCTTATCAAGTAATTGGACAATATGTAAGTGGTACAGATTTCTCTAATGGCACCTATCTAAATGAGAGTATATCTTTAAGTTCTGGGGACTATAGTTTTAATGCTAGTAATAAATTTAGAATTAGATGTGATGCAAGTGCGAATAATGATAATATTTGGTTTGATCAAGTAATTATTACTGGAGACAATGCAATGGCATCTATTGTTACTATTAATAAAGCTCCAGTGATTAAAGCGTTTACTGAAAATGCAGAAGCGAATATTAGTCTATATCCAAATCCAACTAATTCTTTATTGAATATAGAAATATTAAAGGGTAGCTATGATGAATTTTTAGTTTATTCCTCTACTGGTATTTTAGTTTATAAAGGAGAAAAATTAAATAACAAGCATAGTATTGATGTTTCTCAATTTTCGACAGGAATTTATTTTGTAAAATTTATTTCAAACGGATTGGCTATTACTAAAAGGTTTATAAAGGAATAATTTAAACTTTATTAATATATAAAAAGGCTGTCTTAATAAGATGGCCTTTTTTGTTTATAAACAGTTTTTCTATCTTTAAATGTTTAGTGAATGAATTTTATATTTGTTTTATGAATATGGAAGAACAAATCAATCAGCTAAGAGAAGAACTCCGAAAGCACAATCACAACTATTATGTATTGGATAATGCATCGATTTCAGATTATGATTTTGATATAAAACTGAAGAAACTTCAAGCTTTAGAAGAAGCCAACCCAGAATTCTATGATACTAACTCTCCAACCTTAAGAGTAGGAGGTGCCATTACCAAAAACTTTACTACAGTGACTCACGATTTTAGAATGTATTCTTTAGCTAATTCCTATTCAAAAGAAGATTTAGAAGACTGGGAAACGCGATTAAAAAAAATGGTGGATGGTGAGATTGAATATACATGTGAGCTTAAATACGATGGAGCTTCAATAAGTTTAACCTATGAAAATGGATTGTTACAAAGAGCTGTAACTCGAGGAGATGGCTATCAAGGAGATGAGGTAACTACAAATATAAAAACGATAAATTCTATCCCATTAAGACTTAAAGGAGATTTTCCTAAAAGGTTTGATATTCGTGGTGAAATCATTCTTCCTTTAGAGGGATTTGAAAAAATGAATGAGGAACGAGTGGAAGCAGGGGAAGAACCTTATCGAAATCCACGTAATACAGCTTCGGGAAGTTTAAAATTGCAAGATAGTGCTGAGGTCGCAAAACGTCCATTAGACTGTTTATTATACCAAATTGTTGGAGAACGCCTTCCTTTAACTTCACAGATGGAAAGTCTAGAAAAAGCAAGAAACTGGGGTTTTAAGGTTCCGACTATTGCAAAGGTTGTAAGCTCTATGACGGAGGTGATTGAGTTTTTAGAATATTGGGATATCCACCGTCATGATTTACCTTATGAAACCGATGGTGTTGTAATAAAAGTAAATAATATTTACCAACAAGATGAATTAGGATATACGGCAAAGGCTCCGCGATGGGCAATGGCCTATAAATTTAAAACTGAACAAGCGGTAACGGTTTTAAATGAAATTACTTATCAAGTTGGAAGAACTGGAGCGATTACTCCAGTTGCGAATTTAGAGCCTGTTGAACTAGCTGGAACTATTGTAAAAAGAGCGTCATTACATAATGCAGATCAGATTGCTAAGTTAGATATACGAGAAAGGGATACTGTGATGGTAGAAAAAGGAGGTGAAATAATCCCTAAAATTGTTGAGGTTGATTTAATAAATCGAAAACCAAATTCAATGCCTACCCAATATATTACGCATTGTCCTGAATGCAATACCGAATTAATACGTCAAGAAGGAGATGCAAAACATTTTTGTCCAAATACAGATGGCTGCCCGCCACAAATTATAGGTAGAATTCAACATTTTATCTCTAGAAAAGCAATGGATATTGATGGCTTGGGTGGAGAAACGGTTGCTTTATTAGTAACTAACGGATTGATTCATAACTATGCTGATCTATATGATTTAGATGTAGCTCAAATTCTTCCTCTAGATAGAATGGCAGAGAAAAGTGCCGAAAATTTAATCGCAGGTGTTGAAGCTTCCAAACAAATTCCTTTTGAGCGAGTTTTATTTGCCTTGGGGATTCGATATGTTGGAGAAACAGTTGCGAAAAAATTAGCCAAACATTATAAAAACATAGAAGCTCTTGCTAATGCATCTGAAGAAGAGTTAATTAATGTGGATGAAATTGGTGATGTGATAGCAAAAAGTGTAATTAATTTCTTTTCCATAGAAGAAAATAAAAATACAATCCATCGTTTAATATTGTTTGGTGTTCAATTAGAAATATCACAAGAAGAGTTAGCTAATCAAACAGATAAATTATCTGGAAGCACTTTTGTAGTTTCTGGAGTTTTTGTCAAAGTAACTCGGACTGAATTGAAAAAGTTAATTGAAAAAAATGGCGGAAAAGTATCAAGTTCTATTTCAAAAAAGACTAGCTATGTAATTGCTGGAGATAAGATGGGACCTAGTAAAAAAACGAAGGCTGAAGGTTTGGGAGTTGCTATTATTACTGAGGATGAATTTTTACTAATGATTTCGTAATTTAGGAGTAATTGATTTCAAAAATTATATTTTTGCTAAGAATAGTTATTTTCAATGCTAAAAAAAATACAACAACGGTTTCTAAGAAAATTAACAGATAAAAATCTTAATGATAGAGATATATCTAAGTTAAATGATGCTGTTAAAACTTTGGGATTTTTAGTAGATGAAGAGTTGTTTAATGATTTTGAAAAATTGTATTCCATTTCAGAAAAAATGGGTTTGCAACGTAAGGATGTAAAAATATTTACGTTTATGCAAGTAAAGAAGAAGTTGCCATCCTTATTGCAAAATCAAATAAATAACAAACACTTTACCTGGAAAGGAGAAATTCATAACCAAAGTGCAAAAGAATTTTTAGAAATGAAATTTGATGTTTTGGTTGGGTATTATAATTCTAAAAATGATTATTTAGATGTTATGGTTTCTAGCAGTAATGCAAAATTTAAAGTTGGGTTTTCTGAAATAGATAAACGTCTTTTTGATTTAATAATAAAGGAAGATCCCTTACAAGTAGATCGATTTGGTAATGAGTTAATAAAATATTTAAAGGTTTTAAATAAAATATGAAAGAGTTTATAGGTACAGGAGTAGCTTTGATTACACCATTTAATGAAGATTATTCAATAGATTTAGAAGGATTGAAGAATGTGGTTAATTACAATATAGAAAATGGAATAAACTATTTGGTTGTTTTAGGTACAACTGCCGAAAGCGCAACACTTTCTAAGGAAGAAAAACTGTTAGTAATTCAGACTATTGTTGATGCTAATAATGGAAGATTACCTTTAGTCTTAGGTATTGGAGGAAATAATACTGCAGGGGTTATCGAAGAAATAAAATCTACAAATCTTAAAGATTTTGCAGCGATTTTATCGGTTTCTCCATATTATAACAAACCAACACAAGAAGGGATATATCAACATTTTGCTGCAATAGCTAAAGAATCTCCAAAGCCAATAATTGTGTATAACGTACCTGGAAGAACAGCTTCAAATATGGAAGTTAATACAGTGATGCGTTTGGCTAATGATTTTAAAAACATTGTTGCAATAAAAGAAGCTGCTGGAGATATTGTTCAGGCGATGAAACTTATTAATGCATGTCCTAAAGATTTTCTAGTAATCTCTGGAGATGATATGATAACACTCCCAATGGTTTTAGCAGGAGGAGCAGGTGTTATATCGGTAATAGGAGAGGGCTTCCCAAAAGAATTTTCTAAAATGGTTTCCCTAGGACTAAATAAAAAAGCAGAAGAAGCTTATAAACTACATTATAAAATTGCTCCTGCAATAGATTATATTTTTGAAGAGGGAAACCCCGCAGGAATAAAATCAGTATTCAAAAAGTTAGGAATATGTGAGGACTATGTTCGTTTGCCTTTAGTAGGTATTAGCGATAATTTACAGTCAAAAATAGATGCCTTTATTGAAGAATTTTAAATAGCTTTTGAAATAACTAAGTTAAATATTTCAAAAACCTAATATTTATAACGGAAGTAGCAATATTTTAGCTTAATAATAAGTTTTTGTTATCAGGTATAATTGATTACTTTTGCACGATGTTTTTTAAATTTATGAGAGCGAGTTTACTACTATTATTTACAGTCCTTCTTTTTTCTTCCTGTGGGGAGTATCAAAAAGTATTAAAAAACCCTAATGCTGGGGAGAAGTATGCTTATGCAGAATCTCTTTATGTTCAAGGAAAATATAAGAAAGCTTTAAAGCTGATGGAGCAAATTGTCCCAGTTTATAGAGGGAAACCTCAAGCTGAAAAATTGATGTATATGTATGCAAATACATTTTACAATTTGGAAGATTTTTATCTTGCAGGTTATCAATTTGAGCGATTTGCAAATTCCTATCCAAAAAGTGATAGTGTAGAATTAGCTTCTTATAGATCTGCGCTTAGTTATTATGAATTATCACCTCGATATTCCTTAGATCAAAAAGACACCTATACAGGATTGGAAAAATTACAGGTTTTTATAGATACCTATCCAGATTCTGAATTCCGTTTAGAAGCAAATGAAAAAGTTGCTGAATTGCGCTATAAATTAGAAATAAAAGCAATTGAGATTGCGAAACAATATTTAAAAACAGGAGAAGCACTAGGTTCTTATAGCAATGCTATTGAAGCCTTTGATAACTTTATAAGTGATTTTCCAGGTTCTGTATTTAGAAAAGATGCTTTCTTTGGAAAGATGGAAGCTGAATACGAACTAGCAAACAATAGTGTTCCTGAAAAAGTAAATGACCGTCTATTAATTACATTAGAATACTATGATGATTTTGTAAAGTATTATTCCGATAGTGATTTAATGTCAGATGCAAACGAAATAAAAGAAGATATAGAGAGTAGACTAACTTCTACCGAAAAGTCAAGTTAATAAAAAGAATATGAAAGATTTAAAGAGTACTGAAGCCCCAACAAACACAACTACAATAGATAAAAATTTAGTGGATGCTCCAACTAATAATATCTATGAGGCAATTTCTATTATCTCAAAAAGAGCGATTCAAATCAATGGAGATATTAAAAAAGAACTACTTGAAAAATTAGATGAGTTTGCTACTTATAATGATAGTTTAGAAGAAATATTTGAAAACAAAGAGCAAATTGAAGTTTCAAAATTTTATGAAAGACTACCAAAACCACATGCAATTGCTGTTCAAGAATGGTTAGACGATAAAATCTACCATAGAAATACACTAGACCAAGATATAGAAAAATAAGAATGTCAGTTTTAAGCGGTAAAAATATATTACTTGGCGTCACTGCGGGTATTGCTGCTTATAAATCTGCATTTTTAGTAAGGCTTCTAATAAAAAATGGAGCTAATGTTAAAGTTGTTATGACTCCTTCAGCAAAGGAATTTGTAACACCTTTAACCCTTTCTACTTTATCTAAAAACGAAGTATATTCCTCTTTCACCAAGGAAGATGATGATAATGCCCAATGGAATAATCATGTAGATTTAGCCCTTTGGGCAAATTTAATTATCATTGCTCCTGCTACAGCAAACACCATGTCTAAAATGGCAAATGGTACTTGTGATAATTTACTTCTTGCTGTATACCTTTCTGCAAAATGTCCTGTCTATTACGCTCCGGCAATGGATTTAGATATGTACAAGCATCCAACAACATTGCATTCTTTCGAAAAACTAGAAAACTTTGGAAATATTCAGATACCAGCGGTAGATGGAGAATTGGCAAGTGGATTAGTTGGCCCAGGTAGAATGGCAGAACCTGAAGCAATTATCTCATTTCTTGAAAATGATATATTGGATAAACTCCCTTTAAAGGGAAAGAAAATTTTGATTACTGCGGGTCCAACGTTTGAAGCTATAGATCCCGTTCGTTTTGTCGGGAATCATTCAAGCGGAAAAATGGGCTATGCTATAGCCGAAGAGGCAGCTAGTCTTGGTGCTCAAGTAACACTTGTTTCTGGACCAGTTAATTTAACCATCACTAATAGTTTTGTAAAAGTCATTAATGTTACTTCGGCTAAAGAGATGTATACAGAAACTCATAATTATTTTGGCGAATGTGATATTGCTATTCTTAGTGCTGCTGTTGCAGATTTTAGTCCAAAAGAAAAAGCATTGCAAAAAATTAAAAAGAAAGAAGATACTCTAATAATTGAGTTTGAAAAAACAAAAGATATTTTAGCTTCATTAGGCGAGATTAAAAAGGATAAATTTTTAGTTGGATTTGCATTAGAAACAGAAAACGAATTAGAAAATGCAAAAACAAAACTGAAAAAAAAGAATTTAGATTTAATTGTATTAAATTCGCTAAATGATAAAGGGGCAGGCTTTAAAACCAATACCAACAAAGTGACTTTAATTTCTAAAGACAATAAAATATATCCTTTTGAAGTTAAACCCAAGAGGGAAGTAGCAATCGATATTTTACAACATATTATAAAACAAATTTATGCCTAGATTTTTATTTTTAATTTCGTTATTAATTGCAACAATTTCAAGTACAGCACAAGAAATTAATTCTTCGGTTTCTATTAATGCAGACCAAACAGGGCAACCAAATTTGCAAGTTTTTAGAACATTAGAAACTCAATTAGTTGAGTTTATTAATACTACAAAATGGACGGATAAAGATTTTAAAAACCAAGAAAAAATCGATTGTAACATGTCCATAATTATAACAAATTTTGAGGCAAATGTTTTTCAAGCAACGATACAAATACAAGCATCAAGGCCAGTTTATCGTTCTTCTTATTCTACTCCAATTTATAATTATAATGATAAGCAATTTAATTTCACATATTTTGAGTTTGAATCCTTAACCTTTAATATCAATTCGTTTGGCTCTAATTTAACATCGGTGATTGCATTTCATGTGTATACTATACTTGGGTTAGATGCAAGTACTTTTACTTTAGATGGAGGAAGAGAATATTTTGATATAGCAAAACAAATTGTTAATAACGCCGCTTCTAGTGGTTCTCAGGGATGGAAGTCATCTGATGGAACTCAATCAAGATTTCGATATAATGATGCTTTAATTTCTCAAGTTTATAAAGAGTTTCATACAGCAATGTATGAGTATCATATGTATGGAATGGATGCAATGGTAAAATCTCAAAAAGATGCAAAAGAGAATATTATTAAATCAATTTCTATTTTAAAGGGAATCAATGACCGTAGACCAAACTCTTATTTATTACGGACTTTTTTCGATGCCAAGTCAGATGAAATTCAAAGTATATTTAGTGGAGGGCCTAGCGTAGATATTACAGAGCTTGTTAATAATCTAAATAGAATGGCACCAACTAAAAGAGAGAACTGGAGTAAGATTAAATATTAATTCTTTTATTTTTTTGTAAAAAATATAAAACTCCCTTACTTTAGAAGCTTAGAATACTTTAATAATTGTTTCTGTGATTACTAGCCTTTCCATAAAAAATTATGCCTTAATAGATGATATTAGTGTGCAATTTAATTCAGGATTAACCATAATTACTGGAGAAACAGGAGCAGGGAAATCAATCTTATTAGGAGCATTGGCTTTATTGTTAGGAAAGCGAGCAGATCTTAGTAGTGTTCAGGATATTTCAAAAAAATGTATTATTGAAGCAGAATTTAGGCTAGAAGAACATTTGCATTTATCCATCTTCAAGGCTAATAATTTGGACTTTGATTTTCATACTATAATAAGAAGAGAGCTTTTGCCTTCAGGCAAATCAAGAGCTTTTGTAAACGATACGCCAGTAACACTGTCACAGTTGCAGGCAATTGCGCCACATTTAGCAGATATTCACAGTCAAAACGAAACATTATCCTTGTTTTCTGAAACCTTTCAAATAGAAGTAATAGATGTATTGGCAGGGAATACAGCCTTGCTTAAAACATATATTAAAAAATTGGAAGAGTTTAATGAAACTTCTGAAATCTTAACCGAATTACATTATAAGAAAGAAACAGCCTCAAAAGAATTAGATTATAATACCTTTTTGTATAACGAATTGGTAGAAGCAAATTTGGCTAATCTAAATCAGAATGCATTAGAAGAAACTTACGACACGCTTTCTAATACTGAAGTAATACAAGAATCTTTGTCTAAGATTAATCAACTAATTTCTAATGAAGAAATTGGCGCCTTCGAAAGATTAAAAGAAGTGAGATTAACTTTGGCTAATCTCCGAAATATATCTTCAGATTTTGAAGAGTTTTGGAATAGACTAAATAGTGTGATAATTGAGATTGAAGATGTTTCTGAAGGCTTAGAAAATAAAGCAAATATTATTGAAGCAGATCCCACTAAGTTATTTGAAATTAATAATACACTTCAATTGCTTTATAAATTACAACAAAAGCATAGCATAGATTCTGTTGAAGATCTACTTTTATTGCAACAACAGTTAGAATCAAAGATTGATATTACCCATCACCTCGACAGTAAAATTGAAGCTTTAGAGAAAGACCAAAAGAATTTGCAAATAGAAGTTTCGGAAATTGCAAGTAAGTTACATACTAGTAGAATTAAAGTAATTCCAACTTTAATTAAAAAACTAAAGTCTTTATTAGTAGATTTAGGTTTGCCAAATGCACAATTTAAGTTTGAAATTACGACTTCAAATAATTTCAGGAAAAATGGAATAGATAATCTACAGCTTTTATTTACTGCAAATAAAGGTTTGGCTTTTGGCACTTTAAAGAAAGTTGCTTCAGGTGGAGAATTAAGTAGAATCATGCTTGCTATAAAAGCTGTTTTGGCAGAATATAAAGCATTGCCAACATTAATCTTCGATGAAATAGACACAGGCCTGTCTGGAGAAGTTGCTTATAAAATGTCTGGTATATTAAAAAACATGAGTCAGTCCATGCAAATATTTTGCATTACACATTTACCACAAATAGCAGCATCTGGTAATAATCATATTAAAATATACAAAGAAGACACTAATGAAATTACAATAACTAGATTAAAAAAATTAAATAAAGAGGAGCGGGTTAACGAATTAGCAGAAATGATAGGTGGAAAAACACTTACTGCTGCTGCTTTAAATCACGCAAAAGAATTATTGAATTAAAGTGTATATTTACAAAATTGAATAAATAATTTAGAAATAAAAATACAAATAGAATATGTCTTATAATTTATTAAAAGGGAAACGGGGAATTATTTTTGGAGCTTTAGATGAAAATTCCATAGCCTGGAAAACTGCTGAACGTGTTTCAGAAGAAGGTGGAACTTTTGTACTTACAAACGCACCTATTGCGATGCGTATGGGGCAAATAAACGAATTAGCTAAAAAGACTGGTTCAGAAATTATTCCAGCGGATGCAACTAGTATTGAAGATTTGGAAAATTTGGTTGAAAAGTCAATGGAAATCCTTGGAGGCAAAATTGATTTTGTATTACACTCTATAGGGATGTCTGTAAACGTTAGAAAAGGGAATCATTATACCGATCAAAACTATAGTTATACGCAAAAGGGTTGGGATGTATCTGCAGGATCTTTTCATAAAGTAATGCAAGTATTATATAAAAAAGATGCTATGAGTGAATGGGGAAGTATTGTTGCATTAACTTATATGGCTTCGCAACGAGTTTTTCCAGATTATAATGACATGGCAGACAATAAAGCTTATTTAGAATCTATTGCACGTAGTTTTGGTT
This sequence comes from uncultured Flavobacteriales bacterium, assembly GCA_913058295.1. GTDB lineage: Bacteria > Bacteroidota > Bacteroidia > Flavobacteriales > Flavobacteriaceae > Marifrigoribacter. The sequence goes on along the minus strand of CAJXRD010000015.1, from coordinate 23,859 downwards.
ATTTCTTTGGGAAAGATAAAAAAGTACGAGTAAATACTATTTCACAATCCCCTACACCAACAACTGCGGGGCAAGGTGTTAAAGGCTTTGATGGTTTTATTGCTTATGCAGAAAAAATGTCTCCTTTAGGTAATGCAACTGCAATAGATTGTGCGAATTATACTATAGCAATGTTTAGTGACTTAACAAAAAGGGTAACTCTACAGAATCTATATAATGATGGAGGATTTTCTAATATGGGAGTAAGTAATGAAGTTATGGATTCTTTTATGAGTTAATTTTATTTTTTTTTAAAACTTAACAACCCACTTACAAAATATTGAGAGTGGGTTTTTTCTTTCCAAAAATGCAGGTTTAGATGTTTTATGTAGGATAACTTTACATTTTTTATCGATAATTAATACTTCTTATCGAAAAAGATTTGCACTAACTTTTTTTTTGTGATACATTAGTGGCTTATTAACTATAAAACAATTATAATATTATGAAAAAATTTACATTATTAATTGCTTTTTTTGTTTGCGCTATTGGGTTTAGCCAAACAGGAAGCTTAACTAATTGGGCGGAAAATAATCCGGATCGGTTACAAACACAAATTAATACCCAAGCTAAAGCGAATACTCCAATCGTTTTAACAGGTAATGAAAATTATTTGTCTGGAGAAGTATCTTATACTGAACTAGAAAATAGTTCTACTGTGAATAGAACATCAATAACTTCAAATAGAAGTACATTTGTTACTAACAATCAAAGTAATGGTGGTACTCAAGTTTTTACTGTTCTTGCTGACTTTCAAGCTTCTTGTACAGATGCTTTAACTGAAGAAGATTTTGGAGATGGTCCAGCTCCAGGTACTGGAGTAATGGCTTGTGGGGTAGGTCCTATGAGTAGTGCAGGAAATGGTTGTTATGCTCCAGGTGTACTTGAAGAAGGCTTTGAAATGGAAGCTTTTGGTGCAGGAACTATAGAGACTGTATGGCTTGAAATAGGATTTTTAGGTAATACTGTTGATCTTGTTGGTCCTAATTCTTTTGGAGATTCGATGACTTTAACCTTTAATGGTGCTGATGATGTTTTTGATGTTGGAATGATTCTATGGAATAATTCTGATCCAGATACTGAATTTAGAATTTTTGATGCCGGTGGAGTTTTACAGGATTCTTGGACAATAAACAATACTGTTGCAACAGAAAATTTCTATGGAGTAATGACTGATTATGCAATTGGTTATATAGAAATCGAAGGCGCAAATGGTAGTGGTGAGCTTATGGCAAACCTTATGTTTGGAAATTGCGGCGGCGGTGGCGGCGGCGGTTGTACTGCTGGTGTTTTTACCGATAGAGCTGCTTTTGATGCTGAAGCTGGTGCTTTACCATTAGAAGATTTAGCAGGAGGTCCAGGCGCGATTAGTGCTTGTGATGGTCCTATAAATGATGGAGGAAACAGTTGTTATGCTCCTGGAGAAATTTTACCAGGAATATCAATTACAACAAATACTCCTGCAAACGCTGATCCTATGGTTTTTGCACCTGCAGGTTTTGATGTTAATGTTGACGATGTAGTTGGAGCTAATCAATTTACTTCATTTACTATTGTTGAATTTCCAAATGGTGATGTAAATTCATTTGGACTTGATATTAATGCACTTTTTGCAGCTGCTTCGGTAGATGTAAGAATTTTTGGAACGGGAGGACTAATTGAAACAGTTACTGTTGATACGTCAATTCCAGGACCAGTATTCTTTGGTTATATTGCTGATGAAATAATAGTAAGTGCTGAAATAGAAGATCTTACAGGAGGTGCAGCAGAATTAGTATCTCAAATTTCTTTTGGAGAATGTTCAGGAGGTGATCCAGTGGATTGTACTGGTGACATTGTACAGTATGACTCTACTGCTGTTCCTTTCGATATTGATGGTGCTGACACTTCAACTGCTGATTGTGTTGCAGCTCCAAACTTAGTTCCTGTAACTGTTGCTTCTGCTGAAGGTGGAACAATTGGTGTAGATGCTGCTATTGACAATGTAACAATTGATATTGCGCATACTTGGTCTGGAGATTTAGTTATTTCATTAGTTTCTCCTACAGGTGCAGAGCTATTATTAGCTGGACCATTAGGTGGTAATGATGATGATGCGTATAACAATACTATCTTTATGGATGATGGTGCAGACATTACTGTAGCTACTCCTCCATATAATGCGGAGGCTTTTGCGCCACAAGGTGGTACTTTTGCTGCTGCATTTGATGGTGAATCTATTGATGGTGATTGGTCTTTAAAAGTATGTGATGAAGTTGGTGGAGATACTGGTCAAGTAATTGCATTCTCTATTTCTTTTTGTGAGCCAGAAGTGATACCTCCTTTCGTATGTACTGGAGATAATGTGCCTTATGACGCAACTGATGTACCTTTCGATATTGATGGTGCTGACACTTCAACTGCTGATTGTGTTGCAGCGCCAAACTTAGTTCCTGCAACTGTAGCTGGAATAGGTACTATTAATGTAGATTCTAGTATTGTGAGCGTTACTATTGATATTACACATACTTGGTCTGGAGATTTAGTTCTTTCATTAGTTTCTCCTACAGGTGCTGAGCTATTATTAGCTGGACCATTAGGTGGTAATGATGATGACGCGTATAACAATACTATCTTTATGGATGGTGGTGCAGATATTACTGCTGCTACTCCTCCATATAATGCAGAGCCTTTTGCGCCACAAGGTGGTACTTTTGCTGCTGCTTTTGATGGTGAAGTTATTACTGGAGATTGGTCATTAAAAATATGTGATGAAGTTGGTGGAGATTCTGGTCAAGTAATTGCTTACACTATTGTTATGTGTGAAGCTCCTTTAGCTGGACCTCCAAATGATGAGTGTGCTGATGCAATTGCTGTTGATTGTGGTACTACAAATTCAGGAGATACTACAGATGCAACTAATACAGATGCTCCTGCAGATTGTGATGGTTTAGCTTTAAATACTGGACCAGGTGTTTGGTATTCTTTAACTATCCCAGCTGATGGAGATTATAATGTTTCTATAGACACTGAAGGATCTGACTTTGATACAAAACTAGGTTTATTCACAGGAGATTGTGGAGCTTTAGTTTGTGTAGCTTCTGATGACGATGGTGGAACAGGATTGCTTTCTTTAATTGATTTTGTAGGAACTTCTGGAGAAACGTATACTATTTATGTAACTGCATTTGGTGCAAATTCTGGTCTTTATGACTTAAATGTTGCTTGTGAGATAATCGGAGGAAACGATGATTGTGTTTCTACAGCGCCAAGTAATGCTTTTGAGAATGGTAAAAGTTGTACCTTTAACTTAGGTAGAATAGTTGCTCATGATATGGATGTTATGGCTGATATGGATATGTCTTTAGAGACAATAAGTGCTAACTTATTTATTGGACCTGAAGCAGGTGGTATTAATGCTGCATTTGTAGATGTTCATGTTTATGAAGATAATGCTGGAGCTCCAGGTGCTGAAATTGATTTTCAAGCAGGAGTAGTGCCAACATCACAAACTGAAATAGGAGCTAACTTTGGTTTCCAGATTTGGGAAGTTGTATTGGATATTACTCCAGTAGATCTTGCTGGTCAAGCTGGAGCTGCAACAACTTACTGGGTTGGATTATCTGTAGAAGCTGCCGATGCATCTAATGTATTCTGGGAAAACTCTACTGCTGGTTTAGTTGGTAATGGAGAAGCTTATGATGATGGTGCTGGTGGAGGATTTGTTATAGATGCTACATTAGAAGGTGTTTACACTTTCTCTGGTACTTGTACAATTCTTGGAACTAGTGATAACACAATTGAAGGATTTAGTTATTATCCAAATCCATCAACTACTGTTATAAATGTATCTGCTCAAGATAACATTGAAAGAGTGGCTATTTACAATATTTTAGGTCAAAAAGTTGTTGATCAAAATATCAATGCAACTAGCTCTCAAATAGATGTTTCTAACTTAGTAACTGGAGCATACCTTATGGATGTTTCTGTAAACGGTAGATCAGCTACTTATAAAATTATTAAGAACTAATTATTAAGTACTAATAATTAATTTTTATTAATAATTAGAAAGCCATCCTGATAATAATCAGGGTGGCTTTTTTTATTTACCTTTGCTTAATGCAGTTAAACTTTTCTTTTATTATTCCAGTTTATAATAGACCTCAGGAAACAAAAGAACTCTTAAAAAGTTTTACGGAATTAAATTCTAATATAGAATATGAGATTGTAATTATAGAAGATGGATCTACTTTATCTTCTGAAGAAATTTGTAAATCCTTCTCCTCCCAATTAAATATATCTTACTATTTTAAAGAAAATTCTGGTCCTGGTGCTTCAAGAAATTATGGTATGTTACGGGCTAAAGGTAATTACTATATCATTTTAGATTCAGATTGTATTCTGCCATCTCATTATTTAAATACGATTTCTTCTTTTTTAAATTATAATTATTATGATTGTTTTGGTGGAGCAGATGCAGCCCATTCTAACTTTTCTACTTTGCAAAAGGCTATAAATTATGTAATGACCTCTTTTTATACTACAGGAGGAATCAGAGGAAGCGAAAAAAGCGTTTCTAATTTTGAACCTAGAAGTTTTAATATGGGCATCTCAAAAGAAGCATTTAATGCTACAAATGGATTTGCTAAGATTCATCCAGGAGAAGATCCAGATTTATCCATACGATTATTAAAATCAGGCTTTAAAACAACATTCATTCCCAATGCTTATGTGTATCATAAGCGAAGAATATCCTGGGCTAAGTTTTATATGCAGGTGAAAAAGTTTGGATTAGTTAGACCTATATTGAATAGTTGGCACCCTTCAATGGCTAAAATAACGTATTGGTTTCCTACGGTCTTTGTATTGTTTTCGTCAGTATCCATCTCATTATCGATATTTGTAAATGTATTTTTTATTTTCCCTTTGGGTCTTTATTTATGTTTAATATTTTTAGATTCTAGTATTAAGAATAAAAGTTTATATGTAGGCTTATTATCAGTACTTGCTTTGTTTATACAATATTTCGGATATGGATTGGCTTTTTTTAAATCTACTATTTATATTAACATTTTAAAAAGAGATGCAGAGAAACAGTTTCCTCATTTATTTTTTAAGTAAATTTAACATAATAATAAAATTATGTCAAGGAAACATGCAAAACAAGTGAAAAAAGGAAAGCTAAAAATGGCTTTGTTTTTTTTGTTTGTCACCTTCTTTATTTGGTTTTTATCAAAATTTTCAAAAGATTTTACTGCAACAGTAGAAGCGTCGATAAGTTATATAAATTTACCTAATAATACTGTATTAGCTGATAATAATGTGGATAAAGTAACTTTTGATTTAACCTCTAGTGGCTTTGATTTTTTATCTTATAAATTCAAAAAACCAGTTGTTGCTATTAATGTAACTAATTATCTTAAAGAGGATATGCCCGTAAGTTTAAGTAATAATGATTTGATTAAAATTATTACTTCAGAATTAAAAAGTAATATTGCTGTTAAAAATGTTTCTATTAATGAATTAAATTTAAACCTGGACACAATTATTTCTAAAGAAATTCCACTAAAAATTGTTTCGGATATTACTTTTAAAAATGGGTTTAAAGCAGTAAAAGAAATTACATTAGATACTAATGTAATTATTATATCAGGCCCTTCCAAAGTAATGGAAAGTATGAAAAGCGTTTTTACGAAACCCATAAAGTATGAGTTATTAAGTAGTACTGTTTCTGGTGAAATAGAAATTGAAGCTATTAATATTAAAAATGTATCCTATTCAAATAGGTCGATAGCATATAGTATAGTTGTTGAAGAGTTTACTCAGAAAACCCTTACCATTCCAATAAAGATTAAGAATTTACCCTTAGGTACTAATATTAAATTAATTCCGGATATAGTTTCAATTACATTTGATGTTTCCGTAACAAATTTTAACAGTGTTTTTGAAAAAGATTTTACAATTGCATGTGATTTTAAGGATAGGAATATTGATGAAAATTATTTGATTCCTGTATTGGAAAAAAAATCTACTTTGGTTCAAAATATTTTATTAAGGAATGAAAAAATTGAATACTTAATTTTTAAATGAAAATTATAGGACTTACCGGAGGTATTGGCAGTGGAAAAACTACTGTTTCCATGATGTTTAAAGAATTGGGCATTCCAATTTATATTGCTGACATTGAAGCCAAAAAACTTACAAATACTTCCAAAATAATTAGAAATGAGATTATTGCAGTTTTAGGTGAAAAAGCTTATGCAAAGGAAAAACTTAATAATAAGTATGTAGCAGAATTAATATTTAACGATGTTAAATTATTAAATAAAATTAATAAAATTATTCACCCTAAAGTAGCAGAACATTTTAAAAAATGGTCTATTGAGCAGGATGCTCCTTATATTATAAAAGAAGCGGCTATTCTATATGAAAATGATGGATATAAAAAATGCGACTTTACTATATTGATAACTGCCCCTTTAGAGCTTAGAATAGAAAGGGTATTAAAAAGGGACTCCATAACTAAAGATGAAATCTTAGACCGTATTAAGAACCAATGGACAGATGCAAAAAAGGAAAAATTTGCAGATTTTATAATTGAGAATATACATTTAGACACTACACTTAAAAAAGTTAAAGCAATTCATTTAAATCTGTTAAAAAACATGTTAAATTAACAATTCTCCATTCTGTTAACATTTGGTTAAATAGACAGCCCTCTAAATGTTAAAATCCTATTTTTGAACAATGAATAATAGGCTTTTTCCATTATTAATTGCTTTAATGACATTGTCCCTTTTGGGGATTGTTTTTGTACAAGGATATTGGATTAGAAATTCCTATGAAACTAGGGAGGATCAGTTCACATTGAACGTTAGACAATTGTTGATTTCTGTTTCAAAAGAAATTCAATTAGATGAAATTGAAAAATATTACGAAGTCTATAGTGGAATAATTGATACTATTACGGTTCCCGATCAAGCAAGTTTTAGTGAATTAATTTATACCATCACAAACGATCGAAACGATGAAACTTTTATTTTTTCTGATGGAGTTTTAGAAGAGAATTATAAATTATCTACAAATGCTTTAGATTTGGATATTGATAGCATTCAATTTAAAAAAATTACAAGTAGAAAAATTACTACTAAAATTACACCAAGTATAGATGGTAGTAAAAGTGTTCAATCCAAAACTGAAAACTTTAAGAGGTTAAAAGACTATGAACGAAATCAATTTGAAAATGCATATCGAAACCTTTTGGCGAAGACACCTATTCATAAAAGGATAACAGGAGATAAAATTAAAAAACTAATTTCTAAAGAATTAAAAGAAAGAGGATTAAGCACCAATTTTGAATATGCAATTTATAGTAATGATTTGGCAACAAAAATAAGGTCTAGGGACTTTAGTTTAAACCCAGTTTCAACATATGGAGTGCCACTTTTTGTAAATGAAGATATTAAGACAAGTTTTCAATTGTATGTAAACTTTTCAGATAAGAAGAAGTTTGTATTGAGTTCTATTTTAGGAATGGCAATTTTATCTCTTGTATTTACAGGGATAATTATATTCACTTATACCAGCGCATTAAGACAATTACTAAAACAACGACAAATATCTCAGATTAAAACTGACTTTATTAACAATATGACTCATGAGTTTAAAACACCAATAGCAACGATTAACCTTGCTTTAGATGCTTTAAAAAACCCGAAGGTGTCTGATAACAAAGAGATTGTTGCACGATATCATAAAATGATTCGAGAAGAAAATCGTAGAATGCATACACAGGTAGAGAATGTATTGCGTATTTCTAAACTAGAAAAAGATGAGCTTGATTTAGATAAAAGTAGAGTACTACTTCATGAAATTGTTGAAGATGCAATAACTCATGTTAGTTTGATAGTAGAAAATAAAGGAGGGTACATTAAAACACATTTTAATGCTCAAAAGTCGTCTGTTAAGGCTAGTGATGTACATTTAACGAATATCATAGTAAATGTTATAGATAATGCGATTAAATATACTGAGGGAGCCCCAGAAATAGATATATATACAGAGAATGAAGATGAATTTATTATTTTAAAAGTTGTGGATAAGGGGATTGGAATGACTAAAGCGGTACAGAAAAAAATATTTGAAAAATTTTATAGGGAACAAATGGGAGATATCCATAATGTAAAAGGGCACGGTCTTGGATTGTCTTATGTAAAACGAATTCTCGATGACCATGATGCCGAAATATATGTGGAAAGCGAAAAGGGGAAAGGGAGTACCTTTTTTATTAAAATGCACTTAATATCATAATAATATGGAAACAGAAAACAAAAAAATTCTACTTGTAGAAGACGATCCAAACTTTGGTACTATCCTTAGAGATTATTTAGCTATGAACGATTATAACGTAACTCATGCTAAAAATGGAATGGAAGGTTTTGAAAAATTTAAAAAAGGCGATTACGATCTTTGTATTCTAGATGTGATGATGCCTTACAAAGACGGCTTTACACTTGCTAAAGAAATTAGAGAGAAAAATAAAGATGTTCCAATTATTTTTTTAACAGCAAAAGCATTGAAAGAAGATGTTTTAAAAGGTTATAAGGTAGGAGCAGATGACTATCTGAATAAACCTTTTGATAGTGAAGTATTATTGATGAAAATAAAAGCAATAATTCAAAGAAAAGCTACAGATACCTTAGCTGATAGTAAAGAATATGAATTCGAAATAGGAAACTTTTTTTTAAATTCAAGATTGCGTTTTTTAACTTATAATAAAGATAATCCAGTTAAATTGTCGCCTAAAGAGAATGACTTATTAAGGTTATTGGCTTTACATAAGAACGATTTAATGCCAAGAGAATTAGCACTTACTAAAATATGGAGAGATGATAATTATTTTACCTCTCGTAGTATGGATGTATATATTGCCAAACTGCGTAAATATTTAAGTAAGGATGATGAAGTTGAAATCGTCAATATCCACGGAGAAGGTTTTCGATTAGTTGTTAAAAATGAAGTTGATCATTAGGTGTAATTAATTAACGCCTAAAATATTATTATTTATTTTGGGCGTTAATTATATTATTGATAATATCTAAAGGCTTTGTATTATATTCAAACCAAAGGATATCTTTATTTTTTCTAAACCAAGTTCCTTGTCTTTTGGCAAACCTTCTAGTGTTTTTTTTAATTTCCTCTACAGCAAATTCTTTAGAGTATTCTCCTCCAAAATAGTTGAATAACTCTCTGTATCCCACTGTTTTAAGGGCGTTAAGGTCCTTGTGGTCATATAGACTTTTAGCTTCGTTTTCCAATCCTTCTTCCATCATAATGTCCACACGTTGGTTAATACGATTGTAAATGATTTCTCTGTCTGCGGTTAATCCAATATAAATAAAATTAAAATTTCTAGGTTCTTTAGCTGTATTTAAAAAAGAAGAGTAAGGTAGTTCTTGACTCCTGCAAACTCCCAATGCCCTAATAATTCTATGTTGATTTTGAAGATCTACCTTATTATAATAAATAGGATCTTTTTCTAATAATTCCTTTTGGAGTGGCACAATTCCATGTTTTTCATACTCTGTTTTAAGTTCTCCCACAATTTTTATAGGAACTTTTGGGAATTTATCCAAACCTTTTATTACAGCATCTATATATAATCCAGAACCACCAACCATTACAATAACATCCTTAGTTTTAAATAAAGAGTTTAAAAACATTAAGGCATCTCTTTCAAAATCTCCTACACTATAATCTTCAAAAATGCTTCTATTCTGTATAAAATGATGGGGTATTTCAGCTAATTCTTCCTTATTGGGAACTGCGGTACCAATTTCCATTTCTTTGTAAAACTGTCTAGAATCTGCTGAAATAATTTCCGTAGAATAATGTTTTGCAATTTTTATGGCTAATGCTGTTTTACCAATAGCAGTAGGTCCTATTACACAAATAAGTAAAGGTTTTTTTTGCACTTTATGATTCTATTTCTGGATGTAAATCAAAACCACAATGATGGCAAAATTTAGCATTGTCTGCATGCAATTCTTCTTGGCAATCTTTACAAACTTGAGTGTTTAATTGAACATCATCATGGCTGTGTCTGCTATATTCTGCACTAACGATACCAGTAGGAACAGCTATAATACCATAACCAAGAATCATAATAAAGGAAGCAATTAATTGCCCGAATGGAGTAATTGGTGCTATATCCCCATAACCTACAGTAGTCAATGTTACAATACTCCAATAAACACTCACTGGGATATTATTAAATCCACTTTCTTCACCTTCTATTAAATACATCAATGTGCCCGATATAATAGCGATAATTATGACTGCAAATAAAAAAACAAATATTTTTATTCTACTATGCTTTAAAGCATTTATCAATTTATTAGACTCTCCAATATAACGGGTAACTTTTAATATTCTAAACACCCTTAATAGTCTTAGTGCTCGCACTGTTAATAGTGTTTGCGAGCCAACAATAAAGAAGGATAGATATAGAGGTATTGTAGATATAAGATCTATAATTCCGTAAAAACTAAATATATATTTAAAGGGCTTCTTTACAGTAATTATTCGAGCAATATATTCTATCGTAAAAAATATAGTGATAATCCATTCCCCATATAAGAGTATCCTGTGAAATACTTTATCAATTTCTTTTACACTTTCTAACATTACTAAAACAATGCTTAGTAGGATTAGAACAAGTAATGTGACATCGAAAATTTTTCCTAATGGAGTATCTGCTTCATAGATTATTTCATGAAGTTTACTTTGCCAAGTATGCTTTTTTGTAGAGCTGATAATTTATTTTTTAAAATATAATTTACTTATTTCTCTTAGCTAATATAGCTAAGTTAATTTAACCACTTTTAAATTTTTATTTTTCCGTAAATATCCTTGAATTATATGTTGTGTATCCCTATTGTTTTCCATTGGAACTATAATTGATTTTAATATTTCTGGACTGTTAATCTGAAAGTTTAAATTGTAAAAGCCATAGCCTTTATAGATTCCATCTTCGATTAGAATAACAGAATGTTCGTCTACATCTCTACCTTTATCTAATATTAGCATAGAGTTGTGTTCATAGCTGGTTTTGTCAATAAATTTTTGAACACGTACATTATAATCACTTGGAGATTCTTTTTCAATACAGGCTCCGAAACAGGTTTTGATTCCGAAATTAAAGCAACTTCCTTCCTCTTTTTCTAAATGAGTTAACTTCTGACATAACTGAAATTCATCTGTTATATTAAACAAAAAACTTTTGGCTTGTTGGTAATTAGTAAAAGTGGTCAATATAGTTTTAGATGCATCTTTTTCTGAAGTAACCTTTTCTATCTTCAAATTAAGGTATCCTTTTTCATCTGTGAAGGAATACAATTGACTCTGAAATATTGTGCGTTTAAGTGCATGATTGAAAATAGGCTTCAATTTTTTTATTTCTTTACTTTCTTTTAATTGCGCAATTAAATCATTACCAGTAACCTCATAAGTTACAGAAGCTACTTCTAATTGGATTTTTTTTGATTTCTTATTATCATTAGAAAAATGTTGTACTAACCTTTTTTTTATGTTTCTACTTTTTCCTATATATATTATTTTACCATTTTTGCGGTGCATATAATAAACACCGATCGATTCTGGTGCCGATTGAATAATATCTAATAGTTTGGGTTCTAATTGTCGTTTTGGATCTTTTTTTACTGCTTCAGTTATTATTTCTTTTGCAGTATCCTTTTCAAGAAGCATTTTAAAAAGTGTTACCGTAGCCTTTGCATCTCCTTGCGCTCTATGTCTGTCTGTTATAGGTATTCCTAAAGAACGTACTAATTTCCCTAAACTATAGGAGGGAAGGTCAGGTATAAGTTTTTTAGAAAGCTCTACAGTACAAAGTGTTGGGATATCAAAGTCATACCCTAATCTATCAAATTCAGTTCTTAAAATGCGATTATCAAATTGCGCATTATGAGCAACTAATATGCATCCTTCTGTTATTTCTATAATTCGTTTGGCAACTTCGTAAAACTTAGGTGCATTGCGAAGCATTTCATTGTTAATCCCTGTAAGATTTACCACAAAGGGTTGAATGCTTTTTTCAGGATTTACTAAACTCGAAAATTGATCAACTATCTCGTGACCGTCAAATTTATAGATGGCTATTTCGGTAATACCTTCTTCGTTGTATTTTCCGCCAGTGGTTTCTATGTCAAGTATTGCGTACAAATTATATGTTATAGTTTCTTTTGCCAAAAATTGAACTTCCAACACGAACCATGGTACTGCCATTTTTTATAGCAATGGGGTAGTCGTCACTCATGCCCATGGAAAGTGTTTTCAAATTACAATTATCAGTCTTATTTATTGAAAGCTTATCAAAAAGATGTTTTAGGGCTCCAAATTCATTTTGAAGTTGTTCCCTATTATCTGTAAATGTTGCCATCCCCATTAACCCCACAACATTAATATTTTGAAAACCCTGAAATTCATTAGAATTCAATAATTGTTTTACTTCACCCTCAGTTAAACCAAATTTACTTTCTTCTGAAGCAATTTTCAGTTGCAACAAACAATTTATTACTCGGTTATTTTTTAATGCTTGTTTATTAATTTCGGTCAATAATCGCAAACTGTCTACCGCATGAATTAAACTCACAAAGGAAGCCATATACTTTACTTTGTTTCTTTGAATATGACCAATCATATGCCATTCTATATCTTTAGGCATTTCTTCATATTTGGCAGCCATTTCCTGAATTTTATTCTCACCAAAAATTCGTTGTCCAGCTTCATATGCTTCCAGAATTTCAGGCACAGGCTTGGTTTTTGATACTGCTACCAAAGCAACACCTTCGGGAAGATTAGATTTTATTCTAATAAGATTTTCAGAAATTGTATTCATTTAAAACTCGTAAATTGTAATTCCACTTCTTAATTTTGGTTCTATAAAAGTACTTTTTGGAGGCATAGTTAGTCCTTCATCTGCGACGTTTTTTAATTCTTCGGTAGTAATTGGTAATAAACTAAAACCGACTTTAAACTCTCCAGAATCAATTAAAGATTTCATATAAGCTAAATCATTTTTCCCGTGAGGATAAACAATGCGATCATCATTTCGCAAATCTTTAATCCCCAAAATTGGTTTTAGAATTGTATCATATAAAATCTGAACATCTAAAGTATCCAATGCGTTTTTTATTTCGTACTCAGCTTTTCTGAGGTATAAAGAATAGTAGTTACCACCAAGGTACATACTAAAATGATGCTTCTTTGATGGTTTGTAATATTCATTCCCACGATCTTCTATTCTGAAAACTTCGTCTAATGAAATTAAAAACTCTTCTTTACTCAATCCGTTAAGATCCTTTACAAGTCTATTGAATTCATAAATTTTCAAATCACTTTCAGGAATAAGATAAGTCATAAAATAATTATAAGACTCAGTTCCATCATGATTTGGGTTTTCTTCCTTAGAATGTTTTGCTAATAAATAAGAAGATGCTGAGCGATGATGCCCATCTGCAATATAGAGGGAATTCATTCCAGCAAAAACGGCAGCTATTTTATCAATAATAATCTTGTCACTTACATTCCATATATAATGAGTGTCTCTATATGTAGTTGTAAATTCATATTCCGACCTTGTTTTCATTACATCTTCAATAATAAGTTTTAGTTCATCATTATCAGGGTAGGTAAGAAGTACTGGTTCAGCATTAAATCCTACTGTTTTAAGGTATTCTTCAAATATATTTTCTCGTTTTTCTATTGTTTTTTCATGTTTCTTAATTACTTCAGTTTCATAATCCCAAGCACTGGAGCCGGCAATAATTCCTGAAAACTCATGACCATCTCTATTTACAATTTTGTAGAAATAAAAACTGGGTTCTTCCTCTTTAAGAAAAATATTATCTTCTTTAAATTCTTGAAATCTATTTTTTACAAGAGCATATCTTTTTTCTCCAGTTAATTTTTGTTGGTATTTATAACCAGGATTTACAATGTGCAAAAATGAAAATGGATTTACATGCATACGCGCCTCTCTCTCTGAAGGAGTATAGGTGTCATAAGGTCTACATGCAATTAGACTTACTTTATCTCGAGTTGGACGTACCGCTTTAAAAGGAATTATTTTTGCCATTGTATATTTTATAATGACTTCTTATTGAAACATCTTAGCTACATTTTCAGCTCTTCTGTTTTCACTATAATCATAAAATCCTTCTCCACTTTTAATCCCTAATTTTCCAGCCATTACCATATTGACTAATAATGGGCAAGGAGCGTATTTTGGGTTTTTAAAACCATCATTCATTACTTTTAATATCGAAAGACAAACATCTAATCCTATAAAATCCGCAAGCTGCAATGGCCCCATAGGATGCGCCATACCTAATTTCATCACCGTATCGATTTCTTTAACACCAGCAACTCCATTGTATAATGTTTCAATTGCTTCGTTAAGCATTGGCATTAAAATACGATTTGCAACAAATCCTGGATAATCATTTACTTCTACTGGAATTTTTCCTAATTTTTCTGAAATACCCTTTACAGTATCATAAGTTTCTTGACTTGTATTGTATCCTCTAATGATTTCTACTAGTTTCATGATTGGCACAGGATTCATAAAATGCATCCCAATTACCATTTCTGGTCTTGAAGTCACTGCTGCTATTTGAGTAATTGAAATAGAAGAAGTATTACTAGCCAAAATAGTATCTTCTGGACAAAACTTTTCTAAATCTCTAAATATCTTAAGTTTTAAATCTAAGTTTTCGGTTGCAGCTTCTACAACTAAGCTTGCATATTCAACACCTTCTTCAATACTAGTATAGGTACTAATATTAGAAAGTGTTTGTAATTTATCTTTTTCAGAAATTTTTTCTTTTGAAACCATTCTATCCAAATTTTTGGTAATAGTGGCAATTCCTTTTTTTAACGATTCTTCTGAAATATCTATTAACTGAACTCTAAAATCATTTTGAGCAAATGTATGGGCTATTCCATTTCCCATGGTTCCTGATCCTATAACTGCAATGTTTTTCATATATATGTCCGCGAAGGCGGGTATTCTTTAATTAAACTTCTTTTTATATAATTTTAAAATTTTCTATCACTTGCATCGCTACTCTTAAGGCCTCTGTTCCTTGGGCTAGAGATACTACTGGGGTGGTATTTGTATTAATAGCATTTGCAAAAGCATCCAACTCATCTAATATCGCGTTGTTGGGATCTATTTGTGGATTTTCAAAATAGATTTGCTTTTTTACTCCTTCAGCATTTGTAAGTATCATTGCAAATTCATCGGGTTTTTCTGGCGCATCTTTCATCTTTACGACTTCGCTTTTCTTTTCTAAAAAGTCTACAGATATATATGCATCTTTCTGAAAGAAACGAGCTTTACGCATATTCTTTAATGAAATCCTACTAGCAGTAAGATTTGCTACACATCCGTTTTCAAATTCGATTCTTGCATTTGCAATATCTGGAGTTTTACTAATTACTGAAACTCCATTGGCGGTTACAGATTTCACCTTAGATTTTACAACACTTAAAATTGCATCAATATCATGAATCATTAAATCTAATACTACCGAAACATCTGTCCCACGAGGATTAAACTCTGCCAAGCGATGTGTTTCAATAAACATTGGGTTTTCTATTTGCTGATTTACAGCAGTAAATGCAGGATTAAAACGTTCTACTTGACCAACTTGACCTCTAAGACTATTTTTCTTAGCTAACTCTCTTATTATTTCTGCTTCTTCAACCGTTTTGGTAATTGGTTTTTCTATAAAAAGATGTTTCCCAGCTTCCAAAACCTTTTTCGCACAATCAAAATGAAATAAGGTAGGGGTAACAACGTCAACTACATCACAGGCAGATATAAGTTCGTCTATACTAGCAAAACATTGGTAACCAAATTCCGAAGAGATTTTTTTGGAAGCTTCAGGATCTGCATCATGAAATCCAATGAGTTCGTAATTAGTAGATTGATTTAGAAGTTTTAAATGAATTTTTCCTAGATGTCCAGCACCTATAACTCCAGCTTTTAACATTGATATATATTTTGAACAAAGATAACAGTTTTCATCCTTTTTTTTGACCCTTGTTTTCTTACTTTTGAAGAAATAAAAAATAAGAAGTGCAAGATACTTTTACCCATAAAGGAATGCGAAAAAAACTAGTCGCAATCCTAAAATCTAAAGGCATTTTAGATGCAAATGTTTTAACTGCCATAAATAAAATTCCACGCCATTTATTTATGGATTCTGGTTTTATTGATCATGCCTATGTGGATAAAGCTTTTCCTATAGGGGCAGATCAAACTATTTCACAACCTTATACAGTTGCTCGCCAATCTGAATTATTAAATTTAAAAAAAGGGGATAAAGTTTTAGAGATAGGGACGGGTAGTGGTTACCAAACTGCCGTATTATTAGAAATGGGACTTCAAGTTTTTTCTATTGAACGTCAAAACGAATTGTTCAAAAAAACCAAAATCTTTCTACCAAAATTAGGCTACCGACCTCGTAAACTAATTTTTGGAGATGGATATATAGGTTTAAAAGAAGAAGCGCCTTATGACGGAATAGTCGTTACTGCTGGAGCACCTTTTGTCCCCAAACCCTTATTAGCACAGTTAAAAGTAGGAGGTAGGCTTGTTATTCCGGTTGGAGATAAATCTCAAATTATGACAGTTTTTACCCGAAAATCTGCAAAAGAATTCGATAAAAAAGAATATGGTGAATTTCGGTTTGTGCCGCTTTTAGAGGATAAAAATTAACTACTTTTAATATTCATATTAGTATCAAACCCATCTATACTTTTGGTGTTTTTATCTTTCCAATATTGTTTAATTCCTTCTCGCCCCTTTTTATTATCAGAATCTTTTAATTGCGACCGTTCTGCTTTAAAGTCCATAAAGGGTACTGCATAGCCACAAGAGTTTTGTACTAAATTCACATCCATTTCTATAATTTGTCGGGCTCCAACAAAATTTTCAAAAAGCGAACTATACTTCAAATACTCCTTGTCGTTCTCATGGTAAATTTTGGCACTTCCATAAAGCCTTAGAATTAGCGGCATTTCTTCAAAAGAACAAAACATAATGGTCATTCTATCATTTTCTAGTAAATGTGCTGCAGTTTCATTACCACTCCCAGTAAGATTTAGCCATACAATTTTTTTACTATCGATAACTCTAAAGGAATCCATTCCCTTAGGGGAAATATTTACGCTTCCTTCCGTTCTGGCTGTACCTACAAAAAACACTTTTTGCTTTTCGATAAATTCTTGAATTGCTGGACGTATTTCTGAAAACTGCTTACCCATGAGTATTAAAAGATTTTTTTATTCTACTTAGGTCCCGCTTATTATCTTGGTCTTTTAATGATTCTCGTTTATCGAATTGTTTTTTACCACGACTAAGTGCTATTTCAATTTTTGCCAAACCATTATCATTGGTAAACAATAAAAGAGGAATAATCGTTAAGCCTGTATTTTTAACCTGTTTTTCTAATTTTTTTAACTCACTACGGTTGAGTAATAACTTCCGTTCACTTTTTGGATTGTGATTAAAATTAGTAGCATGTGAATATTCCTGAACAGTCATATTGATAACAAAAAGTTCATTATTACTAAACTCACAAAAAGCTTCAGCAATAGATGCCTGGCCTTCCCGAATGGCTTTTATTTCGGTACCACGCAAAACAATCCCTGCTGTAAACCGGTCTAAGATTTCATATTCAAACCGAGCTTTACGATTTTTAATTTTAACTGTTTTCTGAATTGCCATAGCAGCAAAAATAATACTATTTAATTATTTTCTTTTCTTTATAACTATCAAATGTAAGGCATAAGAAATTGTTCGAACTAATTAGTTAAATTTGAAATCTAAACAATCCTATGAAATCCATAATTATATTATTTAGTAGCTTTTTACTTATTTTATCTTGTGTAGAAAATAAAGAAGTTGAGTCCCAGCAAAAAGCGCTTACAGCTCAAACAATTATTGACAAAGCAATAGATATTTCTTGTCAGGGTAATTGTGACCAGGCAGCTATCGAATTCACTTTTAGAGATAGAATTTATAAAAGCAAAAGAGAACAAGGGGATTATCTTTTAGAACGATTTAAAACCGATTCTTTAAATGAAACTCATGACGTTTTATCGAACTCAGGTTTAAAAAGATATAAGAACGATACCTTAGTTACTGTACCAGATTCCTTAGAGGTTAATATTAGTGACGGTGTTAACTCTGTACATTATTTTGCGCAATTACCTTTTGGACTAAATGCATCAGCAGTACATAAAAAGTTATTAGGCGAGGATATTATAAAAGGACAAACTTATTATGAAATTGAAGTCACTTTTTCTGAAGAAGGAGGGGGGACAGATTTTGATGATCGCTTTGTATATTGGATTCATAAAGAAAATTTTACTTTAGATTATTTAGCGTATAGATATGCTACAAATGGGGGAGGGATAAGATTTAGAGAAGCTTATAATATAAGAACTGTAGAAGGAATTCGATTTGTGGATTATAATAACTTTAAACCAGCATCTTTAGATTTAAAACTAGAAGATTTAGACAAACTATTTGAAAAAGGAGAATTAAAACTATTGTCTAAAATTGAAACCGAAAATATTATAGTGGAAATATTATAGTTTGCTAATTATGGTCTTCAATTGTAACTAAAGTATCATTTTTTGTGAGGCTAACCTTATAAAGTTTTCCATTATCACTATCGTTTATATCACCATATTTTTGTTTGCCAATTATGGCATTTACAAAAGCAGGAGTGGTGTTACTATGGCCAACGATTAAAACAGTTTTTCCTTTTGTTTCTCTATTAAAATCTTCATCATATAGTTTATCTGGATTATAGCTTTGAATTTCTAAATTCTTTTCTGTAGCTGTTGGTAAAGCTGTTTGTTGCGTTCTTTTATAATCCGTAGAATAAATTTGATCCAACTTTTTTGAACGGAACACTTTAGCCCAATTAACGGATCTTTCAAGTCCTTTCTCTGTTAATATAGGGTCTTGACCAGAAGTACTTCTATCTTTTTCTGCATGTCTTATTAAATAATAAATAGTTGTTTCTTTAAACGTATTTGTTTCTTCCTTCTTTTCTGTTTTACAAGAAAAAAATAAAACGATTACAAATGATAGAAACAGAAAATTTCTCATAATAACAGATTTATATTTAAGTAAATATATTCATAATATTGATATGAAGACAATAAGAAATCTATTATACTTTCTGTTTTTTAAAGGAAAGGATTCTTTCTTCAAAAACTCTTTGTTCAATTGGATTTACAACAGTTGTAAACAATTGCATTAAGTCATCAGAATGTTCTTCTCTTTTTTGTTTCAGTAAATTAAAGTGAACAAAAGTGCTCCACATCACAGCTTTTATTTCTGTCTTATCTTTGTTCCACATTCTAAGCTCTACTTGCAATTGTGTTTCATTAAAATAAATTAATTGGGTGCTAATCACCACTTCTTCCATTAAAAATGCGGGTTTTATATAGGTAATTTGGTTGCTTCCAACTACCCAGCTTATTCCTTGGGTTCGAGCCATTTTATAAATATCCAGATGGTAATTTTCTGAAATCTGGTCTTCACGAGCGTTTATAAAATAGTTAATATATGCAGCATTATTTAAATGATTAAAAGGGTCACAATCTTGAAATCGAATTTTTACTTTACTTTCTAAAAGTTTTGGAAGTGTATTCATTATTGTATTATATTTTTTTAGTGATTAGTTTTCTATTTCAGACTTAATGTATTCGTTTAGTTCCTCCATGGTTTGTTTTAAATAATCTGAGTCGTCCATGGTATAGGTCATAAATATTGCGCCTTGTATTCGTGAATACAATTGCTTAGCAAAAACTGGAGAGGATACTGTTTCTTTAATCTCTCCAATTTCTTTTCCCCAATCTATTAATTTCGCTATATGTTGTTGGGTTTTAGTAATTACATTTCTAACTTCTATCAATAATGTGGTGTTTTGATTATTTGAGTCTACACCAATATTAAGAATAGGGCAACCTCCAAGCTCTTTGCTGAAATCATAATAATTCTTATAAAAATCAGTAATTAAATATAATTTCTGAAGTGGGGATTTACTTTGTTCTTGATGTAGAGCTACCCTTTTTAATAAATCATTTACAGTTTTATGAAATGCCGCAATAGCTAAAGCTTCTTTATTTTCGAAATTACCATATATCGCTCCTTTGGTTAAATTGGTAGCATTTGTAATATCCGACATAGAGGTCGCTGCATATCCTTTTTTGTTAAAAATCGGGGCAACAGTTTCAATGATAAATTTTGAAGTTAATTTAGATTTGGATAACATATTGAACATTTAAAGTGCAAATATACATTAAATATACCGAATGGTATATTTAATAATAATGATAAATATATTTTTACGTAGGAAAATCACTACATTTACTGTGCTCCCCATAATCTATATATTAACCAAAAATTATTTATTTATGAAAAAAACTATTTTATTATTTGCATTAATCATTATGTGCTCATGTAGTAGTGATCAATTAATTGAAACTACTTATGAAGCAAATGAATTTGAACAAATTAATTTAAATCAATCAAAAGATGTTAAAGGCCTTCAAATGCCATCATATTGTAATATTAGTGCATCTAACGTATTTGGAGGATTTGAATTTTCATTTAATGATCAAGCTGCCTGGGGGAGTTTTATCCATATCCGACCACTTGATTGTAATAATGATAGAGGTATAGGTAAAATGTACACAATTAGCGAATCTACAGGCATTGTAGTTGTACCCACAAGTCACGGAATTTATTGCAATAGCAGTGATAGTAATAACCATTATGCTTTTACAGTTGAAGAGATGCAAACACCCTCAGGAACTGTAGTTACATCTTGTGACCTTGGGTTTTTATTTAATTGATTTTGTCTACCTAAAATTATTTTGCAATAGATAATTACTAGTAAGAATAGCAATCTTATATTAAAAATCCCTTCAGATATTCTGAAGGGATTTTTTTTAACTTAACTATTAACTAAATTATCTTCATTTCTAAAAACTAAAGTGCCATTAAAACAATCTAGTAAAATGATACTATCTGTCGTTATTTTACCAGAAAGGATTTCCTTAGAAAGATTATTTAATATCTCTTTCTGAATTACTCTTTTAACTGGCCTCGCTCCATAATGAGGTTCGTATCCTTTGGCCGCAAGGTATTCCACAGCTTCCTTAGTAGCATCAATCGTGATATTTTGCTTTGCAAGCATCTTTGTAAGACTATTTAATTGAAGACTTACAATATGTTTGATATCTTCTTCCGATAGTGGAGTAAACATAATAATATCGTCTATCCGATTTAAAAACTCAGGACGAACCGTTTGTTTTAATAAGCCTAATACTTCCACTTTAGCAACTTCCATAGCGGTATCGATATTTTTTAGAGCATCAAATTTCTCTTGAATAATTTGGCTTCCCATATTACTCGTCATTATAATCAACGTATTTTTAAAATCTGCAACTCTACCCTTATTATCGGTAAGCCTTCCTTCGTCTAATACTTGTAGTAAAATATTAAAAGTATCGGGATGTGCTTTTTCAATCTCATCAAGTAAAACTACAGAATAAGGTTTACGTCGAACCGCCTCTGTTAATTGTCCGCCTTCATCATAACCAACATATCCTGGAGGAGCACCAATTAATCTACTTACACTATGGCGTTCTTGATATTCACTCATATCTATTCGAGTCATTGCATTTTCATCGTCAAACATATATTCGGCTAATGCTTTAGCCAATTCTGTTTTACCAACTCCAGTTGTTCCAAGAAAAAGAAAGGTGCCAATTGGTTTTTTATCATCTTGCAATCCAGCTCTACTTCTTCTAATAGCATCACTAACAGCCACAATAGGCTCGTCTTGTCCTACAACACGTTTATGAAGTTCTTCTTCTAGTTTTAGAAGTTTTTCACGATCACTTTGCAACATTTTAGTTACTGGAATTCCGGTCCACTTTGCAACAACCTCTGCTATATCTTCGGTAGTAACTTCTTCTTTAATTAACGAATCATTTTCATCGTTTTCGGCCAATTGTTTTTCAAATTCTAAAAGTTTCTCATTTGCTTCCTTAAGTTTTCCATATCGCAATTCAGCTACTTTGCCAAAATCCCCATCTCGCTCTGCACGATCTGCATCTAGTTTAAATTCTTCAATTTCTTTTTTTAGATTCTGAATAGCATCCACAACTACCTTTTCACTTTTCCATTTTGCATGAATCGAATTTCGTTCTTCTTTTATGTTTTCTAAATCGAAACGAAGGATTTTTAACTTTTTCTCATCTTTTTCCCGCTTAATCGCTTCAATTTCAATTTCGATTTGCATCACCTTTCTATCCAAAACATCCAGTTCTTCTGGTTTAGAATTAATTTCCATTCGTATTTTGGCAGCAGCTTCATCCATTAAATCAATAGCCTTATCTGGTAAAAAACGATCAGAAATGTAACGCTGTGAAAGTTCTACGGAAGCAATTATTGCTTCGTCTTTAATACGGACTTTATGGTGTGTTTCGTAATTGCCTTTAATCCCACGAAGTATAGAAATAGCACTTTCGGTATCCGGTTCATCTACAAATACTTTTTGAAAACGTCTTTCTAAAGCTTTATCCTTTTCAAAGTATTTTTGGTATTCATCTAAGGTAGTGGCTCCAATAGCTCGTAATTCCCCTCTAGCCAAAGCTGGTTTCAATATATTGGCTGCATCCATAGCTCCTTCACCACCACCTGCACCTACTAGAGTATGAATTTCATCAATAAATAAAACAATATTTCCGTCACTAGAAGTAACTTCTTTGATTACAGCTTTAAGCCGCTCTTCAAATTCTCCTTTAAACTTTGCTCCAGCAATTAATGCTCCCATATCTAAAGAAAATATAATCTTGTCTTTTAGATTTTCAGGAATATCTCCTGCAATAATACGATGAGCTAATCCTTCTGCAATAGCGGTTTTTCCTGTGCCGGGTTCGCCGATTAACATTGGGTTATTTTTTGTTCTACGAGATAATATTTGTAAAATTCTACGAATTTCTTCATCCCGCCCAATAACAGGATCCAATTTGCCATCTGCAGCTAATGCATTTAAATTTCTAGCAAATTTGTTTAATGAATTATAGGTTTCCTCAGCAGATGCAGAAGTTACTCGATCGCCTTTTCGTAATTCCTCAATAGCAGAGGTTAAACCTTTTTCGGTAACACCTTGGTCTTTTAAACTTTGAGCAATAGTGCTTTTAGATTTAAATATGGCCAATAGCAAATGTTCGATGGAGACATATTCATCTTTCATCTTTTTTGAAATG
This sequence comes from uncultured Flavobacteriales bacterium, assembly GCA_913058295.1. GTDB lineage: Bacteria > Bacteroidota > Bacteroidia > Flavobacteriales > Flavobacteriaceae > Marifrigoribacter. The sequence continues at coordinate 453 of CAJXRD010000015.1, read as the reverse complement.
ATGCTCGCTTCATTTAATGTTTTGCCAGTATCTCTTGAAAGTAAAATATCACCCCCAGAAACTTTAGAAAAACTTTCTAATTGTTTCTCTAATATTTGTTTTACGATTGCAACATTCACATTTAATTTTTTTAAAATAAATGGAGTTACATTCTCATCAACTTCAAAAATGGCTTTTAAAATATGTTCATTTCCTATTTGTTGATGTCCATAGCTTTGTGCAAGTTGCTGCGCTTGCTGTATGGCTTCTTGCGACTTTATAGTATAATTATTTAGATTCATCTTTTATATTTTTATCCACCGAAGTGGTAGTTCTACTTTGTTTTCAATATTGAATTATCAAAATCCAAACCATTAAAAAATTGCGTCAAATTGACTGAAATCAAGCAGCTTATCTAGACAAATTGTCAATTGTTAAATCTCTAGTATAGTATTAAGTACTGTCTCTTATACA
>CAJXRD010000014.1 GCA_913058295.1 uncultured Flavobacteriales bacterium | reverse complement strand
CCAGGAGTTCCAACAGAACAACGGTGTTCATACATGGTTGGAAACATTGCTTCTAAGCGTTCTCGAAATCCTTTTATCTTATTGGAAGGTAATTCTTCCATTTCCTGTAAATCTAAAACCATCACAATTAATTTATGACGGCGAACAGACCAATAATTTGGGCCACGCATGGCGTTGATGCTTCTTATTTCCATAATATATATCCCGAGAAAGCGGGTACTTAGTTTTAATTCTAGTGAAAGTTTATAAATATATACATTTTTCAGTAAAAAAATTAGTTTATTTTTGCCGGAGAAAAAATCTTAGCATGGTAAAAGGAACGCTCATCCCAATTGGCGGAAATGAAGATAAGGGAGATAGAAATACTCACGAAAAATATAATTTAGAATATGTTGAAGAAGGAATTCTTTCGCATGTGGTAAAGGAATGTGGTGGAAAAAATTCTAAAATTATTGTAATTCCAACTGCTTCAAGTATCCCTGTTGAAGTTGGCGAAAACTATATAGATGCCTTCACGAAATTGGGTTGTACTAATATTCATGTGCTTGATATTAGAAGCAAAGAAGATTCTGAAAAACCCGAATCTATCGATTTGATTAAAACAGCAGATTGCATTATGTTTTCTGGCGGTGATCAATCAAAGATTTCTAATAAAATTGGTGGAACTACCATTCATAATATATTATTAGATCGTTATAAAAACGAAGAAGGATTTGTAATTGCTGGTACAAGTGCTGGCGCCATGGTAATGGCTAATGAGATGATTGCTGGAGGAAGTAGTACCGATGCATTTATAAAAGGGGCTGTAAAAATGAGAGAAGGATTGGGGTTGATACCAGAGTTAGTTTTCGACACCCATTTTATCCAAAGAGGTCGTTTTGGAAGACAATCGGAAGCGGTTGCAAAATATCCAAATTTATTAGGAATAGGTTTGGCAGAAGACACAGGGCTTATTATTAAAAACAATGAATTTGTGGTAATTGGTTCGGGAATGATCATTGTTTTTGACCCAAAAACGTTGACGCATAATAACGAAGAGTTATTATCTGAAGGTACACCAATGACCATGGCAAATTTAACGGTGCATGTACTATCTAATGGAGATCGGTTTAATATTGATAATAGAAAAGTTAAGGTATTGCCTATTGACGCTCCATTTGTATAATTATTTATAAATAGAAACTTCATTGAAACCCTTAGAGTTTTTAGATCCTCGGTACATTCCTTCGGTATTAAAAGGCATAGCTATATTTCCTTGAGTATCTACCGCAATTAAACCACCATCACCACCAATTTCTAAAATTCTTTTTTGGATTACCTCTATAGCTGCTTCCTCTACAGAAAGTCCTTTATATTCCATTAAGCATGAAACATCATAAGCGACTACTCCTCGTATAAAAAACTCCCCACTACCTGTACAACTTATAGCACATGTTTTATTATTTGCATAATTTCCTGCACCAATCATAGGGCTATCTCCTACTCTACCATATCGTTTGTTAGTCATTCCCCCTGTAGAAGTAGCTGCAGCAATATTTCCATTTTTATCACAAGCTACTGCTCCAACAGTTCCAAATTTAGAATCTTTTTGGTTACTGAGCTTGGTCGAAGTAGCTGCATGATCCAACTGAAAATTGTCAGTATCTTTTATATCTAACCATTGTTGATGACGTAATTCGTCATAAAAATAATCAGGATTTTCCAATGTATAATTATTTGTTTTTGCAAATTGCATGGCACCTTCACCAGCTAAAAAAACATGTTCACTTTTCTCCATTACATCCCTAGCAAGTGATACGGGGTTTTTTATTCCAGTAATTAAGGAAACTGCTCCTGCTTCCAATGTTTTCCCATCCATAATAGAAGCGTCCATTTCATGGGTTTCAGTAGCTGTAAAAACAGCTCCTTTTCCTGCATTAAACAATGGAGAATCTTCCAATACTTTTACTGCAACTTCTACAGCATCCACTGCATTTCCTCCTTTTTCTAAAATAGAATAGCCGCTATCTAGTGCAATTTGTAATGCTTCTTTGTATGCAACTTCTTTTTCAGGAGTCATCATTCCTTTTACAAGTGTCCCTGCACCTCCGTGAATAGCTATTGAAAATGTGTTCATAGTATTAATGTTAAATAGTTTTCAAAAATACACTTAGATTTTTATTGAATATCTTTTTACTGTTTTTATTTTTGAAGGAATTACGAGGTTTCTAATTTGTCCGTTCGAGCGCAGTCGAGAACTCATTATTAAATAGTAACTTCAAAAAGACCTCTCGACTGCGCTCGAGGAGACATTAAATAAATATATTTAAACTATGTCCGATAAAAAACGCCTTTTTCTTATTGATGCTTACGCCTTAATTTTTCGAGGATATTATGCTTTTATAAAAAACCCGAGAATCAATTCTAAAGGATTGGATACCTCAGCAATAATGGGTTTTATGAATTCATTATTAGATGTTATTAAACGGGAACGTCCAGACCACCTCGCAGTATGTTTTGATAAGGGAGGAAGTGTAGCTAGAAAAGAGGCTTTTCCCGAATATAAAGCAAATCGGGATGCAACTCCAGATGCCATAAAAATTGCAATTCCTTATATCTACGATATTTTAAAAGCGATGCACATTCCTATTATGGTGAAAGAAGGATTTGAAGCTGATGATGTAATAGGGACTCTTTCTAAGAAAGCGGAAAAAGAAGGCTACCAAACCTTTATGGTAACACCAGATAAGGATTTTGCACAATTGGTTTCTGAAAATATTTTTATGTATCGCCCCATGTTTGGTGGTGGTTATGAAACTTGGGGAATTCCTGAAATACAAAAGAAATTTGAAGTTGAACGTCCAGAACAAGTTATTGATTACTTAGGAATGATGGGCGATGCTAGTGATAATATTCCAGGGCTTCCTGGTGTTGGTGATAAAACTGCAAAGAAATTTATAGCTGCCTATGGAAGTATGGAAGGATTACTTGCCAATACTCACGAGCTAAAGGGAAAAATGAAAGAAAAGGTGGAAGCCTCTAAAGAGCTCGGTATCCTTTCAAAAGAACTGGCAACTATTATGTTGGATGTTCCTGTAGATTTTCATGAAGAAGATTTTGAAATGTCTCATCCAAATATGGAAGCGGTAACCACTCTTTTTGAGGAATTAGAGTTCAGACGTATGATCGTTAATTTTACAAAAACTTTTTCTACGGAAAGTACTGCTCCTACAACTGGACAAAAGGAAAGTCCAAAATCAAATGCAGTTCAGGTTCCAAAAAAGGAACAAGAAACTTCTGCAGGTCAAGGACAATTTTCACTATTTGGAGGTGACGGAGAACCTTCAGAAACTGTAATACACAGTTCGCGAAAAACAATTTCAACAACCGAACATTTTTACCAAAACATTCAACCTGGTATTGGGACTAAGTTGTTTCTTCAAAATCTGATGAAACAATCTTCGGTTTGTTTTGACACTGAAACTACTGGGCTAAATCCTATTATAGCAGAATTAGTAGGTATCGCTTTTTCTTGGGAAGTTGGTAAAGGTTTTTTTCTTCCTTTTCCTGAAGATAGAGAGAGTGCACAAGAGCTAATCGAAATGCTTCGACCTTTTTTTGAATCAGAATCCATCGAGAAAATCGGTCAGAATTTAAAATACGACATCAAGGTTTTGGCGAAATACAATGTTTCGGTAAAAGGAAAATTGTTTGATACTATGTTAGCACATTACCTTATCAATCCCGATATGCGTCATAATATGGAGGTGCTTTCCGAAACTTATTTGAATTACACTCCAGTTTCTATTACTGATTTAATAGGTAAAAAAGGAAAAAACCAACTCTCTATGCGAGAGGTTCCTTTGGATAAAATTACAGAATATGCTGTAGAAGATGCGGATATTACCCTACAATTAAAAGAGCATTTTGAAAAAGAATTGGGAGAGGCGAACATTCAAAAACTATTCGACGAAATTGAAATTCCTTTAGTAGGGGTTTTGGCAAATATGGAATTAGAAGGGATAAATCTGGATGTTGAATTTTTAAAAAGTTTGACTGCAGATTTAGACAAAGACATTAATAATCTTGTTTCGAAAATATATGCTGCTGCTGGAGAGGAATTCAATATTGCTTCTCCAAAACAATTAGGGATTGTTCTTTTTGAAAAAATGAAATTGGTAGAAAAACCCAAAAAGACCAAAACTGGTCAATATTCTACAGCCGAAGATGTGCTTTCTTATTTGGCAAAAGATCATGAAATTATTAGCGATGTGTTGGAGTATCGTGGCTTGGCAAAATTAAAAAGCACCTATGTAGATGCTTTACCAGAACAAGTGGAGCCTATTACTGGGAGAGTGCATACCGATTATATGCAAACTGTTGCTGCTACTGGAAGATTAAGTAGTAATAATCCGAATTTGCAAAATATCCCAATTAGAACAGAACGTGGGCGTCAAGTTAGAAAAGCTTTTATCCCTAGAAATAAAGACTATGTTTTATTAGCGGCAGATTATTCGCAAATTGAATTACGCATTATTGCTGCACTAAGTGAAGAAGTTACCATGATCGAGGCTTTTAAAAATGGGGAAGATATTCACGCATCTACCGCAGCAAGAGTTTTTGATGTTCCATTAGAAGAAGTAACCAAAGAACAACGTAGCAATGCAAAAACCGTAAATTTTGGTATTATTTATGGGGTATCTGCTTTTGGTTTGAGTAATCAAACAGATTTAAGCAGAAAAGAAGCAAAAGAATTAATAGACACTTATTACCTAACCTATCCCAAGCTTAAAAGTTTTATGAGTGAGCAGGTAAATTTTGCACGTGAAAATGGTTATGTACAAACGGTATTAGGGCGTCGTCGATATTTAAACGCAATTAATGCTTCTAATGCAATTGTTAGAGGAGCTGCAGAAAGAAATGCGGTAAATGCTCCTATACAAGGATCTGCAGCAGATATTATAAAAATTGCTATGATAAACATCTTCAAAATATTAGAAGAAGGCAATTATAAAAGTAAAATGCTGTTACAAGTACATGATGAATTGGTTTTTGATATTTACAAACCTGAATTAGACGAACTTAAACCTCTTATTAAATCTGAAATGGAAAATGCCTTTCAACTTTCTGTGTCTCTAGATGTAGAATTAGGTTTGGGGGAAAATTGGTTGGAAGCTCATTAGTGAATAACTTATAACAAGTGCAACATGATTTATAAATAATAATACTTATTTTGTATTCTTTAATATAATTTTCCGACTAACAATAATTGCAATTAAGAAAAATAACTTTGAAACTTTTAAAACCACTTTTATATTTTTCTTTATTTCGGTATCCTTTAACCGAAGAGGAGGTCTTTGACTTCTCTGAAACTGAATCAAAAGATCAAGTTAAGAAAGAATTAGACCGTTTAGTAGAGGACAAAGTGATTTTTAATATCGATGGGTTTTACCTTTGTGAAAACGACAAAAGTCTTATCAAAAGAAGACTTGCCGGCAATAAAATGGCTGAGGATATTAACACAAAAGCAGATAAGGTTTCCAAGTTTATTTCAAAATTCCCTTATGTTGAAGGTGTTGGAATTTCTGGATCCCTATCAAAAGGGTATTATGATGATGATGGGGATATTGACTTTTTTATAATTACTTCTCCCAATCGTTTATGGGTAGCTAGAACCTTTTTAATTTTATATAAAAAGCTATTTCTACTTAACTCCAAAAAATATTTTTGTGTCAATTATTTTATCAGTGCTAACTCTCTTGAAATAGATGAAAAAAATCGTTTTACTGCTACCGAATTAGTTACTCTTATGCCTATGTATGGCAATGGTAGTTTTCATGATTTTTATAAACAAAATACTTGGGTACATAGTTTTCTGCCAAACAAATCTATTTCTGAAGGTCTTGTAAATATGAACTCTGTTGAAAAACCATTATTCACAAGTATAACTGAAAATATTCTCAACACTAAATTGGGCGAAAAACTGGATCAACTTTTTTTAAAAATAACCTATAAAAAGTGGAAAATGAAATTTAGTGAATTGGAAGAAAGACAATTTAATGTCGCTTTAAAATCTACCAAAAATATTTCTAAACATCATCCATTAAATTTTCAGAGAAAAGTGATTGAACGCCTAAATATTAAGTATGATGAATATCGAGAAAACCATAATATTCATTTAGAGAAAGAACATGCTTGATATTTTATTTTCTCATTCTTATTATTACCCATTAGACAAAAAACAATGGGCTAACAAAACTCCTTACCCACCATTAGGGACGATATATGCCGCTTCATTGATGCGTAGTTCTGGCCATTCTGTTTCCCTTTTCGACACCAATCTTAGAGATAATCCTTACGATATTGAAGTTGAAATTCAACAGCAAAAACCCAAGTATTTGGTGGTATATGATGATGGTTTTAATTACCTCACAAAAATGTGCCTAACCAATATGAGGGAAGCCGCTTTCGAAATGATAGCTTTGGGTAAAAAGTATAATTGTACTGTAATCGTTAATAGTTCAGATAGTACCGATCATTATCAAAAATATCTTAAGGCAGGAGCTGATTTTATCATTTTAGGAGAAGGAGAATTCACCCTGAAAACGCTTGTAGAAACTCTTAATAAAAAAGAGGATGTTACAAAAGTAAATGGAATCGTATATAAAAAAGAGGAAGATTTTAATACCACTCCTAAAAGAGAGGTTTTAAGAAATTTAGACGAATTACCACAACCCGCTTGGGATTTAGTGGATATAGATGCCTATAAAAGTGTCTGGGCAGAACGAGGAAGAAACTTTACTTTGAATATTGCTACCACTCGTGGTTGTCCTTATAAATGTAATTGGTGTGCAAAACCTATTTATGGCATTCGATATAATTCACATTCTCCAGAATATATCACCAAACATATTAGCTTTCTAAAAGAAAATTATGGGGTGACTAATTTTTGGATGTGTGATGATATTTTTGGCTTAAAACCCAATTGGGTTCAGAATTTTAATGTGGAATTGAAGAAAGCTAAACTTTCCATTTCATACACAATACAGAGTCGAGTTGACTTATTATTGAAAGAAGACACCATTGATGCATTGGCAGAAAGTGGATTAAAAGAAGTTTGGGTGGGAGCTGAAAGTGGTTCCCAAAAAATATTGGACGCGATGGATAAAGGCACTAAATTATCTCAAATTTATGATGCTACCAGAATATTAAAACGTAAAAATATTAGTGTCGCATTTTTTATTCAGTTTGGATATTTAGGAGAAACCAAAGAGGACATCTCCAAAACTGTTGGGATGATTAAAGAATTACAGCCCGATAATATTGGAGTCTCTGTTTCTTACCCTTTACCTGGAACTAAATTTTATGAGATGGTAAAAGACGATTTAAAAGAAAAAGCCAACTGGACAGACTCTGACGATCTTGCAATGATGTTTCAAGGGACTTTTAATTCTGAATATTATAAAAAACTACATCGCTATGTTCATAAAGAATATAGAAAGAGTCAGGCAGTAGCTAATTTTCAAAGTTTTTTTAAGAATCCTTTTTCTATTTCATTTCAAAAAATTAGATCGATGCTTTTGTATTTTTATTATCTTCCGAGTTCGATGCTAGATAAAATGGCATTGAGTAATATGGAACATACTAATAAGAATCCGTGAACATCAGTATAATCAGTAAAATCTGTGTTCCTATTTATAATTATTTAATAGAACACAGATCACACAGATACAACTGATTAAAAAACAGATTAATAAAAATGCCTGAAAATTTCGATGAATACGCCAAAAATTATGATTCAGTTTTTACCTATTCAGAAATAGGAAAAGCGCAGCGGAAACGTGTGTATCATTTTTTAAAGGAGGGCATTCTTACTAATAGCAAGCTCAACATCTTAGAATTGAATTGTGGAACTGGAGAAGATGCTCGCTATTTTTTTGAAAAAGGGCATCGAGTATTGGCCACAGATATTTCTTCGGAAATGATAAAAGTCGCCAAAGAAAAACATCAAAATACAAGTATAAGATTTCAAGAAAAAGACATTACTAAAATTACCTCTGAAACATTTTCTGAAAAATTTGATTTGATCTTTTCAAATTTTGGAGGGCTTAATTGCTTGTCCCCTCAAGAATTAGAAAAGTTTATTTCTGTTTCTATCTCTTTATTAAAACCAAAGGGTAAAATGGCTTTAGTTATTATGCCAAAATTCTGTTTATGGGAACGGCTATACTTTACACTAAAAGGAGAATTCAGAAAAGCTAAAAGACGAAATACAAATGATGCTGTTCTTGCGAATGTAGAAGGAGTAAAAGTACCTACTTGGTATTACAACCCTAAAGAAGTGGTATCTTTAGCAACGAACCATTATAAAACAATAACTATTAAACCCATTGGATTAAAAATTCCCCCCTCCTATTTAGAGTCATTTTTTTCAAAGAAAAAAGGACTTTTAAAATTGTTAATCTGGGCTGAAAAATTATATACCAATCCATTTTGGGCAAAATATTCTGATCATTATTTAATAGTATTTCAGAAAAAATAGAACACAGAATACACGAATTTTACAGGTTATCACAGATAAGATTCGTTAAAAAGAATTATTAGATAATGCTGAAACAGAAAGAATTTTATATTTTTAAAAAATGAGAATTGAAAAATCCGTGAACATCTGTTTTATCTGTAAAATCAGTGATCCTATCTAATGAGCATCGTACTAACCCATGCATACTATCTATTTGAGGATCCCATAGAGGCTAAAATTATGAAGCCCTATGCTCCTTTAGGCTTATTATATATTTCGAGTTATTTAAATGAAAATCACATAGAAAATTATCTCTTTGACGCTACTTTTTCAAACCCACAGGAGCAACTAGAATTTATTGCAAATAAAAAACCTTCTACTGTTGCTATTTATACCAACTTGATGACAAAAATCAATGTGATTAAATTGGTGAAAATTTTGAATTCTGATGCCCAATATGGGTTTCCAAAAATTATATTAGGCGGTCCAGATGTTTCTTATAATATTGAAAATTACTTAAATACTGGTGCTCATTATATAATTATAGGGGAAGGCGAAGAAACCACAAAAGAACTTTATCAGGCAATTACTCAAAATACGGCAGTTTCAGAAATTACAGGAATAGCTTATTTAGAGGATGGCACTCTAATTAAAACTCCTCCTAGAGTAAAAATGAAAGACCTAAGCAATCTGCCATTACCAAATCGAGATGGTATTGCAATTGATAAATACCTGAAAGTTTGGAAGGAAAACCATGGAAAAAGCTCTATGACGGTCAGTACCCAAAGAGGCTGTCCTTATACATGCAAATGGTGTAGTACCGCAGTTTATGGACAAAGTTATAGACGTCGTCCTGCAAAATTAGTAGTAGAAGAATTGGCTTTGCTTCAAAAAGAATACCAACCAGATTCTATTTGGTTTGTAGATGATGTTTTTACAGTAAGTCATAAATGGATTAAAGACTTTCATAAAGAAACAATAAGTCAAGGTGTGAAAATACCTTTTGAATGTATTACAAGAGCGGAACGCCTAAACGATGAAATATTACAACTTTTAAAAGAAGCAGGTTGTTATCGAATTTGGATAGGTGCAGAAAGTGGTTCTCAAAAAATAATTGATGCCATGGACCGGCGGGTGGATGTTAATGTGGTAAAAGATGCTATTATTAAAACAAATTCTATGGGGATTGAAACTGGAACCTTTATTATGTTAGGCTATCCTGGAGAAGATGAAAAGGATATAAAAGAAACCATTAATTACCTTAAAAAAGCAAATCCAACCCACTTTACAATTACCATTGCCTATCCTATAAAAGGAACTTCACTATATACTGAAATTGAAAAAGACATCACGGTTCAACCCAATTGGGAAACTTCAACCGATCGGCAAATTGACTTTAAACGAACCTATTCTAGAAAGTATTACGATTATGCAGTTCGGAAAGTGGTAAATGAGGTTAATTATCATAAAGAGGTTTTAAAAGGTAAGGATAAAGATAATTTGAAGGCATTAAAAATGAAGACAAAATCCTTATTAGCCACTGGATTAATGAGTATTAGTAAATAAAATAACTTGTCATTCAGAAGGAGTTTACGACTGAAGAATCTCAATCAATAATAACAAGATTCTTCGCTACGCTCTGAATGACAACAATAATGAATATGAAAAAACTGTTGCTCTTACTAATATTTACAATCATTTCTTGTACCAATTCCACTTACGATGATATTGTGGAGCCAAAAACAGGCTTACTATTAAAATGGAATAAAGCTTATGAAGAAGATAGTATAGAAAAAACTTCTATTGGACTACAGTGGACATTTTCATATTTAGGGGCAACATTACCATATCAACATACCGGAATTACCATTCAAAATAATACTATAGAAATTAAATTAGAACAACTTGGCTTTAATAGTACTAGCCAACAAAAATTGAATAGACTACATGAGGTTATTATGGCTTCTGAAGAATACCAAGTCACAAATGCAATCGATATTGGCAGGTATGTAAGCTTGCTTTTAGGTGCTCCTGAACATTATTATGAAATTACTGGGGTCCCTTTTTTACTTTCGGACTTATTAGAAACCTATGACTTAAATTCTGAAAAAGGATATGTTAATCAATCGGGGGTTTCTTATGAACATAGAACAGTCGCTTTTTCGGAACAAGAGAATTTTGACCAGTTATTTTTCTGCACTGAAATAGATCCAGAAACCAGTGAAATCTTAGAATATGAAACGGTTGAATTAATGCCCAATGGACAACCTCGTTTTGGTATTTATAATAAAGATGGAATTCGTATAAATAATACAGATCCTTTGCATTCTAATGCAGGGAAGCCTGCAAAATGTATGTGGTGTCACGAATCGGGTATTCAGCCTTTATTTAGTGAACAAGAGAATTTTACTGGGTTTATTCCCTATCTCGAGTTTAAAGATATTTTAATCGATTTTAAAGCTTCTCATAAAAACCTACAAAACTCTCTCTTTGATGGAGTAGATTATGAAGAAACACAACAACATACCTTAACCGAATTATTATACATTACATTTATGGAACCTTCGGCAGAAAGATTAAGTTTGGAGTGGGGAATGCCTATTGTTGAAGTGGAAAGTTTATTATCTGGTTTACCAACACATATTCATGAAGAGTTCATTTATTTAGGCGATTTATACGAACGAGAAAGTGTCGAGTCTTTTGCACCTTTTTCTGGTTTGCAGGTTTCCAGTAGTGTTCGAGAAGAGTCTGAAGTGGAAGTAAATTATATTAACTAATATGTTAAATGAAAAGAAAATAGTTGTCATTCTTCCTGCATATAATGCAGAAAGTACCCTTGAAAAAACCTATCAAGAAATACCCTTTGATATTGTAGACGATATTATTCTTACCGATGATTTTAGTAATGACCATACCGTTTTGGTTGCCAAAAAATTAGGAATCAAACATATTATTGAACATCCAAAAAACATGGGCTATGGTGCCAATCAAAAGTCCTGTTATAAAAAAGCCTTGGATATTAACGCCGATATTATTGTGATGCTTCATCCAGACTATCAATACAATCCCAAATTAATTCCAGCGATGTGTTCTCTAATTGCTAATGATGTTTTTAAAGTAGTTTTGGGTTCTAGGATATTAGGTAAAAGTGCATTAAAAGGAGGGATGCCTCTATATAAATACATTTCGAATCGGGTTTTAACTTTGGTTCAAAATATATTGATGGGACAAAAATTATCTGAATATCATACTGGGTACCGTTGCTTTAGTGCAGCCATTTTAAAAAGTATTCCTTTTCAAAATAACTCAAACGACTTTGTTTTTGATAACCAGTTATTAGCACAACTGTGTTATAATGGAATCGAAATTGGTGAAATATCCTGTCCTGCTAAATATGAAAAAGATTCTTCTTCCATTAATTTTTCAAGATCTGTGAAATATGGTTTGGGCGTTTTGGGAGTTTCTCTGAAATATTTTTTCCAGAAGCTTGGCCTTAGGTTCCAACTGTTTTCAAATCTGGATAAATAACATTTAAGCCCTATTATTCACTCCATTTTTGTTTTTGGGCTTCTATATGCTTTTCAGAGAAAAAATGTTTGGCATAATTAGAGTCATAAAGTTGGTTTAGATATTCTTTAGAGAATTTTATATTACTTTTAAATTCTTTGTAATAAGCAGCATATTCTTTTGTTGAAGAGACATTTCTGTTTTTTAAAGTAAAGGTTTTTAAATCGCAAAAATTCCTGATTAATTTCTCCTTAATTGGGTCGGCTACATTACTATTAATTAATAGTACCTCTATAGGTTCTTTCTTTATTATTTGATATCCTTTATCTTTATCATAATTATAATCGAATATATTAATGTCTGTTGCTTCAAAAAATTGTTTTTCAAACCAATTAATTGGAAAGGTATGATTTAGTTTTTCGTAATAAAGTTGTTTCAGTTTTTCAAAATCTCCGGTAAATTCTGTTGACTTCTCACCAGTATGCAATTCAAATACTTCAAAAAATGCGGAAATATTTCTTTCTATTGGGTCTCTATACAAGCAAATAATTTTATAGGGTTTTCTCTTTTTAATAATTTTTTTATTAATTAGAAAAACGGGGGATTTACTTCCAGGATATATTTTATTATCAAAACATAATTGAATCCCCTCTTTCACCTCTTCTTCATTTAGAGAATGAATATGAAATATGGGATGTCTTTTTGTAGATTTTTTTAAAGAAAAATAAACGCTTAAGGAACCTACTTTTGCCATGGTGAATACCAAAATTGGAATACTTTTAGGGAAAACCAATAATTTAATATGTTCCAAGCCTAACAAAATCGAGTCTTTAATATAGTATTTAATGAACTTTTTCAATAGACACTTTTTTTATGGTATATGCTCCTCTTCGGGAATGATGATCGGTTAAATAATACACTTCTGTTTCGTTAACTAGCACAGGTTTTTTCTTTAGAGAATAGTCTTCTAAAATAACCTTTTTATCTAATAAGATTTGATTGCCTTTAATATCCAGAACATTTTCCTGAAAAGATGAAATTGAAATATCTGTTTTCACTATTTCGTCTCCATTTCTTCCTAGAGCTTTTATAAATAAATAACCCCCTTTTTCATAAAAGTCATAAATAATGAAATGCTCTTTTTCGGCTAAAACATATTCAGAAATTATGGATTTATTTTTCTCCAATACCTTTAAATGAAATGGCGTTAAAATCAGAATGGAAATAAATAACCATTTATAATTAAACTTAACCGAGAAACTACCATAAAATAGTATCGCCAATAATAGCGTAAGCCATAATCTTGAAAATTTGAAGAATATGGGTAACTGCTTTAATGCATACACAGGCATATTACAAACCACTAAAAGGATTAAAAGAAAGATTATTTTTTTAGTAGTCGTTGTATTTTGTTTCCAAAAACAAATTGCAGGAAGCACCCATAGTATTTGTGCGTAAGTTGCGGTTCTACTTTGCAGTAAAAACAGGGCTACAATCCAAATAGACAACAATTTAAAAAGGTTATTTTTCTGTGTAAAACTTACTCCTATTGCAAAGGCAATAACAACAGATTTAAAAAGCCACTTCCATAAAACATAAAGACGCTCATTATTAAATAGGGCATTAGGATTATAATAAGAATCTTCCATAAACAGAGTTCTTAAGAGAACATCAAAAGATTGAGCATTATAACGAAAATCTACTGTGCTATTGTTTTGTATTGCATTAGGGATTATTTCGGTAAAATAGGCTTCCCAAATAGAAAATCCCGAAATATAAATGGAAAACAAGATAAAAACAATTAGAGATAAGCCTCCAATCAATATAGCCTTCCAACTTTTATTAAACAATAAGGAGACTCCATAAAAAACAGGAAATATTTTTAACAAAACCGCAATACTCAATAAGCTAGCTCCAATTCCTTCTTTTTTATTCTCCATGAATAAAAACCCAAAAATGACTAATGATAATATTAAAAAATAGGACTGCCCAAATAAAATTTGATTCCGAATTGGAATGAAAAATAGGATCGGTAAGATTAATAAAATAGAATACTTCCCGTCAAATTTTTTTTTAATTAAAACAAAAAGGCTCCAAATAAACAAAACAATGCCTATCAAATTAAAAATTGCTTTTGCTACATATGGGTTTTCTATAAAACTCAAGGGATAAAATAAACTAATGGTAAAAGGACTATTTAAATAAAAATCCACCAATACATCTGTATAGCCTAAATTCCAGATATAACTATTGAACTCATAAATATCAAATAATTGAGTAGGTGAAACTCCTTCTCGAATCATTCTAGCTGAAAAATAGCTATTCGAAAAATCGTGTAGATTATAAAAAAGGGATTGATAAAAAAAATAAGAGAATACTAAAAGTATTGGAGAAAAATAAAGAAGGGTTTTCCAATTTATATTTTGAAATATTTTAGATATCATCATCAAAACTATTATTAATTATTCAACAAATAAAATATTATCACCTATTAGCTTAAATTAATACCTCTATTTTTTTTTAAGACCAAAGCCATTCATCTAAATAGAAAAAACAAAGTCTTCTATAATCTAGTATTGCTTATCTTATTTATCTTAGCCTTTTTAAAAAAATATTGAAAATATTTATAAAATTTTTTCAATTAATTTTAATAAATGAATAATAAAAAAATAGTTGACCGCTTAAAAACCATTTCTCTTTTTGGAGTAAGTCAACTATTAAGTGCTTTTTCGGTATTAATTCTTTCCTATATTATTATTCAATATCACTCCCTAGAATTATGGGGGGAGTATGTCGAAATATTAATTTGGGTAAATGTTTTCTTGCTTTTTTTATCTTTTGGGAATAATGATTATTTATTAAAATCTTTTAGCAAAAATCCTTCAACCATCAACCAAAAATGGGTAAACAATATTTTTTCAAGGAGTATTCTCTTAGTCCCAAGTTTATTATTGATTCTTTTTATTCCTATTTTCGATCACTTAGAGGCGTATATTTTTGCTTTTATTCTATTTCAATTTCTTAATCAATCTTTTAAAGTATTAATCGTGTATCATAGAAAATATACCCTTAATATTTGGATTGAATCCAGCTTTTTAATTGTTTTAATTGCACTAATATTTTACAATATAGATTTTCTCGATTTAAAATTGATAATAAAAACATTGATTATTGCTCAAGGATTTAAGTGCTTGCTATTTTCCATTTTATTATTAAAGGGTTTTAGAAAAACAAAGCCTCAATTTCAAATAAATGAATTAAAACGTTCTGTTCCGTTTTTCATTCCAATTGCCGTTGGTACCTTTAGATCTAAAATAGATATTTATTATGGCACTCATTTTTTTAGCTTTTCTAATTTAAGTAGATACCAAGTGTTTTTAAGTTTTTTAGCTTTGGCACAAATGGCAAGTACTTTTGCAATTACACCCTATTTAAAAAACTACTATCGTTCTAGTCATTCCGCTATTAAAAAAGTACAAAAAAGATTTTTTGCTTTTGGCTGGGGCTTTGCAATTGTAGCAACGGTAATTATGTATGTTGCAATATCTAAAATATATCATTTAGAATTTACCTTACTTCAATACGGATTCGCATTTATGTTTATGATTCCTTTATTTTTACATATCTTGTTAGTAAATGAATATTATAAAAAAGACAAACAAAATAAAATTGCTTTTTTTGCGTCTTTTGTAATCTTCATTCAGGTAATAGGAGGGTATTTTTTAATAAAACACTGGGATATTACCGGAGCCCTACTATTAAAAGTATTGGGGCAATGGAGTATTGTAATTATACTTTGGTTATGGATTCGGAAAAAAGAAAACAATGGCTAAGAGAAATATTATAATTATAGGATACCCCAAAAGTGGAACTACTTGGCTTAGTAGATTGGTAGCTGAATTAGTTTCTTGCCCTTTACAAGGAGATTGGGGGTATGAGGGAATTAAAGCCCTTTATAAAGAGGGAACGGATAGATATTCAGATTATCAAGTTTATAAATCTCATCATAGTTTTAATGAACTCGAAAAAGCTTCTTCATTAACAATTCATAAGCGCATATATATCCTCCGTGATCCTAGAGATGTGGTTGTGTCTGGACTTTACTATTTTAGATTTTTACCTAAATTATTAGCGATAAAAGAAGGCTTAACACTTAGCCCTGTTCTTAAAAAAACTTACAATAAGTTAGTTTCTAAAAAAGAGAAAAAGCGTCAAATGATTCAAGCTGTCTTACATGGAAATAATAATTTAAATTCTTGGTTAAAACTTTCATGGAACAATCATTATTTACCTTATCATAAGGAAAACATACTTTTTATTAAATTTGAAGATTTAATTGATTCCCCAGAGACAGAATGCAAAAAAATATTGGCTTATCTAGGAGTTAGTTCAAGTGAAGATCATATTAAAAAGAGTATTGAGAAGCAATCATTTCAAGAAAGAAAAAAAAATAATTCTAATAAAAAACAACTAAATAAGTTATTGCGAAAAGGCATTTATGGAAATTGGAAAAAAGAATTGTCAAAAACTGAAATTTCTCTATTTAAAGAAAAACTTAAGGAGTCAAATAATTTTTATACGTTTTAATAAAATATGATCAATTCAATTATTAAAATTTTAAAAACCATGTTTTTTGGCAACTACTTGCATAAAAAATTCTATTCTAAATTTATAAATAAAAATGATGTATGTTTTGATATTGGAGCAAATAAAGGTCGAAAAAGCAAGTTGCTATTATCATTAGGAGCAAAAGTAATTGCTTTTGAACCTCAGTCAAGTTGTTCAAAATTTTTAAATGACATTGATAATAATAACTTTAATTATTTGCCTATTGCAGTAGGTCCTAAGGATGAAATAAAGAGTCTAAATATTGCAAACCATATTGAAGTCGCAACCTTTTCAAATGAATTTATTGATTATTTTAAAAATGATTCCTTAGAATGGAATAACGTTGAAGAGGTAGAAGTTAAAAAGTTAGATACATTGATTAAAGAATATGGTATTCCAGATTTTTGCAAGATTGATGTCGAGGGATATGAATTGGATATTTTATCTAATTTGACCTATGAGGTCCCATTAATAGAGTTTGAATTTACTGGAGGTTTTATTTCAAATACAATTAAAATTATTGACTTATTAAATAAATCAAACACTTATTATAATTTTAATCTTAATGAAAACCCTAAGTTTGAATTAAAGGAATGGGTAAGTGCAAAAAAAATGATTACAATTATTAATGAATTGCCTATAAATAGATTACACGGTAATATCTTTGTAAAGAATAAATGAAAAATAAAATTCTAATATTTAATCCACGAAGTGCTAAAGGCAAACATAGAATCCCTAATTCTATTTTGCAAGTGGGCGCATCTATTTATGGTACCTATGATTTTGTTTTTGTGGATGGTAATCTGGAAACAGATCCATGGCAAAAAATAGAATCCTATTTTAACACAGGAGAATTTAAATACTTTTGCAGTACCGTCATGCCAGGGCCACAATTAAGGCAGGCGATTCCTTTTACTAAAAAAATAAAAGAGCAGTATCCAGACGCTATCACCATTTGGGGAGGTTATTTTGCTTCCAACCAATTTAAAGTATGTGTAGAATCTTCCTTTGTAGATTATATCATTAATGGTCCTGGGGATGTTGCTTTTCCTTCCTTGATCCAAGCTTTAGAAGAAAATAATCTAGACTCCATTTTTAAAATTAAAAACCTCATTTATAAAAATGAAAAAGGGATTATTATTAAAACGGCTAAAGAACAATTATTAGAACAAGACGAACTTCCGTCTTTACCTTATCAACATCTAGATAGTTTTTATAATTTAGAAAACTATTTAAGTAAAACCTTTTTAGGCAGAAATACCTTTAGTTATCATTCCAGTTTGGGATGTCCTTTCACTTGTTCTTTTTGTGCTGTAGTGCCTATTTATAATGGCCGTTGGAAAGCGAAATCTGCACAATCTGTATATGATGATGTTTCTTATTTTAAGAATAAATATAATATTGAAGCCATAGAATTTCACGACAACAATTTTTTTACTTCTAGAAAAAGAGTCGTCGAATTTTCAGAGTTGATCAAAAACGATGGAATAACTTGGTGGGGAGAAGGCAGAATAGATACTATTAATAAATATAGTGATGCCGATTTACAGTTGATGAAAACAGCAGGCTGTAAAATGATTTTTTTAGGAGCCGAAACTGGAAATGACGAAATCCTGAAACAGATGAATAAGGGAGGGACACAAACCGGAGAGACCATTAAAGAATTTGTAAAACGATTACACCCAATTGGAATCATACCAGAGCTTTCCTTTGTTTTAGGAATGCCTGCCGAAACTCCTGAAAAAGTAATGGCACAGATTGAATGGGACATTAATTTTATAAAGGAGATAAAAGAAATTAATCCCAACGCTGAAATCATCATCTATCTCTATAGTCCTGTTGCTACAGAAGGGTCTGAATTATATGAACAAATTCAAAAAGCAGGTTTTAGTTTTCCTGAAAAACTAGAAGATTGGTTAGATCCTGCCTGGGAGAATTTTGATTTACGTAAAAATCCATTAACGCCTTGGTTAACGCCAAAAATGGTAGACAAAATTATGAATTTTGAAACGGTTCTTAATGGGTATTATCCTACTGCAACCGATTTTAGAATTAAAGGATTTAAGAGGAGTTTGTTGCGGGGAGTTTCTAAGATCCGTTATCGTACTGGGTTTTATAAATATCCTTATGAAATAAAAGCAATGCATAAAATCTGGA
The DNA here is from genome assembly GCA_913058295.1 of uncultured Flavobacteriales bacterium. Lineage (GTDB taxonomy): Bacteria > Bacteroidota > Bacteroidia > Flavobacteriales > Flavobacteriaceae > Marifrigoribacter. Next base: position 39,577 of record CAJXRD010000014.1, on the reverse strand, counting down.
AATATCGCCAACCTGAAACTCAGGGGTTTTATTCTGAATAGAGAAACGATTTGTCTCGTCGAGCGCAGTCGAGACGTCATTGTAATTAACATATAATTAGTTCTCGACTGCGCTCGAACAGACAAACTAGATAATGTCAAAACTTCGAAACATACTAAAACATCTTACCAAGCCATTTTTAAATGCTGGCTTGCAGTTTTATTATCGTAAACCTAGAAAGTATGCATATCAAGATATTGAAGTTATAGTACATCCAGAGGTGTTTCCCCCACATCTTACTTTAAGTACAAAAATACTATTGGATTTTATTTCTGAAATAGAATTACAAAACAAGACCTTTTTAGAATTGGGTTGTGGCAGTGGAATTATTTCTTTATTGGCTAGTAAAAAAGGTGCAATTGTGACTGCTTCAGATATCAATAAAACAGCCTTAGCATATTTGGAGAAAGCTTCAGATAAAAACCAATTAAATGTTTCTTGTATCTATTCCAATCTATTTGAAAACTTACAAGGAAAACAATTTGATTATATCATAATTAATCCTCCCTATTATCCTAAACAACCAAAAAACATAAAAGAACAGGCTTGGTTTTGTGGAGAGGATTTTCAGTATTTTAAAGATTTATTTCAGCAATTACCAAAATTTCAAAGCAAAGAAAATAATATCTATATAATTCTTTCTGAAGATTGTCAAATTGAAAAAATAATCGCAATAGCTTCAGAAAACAATCTAACTTTTGCAGAAGTTTTCAAAACAAAAAAAGCCGGAGAAATCAACACTATCTATACTATAAAACAAAGCGATACGTAGCCTTAATCAAAAATGTATTGTCTGGCTTTTGGCTAATCAATTGGTTATCGATAATGGTATCAAAATCATTTAAAGCATCATCAAATCCTGTGATTCCCTGCGACCAAACAAAGAATATTTCGGAACCTGGAATATACTCCCAACGCAATACTAAATTAGATCGGTATTGCACATAGGCAAAATTAGGGTCGTCAAAAGAATAATCTACTTTTCCATCTAAGTCTTCATCTACACTATAAACTTCATCTTCAAAACTAATCTGATTGTCGCCATACAAAATAACTCGTTCACTTAAGTCTTCCGCTATAGGATTATTGACATAGTTAAAATCTGAATATTTCCCTCTTGCAATAAAAGGTTGCCCATAATATTGCAATGTTAAGTTAGGATTAAAAGTATAATTTACTCTTATGGTTGCGCTTAAGGTTTCTTGATCTATGGCACTGGTAATATATCTTGTGGTTCCAACAAAATCTTCTTGGGCTACATATTGTGTTTTATTGGGACGATTAGCATATTCTGTTTCTAAGGATAAACTTAGTGCATTTAAGGGTTGGTAACGCATTCGGACAACATAACGCTTTAAAGAAAAATTATCTTGTTTTGTTTCGGATTGTACATAACCTAAAGTTCCACTAAATTTTTTAGTCTGATCTGTTCCAGAAAAAATATAGAAAAAAGTTTCATCAGACCATCTCCATCGGGGTCCTCCTCTTAAAACAGTGTTGCTATATATTTGAGGTTTATGTGCTACACCACCTTCGGACCACCAATTGTTTGAATAATTAACCTCGCCTTGTAATTCCATTTGAAGTCTATTATAGTTTCCTTCAAAATCATAGGTGCTAAATTGCTCAAATTCTATTTCAGCTCTTCGATACCAAGAAGTTGGTTCCGTAAAAACCCTTGTTATACCTGCATATTGCGTAATGATATCTGCTTGTCTTAAAAAACCTATATCGTTTAATTCTAATTCTGGAGATTTCCAATGTCCTCCTAAATAATATCTCCAATTTCCACCACCTTGTTTTCCAAATTGAAACTTTCCTCCTGTTCCAGTTAATGAGGTCTTTGTAGGGTCAATATCTACGTGAGTAGCGTCTTCTCTTTGAAAAAGATGTGTTAAAGATTCTTGAGTTCTTAAAATTGCTTCTTCACTACCGCTAACCTTACTTAATTCGAAATTCCCTTTAATATAAAATTTTCTATCATTCCAATTATGCTTAAAATCTAAGCCTCCTGTATAAGCGCTCTTATGCAAGAAATCTAAATTTCCTTCTATATTACGGTTGGTAGAAGTGAAAATACCACCTATATAAGTGTTATTATCATTAAAATCTTTTTGAAGTCTTGCCACCATATAATTTGTCAAGGGTTCCACAATTTCTTCTCGTTCTTCACCTAATTCCCCTGCTGCTTCTAATTCATCTAATAATTCTTGATCTGTACTTAATTCTATTTTTGCATATTCTTTTGAAGTTACGCTTTCTAAAATCCCAATAGACCAGCCATCTTTTGTTTTACCACTAAATTTAGCAGCGCCCCAAATAGTAGTGAAATCTGGAATCTCTTCGTATTCTCCTTTATCTAAATCTGCGGTAGAATCCCCTTGAGGATTTCGACCAATTCGTCTAGAAAAGAATAAATTATCTGGTCCACCTCCAATAGCAAAATCAAATATGTTTTTATTTTCTACAAAGAATGGACGTTGTTCTTCAAAAAATATTTCGAAACCATCTAATGCAATTGCACCAGGATCTGCTTCTACTTGTCCAAAATCTGGATTCACTGTTAAATCAACTGTCAAGTCATTTGTAATTCCAATTTTAGCATCTAGACCAGCTGCCAACTTCGTATCGTTTCCATCGCGAAATGGATTTCCTTCTTCCTCTGGATAAGTGTCTAATTGTGCAACACCATAAGGCTGAATTTCTAATTGTTTTTGTGGTTTTAATCCAATAAGTCCTTTTAACTCTCCAAACTCACTTACCCATCCCGGAGAGTTTGGCAATACATGTTGCCAAAGTGATCGCTCTTCAGTTCTAAAATATCGCCGAGTAGATTGCAATCCCCAAGTTTGATCTTGATCACTACTAAAACGTAATTGAGTTAATGGAATTCTTATTTCTGCAACCCAACCTTCTTCCGTAATTTGAGTTTTTGTATACCAAATAGGATTCCAACTAGAATCCCAATTATTACCATTATTTGAAATAAACTCATCTCCTTTTACACCTGATGCGGTTACTGTAAATGAAAACGCAGTTCGTTTATCGTGATAACTATCAATATTTAATTCTATCCAATCTCCTTCAAATCCATCTCTTCTAGAAAGTCGTCTTTCAATTTTATCGGGTTCTGCATCTAAATTTAGAAAAACGAAATAGATGTTTTTATCATCATAAAGAACTTTAAATTTAGTCTGCTCTGTAGGAGCTGCACCGTTGTCTGGCTGGTTTTGAACATAGTCTGTAGTCCATTCTACAGAATTCCAAACAGCATCATCTATTATACCATCAATTTTTGGAGCTAAATTAGCACCTATATGTTGGGTGGTATAGCTTCTAGTTGGTAGTTTCGTTGGAGGTTCATTTTTATCTGATTTTTCCTGAGAAAGCCCTAATACTGAAAAAAAGAAACTGAGTAAAAAGATTGATTTTGATTTGTTCATTTTGATTGATGGTTTCATAAGAGACCTAAATTTCATAATTATGTTACAGTTTGCCCTATAATTATGAGAAATTTAACTTTATAAAACAACTCGTTTAATTCAGAAAAAATAAAAACGCGACCGTTTGTTATTCAATTAAATAGTATTACATTTGCACCCCTCTAAAGCATAGTCTGTAATAGAGAAAAATGTCTTTAATTAGGCAAAAACAATGATTAATTAACAATTTGACAAAGAACTAAATGGATACATTAAGTTACAAAACAGTATCTGCTAACAAAAACACTGTAAATAAAGAGTGGTTATTAGTAGATGCGGACGGGCAAGCATTGGGTCGTCTTGCAAGTGAAGTTGCAATATTACTTCGTGGCAAACACAAACCTAATTTCACCCCTCACGTAGATTGCGGTGATAACGTAATTATTATTAACGCTGATAAGGTTACTCTTAGCGGAAACAAATGGGAAAACAAGTCTTATATAAGACATACCGGTTACCCAGGTGGACAAAGAAGTCTTACTTCTAGAGAGTTATTTGACAAGGATCCTACAAGACTTGTAGAGAAATCTGTAAAAGGAATGTTACCTAAAAATAAATTAGGAGCAGTTTTATTCAGAAATCTAAAAGTATATGTTGGAACTGATCACGGTCAAGAAGCACAAAAACCAACAACCTTTAACCTTAACAACAAAAAGTAATGGACGTAATTCATAAAATAGGTAGAAGAAAAAATGCGGTTGCCCGTGTTTATATTTCTAAAGGAAAAGGAAAAATCACTATCAACAAACGTGATCTTGAAAATTACTTTACGACTGGTACATTACAATATAAAGTAATGCAACCATTATCGTTAACAGATAATTTAAAAAGTTTTGATATAACTGCAAACGTTCATGGTGGTGGTACTACAGGACAAGCAGAAGCAATACGTTTAGCAATTTCTCGTGCAATGTGCGAACTTAACGAAGAAAACAGGTCTATACTTAAACCAGAAGGTTTATTAACTAGAGACCCTAGAATGGTTGAGCGTAAGAAATTCGGACAGAAGAAAGCTCGTAAGAAATTTCAATTCTCAAAACGTTAAAAATTACACAGAACTTGAAATGGTATCTTTCGATGCCATTTCGATGTTTTGTATCGTTCTTTTATATACGTCGAATTTATTTCGACAACATTTATTAAAAAGCTGTTACTCCGAGAGACGGAGAGTTAGTTTAGCATCTAAACCATATTCATAATGAATTGGTTGCTATCTATAATAACACAAGAAAGTAAACTATTACAAAAATGGCAAACAAAAACAATCAGGAAGTCAAAGACTTACTAGACGCAGGTGTACACTTTGGTCACCTAACAAGAAAATGGAATCCAAACATGGCACCGTATATCTATATGGAGCGTAATGGAATCCACATTATCAATCTTTACAAAACCACTGCAAAATTGGATGAAGCAAATGAAGCTTTACGTAAGATTGCAGCTAGTGGTAGAAAAATTCTTTTCGTAGCTACTAAAAAACAAGCAAAAGACATTGTTGCTGAAAAAGCAAAAGCCGCTAACATGCCTTACATTACTGAAAGATGGCCTGGTGGAATGCTTACTAATTTCGTAACTATTAGAAAAGCAGTTAAGAAAATGGCTTCTATAGATCGTTCTAAAGAAGACGGTACTTTTAACACACTATCTAAAAAAGAAAGATTAGCAGTAGATCGTACTCGTGCTAAATTAGAGAAAAACTTAGGTTCTATTTCAGATATGAGTCGCCTTCCAGCAGCTTTATTTGTAGTAGATACAACTCGTGAGCACATTGCAGTTGCTGAAGCTTTAAAATTAAAACTTCCAATATTTGCAATGGTAGATACTAACAGTGATCCTAATGTAATTGATTACGTTATACCTTCTAACGATGATGCTTCAAAATCTATCGATAAAATCATGACAAGTGTTTCTAACGCTGTTATTGAAGGTCTTGCTGAAAGAAAAGGAGCAAAAGACAATTCTGAAAAAGCACCAGAGGCTAAGAAAGAAGAGGTTGCAGCACCAGAGAAAAAGACAACTCGTAAAAGAGTAACTGCAGCGTCTACGGATGCTAAAACTGAAACTTCTAAAAAAGAAGAAACAGTAAGTTCTGAAGAAGAATAAAACGAAATTGAAAAGAAATTAAAAGTCGTTTGATTTTACTCTTAATTGAATAACTTAAACGGCTTTTTTTATTAATACAAAACTTAAAATTTTAATATCATGGCAAAAATAACAGCCGCAGAAGTAAAAAAACTTAGAGACACCACAGGGGCCGGAATGATGGATTGTAAAAATGCATTAGTTGAAGCTGAAGGTGATTTTGATGGAGCAGTAGCAATCTTACGTAAAAAAGGTCAGAAAATCGCAGATAAAAGAGCGGATAGAGATTCTAACGAAGGTGCTGCAATCGCTAAAGTAAATGACTCAAATACAGAAGGTGTTTTAATCGTATTAGGTTGTGAAACTGATTTTGTTGGTAAAAATGATGATTTTGTTGCGCTTGCAACACAACTTGCAGATTTAGCAATAAGCTATAACAACAAAGAAGAGTTTTTAAATGCTGATTTTGGTGGAATAACTGTCGAAGAAAAGTTGATTGAACAAACCGGAGTTATTGGTGAAAAAGTACAATTAAACGATTTCAAAAAATTAGAAGCTCCTTTTGTAGGTTCTTATATTCACGGAAACAAAATTGCTGCTTTAGTTGGATTATCTAATTCTACAGATAGCGCAACAGGAGTATCTAGAGATGTAGCAATGCAAGTAGCTTCTATGGGAGCAACTACTTTATCTTATAAAGATTTTGACGCTAATTTTATCACTCTTGAAACGGAAGCTAGAATTGCTGCAATTGAAAAAGATAATATAGAAAGAGGACGTTTAGGAAAACACCTAATTAATGTACCTGAATTTATTTCAAGAGCTCAATTAACCGATGAGGTTTTAGAAGCAACAAAAGTACGTTTGCAAGAAGAGTTAAAAGCGGAAGGTAAGCCAGAACAAATTTGGGATAAAATTTTACCTGGAAAATTGGAGCGTTATATCTCTGATAACACAACTTTAGATCAAGAAAAATGTCTATTGGATCAAAACTTCATTAAAGACGAAAAACAAAGCGTTGCGGATTATGTAACGGCTAATAGTAATGAAGTAGTATCTTTTGAAAGAGTTACCTTAGGATAACAAAATTTAGATTACACATATCACAAAACCGTTTCAAATTAATTTGAAACGGTTTTTTTATTATTCCCTGTTTTCTACAAACCTTGGCTCAAATTTTTTCTTTATTTTTGTGTTTGTAAAAATCTGCTATGCATTACAAAAGAATACTTTTAAAACTATCTGGAGAAGCATTAATGGGAAATCGCCAATATGGCATTGATCCAGACCGTCTTAAAGAATATGCCGAAGACATTAAACAATTAATCGACAAAGGTGTTGAAATTGCTATTGTAATTGGTGGCGGTAATATTTTTAGAGGTTTAGCAGGTGCTAGCAAAGGTATGGATCGTGTACAAGGAGATCATATGGGCATGTTAGCAACCGTTATTAATGGGCTTGCATTACAAGGTGCTTTAGAAGATGAAGGGATTCCTACTCGACTACAAAGTGCCATAAAAATTAATGAAGTAGCAGAGCCTTTTATTAGACGTAGAGCTTTAAGGCATTTAGAAAAAGGTAGAGTTGTTATATTTGGTGGAGGAACTGGAAACCCATACTTTACTACCGATTCTGCAGCTGTTTTAAGAGCTATTGAAATTAAAGCAGATGTTATTTTAAAAGGAACTCGAGTAGATGGAATCTATACTAGTGATCCTGAAAAGGATTCAAAAGCAACTAAATTTGATTTTATTAGCTTTGAAGATGTTCTTAAAAAAGGGTTAAAGGTGATGGATACTACTGCTTTTACATTAAGTCAAGAAAATCATTTACCAATTGTAGTTTTTGATATGAATACCAGAGGGAATTTATTAAAAGTAGTTTCAGGGGAAAATATAGGAACCAAAGTAAATATGTAATTAGTGAAAATTAAAGAATTATAGTCATGGACGAAGAAGCAAAATTTATTATAGACAGTACTAAAGAGGCGATGGATAACGCCTTAGTTCACCTAGAAAAAAAATTATTAAATATTAGAGCAGGAAAAGCAACTCCTTCTATGGTTTCTGGTGTGATGGTGGATTATTATGGAACTCCTACTCCTATTCATCAAGTTTCTAATGTTTCTACTCCTGACGGAATGACCATTACAATTCAGCCTTGGGAAAAAACTTTGATCCCAGAAATTGAAAAAGGAATACATATTGCAAACCTTGGTTTTAATCCAATGAATAATGGTGAAAGTATAATCATCAATGTTCCGCCATTAACTGAAGAACGAAGAATCGAATTGGTAAAGCAAACAAAAGCGGAAGGTGAAGACACTAAAATTGGTGTCCGTAATGACCGTAAAAATGCAAACAACGAGCTTAAAAAATTAGATATCTCTGAAGATTTATTAAAAAATCTAGAGATGGATGTTCAGAAAATGACCGATAATCATATTCATAAAATAGAGAATTCTTTAGCAGCTAAGGAAAAAGAAATCATGACCGTATAGTAAAGCCTATTCAATTAACTTCTTGTTTCTTATTTTGTATTTTCATAATCAACTATTTACACTTTTAATAGGCATTAAGCTATATAGTTACTCCTAATTTAATACATTTGCAGCTCTCTGGTTTTTGGGGAAACTTACATCATTAATCTCTTAATTTGAACAAACTATTTAGCATAGGGTTTTGGAATACGATAGCACGTTTTATATTGCGTAACCGTATCTTTTTGCTTCTTGTTATTGCCGGTATTACTGTGGCATTAGCAATGCAATGGAAAAATATGCGCTTTTCTACCACAGAAGCAAATTTACTTCCTGACGAACATGAAATAAATTTAGAATATAAAACCTTTGTAGATAAATTTGGAGAAGAAGGAAATTTAATCATCCTTGGCATAAAAGACTCTCTGCTATTTGAGCCCAATAAATTTAATTCTTGGACACAATTAGCTGAAAAAATAAATACTTATGATGAAGTAGATTTCACTATTTCTATTGGTGATTTAAAGCAATTAGAAAAAAGAAAAGACACTACTGCTTTTAAGTTAGTCCCATTAATTAAAGATTCTATTTTAACTAAGGAATCTTTATCAAAATTTAAATATGACCTTTTCAATAGGCTTCCTTTTTATGAAGGTCTGGTTTACAGTCCGAATAAAAAATCTGTTAGATCGGCCATCTATCTCAAAAAAGATATTATAAATACTTCAGAAAGAAGAGACTTTGTAATTAATGATCTAATTCCAATAATAGATGATTTTGAAAAAGAAACTGGCTTAAATGTTTATGTTTCAGGAATGCCTTATATCCGGACTCTTAATGCACAGAACATCATAGATGAAATAGGCATGTTTGTAGGTGCAGCCCTATTGATAACATCTCTTTTGTTTTTCTTTTTCTTTAGATCCTACAGAGCAACACTTATATCGATTTTCACTGTTATAATTGGGGTGATGTGGGCCTTTGGTATTTTAGGTTTGTTACATTATGAAATTACTGTCCTTACTGCTTTAATTCCTCCTCTTATTATTGTTATTGGGATACCTAATTGTATTTTCCTTATCAATAAATACCAACAAGAAATAAAGCTTCACGGTAATCAAGCTAAATCATTACAACGGGTTATTACAAAAGTTGGTAACGCTACTTTAATGACCAACTTTACTACTGCATCTGGTTTTGCAACATTTATATTAACCGACAGTAAACTTTTAAAAGAATTTGGTATTGTAGCTTCCATCAACATCATCGCTATATTTCTATTAAGCCTACTTATTATTCCTATTGCTTATAGTTTTATGTCTACACCTAAAAACAAGCATCTAAAACATTTAAATAAACAATGGGTTAACAAGTTTGTAGATTGGACAGAACATACCGTAAGATACCATAGGGTTGGTATTTACATTACAGCTGTTATAATCCTTTGCGCGAGTATTATTGGAATTTTTAATATTAGAATATCAGGAAGTATTATTGAAGATATGCCTCAGAAGACAGAGTTCTTTAGTGATATAAAGTTTTTTGAAAGTGAGTTTGAAGGAATTTTGCCTTTAGAGATTTATATAGATACAAAGCGAAAAAAAGGAGTAATGAGTCTTGCTACTTTGAAAAGAATGGATGAATTGCAAGATTATATCAATGAAATCCCAGAACTTTCGAAATCACTTTCTGTAGTTGAATTGGTGAAATTTTCCAAACAAGCCTACTATAATAACAATCCTGATTATTATCAATTACCCAATAGTCAAGAACGTGCTTTTTTATTATCCTATGCCAAGAGTAGTTCAAATAATACAAATTTTTTAGATAATTATGTGGATAGTACTGGACAATATGCCCGTATTACCACTTTTATGAAAGACACAAAAACCGAAAGGTTTGACCGAATAGAAGAAGATTTAAGGATAAAAATAGATAGGTTATTTCCTAAAGAACGTTATAATGTATTGCTTACCGGTAAGACTATAGTATTTCAAAAAGGAACTAAATTCTTAGTAAATAATCTCTTTCTTTCCCTTTCACTAGCTATATTATTAATAGCCTTATTTATGGCTTGGATGTTTCGAAGTTTTAAAATGATATTAGTTTCTATTATACCTAACCTACTTCCATTAATCATAACTGCAGGTTTAATGGGATTTATTGGAGTCCCCATAAAACCTTCAACCATATTAGTGTTTAGTATTGCATTTGGTATTTCAGTAGATGATACCATACATTTTTTAGCTAAATATAGACAGGAGTTAATTGCCAATCATTGGAAAATTAAAAAATCTGTATATGCCGCACTTAGAGAAACTGGAGTAAGTATGCTTTATACCTCTATCGTTTTATTTTTCGGGTTTTCAGTTTTTGCTATTTCAAGTTTTGGCGGAACTGTAGCCTTAGGAATCTTAGTGTCTATTACCCTTTTATTTGCAATGTTAGCAAACTTAGTGTTGCTTCCATCACTACTTTTATCCTTAGAACGAAGTATTGCGAATAAACAAACCTTAAAAAAACCAACAATAAAAATATTAACAGAAACAGATTTAGACGACACACAAGAGAATTAAGTTTGTGTTTTTATATCTAAAAAGTATCTTTACCCTTTCAAAAAAACAATCATGCAACAATTAAGTATATTAGATTTATTACAAAGCGATCCAAGCCCAAATGAAGTTATCATTAACGGATGGGTTAGAGCTTTTAGAAGTAACCGTTTTATTGCCTTAAACGATGGTTCTACTATTAATAATATTCAATGTGTAATTGATTTTGAAAATTTTGATGAAGAGATTCTTAAAAAAATAACCGTTGGTGCCGCATTAAATATTGCTGGTATTCTGGTAGAAAGTAAAGGACAAGGACAATCTGTAGAGATACAAGTATCTAAGGTTACTATACTTGGAGAAGCAGACCCTGAAGAAGTAAAATTAACGATCCTTTCACCTAAAAGACATTCTCTTGAAAAGTTGAGAGAGCAAGCTCATTTACGTATTCGTACCAATACCTTTAGTGCTATTATGCGGACAAGATCAAAATTATCATTTGCCGTTCATGAGTATTTTCAAAAAAATGGATTTAATTATTTACACTCCCCTATTATTACTGGTAGTGATGCGGAAGGAGCTGGAGAAATGTTTCGAGTAACTACTCTGGACCCTAAAAACCCTCCTTTAGATGAAGAAGGAAATGTGGATTACAAAAAAGATTTTTTCGAGAAAGAAACCAATCTTACTGTAAGTGGACAATTAGAAGGAGAGACTTATGCTATGGGTCTAGGTAAAATATATACTTTCGGACCAACATTTCGTGCAGAAAACTCTAATACTTCTCGCCATTTAGCAGAATTTTGGATGATAGAACCAGAAATGGCTTTTTGTGATTTAGACGGAAATATGGATTTAGCGGAAGATTTTATCAAATATGTAGTGGATTATGCGCTTAAAAACTGCAAGGATGACTTAGCATTTTTAGAAAACAGATTATTACAGGAAGAAAAAGGGAAGCCTCAAATTGAACGTAGTGAAATGGCTTTACAGGAAAAGCTTCAGTTTATCACCGAAAATAATTTTAAAAGAGTTTCTTATACCGAAGCGATTGACATTCTTAAAAATTGCAAGCCTAATAAAAAGAAAAAATTCAAATACATTATCGAAGAATGGGGAGCCGATTTACAAAGCGAACACGAACGATATTTGGTAGAAAAACATTTTAAATGTCCAGTAATATTATTTGATTATCCAGCTAATATTAAAGCATTCTATATGCGCCTTAATGATGACGGAAAAACTGTTAGAGCAATGGATGTATTATTCCCAGGGATTGGAGAAATTGCAGGAGGTTCACAAAGAGAAGAGCGTTACGATATTTTAAGGCAAAAAATGGCGGAACTTAACATTGATGAAGAAGAGTTAGACTGGTATTTAGATTTAAGAAAATACGGAACTGCTGTACATAGTGGTTTTGGTTTAGGATTTGAACGTATGGTACAATTTGTAACAGGAATGGGCAATATTAGAGATGTAATTCCTTACCCACGTTTCCCTGGAAGTGCAAGTTTTTAATTAAACTTACGTTATATATAATATCTAGTCCATCAAGATTATATTACAGATGGATTTAAAACAATCTATTTAGTAATATGTAGATTGTTTTTTTTATTTTTATATAATCCCAATTTGCTAAATGCTAAAACAACAACTAAATTTTAAACTCTCTCAAAAACTATCTCCTCAACAAATTCAGTTGATGAAATTGATACAGTTGCCTACACAAGCTTTTGAGCAACGTATTTCTCAAGAAATAGAAGAAAACCCTGCATTAGAAAGCGGAAAAGAAGAGAATAATGATCCGGATGATGAATTTGCTAATGATGATTTAGAAAACGATTTTGAGGATGGAACTGAAGCAATAGAGACGGATATTAATATTGATGATTATTTAAGTGATGACGAAACTCCTAGTTATAAATTAACAGCAAATAACTATAGTCCAGATGATGAAGACAAACAGATCCCTTATGCATCTGGAACATCGTTTAATGAATATTTATTAAAGCAACTTAACACCTATAGGTTAAATGACGAACAAAAAGGGATTGCTAAATTTTTAATCGGTAGTGTAGATGAAAGTGGATACATACGAAGAAGTATAGAAGACATTGTAGATGATTTAGCATTCACCCAAAATATTTTTACTTCTGAAGAAAATATAAACCAAGTATTAAAACTTGTACAAGAGTTAGATCCTGCTGGAGTAGGAGCGAAAAACCTTCAAGAGTGCTTGTCCTTGCAATTAAACCGAAAGCAAGCAACAGCACCGGTATCTTTAGCAATTCGACTTATTGAAGAGTCTTTTGATCATTTTTCAAAAAAACATTACAAAATATTACTTTCTAAGTTTGATGTTTCCGAAGAAGAACTACGTGATGCGATTCATGAAATTGAAGCTCTAAACCCAAAACCTGGAGGATCCTATTCTAGCAATGCGAAAATTGTAGAACATGTGGTTCCTGATTTTGCAATTAAAATTGTGGATGGAATATTAGAACTTACCCTTAATGGAAGAAATGCCCCAGAACTTCATGTCTCTCCGGATTATTCCGAAATGCTAAAAGGATATAAAGTTGCAAAGCAAAAATCTAAATCACAAAAGGATGCTGTTTTATTTATCAAGCAAAAACTGGATGCTGCCAAGTGGTTTATCGATGCTATAAAACAGCGACAACAGACTTTATTTATTACTATGAATGCAATTATGCATCATCAAATGGAATATTTTTTAACTGGGGATGATCAAAAATTAAAACCCATGATCTTAAAGAATATCGCAGATGAAATTCATATGGATGTTTCTACAATATCAAGAGTTGCGAATAGCAAATATGTAGACACTCCCTATGGCACCAAGCTTATAAAAGAATTTTTTAGTGAGTCTATGACGAACAGTCAAGGGGAAGAAGTTTCAACAAGAGAAATAAAAAGCATCCTTGAAATAATTGTTTCTGAAGAAGATAAAAAGAAACCACTAACCGATGATAAGTTAGCTGCAATTTTAAAAGAAAAAGGATATCCAATAGCTCGTCGTACTATTGCAAAATATAGAGAACAGTTAGATTTACCTGTTGCTAGGTTACGAAAAGAAATATAATGAATTATTTTTTACGTATTGCTTCTTATTTATTTCATCCATTATTAATGCCTCTTTTGGGTGCATTATTATACTACAGATTTACCTCTAAATTTATTGAACCCTCGATTATACAAGCAAAATTATTTGCAATTATTATTATAACCATATTAATTCCACTAATTACTTTTTTTTTACTTAAAAACTTACAAATTGTGGATAATATTTATTTAAAAAAGGTTTCTGAAAGAAAATATCCTTTAATGATACAAACCTTATTAATACTATTAATTATTAAAATGGTTTATAACGCATATGAAAGCCCCGAAATGTATTTCTTTTTTACTGGAGTTTTATTTTCAACCATCACTGCAATTATTTTAGTTTTATTTAAATTTAAAGTAAGCTTACATCAAATGGGAATCGCTGGTGTTACAATGTTTTTAATAGCATTAAGCGCGCATTTTCAAATAAATATATTAATCGGAATTGGATTTCTTTTCTTTTGTAATGGCTGGGTAGCTTCTTCCAGGTTACATACAAACTCTCATAGTATACCAGAATTAATAGCTGGTTTTTTTATAGGAATTGTTCCTCAAATTATATTGTTAAATTTTTGGTTATAATATGTAAAATATCAAGCCCAATTTTAAAGTTTTAAAATTCACTTGTTCTCCATCTGTTGTTAAAGCTTTTTCATTAAAAAATGGATTCAAACTATAGTTTACAAAAAAATTAAATTTATTAAACCCTAAGCTCATGGTTGCATTAAGTCTAAGTTTTTCATACTCTTTTACGCTATTATATGATATTGACTGTGAAGAGTCCTTATAAGAGTATCTATTCCAAAAGGTATAACCAAGTCTAAAGCCTGCATAAACCCTCCAAAACTTATTAATAGTAGGTGTAGAGCTTCGCCATCTTAATTCTACAGGAAGTTCTATAATTCCGGTTTTAATGTTATTCGAATCATAACTAATATTAGAATTTAGAACAGTATAGGATGTATTTCCTTCAGAATCTTTATCGATCAAAATGTTTTGACCATATTGATCAAAGGCCATTCCTGCTCCAACAGCAATAGCGATATTTCTATTTTTATTAATAGGCATGTCTCTTAGAAAACCAAAATTGATTCCTCCAGTTAACCCGTCTGAACTTACACCAGAAGGAACGTCTCCTATAATATTATAAGTTAGTCCTATATAAAACTGATCTTCTCTATATTTTAAATCTCCCTCTACTTTTGGTATGCTATCTTGTGCTATACTTATAGAAGTAAAAGACATCATAAACAAAAAGGATATAAATTTTAATATTCTAAACATAGACATCTAATTAATAGAAGGTTTTATTTAAAAAAAAACGCCTTGAAACCGAAAGTCGGACAAGGCGTTAAAATGATAATTATTTTAAGTTTTATTAATCTAACTGATTCCCTGGTGTTGTAATATAAATTATTCTCACCATATTCAATTCACGTAATTCTTCTTTAATATCTGTTACAAGACCTGTATTTGTGTCATCATCAACTTTAAGAGCAACTACTACTTTATTTTGAAGTTCAGGGATTAGTTTACCTCTAGCTTCGCTTAAAGCCATTCCTATTTTAGAAATATCAGTATACTTATCTCCTATTTGAACTCTACCTTCATTACCATATTTTTCTTTATATTGATCGCTAGGCTTGCCTGCAAAAATAAAAACAGATCTATCCTTTTTAAGCTTTTCAACTTGGTCAGCTTTAGGTAAATTTTGTTCCACTAATAAATTAGTTTCTCTCATTACTGTTGCTACCATAAAAAAGAATAATAACATAAATACAATATCAGGAAGTGCTGCTGTATTTACAGGAGGCAATTCATTACTTTTTTTCTTTGTAAACTTTGACATATTCTCCTTAATTTATTAATTTTTTTTAGGTGTAGCTTCAGATAATTTTAATGGAAATAATGCTTGTATTTCTTTTAAACCTTCTTCAGCTTTACTTCTATCTCCTACATAAGTACCTGCATCAACTTGTGATTTTACATAAGTAAACTCCCATCCAAATAATCGTTGTGACTCTCTATTTCTAAGGAAATTATAAGCCCCAACTAATTCGTTTTGCACAGCTATATACATATTATAAGAAGTTAGTCTATCGTTTTGAACAGATATAATTGCTTTATCTGGACTATCCGATGAGCTTGGATCCTTTTTCCCCTGACAATAATTACAATATTCTGGGCTATTAGAAGGTGCTCCTCCGTTATCTAGAAAATCAATAGCTGCTTGACGCAAATCTTTCAATTCCATAGGTTCGTCCTCAACAAGTAAATCATCATTCTTATTTACTAATACAATAAAAAGGTTTTTATCTTTAATAATAACTTCCTCTTCAATTTCTTGTATTGGAGGCAATTGTCTAGAAATCCCCTTATCCTTTTCCATAGTAGTTGTTACTAAGAAAAATATAAGTAATAGGAAGGCTATATCAGCCATAGACCCTGCATTAACTTCTGGTGCTGATCTTCTTGCCATTATTTTGTTCTTTTAAATCCGCTAATAAACATTGACCCTATCGCAATTACTCCTAATAAATAAAAGGTGTAAAGTCCTGCTCCAACCCATTTAGATCCTGATTCAGATAGCATATCGCCATCTTTAAGCATCATAGGGGTGTCGTCTGCCAATGCATAAGAAATTGCTATAACAACAACAAAAGCTCCTAAAGTAATTAAAGTGTTTTTAATGTTTCCAGAAAAAAGTCCTTTAAGTCCAAAAATAACTACCGCTATAACAACTAGTGCAAATATTACATAAGCTGTATAAAGAAACCCATCTATTCCTGATCCACTTTCTATGATTGCATCATCACCTTTCAAAATGATCATTGCTAGAAAATAAACACCAATAAGGCTCAATACCAATCCTACAATTTTTAATATTTTATGTAATCCCATTATACTTGGTATATTAAATTAATATTATTTTTTGTGTTCTACCAATAAATCTATCAATGTGATAGAAGCATCTTCCATACTATTTACAATACTGTCAATTTTTGCAATAATGTAATTATAGAAAATCTGAAGAATAATTGCTACAATAAGACCAAATACAGTTGTTAAAAGTGCAATTTTAATACCACCAGCTACAAGAGATGGATTCATATCACCAGCTGCTTGTATCTTATCGAATGCATCAATCATACCAATTACTGTACCCATAAATCCTAGCATCGGTGCAATTGCTATAAATAATGATATCCAAGAAACGTTTTTCTCTAACTGTCCCATTTGAACACCACCATAAGCTATAACAGCTTTTTCTGCAGCTTCGATACTTTCATCAGCTCGCTCCAAACCTTGGTAATAAATAGAGGCAACAGGTCCTTTTGTATTTCTACAAACTTCCTTTGCAGCATCTAAACCTCCGCTTTTTAGCGCATCTTCTACACTATCTGCTAATTTTTGAGTATTTGTAGTAGAAAGATTTAAGTAAATAATTCTTTCAATTGCAAATGCTAAACCAAGAATTAAACATAAAAGAACAATCCCCATAAATCCAGGACCCCCTTCTACAAAACGATTCTTTAGCTCTTGATGAAACCCAATTGCTTCTTCAGCTTCGTTTCCATCTTGAATTAATGTGACAGTCGCAGCTGTCATTACTGGTTGTACATTACTTGACATTGGTTGAACTGTTGTTGCTTTTGCATTAAGAGTTCCTACAAAAACCAACGCGGCAATTGCCATAATAGAAAATAATTTTTTCATTGCTATCGACTTAAATTTGTTTTGTTTTAAAGATTTTAAAGATATAAAAAAATACTTAATCTCCAAGAATAAATATTCTTTTGAAAAGAAAGGACAAACATTTGTCTTTCCCAGCTTCTCAGTTAATAATAAACAACTCACATTGTTCAATTTTATTGCAGAGAGGAAGGGATTCGAACCCTCGATACGCTTTTGGCGTATACACGCTTTCCAAGCGTGCGCCTTCGACCACTCGGCCACCTCTCTAAATTTGTCAATGATGTTATTTGACATCCCAGCCAAATGGGCTGCCAAATAACAAAAAATAATTAGTATGATAAAATATTTAGCAACTTAATTTATTCCATTTCTCCTCGTAAAGAGGTTTCGAATTTGGTTTTGAAGTTGTTAGCTGGAATTTTTTTTCCTAACAAAAACATTAATTTTGCTAATGCTGCCTCGGTAGTGCAATCTTTTCCAGAAATTACTCCAATTTTATTTAGTTTTTTATTAATGCTATACATACCCATATTCACTGCCCCACCAGAACATTGGGTAATATTTACCACCGGTATCTCATTTTCAATTAATTTTTTTAAAGCATCAATAAACCAATCTTTATCGGTAAGGTTTCCGCTTCCATAACTTTCTAATACCAATCCTTTAATATTAGGGTAAGCAAACATATGCTTAATTGTTTCTTTGGTAATCCCAGGAAACATTTTTATAAGAAGGATATTTGACTCTAATTCTTTATGAACTTTAAACTTGCCTACATTATCTTTTTTCAGAAGTGATTGCTCGTTGATAGACAAATTCACACCACTAATAACTAAGGGAGGGTAATTTAATGAGGCAAATGCTTCAAAATGTTCTGCACTTATTTTTGTAGTCCGATTTGCTCTATATAATTTATATTCAAAATAAAGACATACCTCAGTTATCGGAGGACTTCCGTTTTCACTTAAGGAAGCAATTTGTATCGCTGTAATTAAATTTTCTTTTGCATCGGTTCGTAAGTCTCCAATAGGAAGTTGCGATCCAGTAAAAATTACAGGCTTGTTTAGATTTTCTAACATAAAGCTTACTGCCGAAGCAGTATAGGACATCGTATCACTACCATGAAGAATTACAAAACCATCAAAATCTTGATAATTCTCTTCTATTATAGTAACTAAATCAACCCAATAATCTGGGTTCATATTCGAACTATCTATTGGCTCTTCAAAACTTTTTGTAGTGATATTACACTCTAATAGATTTAATTCAGGAATATTATCCAACAATTTATCAAAATCTAAATTTCGCAACATTCCAGTTTCAAAATCTTTAATCATCCCAATAGTTCCTCCAGTATAAATTAGGAGTATGTTTGGTTCGTTTTTCATTTAATGTTGGTTTTAAATTCCAAAAACTTCTTTCGAATTTTTGGTCGTTATCTTTGCAACTTCACTTTCAGAAATACCATAAACCTCTGCAACCTTTTTACAAATTAAGGCTAAATAACTACTCTCGTTTCTCTTTCCTCTATAAGGTACAGGTGAAAGATATGGAGAATCTGTTTCTAATACAATATGCTCTAAACTAATCTCATTTAAAAACTGATCTATTTTACCATTTTTAAAAGTCACTACTCCCCCAATACCTAGCTTCATATTATAGGAAATCGCTTGCTCTGCTTGTTCCTTGGTTCCCGTAAAACAGTGAAAAATTCCAAACAAATCATTTCCCTTTTCAGATTCTAAAACCTCAAAGACTTCATCAAAAGCATCTCTACAATGTATAATTATAGGCAATTGATATTTTTTTGCTAGTTGAATTTGTTCTTTAAATGCTATTTTCTGAATATCTAAAGTTTTTTTATCCCAATACAAATCAATTCCAATTTCTCCCACAGCATAAAAAATTCTATTTTCAAACTGCTCCTTTACATGATTAAGCTCCTCTTTATAATTTTCTTTAACGGAAGTAGGGTGTAATCCCATCATTAAAAAAATATTCTTAGGATAATTTTTTTCTAGTTCATACATAGCATCGGTATATTCTGAATCTATTGCAGGAATGAAAAAACGCTCTATTCCTGCATCTAAAGCTTTTTGTATAACGAGATCTCTATCCTCGACAAAAGCATCACTATATAAATGTGTATGTGTATCTGTTAACATAGCTGCAAAGCTAATAGATTGTATTAATTCTTAAATAAAATCTTCGTTATATTTACAAAAAAATTAATGCCACAAATAAGAAACCTGCTTGAAGACAAAGGATTTTATAGAATTCCTCTTAAAAAATTAAAATCTGGTCATTATAAGTTTTCTGCAAAAATAAATTCTATTTCAGGTGATTTTATCCTCGATACAGGAGCATCTACTAGTTGTATTGGTTTTAATAGTATTTCCTATTTTTTCCTGAAAAGTGAAGAAAGTTCTATAAAAGCTGCAGGTGCTGGAGCAATAAATATGAAAACAAAATTAGCGAGAAATAATAATATCGCAATTGGATATTGGAGTCTAACTAAAATAGATTTTGTTTTATTTGATCTTTCTCATGTAAATGAAGCGCTCTTGCAAGTGGAGGAAGAACATGTTCATGGCATTATTGGAGCTGATTTTCTAAAAAGAACCCGTGCTGTTATAGACTACGGCAGAAATTGTTTCTATGTAAAGTAGAAATCTATTATTTAATATCTTACATTAATTATTTTTGATTACTTTTAAATTCTGCCCACAAACTTATCTATATTGAAAAACCTATTAGTTTTTTTTGCTTTTATATTAGTTTATCCATTTCTAGGATATTCCCAAAACATGCAATATTATAAGTCAATTGCAGATACCACACATAACACCTTATTAAAATTAGAAGCATTAGATTCCGTTATATCAAAATCCCCTACAAAGAACAATGATGCTTTTATAGATTATAGCATCCAATACATAACTCTAGCCAAGGAAATTGACAGCATTAATCTTGCTGCAAAAAAGGCTATGGACCTACAATATATTCTCACTACCTATAAAAACGACCCAAAAAAAGCGGTTATCATCATAGATGAAATCTTAGAATATAAAAACGTAATTAAAGATAGTTTTTTACTGGGTGGATTATATTTAAAAAGAGGAGGTGCTAATTTTGGGATAAATTATATTGAAGCAATTAAAGATTATTCCAATGCTATAAACAATTTTGGAGAAAAAGACTCTATCTATATTGCAGATACTTATCTCTTTAGAGGTCAGGCAAATTCAAATTTAGGGAATTTTGTATCTGCTAGCAATGATTATAATTCAGCGCATTTATACTATGAAAAATTAAAGGATTATGAATATATGCAATATGCCCTCCAAGGAAACATCACCATGTATAGCATGAATGGGTTTTATGATAAAGCAAAAAAAGAGCGAGATATACTTATTAAAAAATTGATTGACTTAAATTTTGAAAAAAATATTGGAAATTGCTATTTTAATCAATCCTTAGATTATAAGAAACAAGGATATAAAGAAAAGCAATTTACATATTTGAAAAAGGCAGATAGTATGCTAATTTTAAATAAAAATTATAACAAGCAAGAATTTATTGTTATCCATAGTTCTTTAGCTGATTATTATAGTGATAAGAACGAATATAAAAAAGCAGAATCTCAAATAAAATTATTAGACTCAAAAAAAGAAATAATATTTGGAAACTTATTTGCGGAAACCTACTATTATGGTTCAAAAGGAAATTATTATATTAAAACTGGAGATTTCAAACAAGCCTTAGTTTTTGCCAATAAAAAGTTGGAAACTTCACAAAAATTAAATCAAACTGAAGATTTAATGGACGCTTATTTACTTAAATCTGAACTTTTTTACAATCTAAAAGATTTTAAAAAAAGTTTAGAAAATAAAAATAAATATTATGCAATTAAGGATTCTATTTTTAATCAAAAGTCTGCAAATTCTTTAGCCTACTATCAAACTCTTTATGAAACTGAAAAAAAAGAAAAAGACTTAGTAGAAAAAGCTACAAGTATTCAGCTTTTAGAAAAAGATAATGATACATTTAAAAAATTGTCTATTATAATAGGAGTAAGCCTTGTAATGTTCTTTGGAATAATATTATTAGTTCGTATTCAACGTAACTTAAAAAACAAAGAAAAATTACAGGAAAAATATAGTCAAAGCTTATTACAATCTCAAGAAAACGAACGCAAACGAATTTCGAAAGATTTACATGATGGTCTAGGTCAAAAATTATTGTTGATTAAAAATAAGCTAATCCAATCTTCTAACAATAGCACTAAGGTTATAGTAGATGAAACCATAGAGGAGTTAAGATCTATTTCTAGGGATTTGCATCCTTTTCAACTTCAAGAGTTGGGCATTACTAAGGCTATAGAATTTACAATAAATCAGATTGACGAAAACACAACCTTATTTATTTCTTCGGAAATAGAAAATATAGACAACCTTTTCGCTAAAGATCAAGAGGTCAATATTTACCGTATTGTCCAAGAAAGTTTGAGTAATATTATAAAACATTCAAAGGCTGAAGCGAGCAGGGTTTCCATTAATAAATTAACGAATGCAATAGCTATTTCAATTAAAGACAATGGAATTGGTTATAATTTTTCCGAAAAATTTACCGATTCAAATTCTTTAGGGTTAAAAACATTATTAGAAAGAACCAAGTTTTTAAAAGGTAAAATGAAAGTGCATTCCAGTAAACAAGAAGGTACATTAATTGAATATACTTTCCCCATATTATGAAAAATAAAACTATTATAACCGCAGACGATCATCCCCTATTATTAAAGGGTTTAAATGATTTTTTATTAGAAAAAAAATATAAGGTTATTGGAAGTGGAAATAATGGAAAAGAGGCTTATGATTTAATTGTAAAGGAAAGCCCCGATATTGCAATCCTTGACATCCAAATGCCTTTTATGACAGGCTTAGAAGTAGCAAAAAAGTGTAAAATTAATAAAATAAAAACAAGAATAATATTGATAACTTTTCACAAGGAAAAAATGCTTTTTCAAAAAGCTAATGAGCTTAATATATTTGGTTACATTCTTAAAGAGTTTGCAATAGAAGAAATAGAAACTTGTTTAAAATCGGTGAATGATGGTGTCCCATATTTTAGTCCAAAAATTAAAGAATTATTAGGTATAAGCCCTTATGATGATTCCTATTTAAATAACCTCACCCCTTCCGAAAAAAAGATTTTAAAGCTAATAGCCAAAGACAAAACCAACAAAGAAATTGCTTCCGTATTATTTATTTCGCACAGAACAGTAGAAAAACATAGAAGTAATATTATTTCAAAATTAAACCTTGAACACAAAACAAACAGTTTACTTTTATGGGCAAAAGATAATACCGATAAACTTCTTTAATTGGTATTTATGCTTTAAGTAAAAATACGTGTTTCCACTTATTTTATTTTACATGTAATTTTCAGAGATTTACATCAAGAATTATGACATGATTTTTAATGTAAAAGAAAGAGAGATTAAAAAAACTAAAACTAAGAGGTTATTATTTTTTTCAGCAATTGTTATTGTATTAAGTATTGTAACTCTTAATCTTATTTCCTTTATAATTAATTAATAATAAAATGTTATTCTTAATCAGTTAACTAACCAAAAAACCCAGCAAAATTTGCTGGGTTTTTTTTGTTTTTTTTTAAAGTTCTAATGCCTTTTTAATATCGTTATCCATCAGATGCTCGGTTGGATTTTCTAAAGCTTCTTTAACAGCTACTAAAAAACCAACAGATTCTCTTCCATCAATTATTCTATGATCATAGGATAATGCTACGTACATTATTGGTCTTATTTTAACTTCACCATTTACCGCTACTGGCCTTTCAACAATGTTATGCATTCCTAAAATACCACTTTGTGGTGGGTTGATAATAGGAGTAGAAAGCATAGAACCAAAAACTCCTCCATTAGTTATAGTAAATGTTCCTCCTGTCATTTCATCTACAGTAATCTGACCTTCTCTTGCTAATATTGCCAAACGCTTTACTTCAGCTTCAACTCCTCTAAAACTTAAGTTTTCTGCATTTCTTATCACAGGAACCATTAAACCTTTAGGACCAGAAACTGCAATCGAAATATCCTTAAAATCATGTTTGATTTGGAAATCTCCATCGATCATTGAGTTTACATCAGGAAAAAGCTCCAATGCTCTAACGACAGCCAATGTGAAAAAGGACATAAATCCTAAACCAACTCCATGCTTTTCTTTAAAGTCCTCTTTGTATTGTTTTCTTAATTCAAAAATAGGCGACATATCTACTTCATTAAAAGTAGTTAACATCGCTGTTTCATTTTTAACCATTACCAAACGCTCCGCTACTTTTCTACGAAGCATAGAAAGTTTTTTACGACTTGTACCTCTTTCGCCATCGCCTAATGTCCCCATAGATGGCACAGCATTTATAGCGTCTCCTTTGGTTATTCTTCCATCTTTTCCAGAACCACTAACTGCACTAGTTTCTATCTTTTTTTCTGCTAATATTTTTTTAGCAGCTGGTGAAGCTGTACCAGTAGCATATGTTTCTGTAGTAGTCTTTTTTGTTACCACCTCTGTTTCAACTTTAGTTTCGGCATTAGTACTTGGCTTTGATGTTGGAGCTCCGCCTTCTGGCTTTTCAGCTTCTGTATCTATTAAGCATACAACTGCTCCCACTGCAACAGCATCTCCTTCTTCTGCTTTTAACGTAATAATTCCACTAGCTTCTGCAGGTAATTCTAAAGTAGCCTTATCACTATCCACTTCAGCAATTGCTTGGTCCTTTTCTACCCAATCGCCATCTTCAACTAACCATTCTGCTATTTCAACTTCAGTGATGGATTCTCCCGGGGATGGAACTTTCATTTCTAATGCCATAATCTTATTATTTTCCTTTACAAAGGTTAATTATATTTTTAATTATTTGGGTTTTCAAAAACACTATTGATTACTTTATCGTGTCTTGTTTTAAATCTTGTTGGACTACCTGATGCTGGTGTTGCATAAATTTTTCTACTACATACCCTAAATTGTTTTGCAGCTTCACAATGCATCATTAAATGAGAATAAGCTCCCATATTTTTGGGTTCTTCTTGTGCCCAAACTATGTCCTTTGCGTTTTTATATTTTTTTATCACGTCTTGCATTTGCTCGATAGGTAGCGGAAATAACTGTTCTATACGAACTAAAGCTACATCGCTTCTATTTAATTCTTCTTTCTTTTCTAATAAATCGTAATAAAACTTTCCTGTAACAAAAACCAATGTTTTTACATGTTCTGAATTTGCATCTGCATCATCTATTAACATTTGAAAACTTCCGTTTGCAAACTCTTCTTTGGTTGAAACCACTTTAGGGTGACGTAATAAACTTTTTGGTGTAAAAACAATAAGTGGCTTGCGATAATTTACTTTCATTTGTCGTCTTAACAAATGAAATAGGTTAGCAGGTGTGGTACAATCTGCAATAAACATATTGTCTCTAGCACAAAGTTGTAAGTAACGTTCCATTCTTGCTGAAGAATGTTCTGCTCCTTGCCCCTCGTAACCATGCGGAAGTAACATTACCAATCCATTTTGAAGGTCCCATTTATCTTCTGCTGCAGAAATATATTGGTCTATCATTATCTGTGCACCATTACTAAAATCCCCAAATTGAGCTTCCCAAATGGTTAATGTCTTAGGGCTTGCCATAGCATAACCATAGTCAAAGCCAACAACTCCATATTCTGAAAGTAATGAGTTATAAATATGAAAATCCCCTTGTTCTCCCTTTAAATCGTTTAGCAATACAATTTCCTCTTCACTTTCTTCTACTTTTAACACTGCATGTCGGTGTGAAAAAGTACCCCTTTCCACATCTTGCCCACTCATTCTTACATCATATCCTTCCTTAAGTAAACTTCCATAAGCCAGCAATTCTGCCATTGCCCAGTCTAATGAATTTTTTTCAAAAAACATTTTTTTACGAGCATCTATTAGCTTTGTTGTTTTTCTTAAAAAACTTTTGTCTTTAGGTAAATCTGTAATAGATTCAGCAATCTCTGAAAGTAGATCCAGGCTAATACTGGTATCCACAGACTCCATCATTTTATCTTCTTGGGCATGATGAAATCCTTCCCATTCATCTTTCATTATAGCAGTGATAATCGCCTTATCTCCTTTTCGAGAATCTTCAAGATTCTCCTCTAATTTATCTTTATATTCTAATTCTAATTCTTTCACATAACCTTCATCGATCAAGCCTTCATTAATCAATTTCTCTGCATAAATATCTCTAGGGTTTTTATGCTTTGCAATGGCTTTATATAATTTAGGCTGCGTAAATCTAGGTTCATCCCCTTCATTGTGTCCGTATTTTCTATACCCTAAAAGGTCTATAAAAACGTCTCTTCCAAACTCCATTCTATAATCCAAAGCAAATAACATCGCATGGACCACCGCTTCAGCATCATCTGCATTTACGTGCAATACTGGGGAAAGAGTAACTTTTCCAACATCTGTACAATAAGTTGAAGATCTAGCGTCTAAATAATTAGTAGTAAACCCAATCTGATTATTTACTACAATATGTATGGTACCACCTGTTTTATAACCTTCTAAGCTGGCCATTTGCACAACTTCATAAACAACACCTTGACCAGCAATTGCTGCATCCCCGTGAACTATAATTGGCAATACTTTTTCTATACTATCCTTATATTTTCTATCTTGTTTTGCTCTAACTATTCCTTCTACTATTCCACCTACCGTTTCTAAATGGGATGGATTTGGAGCAATATTTAAGTTGATATCTTTTCCGTTTTCTAGTCTCTTTTTAGAGGTCCAACCCAAATGGTATTTTACATCTCCATCAAAAATATCTTGATCGTAATCTTTACCATCAAACTCACTAAAAATATCTTTAGCGCTCTTTCCGAATATATTTGTCAATGTATTTAGTCTACCTCGGTGTGCCATTCCCATTACAAACTCTTCAACACCTTTATCTGATGCTGCTTTAATTAAAATGTCTAAAGCAGGGATTAAACTCTCTCCTCCTTCCAAAGAAAATCTTTTTTGACCCACATATTTTGTATGCAAAAAAGTTTCGAAGGATATTGCTTCATTAAGCTTTTCAAGAATTAATTTCTTTTGGTCGTTTGTAAATTTTGAATGGTTATCATTTACATTCAACTTATCTTGAATCCATTGCCTTTCTTTTGGGTTTCGAATATACATATACTCTACTCCAATAGAATCACAGTATATTGCTTGAAGATGCTTTACAATTATTTCTAAAGTAGCTTCACCAATCCCTAAAACTTCTCCAGCTTTATAGGTTAGTTTTAAATCGTTTACTGTTAAACCAAAATTTTCAAGTTCTAAACTAGGAGTATACTGTCTTCTGTTTCTTACTGGATTCGTTTTTGTAAATAAATGCCCCCTAGTTCTATAGGCGTCAATCAGTTTTATTACTTGAAATTCCTTATATACATTTTCGCAAACTAAGTCTTCGTTTGCTTCAATTCCTAAAGCTTCAATAGAACCATTTTCGATTCCAAAATCAAATCCCTGAAAAAATGCTCTCCAACTGGGTTCAATTTCATCAGGTGATTTTAAATAAGTATCGTATAATTCTGCGATAAAGCTTGGGTGTACCGCATTAAGAAATGAATATTTATCCATAATTTGGCTCAAATAGCCTGTTTTGTTATAAAGTGTCGCAAAAATACAAATTTTACTATTACTTTATTCTTAATTTTTATATATTTAAAGTCTAACCTAATACAGATAAAAAAAGATGAAAATACCTTTTAATGAGCGTCCCTTAACGTTCTTTATTTTTGTATTTATTGTATTTAGTTTGAATTGTCAAGCACAAGAAAACCTTCAAAATCAAAAATCTGAGTTTTGGTCTCATGTCATGTTTGGAGGTGGTGTAGGTTTAAGCTTTGGAGATGGTTTTTTTAGCGGAACTCTTGCTCCTAGCGCTATTTATAAGTTCGATGAAAAACTTGGAGTAGGAGCTGGCTTAAATATGTCTTATAGTACAGAAAAAAACTTTTACGAATCTTATATAATAGGCACAAGTATTATTGGCTTATACAATGTTATACCGCAGCTTCAACTTTCTGCTGAGTTTGAACAACTTTATGTAAATAGAAATTTTGACGATCGAACTTTTTATCTAGATGAAAGTTATTGGTATCCTGGATTGTATTTAGGAGCTGGTTTTAATGCTGGGAATGTTACTATGGGAATTCGTTTTGATGTTTTATACGATTCTTATAAAAGCATTTATGGTAATGCTTACAATCCATTTGTTCGGTTTTACTTTTAATAATTCACTTTAAACCATACTTTTTGCCATTCTCTTAATAATATAAAGTATACGTTTTGAGCTATTACATTTGAAGAAGTTTCTAAATTAAGTTGTTTTATCTTTTCTTCGGAAACATCTATGATATAAAGTAAATTTAGATAGCCTGAAAATTCCTCGTTAATCAATTTCGCAACAATTTGATGCAGCTGAACTTTAAGATCTTCTGGTAAAATATCTTCCCTAAAAACCTCAGAAAGATTCGCTCTTAAAAAATCTTTATTTAATTGAAGTACCAATTTTTTGTATAAGGATAATTCTTCAGATTTTAATAAAATAGCTTCTGTAGAATCTAGGGCTAACATCTTAATTTATATTGATTTTTTAAAATTAACTAAACATTTCTCTTCATCAATTTTTCCCCAAAACTTAATAAGATTTTTCTATTTTCATCTGAGATAACCAGTTTGCTTAAAACAATATTTGCTTTCTGTGTATAAGATGAAATCTCATTTAAAGTTTCTTTTGTGGCACCAGACTTATTATAGATTTCAAGTACTGTTTTAATTTTACTCGTTGGATCTTCTGGTTTTTCTGACAACAATTTTTCTAATATCATTTTATCTTCCTCAGAGCTATTTTCTATAGCTTTTATATAAAGAAAGGTTTTTTTATTAGCGATAATATCCCCTCCTATCTGCTTACCAAAAGTCTCGGGATTTCCAAAACAATCTAAATAATCATCCTGTAATTGGAATGCAATTCCTAAATTTCTACCAAAATCATAACTATTCGTTTTACATTCTTCTGAAGCATTTGCCACAATAGCGCCCATTTTCATAGAAGCTCCAAGTAAAACAGCCGTTTTATAATCGATCATTTTTATGTAATCTGGGATAGTAACATCGTTTTTGGTTTCAAAATCAACATCGTATTGCTGACCTTCACAAACCTGCAAAGCAGTTTTACTAAATAACTTAGCCAATTCTCGAAACATTATAGGGTCGTATTCTTCGAAGAATTGATATGCTAAAATTAGCATCGCATCCCCAGATAAAATCCCAGTATTTAAATTCCATTTTTGATGCACGGTTTCTTTTCCTCTTCTTAAAGGAGCTTCATCCATAATATCATCATGAATCAATGAAAAATTATGAAATAATTCAAGAGCCAAGGCAGCTGGTAATGCTTTTTTATAGTCTGAGTTAAACATTTCACAAGACAACAAGGTTAGTACCGGTCGTAATCTTTTACCTCCTAAAGAAACAATATACTTTATGGGTTCGTATAATCGTATGGGTTCTTTAAGTGTAATAACTTCATCCAGATAGCTTTGAAGCGCACCGCTATATTTTTCTATTCCCTGCATTCGTTTAATTTTCAACAAAAATAACATACCCTAAAGAATATGCAATACTAATGTGAAAAATCAAAAAGTTAAAATTTTATTAAAACTAAGGAAACTTTTTTTGTTTTTAAAGTTTCCTTTCTTATTTTTGCGCTCAATTTAAGAAACCGTGAAAGAAAAAATATTACATAAGGCAGAGGAGTTATTCTTAACATTTGGGTTTAAAAGTGTGACTATGGATGACATTGCAAACCAAATGGGCATTTCTAAAAAAACCATTTACACTCATTTTAAAAACAAAACACAGTTAGTTAAAGAATCTACACATAGCATATTTGAAAATATTTCGAAGGGTATCGACTGTATTTGCACCTTAAATAAAAATCCAATTGAAGAGTTATTTGAAATTAAGTCCTTAATCATGACGCAATTAAAAGGTGAAAAAACATCTCCTCAATACCAACTTTCTAAATATTACCCTGAAATACATAATTCCCTAAAGAAGAAACAATTTGAATTGATGCAGGAATGTGTAAAAGACAATATCACTAGAGGAGTATCTCTAGGTCTTTATAGGACAAATCTTAATATTGAATTTGTATCCAGAATATATTTTATAGGGGTAACAGGAATTAAGGATGAAGACATTTTCCCTACGGCTAATTTTCAAAAACAACAACTCGTAGAAGAATATCTAGAATACCATTTAAGAGGTATTGTAACAGAAAAAGGACTATCAAAACTAAATCAAATTTTAAACAAAAATCAAACCAATGAATAAAGTAATCGTCTTACTTGTATTTGTATTTGTAGTAACTGTTGGTTATTCACAACAAAATCAAAAATATAATTTTACATTAGAACAAGCCATTACATTTGCATTAGACAGCAATTATACCGCTATAAATTCAAGAAGAGATATTGCAATTGCAATAAAGAAAAAATGGGAGACCACTGCTGCTGGTTTACCTCAACTTGATGCTAGTCTTGCTTATAATAATAACTTAAAACAACCTGTCACCTTACTTCCAGGAGAAATAATAGGAGGGGAACCCGGTTCTTTTGTACCCGTAACTTTTGGTACTAAAGAAAATGCTTCTGCAACTGCTACCTTAAACCAATTAATTTTTGATGGTAGTTATTTAGTTGGGCTTCAAGCAGCAAAAACATTTTTAGATTATTCTTATAATTATGATGAAAAAACACAATTAGAAGTTCGTAAAGGTGTGATTAATGCATATGGAAGTGTTCTCCTGTCAGAAGAATTGGTTTCCATTTTTGAATTAAACAAAGCTAATCTTGAAAAGAATTTAATTGAAACACGTGCTATTTACGAAAACGGCTTTACAGAAGAGGAAAGTGTAGAACAATTAGAAATAACACTTATTAATATAGAAACACAATTAAAAAATTCTAGAAGAACATTAATAATTGCGCAACAAATGCTAAACCTTTCTATTGGTATAGATGTAGAAAGCGATGTTACCTTATTAAATGATTTAGATGCTTTAACTCAAGAAAACATTAGCTTAGGTTTTTTAGAAGAAAACATCAACATAGAAGACAATATAGATTATAAAATTGCCACAAACCTAACAGAGCAAAAGGATCTTGAAGTAAAATTAGAGAAAAGTTATTCTGTCCCAAATTTATCTGCATTTATTAATTATGGTACTGCCGCAAATAGCGAGTCTTTTACTTTTTTGGATAATGAACAAGTATGGTATCAATCTTCTATGTTAGGTTTTAGAATGAATATACCAATAATAAGCAGTGGTTTGCGAAGCGCTAGAACACAACAAGCAAAAATTGCTTTAGAACAGGCCGAAACACAATTAACAGAGACCTATCAAATGGTTCTACTTGAAATAAATACGGCAAAAAATAATTACAGATTTGCTATTGAAAACTATAATGACAATAAGAAAAACTTAGAGCTTTCAGAGAGAGTAGAAAAAAAGAATCAAGTGAAGTTTGTAGAAGGTCTTGCTACAAGTTTCGATTTACGTAATGCCCAAATACAATTGTATACCGCTCAGCAAACTTATTTTGAATCCATGCTAAGGGTGATTACAACAAAAGTAGACCTAGAAACCGTATTAAACACACCTCAATTAAGAAACAACTAATCAACAAATCAATTTAAAATGAAACAACTACTTTCACTTATACTACTAACACTAATAATCAGCTCATGTGGTAGTGATTCAAAATCGATTGAATCCATTATTGAAACCAATGACTTACAAAAAATAAGAGAAAAACGCGACAATATAATTTTAGAACAATCCCTACTCAACGATAAAATAAAATTAATTGATGCTGCTTTATCGAAACTGGATACTCTTAAAAATTATCCATTGGTTACCGCATTTCAGGTAAAAACAAATAATTTTAATCACTTTTTAGAATTGCAAGGAAATGTAGCTACTAAGAAAAATATTATTCTATATCCTGAATTTTCAGGATTACTAACAAAGGTTTCAGTTACCGAAGGACAAAAAGTGGTTAAGGGTCAATTATTAGCAACCATAGATGATGGTGGTATGTCTCAACAACTAGCACAAATGGAAGTTCAAATGAGCTTAGCCAAAACAACATTTGAAAGACAAAAACGTCTTTGGGATCAAAAAATTGGTAGTGAGATTGAATACTTACAAGCAAAGGCAACTTACGAAGGACAGCAAAATGCAGTGAATCAAATGAATTCACAGCTTTCCAAAACGTCATTGCGAGCGCCATTTTCTGGTATTATAGATGACGTTATTACCGATCAAGGAACTGTAGTTAGTGCAGGATCTTCTCAAATTATTAGATTAGTAAACCTTGATAAAATGTACATTGAAGCTGAAGTACCAGAAAGTTACTTAGGCAGTATAATACCAGGAAAAAATGTGGAGGTTTATTTTCCAGTTCTTGGAGAATCCATGAACACAAAGGTAGATCAGGTAAGTAATTTTATAAATCCTGGAAATAGAACCTTTAAAATCACCATTTTAATACCTAATAAGGACAAACATATTAAACCTAATCTTACTGCAAAAATTAAGATTAATGATTATTCGAGTGAACAAGCAGTGCTTATACCACAAAGTATCATTTCAGAAAACTCATTAGGGGAACAATATATATTTATAACACAAAATGTAAATAAAGATAATGAGGCTGTTGCTAAAAAAGTGATTGTAAAAACTGGAAAAACTCAAGGAGATTTTGTTGAAATCCTAGAAGGGGTTTCTAGTAATAATATTATTGTAAATGAAGGAGCTCGTAACCTGAAAGACGGTCAAAATGTAAAAATTTTAAACGTGGAAAGCAATGAGTAAAAAGCAAAAAAATATCAACAAAGAGTTTGGTTTGTCCTCTTGGGCAATCAATAATAAAACTACCATCTATATGATGATGGTTATCATATTGTTTTTAGGGATTTCGGCCTATTTTAGTATGCCGCGAGAAAGTTTTCCTGAGATTAAAGAAACAAAAATATATGTAAATTCTATTTTTCCTGGTAATACTGCAGAGGATATAGAAAAATTAATTACAACACCTTTAGAAGATCAATTAAAAACGGTTAGTAATGTAGTTGAAATTACCTCAACTTCTCAAGAAGACGTTTCTATGGTCATTGTTGAATTTGATGAAGGGATAGACGTTGAATTTGCAAAACAAAAAGTAAAAGATGAAATAGAGTCAGAGACTTCTGGTGAGGATTGGCCAACTTTTAATGGTGCAAAAGTAGAGCCTAATGTTTTCGATTTAAGCATGTCTGAAGAAATGCCCATCTTGAACATTAATATTTCTGGAGATTATCCTGTTGAAAAATTAAAAGAGTATGGAGAATATTTAGAAGATGAAATCGAAAATTTACTTGAAATAAAACAGGTAGATATTCGTGGTGCTCAAGAGAAAGAAGTAGAAGTTGCTGTAGATATCTATAAAATGATGGCAGCCAAAGTTAGTTTCGATGATATTATAGGAGCAATTAATAATGGCAATGTAACTATGTCTGCTGGTAATTTTATAGCAAGTGGCCAAAGAAGAACCATTCGAGTTATAGGAGAAATCTCAAACCCTTCAGATTTAGAAAACTTTGTGGTAAAATCTGATAATGGCAATCCTATTTATTTAAAAAACGTCGCTTCTGTCTATTTTAATGAGAAAGAACGAACTACTTATGCAAGAGAATTTGGAGAGCGTGTCGTTATGTTGGATGTAAAAAAACGTGCAGGTAAAAACATGGTTGCTGCGGCAGAGAAAATAAAAGTGATTGTTGATAAAGCCAAAGAAGAAGTTTTTCCAAGTAATCTTAAAGTTACCATTGCTAATGACCAATCTTCTAAGACTATTGGTCAAGTAGATGATCTAGTCAATAATATCTTATTCGGTATTATACTGGTAGTTACTGTTTTAATGTTCTTTTTAGGATTTAAAAACGCACTGTTTGTTGGTTTTGCAATACCTATGTCTATGTTCATGTCCTTAATGATTTTAAGTTATTTAGGATATACGATGAATACGATGATCCTTTTCGGTTTAATTATGGGATTAGGAATGTTAGTAGATAATGGTATTGTGGTGGTAGAAAACGTGTATCGATTGATGGACGAAGAAGGCATGTCGCGTATAGAAGCTGCAAAACAAGGAATTAGTGAAATTGCATTTCCTATTATTATCTCTACGGCAACTACTATTGCAGCCTTTATACCCTTAGGAATGTGGCCAGGTGTTATGGGTGAATTTATGATTTACTTCCCAATAACATTATCTGTAGTATTAGGGTCTTCATTATTTGTTGCAATATTTTTTAATTCCGTCATGGTTTCACAATTCATGAAAACGGAAGATTCAGACATGCCATTAAATAAAATTATCCGTACCTCTAGTATTATGGCTGGGGTTGGCTTATTAATTTTATTTTTTGGTGGCGCTTATCGTGGATTGGGTAGTGTAATGATTTTTACAGCAATCATGCTTTGGGCATATCGTTTTGGCCTTAGAAAAATTGCCAATCGTTTTCAGAAATTTACCATTCCAAAATGGGAAAGAAGTTATGAAAGAACACTGCGAGGTGCATTAAAAGGATGGAGACCTTATATAATAACTGGTGGTACGTTTTTATTACTATTAATTGCTTTTATTGGATTTGGTGCCTCTGTAGCTTCACAAAGAACTAAAGTGGAATTTTTTCCAGACAATACACCTAATCAAATAATTGTTTATATAGAATATCCTCAAGGAACTGATATTGAAAAAACAAATACAATAACTAAAAGAATTGAAGATCGAGTTTATGGTATTTTAAACGACCCTGAATATACAGACGATGGATATAACTTTCTAGTTGAAAGTGTAGTTTCTCAAGTTGGAGAAGGGGCAGGAAACCCACAAACCGATGGAGGTTCTACTGCAGAAATGCCACATCGTGGAAAAATAACCGCTTCCATGAGAGAGTATAAATACCGAAGAGGAGCCGATAGTGAATTGCTTAGACAAAAGGTACAAGAAGCTTTAGTTGGTATTTATCCGGGAGTATTAATTTCCGTTGAAAAAGATGCAAATGGACCTCCAGCAGGTGCCCCGATTAACATTGAAATTGAAGGGTCTGATTATGCAGAATTAATATTGGTTGCAGAAAAGATGCGAGAGTTTATTAACTCTAAAAATATCGCTGGAATTGATGAGCTTAAAATAGATGTAAATAAATCCAAGCCTTCCATGCAAGTGGAAATTGATCGTCAAAAAGCTGGAGAGCTAGGTGTTAGTTCTGGTCAAGTTGGACAAATTTTACGTAATTCAATTTTTGGTTCTAAAGCTGGTATTTATAAAGAAGATGGCGATGATTATGATATTTATGTTCGTTTTAATAAAGAAGATAGATATAGTACCAATGCATTATTCGATCAGAAAATAATTTTTAGAGACCCAGCTTCAGGAAAAATAAAAGAAGTTCCTGTATCTGTGATTGCATCACAAAAAAATAGCTCTGGCTTTAGTGCAATTAAACATAAAGACACTAAGCGCGTAGTAACAGTATATTCTGCATTAGCACCAGGTTATACGGATGCCGGTGTGATTGTTTCGAATATTCAAAGTGAAATGAAATATTTTACAGAATTAAAAAGCGATATTAAAATAGATTATACGGGTCAGATTGAAGAACAAAACAAGCAGATGGCTTTCCTAATGGGTGCTTTCTTTACTGGTCTTGGACTTATATTCTTAATCTTGATTTTTCAGTTTAATTCTGTTTCTAAACCCGCTATCATTATGATTGCAATATTTTTAAGTTTGATAGGTGTGTTTGGAGGAATCGTTATTACAGGTAGCGCCTTTGTAATTATGATGACCATGATGGGAATTATATCATTAGCAGGAATTGTTGTAAATAACGGGGTGGTTTTATTAGATTATACCCAATTATTAATTGATAGAAAAATGGTTTCTTTAGGAATGGACGATAAGGATTTATTGCCTGTAGACAGTATAAAGGAATCTATTATTGAAGGAGGAAGAGCTAGATTACGACCAGTGATATTAACTGCAATTACTACAATATTAGGTTTGATTCCATTAGCAATTGGTTTCAATATTAATTTCTTTACCTTATTTAGTGATTTTAATCCAAACATATACTTTGGTGGAGATAATGTTATTTTTTGGGGCCCTTTAGCTTGGACTGTAATTTATGGTTTGATAATCGCTACATTTTTAACTTTGATTGTAGTGCCTGTACTTTTCTTTATAGTTCATAGAATGAAATTAAAATTACACAATTGGAAAGCTATTTAGTTTACTATTAAAATTATTGATAAATTAAATGAACAATAAAAAACCCCTAATCTTTTAAGATTAGGGGTTTTTTATAACAATTATATTAATTAGAAATTAAAAGCTAAAGGATAAACCCCAATTAATTACTGTTCCATTAAATCCAAATTGATTTACTTCCCAAGGGTATTTAAATCTTCCACCTAGATCGGTAACAAAATCTCCTTTTGTATCTATAGTATCTGGATAAACATTAAATAAATTATTTGCAGATGCGAAAACAGAAACACTTTTAGATATATTAAAGTTTATTATTAAATCTGTAATGATTTTACCTGCAAATGTCTGATCATAAGCAGCATCATCAGTTGGAAGATTACTTCCCCCTGGCCCAAGAGGAGCTCCATTTAAACCATTATCAGAATGTTGCCAAGTTACTTCACCGAAATAAGTATTATTTAACACAAAATCCCATTTACCTAGTGAATAATCCATTCCTAAAATAACTTTTGTTTGTGGTCTTGAAGTTGTGATTCTAGATTGTTCTTTACGATTAAAAATATCATAACCATTTTCCTCTAAAATTGTTGGAGTTGCAATTTCTCCTTCAATTGTAGTTTCATTATAGTTTGCCGCTAAAGATGCTCCAAACCTACCATTACCTAAATCTATTTTATTTAAAATAGCTACTACATCTATTCCAGTAGTTTTGGTATCCACAGCATTGATAAAGAATTTTAAACTTGTAATACTGTTTTCAATTAAAATTTCTTCAACAGGATTTATTGTACTATCATCACCATCAAATCCTATCTCACCAGAAAATAAAACTCTATCTTCTACTTCTACTTGATAAACATCTGCAGTTACTGAAATTTTAGGAGTTACTTTATAAGTCACCCCCGCTGAAAAACTTTTTGATGTCTCCGCAGTTAACTGTGGAACTCCAAGTCCAACTCTAATGATAGGATCTACGTTGTTAAAAGTTCCTTGATTGGATATGGTTCCTCCAGAAACTAAAGTCTGAATATTACTTAAATAAATTTGATGTAATGAAGGTGCT
This sequence comes from uncultured Flavobacteriales bacterium, assembly GCA_913058295.1. Classification (GTDB taxonomy): domain Bacteria; phylum Bacteroidota; class Bacteroidia; order Flavobacteriales; family Flavobacteriaceae; genus Marifrigoribacter. The sequence continues at coordinate 2,632 of CAJXRD010000014.1, read as the reverse complement.
CTAAATCCAGTACCATAAGAAGCTCTAATTGCTCCTCTATTATCTCCTAAAATATACCTACCACTTACTTTCCAAGAAGTATTATCTCCAAAATCACTAAAGTCTTCATAACGAACAGCTCCTCCAAATAAAAGTTTTTCGGTAGCTTCCCATTCTAAATCCGCATACACCCCTATACTACTTCTATCTTCTCTTAAGGCGTTTGATGGTTGTAATCCTGGAAACGATTGTACTCCACCACCAATATATGATGCTGCTTCTCCAGCATGAGCTACAAATTCTTCTCCTCTAACTTCAGATCCAAAACCTATACTTATTGCTCCAAAAGTTCTGCTTACATCTAAATTAGCCAATAAAGTACTAAATGAATAAGCTCCAACATCAAAAGTTGTTGGGCTAGCTGCCCCTAAAGCAGGGTTCAAACTATTCCCTACTTCATAATCCACTGCATTTCTTCCATAGGTTCCACTTAAATCTACATTAAACCCTAGTAAATCCCATTCTACCCCTAAGGTGTTAAAATTGTCCCTAACTTTTGTTTCAAAAGTTGGTTGAAACCCTTGGTATTCTGTTCCTTCTTCATGTAATAAATTATATGGATCTGGAATCCAGTATGGAGGTCTATATAAGGCATAACTTGTTCCTGTTCTGTAAGTAAACCCACCAAAAGAATATACTTTCGCTTTTCCATCTTGGAATGGTAATCCAAAATTATAAAAAGCATCTCCTTTTTTTAATTCTGGTTGTCCAATTGTCATTCCCAAATCTGGGTTTTCACTTAGCCAATTTCCCCAATCAGGATCGTCCGCCTCAACTCCAAAAAGAACATCACTACCAGGCTCTCCTGCTCTATTTGTATCTTCTTGTTGATAGTACCCAAAAGTTAAATTTAAATACCCTCCGCTTTCACCAATTGCAAGCCCTGTGTTTACATCAGCACCAAAATTAAATCCATCTCCCTCGGTGGTTACACCAGATTTAATATTAACACTTGTCTTTTTTACATCTTCTCGTAATACCATATTTATTACCCCTGCAATTGCATCAGATCCATATTGTGCAGAAGCACCATCCCGCATTACTTCCACATTTTTTAATGCAGCAGCTGGAATACTTTTTAAATCTACTCCTACTTCCCCTTTTCCTGGTGTGTCATTAATATAAACCAATGCACTTTGGTTTTTTCTTTTTCCATTTACCAATACCAAAGTTCTACTTGGCCCTAAACCTCTAAGGTCTGCTGGGTCAAAATGCGCTGTTGCATCCGAAACTGTTTGCGTAGAAGAGTTAAAAGATGGAACTTTATAAGTAAGCATCTTATCCACAGTAGGCTGACCAGAAAATATTAATTCTTTAGCCGAAATATTATCTATTGGCACTAATGAGGTTAAAACCGTTCTTGGTTTTGATCTGTTTCCAACAAGTACAACCTCATCTAAAGATACTCCTTCGGCTAAGCTTATAGTAACAGCTTGTGCAGCGTTAACTACCATTTCTGTTGTAGTTGAGCCTGTTGAGGAAACCTCTAATGTAACAGGAAAACCATCTACAGATAAACTAAAATTTCCATCCAAATCAGTAATTGTTCCAGTGGTAGTTCCCTTCACTATTACATTTGCTCCAGATAAGGGTTCGTTTGTTCCTGCTTGATTTACATTACCGGTTATGGTCTCTTGCGCAAATGCAACAAGCGGTAATAAAAACAGTAAAAGCAAGAGTTTTCTTTTTGAAAAGTTGTTTTGTTTCATAATTAGTTTTTAGCGATTATATGTCTAATGTACTAAAGTTTTGTTAAAAACTAACTATTCGCAATTAATTAACATTTTTGTTGTGCATATCTAACTTTTAACCCTCCTATTAATCTTTTTATAAAAAGAGTATAGAATGCTCTATTATCTTATTAAATTTGCACTCCTTAAGAATCTCTCAATTTTTGAATGAGATTCTATTATTAAAAAATAATTTTCAGAATGTATAGAAGTCATAATTGCGGTGAGTTAAGAGAAAGTGACATTAACAATAATGTAACCCTAGCTGGTTGGGTACAAAAATCTAGAGATAAAGGATTTATGATCTGGATAGATTTACGGGATCGATACGGAATTACACAACTTATTTTTGATGAAGAACGCACTTCTTCAGATTTGATGGAACAATCAAAAACTTTAGGACGAGAGTTTGTAATTCAAGTTACAGGAACTGTGATTGAAAGGACTTCAAAAAACCCAAATATTCCAACAGGAAATATTGAGATATTAGTTTCAGAATTAACGGTTTTAAATGCTGCTTTAACCCCTCCATTCACTATTGAAGATAATACAGATGGTGGAGAAGATTTAAGAATGAAATACAGGTACCTTGATATCAGAAGAAATCCTGTTCGTGAAAATTTAATTTTCCGCCATAAAGTAACTCAGGCAGTTCGTAATTATTTATCTGAAAAGGAATTTATTGAAGTTGAAACTCCATATCTTATTAAATCAACTCCGGAAGGAGCTCGTGATTTCGTAGTACCTTCTCGAATGAATGAAGGGCAATTTTATGCTTTACCACAATCCCCACAAACCTTCAAACAATTATTGATGGTTGGTGGAATGGATAAATATTTTCAGATTGTAAAATGTTTTAGAGA
>CAJXRD010000013.1 GCA_913058295.1 uncultured Flavobacteriales bacterium | reverse complement strand
TAGAATATCAGATTTCGGCTCTGAGGGTTACAGGTTTGAATCCTGTCGAGGTCACGAATAAATCAAAAAAGCAAGCAAAATATAAAGCTTGCTTTTTTATTTTGTGGTTTTTTTTGATTTTAAAAGCGGAGTTTTGTTAGGATCAATGAAATTAATCCTGTCGAGGTCACCATAAGTTCAAAATCCGTAATTTTTATTACGGGTTTTTTTTTTACAGCGAATTCAAGTTTACTTGAAAAAGAGCATTTATATAAAAAAACAATGCGAAGCGTTGGATTTTGTATTTTCAATAAAGAGCTCGAAAGAAAACCATCCTGTCGAGGTCACAACAGCAAGAAACCACACTTTTTTATTAAGTGCGGTTCTTATTTTATTGGAAAAATCAATTAATTAAATATTATTGAATATTCATGCTCATTGCGTTAAATCCTTCATTAAGCAGATCAGAAAGCCTAATTTTATGTATTATCGTTCATACACTGAAAAACAATTGATATAATTTCCAATAATTATTAGCCAAAAGAAGAACTGTAAATTCTTTTTGACCCTTTCTAACTTGGTGTTTTCTTTTTTACTTGACAAAAGGTTTAATGTAATTAATAACCCTAACACATCATTTTTATAATCATCTAAATTAATAGGCTTTTCTATCAAATAATTTGCGCTGTATTTATCAATTTCTTGCCGGTCCTTATTAATAAATTCAATCATAATTTCTTGTTTTGGTTAATCAAAAATAATTACAATAATCAATGCTTCATTACGGGAAACCTTAATTGAAAAAGCCTCTACATTTCTGTATTGGCTTTCTCCTTAGTTAGTTGTTGGGTAATTATTCGTAATTTATATGCGTTCCTATTTAATGGCATTAAAATGTATAGGATTATTGACAAGATTTATGGAAGAGATATATTCAATTTCTACTAATCTGCTACATTTCCAATGCGTATAACCTTGTTTTTGTCCTATCTTAAAAAATAGCTTTGTAATATTTTGTTTAGGGTTCATTAAATTTTTTCTAATACAAATCTACTTTATTGAATTATAAAAATAAAAGTAAAAACCCCCTTTTGGATTAAGAATAACATCCTTTTTTTGATTTTAAAAGCGGAGCTTTATCAGTATCAATGAAATTTCACATTAATTGCGAACTTTTTGGTTTAATCTCTTTAAAACTGGGTATTAAACTTCACCTCAAATTGTTTAGGAATATCTTTATCGGCTTCTCCTAAATTTTGCCTTAGATCTATTTCTATTCCTCTTGCAATGGTAGAGATTGGGACATCGTTAGCGGTACCTTCAAATGGATTTTCACCGGTTCTTCCAATTCGTTCCATGGTATGGAAAACCCAAGCAACTATAATATAGAAAGGGATGGAAAACCAAATAAAAAGGTCTCCTAATATGGGGCTGGTTGTGAGCACTTCATTTCCAATATCTCGAAACTGTGGCACTAGAGCCAAGGGTAGTAATAATACAAAAATCCACATAAAAAAATGGTTGAGCGTGGCGAATTGTCTAGGGTAGGGAAAGTTTTTAATTCGTTCGCTTTTCCCCTGATGGTTGAACAGTTCTTGAAGCACCCCTTCTAATTCTAAAAATGAAAACTCCCAAATGACCCCTTTCTCTTTCAAAGCTTTTAAATGATGCGATTGTAAGTAGAGCAATGCTGTCTGTTTATTGCTCTTTGAACTAATATATTCCAAATCTTTTTCAGAAATATATGGCTTTATATCTTCGGTTAACGTAGAATCAAATTCTGGAGGTCCAATGTCTATCTCTCGGTTTGTTTTATGCTTCATTGTAGTTTCCCAAGATCTAGGTTGACGCATGGCATGACGTAAAGCTGTCATCCAAGCAATATGCCGGTAGGTTAGTGTTTTAATTTCTTTTTGGAGCGCTTTAGCATCCATAGGTGTTTCGGTATATTCATTAGTCAGCATATTCTGAACAAACATTCCAAAGGTTCTAGAGGTATTTACAATACCACCCCAAATCTTTCTAGCTTCCCAAATTCTTCCATAGGCAGCGTTATTTTGAAACCCAATTACAAAAGCTACTGCAGTACCTATTAATGCCAAGGGAGTCCAAGGTATCTTTAACCAATCTAAATCCAGAAAATAAAAAGCGGCAACCCAAATGGTAATAATCGCAAAAAATGCTAAAGATTCGAAACGGGTCCACCAAAACATCTGATAAGTGGAATATATTTTTTTAGTATACATAAATTAATTTAATAGGATGAATTTCTAGTTTTTTTTTTAGTCAATCACTTTGGCTTAAAAACAAGACTCTAGATTTTTATAAAAATAGGGAAAAATTGAATGCTATATTAAATTAGTACGTTAAGCAATTCAAATATTATTTTTTGGTTTGGAACATACGTGAAATGGTTAAGGAATGTGCAAAGGTAATTGCACCAAGAAAGGCAAATAATAAGGGTAACAAAATAGCTTCATCTTTTAGCCAAATAAATAAACAGAAAATTGAACTGATAGATATTAGCCATATAAGAAATGATGACTTAACATACTTAAAAAATGTTCGAGTTGATGCCTCACCATATAAAAAAGTTTGTTGTTCAATAATCGAAGGAATACTATGCCAAAGTATAAAATAAATCGCAAATGCCCATATAAGGGTAGCAGTTTTAAAAACAATAGCGAAAACCAAAAATAAAAAAAACTCAAACAATAGGTTTTGCCAGGATATGTAATTTCGATAAGTCATAAATATCATTTGAATCAGCCATAAAGCAATACTCAAGGTAAATATCCAAATAAACCAATTCTCATCGAATGAGAGTCCAGTGAGTAAAAAAATAATCTCTAAGGTAGCTTCACTATTTAAAGCAAAAAGCAAAAACAATACGGAAAGTCCGTAGTTAAGAAAAAGTAATCGATTGAAATTAATGTTTTTAGTATTTAGCTCATTCCAATGCTGCTCTCCAAAGTGATAACTACTAAATAGGATAAAAATAGCCAATGCGAAAATGGGAACAAAATAGAAAAGAAAACTAGCAACTATAACTGTTCCAATGTATGAACCAAAGAAAAGGGCCAATTGTAATGGTTTGGAGGTTTTACTAACTTTTGTAATCAACAATAAATCATTACTTCCATGCAATATTCCTAAAGAAAAAATAAGAAAAAGAGCAAAGACAACCTGTGAAGGATTAGTAAAGTAAACTGAAAGCCATAAACTAAAAAAGGTTAATAAAATTGCGGATTTCTTATATTTCACAGCATAAAAATACAAGATAAATAATTAATTAAACAAATAATATTAATAATCTATTATTATTTGTTTAATTAATTGTATTTTTGATTAAACAAAATTTAATAATATTATGAACAATTTAATTTCTTTAATCGCAATTGCCCCAAAAATAGCTCCAGATGACTATGTGGGCTTTACTTTTTTTATTGGATGTATGGCTATGATGGCAGCATCCGCTTTCTTCTTTTTTTCAATGAATGATTTCGATCGAAAGTGGAAAACCTCAATCCTGGTTTCGGGTTTAATCACTTTTATCGCTGCAGTACACTATTGGTACATGCGGGACTATTGGGCAACCAATATGGAATCTCCAACCTTCTTTAGATATGTAGATTGGATTCTTACCGTTCCATTAATGTGTGTTGAATTCTATCTAATCCTTAAAGTAGCTGGTGCTAAAAAATCCTTAATGTGGAAACTAATTTTATTTTCCGTTGTGATGCTAGTTACTGGATATTTCGGTGAAGGTGTAGATCCTGAAAATGCACAGATATGGGGTCTTATTTCTGGTATTGCATATTTTGCAATAGTATATGAAATATGGCTAGGCGGGGCTGCAAAGCTAGCTAAATCTGCTGGCGGTTCTGTTCAAAAAGCACACAAAATATTATGTTGGTTCGTCCTTGTAGGTTGGGCTATTTACCCAGTAGGATATATGGCGGGTACACCAGGATGGTACGAAGGTATTTTTGGTGGCTTAAGCATGGATATTTTTTATAATATTGCAGATGCAATCAATAAAATTGGATTTGGATTAGTAATTTATAATTTAGCACTTCAACAATCTGAAACTAAATAATTAATGAATCTTGAAGTAATTCTATTTATTCTTTTTATTTAATTCAGGAATAGTAGATAATGAAAGTATAAGGAGTTTAAAAATTTAAATTCCTTATACTTTTTTTGATTTATGCAATTCAAAAAAAACAGATTATATCAAAAGGCCTAATATTTTTCATAAAATCTTTGTTTTTCCTTTTTAATAAGAGTAGAAATGAGGAATTTATAAAAATAAACAAACTAGAAATATTGATAACAAATTAAATACCAATACCTATGAGCCAATGTGTGCGTGTTTAAAAAATTGTTATCTTCGTAAAATATTAACATAAATAACAAAAACAATCATGAAAAAAATCCTTTTAATTTTATCTATTTTAGCAATTACTAATTTCGCATATGCTCAAAAAATTCCTACTTCTGTAAGTTCTGCAACAACTCCTACTAATACATCTTCTGCATTATCACAATCTAAAGAAGTTCAAAGTCAAATAAAAGATTTGCTAGTAGAAAATGAAGAATTTGGCGCAATGGCTATAGGACATTTAAAATCTGATCCTGAAGCTAAATCTAGCCTAAGTAAAATATACAGTGAAAATAAAAGTTCTGTTAGTGGTATTATGAAATCTGTTATGAACGACCCTAAACTATCTAGTAAAGTGATGGATTGGGTTAATAACAACCCTAAGGTATTAAACAAAGCAATGAATTTATTAGGAATGTAAATATTGCTTTTTAATGTAAATAAAAAAGGTTCAATGATAAAGTTGAACCTTTTTTTAACCTCAATATTTAAGATAGAATTCTTTTATTAAGACAATTTAGCTTTTACAATTCCTGAAATTGTTTTACCATCGGCCTTACCTCCTAATTTACTATTGGTCATTCCCATTACTTTTCCCATATCTTTCATAGAACTAGCTCCGGCTTGTGCAATAATCTCTTCAACAATTTTAGCCACTTCCTCCTCACTCATTTGCTCTGGCAAAAATTGTTCAATAACCGCAGATTGTTCCAGTTCAGGTTTTGCTAAATCTTCCCGATTTTGTTCGCTAAATATCGTTGCACTTTCTTTGCGTTGCTTTACTAACTTTTGAAGGATTTTAATTTCATCCGCTTCTGTAAGTTCTCCCGAAGAAGCACTTGTACTTGCTAATAACAATTCAGATTTAATAGCTCTTAAAGCAGCTAAAGCTCCAGCATCTTTTGCTTTCATTGCAATTTTCATTGCATCCATTACTTGGGTTTGTAGGCTCATAATATTTATTTAAATAGACTGCAAAGATACTTTTTTAAAGTGCAAATATCAAGGCATAAAAAAAGCCCAAAAACAAAATAAAATTTCATTCTCAGGCTTTTCAGCTTTAAGCATAGATTAATCTACATTATCGTGTAAAAAAGAGTTGTTGGTTCTAAAATCGATATCGTCATCATCACTGTTTAATGATATTCTAGAAATATTTTGATCTTGACTGCTAGCTGCTTCATCCAACTCAATTCCCATTCGTTTATAAGCAGGTTGATTTTCTATATCATCTATGTGAGAAGACTTATTTTTAAACTTATAATTGAACTCCTTCATTTGTTTTTTACGAATTTCAGTACGATCACTTAACAGTTTTGAAATTGGAGTATTAAAAGGGTCATTAGACTCTTCTACTTGTGTTTCTTGGGGTGCTTCTATTGTTCGTTTTTCAAAAACAATTTCCTCTTCGGAAACTTCTTCTTCCTTTGGTTTTGCATTGGTAAGTTGATCTTCTACATCTTGATAATCATCTAGGCTGTAGCGTACGGTTTCCTTTTTAGATATTTCGGTAATAGGAACTATTTCTACGTGATCTCTTACTTCAATGTCTTCGATATTGCTTACAATGGTTTCTATTTCTTTAAAAGAATTATCCTCAGATTCATTATCATTATTAGAAAGCTTTGCTGCTACTTTATGCACAGGATCTACAGGCATATCGAACATTAAAATCTGATCGTCAGTTTCAGCAGGATTTACTTCTGTAAATTCTTCTGAACCCATTTCTAAATTCTTATTACTTGAATCAACTATCACAAACTCATTGATATCTATTTCATCAATATTAACCTCTTTAAACTCTGCTAAATGATGAATATCGATCTCTTCATAACTAACATCGATATCTTTTAATAAAGCAGAAGTTTCAATATAATCTTCAAATGGTTTTTTTGCAACCACTTCTACCATTTCCTCATCCTCATCAAAAAGCGTATGTTTTATAATAGGCTCCTCTTCCCTTTGAATTACTGTTTCTGGTGTTGAAATTATATTCTCATTAGTTTCACTAGGACTACTTAAAAGCACTTGCTCAGCACGTTGTTCATCCTCCAAAATATGAATCACTTTTTTTGCTTCGGTATTTACAATATCGTTTTGTTGTTCTGGATTAAAACCTGTAGCAATTACAGTTATAGCGATAGATTCTTCTAAAGATTCATCATCACCAACCCCCATAATGATATTAGCGCCATGCCCTGCTTCACTCTGAATATAATCACTAATCTCACCTATTTCATCAATAGTAATCTCTTCGGAACCTGAAACAATTAATAATAATACATTGGTTGCACCTTTAATTTTATTATCGTTTAGCAATGGAGAATCCAAAGCTTTAGAAATAGCTTCACTTGCTCTGTTAGAACCACTTGCTATAGAACTTCCCATAATAGCAGTCCCGCTATTTGAAAGTACAGTTTTGGCATCTCGTAAATCAATATTTTGAGTATAATGATGTGTTATCACTTCTGCAATTCCACGAGCAGCAGTTGCTAAAACCTCATCTGCTTTAGAAAAACCTGCTTTAAAACCTAGGTTTCCATATACCTCACGCAATTTATTATTATTGATAACAATTAATGAATCTACACTATTCCTTAATTTTTCAACTCCTAAATTTGCTTGCTCACAACGCATTTTTCCTTCAAACTGAAAAGGAATGGTTACAATACCAACCGTAAGTACTCCCAACTCTTTTGCCATTTTCGCAATAATTGGTGCAGCTCCAGTACCAGTACCTCCTCCCATACCCGCAGTGATAAATATCATTTTGGTATTGGTAGCAAGCATGTTTTTAATTTCTTCTAAACTCTCTACTGCAGATTGTTCTCCAATTTGTGGATTTGCACCCGCTCCTAATCCTTCTGTTAGGGTTACTCCCAACTGGATTTTTACAGGTACAGAACTATTTTCGAGGGCTTGAGCATCGGTATTACAAATAACAAAATCCACACCTTTAATCCCTTGATTAAACATATGATTAATGGCATTACTACCACCGCCACCAACACCAATGACTTTGATTACATTGGATTGGTTTTTTGGCATGTCGAACGAAATGTTGTCTATTTCTTTTTTACTGCTCATAATAGTTAGTTTTGTGAGGTTGTTGCATAATCTTATTAGTCTATTATATTTTTATGATTATTGATTATTCTGCGTTATCTAAAAAATCCTTAAATTTTTCAGCCCAATTATCAAAAAATCTATTTTTTTTCTTTTTTTCTTTGCGTTCTTCTACTTCCTGAGATACTTCTATTACTTCTTCACCCTCAATTTCATCTTCGTCAGGCTTACTAACATCGGTTTGTATATCGCTGTTATCTAAACTATTTAATACCAAACCTACTGCTGTTGCATACATAGGGCTTGTTACTTCGGAATCACTATCGCCAGCCATATGCTCATTAGGAAACCCTACTCGTGTATCCATTCCAGTAATATATTCTACCAACTGCTTTAAATGGTTCAATTGAGAACCTCCACCAGTAAGAACAATACCAGCTATTAACTTTTTCTTTTGCTCTTCGTGTCCGTAATTTTTTATCTCTAAATACACCTGTTCAATTATTTCAATCACACGTGCATGTATAATTTTAGAAAGGTTTTTAAGTGTTATTTCTTTAGGCTCTCTTCCTCTTAGTCCAGGAATAGAAACAATTTCGTTGTCCTTATTTTCCCCTGGCCAAGCAGAACCAAATTTTATTTTAAGTAATTCCGCCTGTTTTTCAATAATAGAACAGCCTTCTTTTATGTCTTCAGTTATCACATTTCCTCCAAAAGGAATCACAGCGGTATGCCTAATTATTCCATCTTTAAAAATGGCCAAATCGGTAGTTCCACCTCCTATGTCTATTAATGCAACACCTGCTTCTTTTTCCTCTTGTCCCAATACTGCATTAGCAGAAGCTAAGGGTTCAAGTGTGATTCCAGATAAGGCTAAACCTGCGCTTTTTACACATCGTCCAATATTTTTTATAGAGGACACCTGCCCAACAACCACATGAAAATTAGCTTCTAATCTTCCGCCATACATCCCAATAGGTTCTGTTATTTCACTTTGCCCATCTACTTTAAATTCTTGCGGAAGCACATGAATAATTTCTTCGCCAGGTAACATGACCAATTTAAAAACTTGGTTGCATAAGGTGTCGATATCCTCTTCGCCTATAACTGTTTCACTATCTTCTCGAGTAATATAATCGCTATGTTGTAAACTTCTAATATGTTGCCCTGCAATACCCACTATTACTTCGGTGATCTTTTCTCCAGAAGCAGTTTCTGCATCTTGTATTGCTTGTTGTATGGATTGTATGGTTTGTGTAATATTATTTACAACTCCTCTATGCACTCCTAAACTTTTAGTTTTACCAATTCCTAAAATCTCTAGCTTACCATACTCGTTATACTTACCAACCATAGCAACGATCTTGGTAGTACCAATATCTAATCCTACAGCTATTTTATTATTATCCATTGGTTTTCCCTTTTGTGGCGACTACTTGGTTGTTAAATTCTAAATTCACTAAACTGTAATTTGAAAGCAATCCTTCTTGCTTTGTTAATTTGTAAAATGCTTTAAACTTCTGAAACTTATTTTCAATAGCAATTGGCTTCCCAAAAAGCACATTAAAATCGTTCTTACGTATTTTCAAATGGATGGTTTCATCGGATTGAATTTGCAAGCCAATAACACATTCCATCATAAAATCATCTTCATTAATTTTCAATAACAATTTTGTAATGTCTGTAAAATCATTATTTATATTTCCGGTAACAATTGGAACTCTTGCTGAATACACTGTTGACAAAGGCATCTTTGTACCCTCTTCATCAATATAAAAATCTGGTGATCCCAAAACTCTAGCTATTGGTTTTCGCTGTTCTATTTTCACCCCTAACAAACCATCTATTGTCACAAAAACCTCTGCATTTTTAATCATCGGATTTTTTAACAAACTTTCTTCCATCTTATTCAAAACTAAAGTTTCTTTACCTATGCTCGTAACACTATCAATATTTTGTATTAACAATTTATTAACCGAATTTTGAGTGATAAAAAGAGTATTATCATTCTTAAAATCTACTTCAATTTTCGTGAGGTTTCTCTCTTCATTTCGCTGTTTACTAAAGCTAAATAAAAAGATAACTAAGCCCGTTATTACCAAAAATTTTATGACGTTCCAATTAATCTTCATAGCCTAAATATTTAGTTATTTTATCAACCTCAACCCCTATGTCTCCTGCACCTACAAGGAGCTTTACCATACTTCTAGAGTTTTTTACTGCTTCCGGAAGTGCTTCTTTAGACACTAATTTTTTATCTGCTATGCTTATTTTATCCAATAACCAATAAGAGTTTACCCCCTCGATAGGTTCTTCCCTAGCAGGGTAAATATCCAATAGAATCACCTCGTTAAATTGAGATAAACTTTTGGCAAAGCCTATACTAAAGTCTCGCGTTCTTGTAAATAAATGTGGTTGAAAAACAATTAATTTCTCCTTTTCAGGGTACATTTCGGTTACTGCCTGAAATAAGGCATCAATCTCTGTTGGATGATGTGCATAATCATCTATTAAAACCAAACTTTCGGTTTTAATTTTATAGGTAAATCTTCTTTTTACGCCTTTAAAGCTTTCTAGTGCTTTATGCAGGCAATCGGTTGGAGTACCTGCAAGAATTGCCATACCCAATGCTGTAACCGCATTAAATAAATTATGACGTCCAGGCAAATGAAATTGCAAACCTTTTATCTCTTCAAAAGGTGTTTTTAAATTAAATACATAACTGCCATTTTCTATCCGAATATTTGTCGCTTGAAAATCTGCATCCTCTGTGGAGGAAACTGAATTTCCTGCTAATGAAAGTCCTTTTTTATACAATAGCATTTCGCTATTGGAAAGCAATTTTGAAAAAGCTACAAAGGTTTGTTCTAAATCTGAAGAATCCTCATAAATATCTAAATGGTCTGCATCCATAGATGTGATGCAAGCAATATCTGGATGTAATTGTAAAAAAGATCGATCGAATTCGTCTGCTTCCACCACCATCAAATCATTTCCTTGACAGATTAAATTAGAATTATAATTTTCGGAAATACCACCCAAAAAAGCGGTTACAGATCTATTGCAATCTGCTAATAAGTGACCTAAAATTGCAGAAGTTGTAGTTTTTCCATGCGTACCAGCAACTGCCAAACAAATACTGTTTTTAGAAATTTCCCCTAAAAGCTGTGCTCGCTTTAGTATGTCGTATTTTTTGTTTTCAAACCAAGTAATTATAGCATTGCTTTTTGGAATCGCTGGGGTATAGACTACCAATGTATTTTCTGGATCTTTTATCTCAGATGGTAATTTAGAAATATTATCTTCAAATTGTATTGAAATCCCTTCATCCATAAGATTTCTAGTAATTTCGGACGGTGTCTTATCATAACCAAAAACGTTCTTTCCCTGAAGATTAAAATAGCGTGCCAAGGCACTCATACCAATTCCGCCGATACCGACGAAATATATATTTTGTATGTTTTCTAATTTATTCATGGATCAAACTTGATTTCTATTTTTGATTATTCGTTCTATTTCTGTTACAATTTCCTTAGCAGCATTTGGCTTTTCTAAACTTTTAATATTTCTAGATAATTCTATTTGTTTTTCTTCTGAAGAAATTAAACTGGAGAATTCTGATTCAAACCTATCTTCTAATTCACTTTCTTTAATTAATAACGCTGCATTCATTTTTGAAATTGCCAAAGCGTTTTTAGTTTGATGATCTTCGGCTACATTTGGCGAAGGGATAAAAACTACTGGTTTTCCAACCAAACACAATTCTGAAACCGATAATGCACCTGCCCTCGAAATGATAATATCTGCGGCTGCATATACCAAATCCATTCGATTTAAAAAGGCATGAACTTGTAAGTTTCCTGAACCTTTATCTTTATATATTTCATAATAAAAACGACCACATTGCCAAATTACTTGCACCTCTAATTTTGAAAATAGACCTAAGGAATCATCAATAAGTTCATTTATTCTTTTCGCTCCTAGGCTTCCACCTAAAACCAATATTGTTTTTTTGCTTGGATCTAATTTATAAAACGCTAGCCCTTCTTCTCTTTTTGAATCTATATCAATTAAGTCTTGTCGTACCGGATTTCCAGTAAGCTTAATTTTTTCAGAAGGAAAGAATTTTTCCATTCCCTCATAAGCAACACAGATGCTTTTTACTTTATTACTTAGCCACTTATTTGTAATTCCTGCATGAGAATTTTGCTCTTGTATCAAACAAGGAATCCCTTTATTTGAAGCAACTTTAAGTAATGACGCACTTGCATATCCTCCTGTACCAATAGCAGCATCAGGCTTAAACTTTTTTAATATTTTTTTAGAAGCCAGTAGACTTGAAATTAACTTAAAAGGAAACATTAAATTCTTTATAGATAAACTTCTCTGAAGTCCCGAAATCCAAAGTCCTTTAATCACATATCCTGCTTCTGGAACTTTTTCCATTTCCATCCTATCTTTTGCTCCAACAAATAAAAACTCAGCATCTGGATACTTTATCTTTAATTCGTTAGCAATTGCTACTGCAGGATAAATATGTCCCCCTGTTCCTCCTCCTGATATGATGAATTTATATGGCTTCACTTAAAATATCTAATGGGTTTTCTTCTTTATCTTCATCTACTACTATCTCTCTTTGTGCACTAACGCTCAACACCATACCAATCGCTAAACATGTCATCCAAATGGAAGACCCTCCACTACTAATTAAAGGCAATGTTTGTCCTGTAACGGGAAACAATTCTACGGCAACTGCCATATTGATCAATGCCAAAAACACAATTGGCAAACCAACACCTACAACTAATAATTTTCCAAAAACAGTATTCGCTTTATGTGCAACAATTACAAACCTAAATAGCAATAATAGATATAGGAACATTAAAAATAATGCTCCTATTAAACCAAATTCCTCAACGATAATTGCATAAATAAAATCGGATGAGGATTGTGGCAAAAAGTTTTTTTGAATACTTTTTCCAGGACCTAAGCCCAAAGGGCCTCCAGAAGCAATAGCTATTTTAGCTTTTTCTATTTGATAATCTGCCTGAGTTTCTTCATCATCTATAAAGTTATCTATTCTACTAATCCAAGTATCTACTCGATTAGGAAAAACATCTGGAAAGGCTTTTGCAGTAACAATAAAAAAGGTCAGCATAAAAGCTCCTGCTAAAAAGATAATTCCCAAATATTTTTTTGGATAACCGCCAACAAATAACAAAACAGATACCATAGTAAATAGGATAGCTGTTGTGGAAAAGTTGGCGGGTAATATAAGTGCCAATATTAAAAATACTGGCAACCAGAGAGGCAAAATTGTTTCTTTAAAATTAATCGTCTTGTCTTTAACTCTAGACAGATAACGAGCTATATACGTTAATAATACTACTGAGGCAAGTGTGGAAGTTTGAAATGTTACCCCCACAAAAGGAACCCGAATCCACCTACTAGCATTAGCGCCATCGATAGTAGTCCCCTGACTCATAGTTACAATAAGCAATAAAATAACTATCGGAACACCAATAATTGATAAGCCTTTAAAATAATGATATGGCACTTTATGAATTCCGTATAAAATTGCAAACCCTAATATTAAATGCGCGAAATGTTTTAATAAAAATTTAAATGTATTTCCGTCGCCATATAAATAAGCCAAATTACTACTAGAACTATATACTGGTAAGAATGAAAATAATGCCAACAAGGTAACCACAGCCCAAATAGCTCTGTCTCCTTTTATATGTTGATATAATTTATTCATTCTTTATTAATATTATAAATTTCTAACTGCCTCTTTAAATTGTCGCCCACGATCTTCATAATCTTCAAAAAGATCGAAACTAGCACAGGCTGGAGATAACAACACTGAATCCCCTTTTTTAGACAATCGATATGCAACTTGAACAGCATCTTGCATAGAATGTGTTTCTACCATAATATCCACCACATTACCAAAGGCGTTTATTATTTTTTGATTGTCCAATCCAAGACAAATAATGGCTTTTACTTTTTCATTAACCAAGGAAAACAATTCGCTATAATCATTGCCTTTATCTACTCCTCCCACAATCCAAACTGTTTGTGTTTCCATGCTATCCAAAGCATAATAGGTAGCATTCACATTAGTCCCTTTAGAGTCGTTGATGTACTTTACATTATTGATTTTAAGTACATTTTCCAAACGATGTTCTACCCCTTGAAAGTTTTCTAAACTTCTCCTAATGGTTTCTTTTCTTATGTTCAACAGTTTTGAAGCTGTTGAAGCCGCCATGGCGTTTTTAATATTGTGCTGTCCTTGTAATCCTAATTTTGCGATTGGCATAGTAAATTTGGTGTTATCTATTGTTATTATTATTTCCTTATCTTTTATAAATGCTCCTTTTTCTAATTGTTTTTTTACCGAAAAAGGCAGTAATTGAGGTTTTATGGTATGCTTAGAAAGCCATTCTTTAATCTTTTCATCGTCTGCATCGTAAATAAAATAATCCTCAGTAGTCTGGTTTCTTGTAATTCTAAATTTTGAATCGATATACTTTGAATAATCATTATCATATCTATCCAAATGATCCGGAGAAAGGTTGGTTAATATTGAAATATGTGGCGCAAAACTTTCGATACCATCCAACTGAAAACTACTTAACTCCAACACATAGTTTTCATTATTCTCAGTAGCAACTTCCTTAGCAAAACTATCTCCAATATTACCTCCTAAAGCAACCTGCAAGCCTCCGTCTTTTAAAAGTTGGTATACCATAGTTGCAACGGTAGTTTTTCCATTACTTCCAGTTATTCCAATGATATTTGCATCGGTAAATTTGGAAGCAAATTCAATCTCAGAAATCACTTTAACACCCTTTTCTTTTAGCTTAATAATAATGTGGGCAGTATCTGGAATCCCAGGGCTTTTCATTACTATATCTGCTGAAAGAATTTTGGCTTCAGAATGACCACTTTCTTCCCATAAAATCTCATGATGTAAAAGAACTTGTTTGTACTTATCTTTTATTTTTCCGAAGTCTGAAACAAAAATTTCAAACCCTTCTTTCTTCCCTAAAATTGCGGTTCCAACTCCGCTTTCACCGGCTCCTAGCACTACGAGTTTTGACTTTTTTTTCACTTTTTTTTAGTTCTCGAAAAGACGCAAAGGCGCTAAGCTATCTTATCTTTATTCTCTTTTCTTTTTTTTCAACTCTTCACTCTTCACTCTTCACTCTTCACTCTTCACTCATAACTCATAACTCATAACTCCTCACTTTAATCTATCTAATTTTCAATGTTGCTATAGTTAGAATCGCTAAAAATATTCCGACAATCCAAAACCTAGTTACAATTTTACTTTCGTGAAATCCTTTTATTTGATAATGATGATGGAGAGGTGACATTCTAAAAATTCGCCTTCCTTCTCCAAATTTTTTCTTGGTATATTTAAACCATCCTACCTGCATCACCACCGATAAATTTTCCATTAAAAAAATACCGCATAGGATAGGAATCAACCATTCTTTTCGAATAGCAATAGCAATTACAGCTATAATCCCACCTATTGTCAAACTTCCTGTATCTCCCATAAATATTTGTGCTGGATAGGCATTATACCATAAAAATCCAATGAGCGCTCCCACAAACGACATGATAAAAATGGTAAGTTCGCCGGTATTGGGGATGTACATAATATTCAGATAATCTGAAAAAATCACATTCCCAGAAACCCAAGCAAAAATCGCAAGAGTTACCCCTATTATTGCAGATGTACCAGCTGCAAGTCCATCAATACCATCGGTTAAGTTTGCTCCATTAGATACTGCTGTAATAATAAAAATTACAATAGGAATAAATAGCAGCCAAACATATTTCTTTGCATCTTCTCCAGCCCAACTTATAAGGCTTTCGTAGTTGAATTCATTTTTCTTAACAAAAGGAATCGTTGTTAATAGTGTTTTCTCTTCTGGATAAAATTCTGGAATATGACTCTGGGCTACATTCTCTATAGAATTTGAAGGACTTACTTTTTGTCTTTTTACGGTAATATCTTGATGAAAAAACATAGTTGCACCAACAATAAGCCCAAGACCTACTTGCCCAATCACTTTAAATTTTCCAGAAAGCCCATCTTTATTACCTTTAGTTATCTTAAGATAATCATCAATAAAGCCGATAGTACCCATCCAAACGGTAGTCACCAATAGAAGAATTACATAGATGTTTTCAAGTTTTGCAAAAAGCAATACTGGAATTACTGTGGCTAGGATAATAATGATCCCTCCCATGGTAGGAGTTCCCGTTTTTTCATTTTGACCTTGCAATCCTAAATCTCTTACCGTTTCTCCAATTTGTTTTTTACGCAAATAGCTAATAATTTTCTTCCCATATACCGTTGCGATTAATAAAGAAAAAAGCACAGCTAATCCAGCTCTAAAAGTGATGAACTGAAAAAGTCCAGCACCTGGCACTTGGTAGTTTTTTTCTAAAAAATCGAACAGATAATACAGCATAATTATTTGTTTAGGGAGTTTAAAAAATCCGTTACTATTTTAAAATCATCAAAATCAAAGCGCTCTCCTTTAATTTCTTGATAGGTCTCGTGGCCTTTACCTGCCACTAAAATGATATCTCCATCCTTCGCCAATTGACAAGCAGTTTTTATAGCTTGCTTTCTATCGGTGATGGATAATGTCTTATTATAATATTCTACAGGCACCCCTTTTTCAACAGCTTCAATAATTGCAGTTGGATCTTCGCTTCTTGGGTTATCGCTTGTAAAAATCACTTTGGTACTTAGTAAGGCAGCAATATTCCCCATCTTAGGCCTTTTCGTTTCATCTCTATCGCCACCGCAACCCACGACAGTTATTAACTCTTCATTACCTGTACGTATCGTATTAATTGTATTTAACACATTTTTCAAAGCATCTGGAGTATGTGCATAATCCACTATGGATGTAATGTTTTTTTCTGAAACCAAATATTGAAACCTACCATCTACACTTTCTAAAGTGCTCATTATTTGCAATGTTTCCAAAGCTTCCAATTCTAATAATTCTGCAGTTGCATATATGGCAAGTAAATTATAAGCATTAAAATTTCCGATAAGTTTCACCCATAATTCATTGTTATTTAATTTCAATAACAAGCCACTAAATTGGTTTTCTAGAATTTGCACTTTATAATCCGCAATCGATTTTAAAGCATAGCTGTATTTTTTCGCTTTGGTATTTTGAAGCATCACCTTGCCATTTTTATCATCCACATTAGTCAAAGCAAATGCAGTTTTTGGTAATTGATCAAAAAACATCTTTTTAACATCCCTGTATTCTGCAAAATTCTGATGATAATCTAAATGGTCATGAGAAAGATTGGTAAAGATTCCACCTTTAAATTGAAGCCCTTCGGTACGTTTTTGATGAATACCATGAGAACTTACTTCCATAAAACAAAAGTCTACACCAGCATCCACCATTTCTTTTAAATATCTGTTGATGGTAAGAGAATCTGGAGTAGTATGGGTAGCATCATATCTTGTATCATCTACCATAATTTTTACGGTGGAAAGCAAGCCTACTTTATACCCAGCAGACTTAAAGAGTTGGTACAATAAGGAAGTAATTGTTGTTTTTCCATTAGTCCCAGTAACACCAACTAGTTGTAATCCTTCCGATGGATTATCAAAAAAATTCGCAGCCATAATTGCTAATGCAGCATGTGAGTCTGCAACCTGAACATAGGTAATTCCATTAACAATTTCCTTCGGTAATTCTTCACATATAATAGCAATTGCACCAAGATCACAAGCTTTCTTTATATATTCATGACCATTAGAAATGACACCATTAATCGCTACAAAAACATCATTAAGCTTAACTTCTCTTGAATCAAATTCAATATTAGTGATGGCAACTGAAGTATTCCCGATCACTTTATCGATCGTTACTTTATATAATATGTCTTTTAGTTGAATCACGATAAATAAAGTATTATTTGTTCTCCTCTAGTTATTTTTTTCCCTGAACCTATAGATTGTTTTGAAACAGCCCCATTACCTATAATTTTCACTTTAAGCCCAATATTCTCCAATAATGAAACTGCATCCATACCAGCCATACCTAAAACATTTGGCACATTAGACATCTCTTTTTGAGCATTGGCATAATAAGTTTCATAATCATTCGTAATCAGTATATCTTCTTCATCTACATTGTTGATTTTTGCTAGAAGTGGGGAATCTGTAAATATTTTTTGAGCAATCCGTTTAAATACAGGGCCTGAAACATCTGCTCCATAATATCCTTTTTTGGTACTGGGCTTATGAATAACTACTATGCAAGAATATTTAGGATTCTCCGCAGGAAAATAACCCGCGAATGAAGAAACATATCGCTTATTCTCTTTCCAATCACTCATCCAATACTCTGTTTGCGCTGTTCCAGTTTTACCCGCCATAGAGAAATAAGGAGAGTATAATTTTTTACCTGTTCCTCTGACTACTGTGTTTTTAAGTATTTCTCTTATTTGCAAGATGGTTTCCAGAGAACATATTTGAGGGTTGATTATCTCTTTTTTAAAAACCAAAATAGGCTCATTCCAAGCTTGAACTTCATTTATAAATCTTGGCTTTACCATAACTCCATTGTTGGCTATGGCATTATAAAAAGTTAGTGTTTGCAATGGCGTTAGTCTAAGGTTATACCCATAAGCCATAGAAGGCAATGCATTTTTACTCCACTTTGGATGTCCTGGTTCAGGTATCATAGGAATTCCTTCGCCTAGTATAGGAATACCCAATACTAAAGAATCTGCTATTTCAAAACTTTCTAATCGATCAATAAATTTTTGAGGATCTTCTGAATAGCCTTCATCAATTATGGTTGCTAATCCAATGTTTGAAGAGACCTCTAAACATTTTGCTGCAGAAATTTCACCATAACCTCTTTGATTTGAATCGTATATAGTTCTACCATGAAACCTTTTCCATCCTTTTTTAGTGTCGATCACCGTACTAGTATCTATCACTTTATCTTCCAAAGCAGCCATCAGAGCCATTACTTTAAAAGTAGAGCCAGGCTCATGAGATTCTCCAACAGCATAGTTCAGTTTCTCGTAATATTTTCCATTTTGCGTTTTACCTAAATTAGAAACTGCCTTTATTTCTCCTGTTTCAACTTCCATAACAATCACCGTCCCATGTTCCGCTTCATAATGTTCCATTTGCTTTAACAATGCATGATGAGCTATGTCTTGGATATTAACATTAAGCGTTGTCATAATATCTAAACCATCCTGAGGCTCTATTTCATTTTCATCATATACAGGCTTCCATTGTCCTTTAGCTATTTTCTGTTTAAGCCTTTTCCCATTTTTTCCTCTTAATAAGCTATCAAAAGCACCTTCTAAACCTACTTCATATACACCAGGTTTGTTTCTAATTTCATTTCCAACAGTACGCTCTCCAATTTTTCCAATAGGATGAACTCTTACAGTACGTTGTTCTACGATAACCCCTCCTCTATAAGGACCTAAATTGAATAATGGAAAACTCTTTACTTTTATATATTCCGAATAGCCCAAATCTCGAGCAACCAACATATATCTATTCTTGTTAGCTCTAGCCTTTCTAAATTTATTTTGATAATAAGAAGCAGGCCTACCAAACATTTCACTTAACTCCTTTGACAATGCAGGTAAATGTTCTTTAAACCTTTCTGAAGTAACTGTAACTGCATCAAATCGGATATCATACTTTGGAACCGAAGTAGCCAATAAACTTCCTTCGTCAGCATAAATATTGCCACGACTAGAAGGAATTACAGAGTTCTTAATCGTATTTTTTTTAGCTAATTTTCGATACTTGTCTCCATCAACAAATTGAATATTCACTAATTTAATAATGATAAGTAATGCAAAGAGGAACATACCTCCTGCTACAAAATACAAGCGGGTCGATATGTTCTTTTCGTTTATGGACACCGCGTTATTCTTTTGTTGTTATTAAGATTTTTTGTGGAGGCGTTATGGAAGGCTGAAGTCCTCGCTTTGACATCGAGGCTATTATTTCACTTTCCATTTTGGATCGCATAAGTATCATACGGACATCCAAATATTCACTCTTCAATTCTTTTACATCATTATTAAGTTGTGCAATTTTATGAACCTTTTTATCTGCACTGTGAGAGCTGGCAATCATAACCAAAGCCAAAAGAGATAAAAAAATTATAAAACGCCAATTTTTGAAAGCACCATCGCTTACTAAAAATTTTCCTTTTAATATGTTGTAAAAATTATGCTTCATATAACATCCCGAATCTTCGAGATTGATTTTTTTATAGTTTTTCTGCAATTCGAAGTTTTGCACTTCTTGCTCTATTATTTTCTTTTATTTCTTCAAATGATGGAATGATAAATTTCCCTACTTTTTTAAACGGCACTTCCACTCTACCAAAAACATCCTTTTCTGGTTCTCCCTCAAACAACCCATTCCGCATAAATCGCTTTACCAATCTATCCTCTAAAGAGTGGTATGAAATCAAACTCAATCTCCCGCCTGTCTTTAATACTTCTTCCGTTTGCAGTAAAAATTCTTTAAGAACTTCTAATTCTTGATTTACCTCTATGCGAATCGCTTGATAAATTTGAGCCAATATTTTATTTTCTCTATGAACTGGTAAAAACCTTCCCAATGCCTTTTTCAATTCTTCGCTGGAAATAATTTTTTTCTGCTGTCTTGCTTCTACAATGACTCTCGCCATTCCTGCAGCAGATCTTAGCTCCCCATATTGAAATAAAACATTTTTAATCTGTTCCTCTGAATACTTATTTATTACATCTAAAGCAGAGAATTTAGAATCTTGATTCATTCGCATATCTAAATCTGCTTCAAACCGAGTTGAAAAACCACGATCAGCAACATCAAATTGATGTGAAGACACACCAAAATCCCCTAAAATTCCATCAACGTTTTTATAGTTATGAAAACGCAAAAAACGATTTAAGTACCTAAAATTTTCATTGATTAATAAAAACCGTGGATCATCCAATGAATTTTCTATAGCGTCCTTATCTTGATCAAAAGCAATTAACTTTCCATTGGGACCTAATCTTGATAAAATTTCTCGAGAATGCCCGCCTCCACCAAAAGTCACATCCACATAAACCCCATTGGGTTGGATGTTAAGACCATCTACTGTTTCGGTTAGTAATACCGGATTATGATATTCCATTATTAGCATCGCTTTCGTCTCCCATTACATCTTCAGCCAAGTCAGCAAAATCACTGGCTGCTTCATTAATAGCTTGTTCATACTTATTTTTATCCCAGATTTCAACAATATTAATTGCTGAGGAAATCACTAGTTCTTTTTCAATTCCAGCAAAAGAAGAAAGATCTTTGGGAATTAATAATCTCCCTGCAGAATCCATTTCAACTGTTTTTACACCTGCAGTAAACCTTCTAATAAAATCGTTATTCTTGCGATTGAAACGATTTAGCTTACTCATCTTTTCCATTAACAATTGCCATTCTTCCATCGGATACAACTCTAAGCAAGACTGGAAAACAGCTCGCTTAATCACAAAACCGCTCGTAGCTACTGGAGCTAATTGCTTTTTTAATGCTGCCGGAACCATCACTCGTCCTTTCACATCTGCTTTGCACTCGTATGTCCCAATTAAATTGAGCATGAAGGTTTTATTTAAGTAATTATAGTTTCAAATATATAGAACTTTTACCACATTTTCCCACAAATTACCACATTGTTGATAAGTTTTACCACCTCTTCCCTTTCTAATCTTAAAAATTTGATAAACAAGGCGTTGTATATAAATAATATTAGAAAATAAAAATGCTTACTTTTGCTAAGTAAAATCTAATCCCTACTATGAAGCACAGCCTTAAAAAAGAAGGAAAATTTACTTATTTAGACATTGGTGAAGGAACGCCAATTATAATACTTCATGGACTCATGGGAGGCTTAAGTAACTTTGAAGGGGTTACTGATTTTTTCCCTGAAAAAGGATATAGAATTCTTTTACCAGAATTACCGATATATAAAATGTCTTTACTTAAAACCAATGTAAAACACTTTTCTAAATATGTGTCCGACTTTATAGATCATATGGGTTTTAAGGAAGTGATTCTATTAGGAAATTCACTTGGAGGACATATAGGTTTGTATTGTACAAAATCATTTCCCGAAAAAATAAAAGCATTAGTAATCACCGGAAGTTCCGGGTTATACGAAAGTGCTATGGGAGGTTCTTTTCCTAAAAGAGGGAGCTATGAGTATGTTCAACAAAAAGCGGAAGATGTTTTTTACGACCCAGCTATTGCCACAAAAGAATTGGTTGACGAGGTGTTTGAATCTATAAACGACCGTAACAAATTAATAAGAACTTTGGCTATTGCAAAAAGTGCAATACGCCACAATATGGCAAAAGATTTACCAAATATGAATACTCCTACTTGTATTATTTGGGGAAAGAATGACCAAGTAACACCACCAAATGTTGCTGAAGAATTCGATGAATTACTTCCAGATTCAGATTTGTATTGGATTGATAAATGTGGTCATGCGGCTATGATGGAACATCCAGATGAATTTAATAACATTCTTTCAGCTTGGCTTTCGGAACGAAAGTTTTAGTGATTAGAAAAAAATAAACTGTACGGCTTTTAAAAATTTATTAGCTTTCAAAAATTACCCATGAAAATTAAATCGGCTGAATTTATTCTTAGTAACAGTGATGTTGCTAAATGCCCCAAGGAAAAACTTCCAGAATACGCTTTTATAGGAAGATCTAATGTAGGAAAGTCATCTCTTATAAATATGTTAATGCAAAAAAAGAGTCTTGCAAAAACATCAGGAAGGCCAGGAAAAACACAATTAATCAATCATTTTTTAATTAATAAAAATTGGTTTCTAGTAGATTTGCCAGGCTATGGTTATGCAAAAGTCTCTAAAAGCAGCAAAAGAGTATTTCAGAAATTTATAACCG
The DNA here is from genome assembly GCA_913058295.1 of uncultured Flavobacteriales bacterium. Classification (GTDB taxonomy): domain Bacteria; phylum Bacteroidota; class Bacteroidia; order Flavobacteriales; family Flavobacteriaceae; genus Marifrigoribacter. The sequence goes on along the minus strand of CAJXRD010000013.1, from coordinate 38,863 downwards.
AATATTTTGCAAAAAGAGAACAATTATTATTGGCCTTTGTGTTAATCGATTCTCGTCACGAGCCTCAAAAAGTAGATTTGGAATTTATGCAATGGATGGGCGAAAATCAGATTCCATTTTCCATTATTTTTACTAAGGCGGATAAGTTAAAACCCAATGCTTTACTAAGGAATATTGATACCTATACCCAAAAAATGCTAGAAACTTGGGAAGAAATGCCAAAATACTTTGCCACATCCTCCAGCCATAGTACTGGCCGAGAGGACTTATTAAAATATATTGGTGAGGTAAATAATCAAATGGAATAAGCGAAAGCTTACTCTCCCTTTTTAATTTCCAATTTCTCTGCAAAATAATCACAAAAATCACGCATAGTAGCACTCATCTTTTCGTCATCAGTAGCACGCTCAAAGGTATCTGACATTGCAGTTAAAGTTTGGTGAAAAAATATTTTCATCTCATCCAAAGGCATGTCTTTTGTCCATAAATCGATTCGTAATGCTTCTTTATTACTATGGTCCCAAACCGACATAAATATCGCTTTAGACTCCATTCTATCTATTCCACCATCTTTGGCAGACCAATGTAATTTTTCTGGAATCTTATTTTCATCTAAAGTTACATTAACGGTGATATCTGAATTGTGTTTTTTAGTCATTACTTTTTTGGTTTGTATTTAGAAGAATTAAATATTTCTTCTGCTGTTAAGGTTAATAATTTTTGAAGACTTACTGAATTATGCTCCATATAAGAACGTACAATTTTCCAACCAATATACCTACCTAACATTCCTGGAGAATCATTATCTATTTCTAAATAGAATTTTGAAAATGGTGCAGGATTAATAAATCGAGAAGGTAACTTTGGGTTTGTACTATATAAAAATTCATTTTCAACAAAATTCCTCCAAATTTCAGACTCATTTTCTTCAGCCCAAATAAATTCTTCTTCTGTATATCCAATTTTATTTGAACCTGACTTAGAGGTCATCCACAAATCTTTTAAATACAATATCTTTCCATAATAAATCATTTGTGACAAAAAATTTCGTTTTCTAGGTCTTGGCACTAAATCCTTAGCATATATTGTTGCAACATCAGATAGAATCTGTGTTTTATTCATGTTTTGGGAAACATATTTTGGGATTCCCACATAAAATGGATGCTCACTTCCTAGATAGGTATCTAAAGCTATAATCAACAAATCATCCGAAAGAATTATTTTATTTCTATAATCTACATCAGATGTAGTTGTTACAATCGATGGGATTGAAATTTGCGGAAAATAATATGTTATATGTTGAAAAAGCTCTTCTAACTCTTCTTCTAATTTTTCTTCTGTAGGAAACGTTTTAATTACTTCAATATATAACTGTTGCTGAAGAGTGTCTTGCATTTTCTGAACCCAAATACTATCATGATACTGTTCAGGAAAAAAAGAGGGGTATTCCTTTTTTAGTTTTGGGATATCCTCAATTTTTGCTTCTCCAAATATTTTGTCGAATCGTACAAATTCTAGATCCATCGAAATTTTTTCGATCTCCTTCTCAGCATCACTCTTTGTAGCACAACTAATTGCAAAAATTAGGACACATACTATTAGGTATTTCTTCATATTTAAAACATATTGCATCTGTTTAACGTTAAACCTTTTTATTAATTTTAGTTTAGGTTATTTTTGCCTTGCAAAGATATTATATAAAACAACAAGATGCACACTAAAAAAGTAATAGAACATATCGTAAATTGGTTAAAAGATTATGCAAATAATTCTAATATGGAAGGCTTTGTTATTGGAGTAAGTGGTGGTATAGATTCTGCCGTCACCTCCAGTCTATGTGCAAAAACAGGGTTTCCAACTTTATGTGTTGAAATGCCAATTCACCAAGCTAAAAGTCAAGTAAACAGAGCAAAGGAGCATATTGAACAATTAAAAAATAATTATCCTAATATTAGTAATGAAGAGATTAATTTAACTTCAGTTTTTGAGGAATTTAAAAACCAAAATCCAATACCAGCAAACAGTTCTTTATTGGATTTATCTTTAGCGAATACTCGTGCGCGATTACGTATGACTAGTTTGTACTACTTTGCCGGACTTCATCGTTACCTCGTTGTTGGCACAGGTAATAAGGTAGAAGATTTTGGCGTTGGCTTTTTTACTAAATATGGAGATGGCGGGGTTGACCTAAGCCCAATTGCAGATTTATTGAAAAGTGAAGTCTATACCTTAGGCACTCTTTTAAATGTTCCTCAATCTATTTTAAACGCCTCACCTACTGATGGCTTATTTGGAGATGACAGAACAGATGAAGATCAAATTGGAGCAAGTTATGATGAATTAGAGTGGGCAATGAAAATGAAAGATCTAAATCACTCACCTTCAGACTTTATTAATCGAGAAAAAACTGTATTTGAATTATATAATAGATTGAATAAAATCAACCAACACAAAGTGAAGCCCATTCCCGTATGTAATATCCCACAGGATTTTAAATAATAAGAGGTTTTCAACGAGTATTCGTGAAGTTGAACGAAATTTCCCTCATTTATAATTGTATCCCTTTTTTATTTAATAAATTTGAATTGTAGTAAAAAGATTACAAATCCTCAAGAACATTTACCCCCATCTTATGTTTTTATTTTTTGTTAAAAAATTTGAAATAAAATGAAGAAAATTGTTATAGCTGATCATCACCCTGTTACCCGAAAAGGAATCTCCTGTTTACTTAAAAAGGACGTTAACTTTTCAATAGTTGGTAAAGCAAATAATGGGAATGAATTATATCAGAAACTCGAGGAATTAAATCCTGATATTCTAATCATGGAAATAGATATGCCACAAATTAGTGGTATTAATGCCTTAAGAGGTATTAAACTTAAATTTCCAGAATTACGTGTATTAATTTATTCTACACATCCTGAAGAAATTTATGCATTGCGTTCTATTAAATCTGGTGCCGCTGGTTATGTTCCTAAAACCGCTTCTTCAAAAGTGTTTTTAAAAGCATTAAAGCAAATTAGAAAAGGTGGAATTTTCTTAAATGAAGAATTGACCTCAACTTTTACCAGTCGTAATGTTGGAGAAACTAGTGCTATCAGTCGCTATAAAAAATTATCCTCAAGAGAAATTGAAGTATTAAATCTTCTTTCTAGTGGGAAACGTAATAAAGATATTGCTGCGGCATTAAACATTAATGAAAAAACTGTAAGCACCTATAAAACTAGATTATTGAAAAAGCTTAAAGTGGATAACTTGGCAGATTTAATACACCAATCTAGAATGTTTCAATTTGGATAATAAGAAATTATAACACTCTATTTAGTTTATCGGAAAGTATTTTTTTAAGGGTTGAATAATCAACGGCTTCTATTAATGTATTTTTCTTTTGATCATCATCCTCTATACCCTTAATCAATTCAGCTAATTCATTAATTTTTAGTGTTACTAAATGACGCCTAAGATTTAAAATTGTTTCACTTACTACTTGTGAAATAGATTGACTTTTATCTTTCACATAAATATCTTTTCCAAGCCAATTATGGAGAACATGTTTTTCATCGTCCATTAATATATGTGTAATTGCTTCCGATTTCTCCGGTTGCAATTGATTGATAAATATATCTATTTTAAATTCTTCCTTTTGGTTAAAGTTGTTTATTATATCAAAATACAAATTTTTAAAGCCTTCGTTTGCAAATTCAATCTCATCCTCTTGTAAATCCAAATAAATTTTTTCGTAAACTTTAGTTTGTATAATTTCAGATTTATAGGTTATTTCTCCTGATTCACTAGATTCTAAAGTTAACTCTTCAAAATCCTCATCTTCAGAACCGTATAATAACAATAGCTCAATTATCTTTCTTTCTAATTGAAATTGAAAATCTACTTTTTTAATCGTTTCTTTTTTGGAAGGGATAACTTCAAATGCCTTATTACTTGTTGGCACTTGTTTTCCAGCATCTTTTCTATCTTTCTTAAGTATTTGTGCAAGGGTATTAAACAGAACTTCTTCAGAAATATCCATGATTCTGGAACATTCTTTTAAATACACTTCTTGTTTAATTACATCTGGAATTTTCGCAATACTCTCCACCATATCTCGAATGGTGTTTGCTTTTTTAATAGGATCATTTTTAGCTTCTAATGCTAATAATGAAGCTTTAAAATTAATAAAATCCTGTGCGTTGTCTTCTAAATATAAACGAAGCTCTTCTAAGCTGTTGTTCTTCGCAAAACTGTCTGGATCTTCCCCTTCTGGGAAGGTGCAAATTTTCACATTCATCCCTTGCTCCAGGATAAGATCTATTCCTCTTAAAGAAGCGCGTAAACCTGCAGCATCTCCATCAAATAGCACAGTAATGTTTTGGGTTAACCTGTTTATAAGCCGAATTTGATCTGGACTTAATGCAGTTCCAGAAGAAGACACTACATTTTTAACTCCAGATTGGTAAAACTGAATCACATCAGTATATCCTTCTACCAAATAACAATTATCCTCTTTTGCAATTTCTTGCTTTGCCTGATAAATACCATAAAGCACTTTACTCTTATGGTAAATATCGCTTTCTGGAGAATTAAGATATTTTGCAGCTTTTTTGTCATTGGTTAATATTCTACCACCAAACCCTAAAGTACGACCACTCATACTTAAAATTGGAAACATTACTCTTCCCTTAAATCGGTCAAATTGTTTTTCTCCTTTTACTATGGTCAATCCAGTTTTTTCTAAAAAATCAAGTTGATAGCCATCCCTAATTGCCTTATCGGTAAAAGCGTCCCATTGATTGGGTGAATAACCTAGTATAAATTTCTCGATAGTTTCCTGGGTAAATCCCCGCTCTTTAAAATAACTAAGACCAATCGCTTTACCTTCCTCTAATTTTAATAAGGTATTATGAAACTGTTTTTTCGCATATTCACTAACTAAATAAAGGCTTTCTCTTTCGTCAGCCTGTTCTTTTTGTTCGTCGGATTGTATGGTTTCCTCTATTTCAATTCCGTATTTTTTAGCCAAGTATTTAATAGCTTCCGGATAGGTAAAATGTTCGTGTTCCATTAAAAAGGAAACTACATTCCCCCCTTTTCCGCTAGAAAAATCTTTCCAAATTTGCTTAACAGGAGAGACAACAAAACTAGGAGTACGCTCATCTGAAAAGGGACTTAATCCTTTAAAGTTAACTCCTGCTTTTTTTAATTGTACAAAATCACCAATAACCTCCTCTAATCGAGCGGCTTCAAACACATTATCTATGGTAACTTTTGAAATCATAATAAGTATTCAAAGATGTGAAATTCTGATTAAAAAAGAGAGTTTTTATTCGTACTTATTTATTAACAACATAAATTTAAAAGCTTCACTCTTTATGTAAAGAATGAAGCTTTATAAAAATTAAAACAAATATTAGTGATGGTTACATGTCAAAACGTAATCCCATAGAAATATTGTGTTGATCCACAGGATTGTTTTTAAACAAAGGGTTGATTTCATATCTTACATATAAAGCTGTACATCCCCAACCAATATATCCGCTTAATCCATACATTACATTGTTGGTATTATAACTAGCTTTAATTTTTTCTTTTTTCTTTGACCCCTCTTCACTATACTTTAATTTTTGACGAGAACTCATTTTAAAACCGGCAAATCCTCCTATTCCAGCCTTAAACTGTTTATAAGTTGAATATCTAAAATAGTTTGTGTATTCCTTCTTTTTTGAAGATCCAAACTCAAAATGAACGGGAAAGATTAGTTTGTCTACTCTTAGTTTTGCCTTGTCCAGATTTTGTGGGTGCACCATCAATACTGTTTCTTCTCCAATATCTACATAATATTGATTATCTATTGGCTTTAAACCATCCCAACTAAAAGAAAACCCATATTTAATTCGCAACCAATTGCTATCCTTAAAAACTCTTGTCTTCCAAGCCCAACCCAATTCAAAAAACCTACTTCCTCCAATTTTAATCTCTGTATCATTAAAAGACTCCCCTTCTGTTATTAAATTATTAAGTCCGAAAGCAACTACCAATCTACTTGAAGTTCTTTTATCGAATTTCTTTTCTTTATTAAAGGATACACTTACAAAATCCCCATCATCAAAAACATCAACGATCACTTTGTTTTCTCCAATATGCACGATGGTTTCTTCTCCATTACGTTCTAATAATGCTATCTTATTATCGATAATTGCAATTCTGTTTTCAATATTGAGTGCATGCTTTTCTGCTGCTTCCCTTTTTAATTTATCGGCTTCTGCCTGATTTATTTCATTTTCTTCCAATCGCTCATTAATACTCTCTACCTCCTTTTTTAAGGCATCCTTTTCTTCTTTAATGATTTTTTCTTTAGAACCCTCTAAGGTCTCTACCGTAATGGTTATATCCACCTCTTGCGCATAATTGGCATTAATTGGCAATAACCAAAGTGTTATTAAGATGCTTAATGTAATGATTCTCATAATTGATTGTTTTTTGATTGATTTTGATGAATATTCACTTTTTTAACAAAGTGACTTTTATATTTGATTTAATTATTCCGTTCTACAACTGCAGTTTTTACTTTTTCATATCCATCTCCCAGCGCTTCAAATACCTTATCTCTAAAACTTGTTTCTAACTCAGATTCTACCATATTTAAAAGTGCTGTAGCGTCCACTTTTTTATTATTTATAATTTCTTGAGAATGAATTTCACCTTGGGCTTTTAATAATAATGAATTTATCTCCTCAGCACTTACCGCATTATCACTTTCTTGAAGAGCTTGCACTTGGGCAACTACCTCTTCTACTTTTGAATTGATAAAAACATCCTCGTTACTTTCTTCTTTTACAACTTTTGTTTCGGTTTTATCTTCAACAGAAACCGCCTCTTTTATATTATTGTTTTCTGTTGATGAACTCTCTTTCTTAGTATTAACTGCAATAGCATCTTCTTTTTTAGATGGAATGGTTTTTATAGCCTTTTCTTTTGGCGTTTCTATTATCTCATCCTTTGGATCTTGTTTATTATTGATGACAACACTATCATTGTTTTCAATAGGAGTGTTTCCATCGTCTGGAATCGTTTCTTCGACTATTTGCGGGGAAGATTGAGGCGAAAAAACATCTTCTTTAAAAACAAATGAAGTCACTATTAATATTCCAACAAAACCCGCTGCAATAGCTAACCATAATGATTTATTTGTTTTTTTATTCGGCTTGGTTTTCTCTAAATGCTTTTCCAGTTTTTCCCATGATTTAAGGGAAGGAGAGATTTCTCTTTCTTGTAATTTCTCGCGGATATGTTCTTCAAATTTAATGGGTTCCATAATTCACATTATTTTGTTTTTCAATAATTGAGCGAAGCATTTTTCGAGCTTTAAACAACTGACTTTTAGAGGTACCTTCAGATATTTGTAATAGTTCTGAAATCTCACTATGCTTGTATCCTTCTACAGCATATAACACAAAAACTGTTTTATATCCTTCAGGTAAAGTATCTATGATTTTCTGAATTTCCTCTACTTCCAATTCGGTTTCTAAATAGGTGACAAAATTCATCGAATTATCGAGAGCCACTTCTTCATCAAAAAGTATTTTTTTCTCTTTCCGAAGTTGCGATATGGATTCATTAATCATTATTCTTCGAATCCAGCCTTCAAAACTACCTTCAGAATTAAAGGATTTTAAATGTGTAAAAACTTTTAAAAACCCCGTAAGCATAACCTCTTCAGCAATATCCTTATTTTTGAGGTATTGTCTACATACACTAAACATTTTAGGTGCAAAGAGTTCAAACAACTGGTGTTGCGATCTCTTATTCCCCTTACTCGCTTTCCGAATAAGAGATTGATAGTTTTTATGTAAGGAAACAACTTTCAAATGGATTGTGTTATCATAACGCTTCTATTTATATAGACGCAAGTTATATTAAAATAGTTGCCTGGGGTTTAGAAATTAGGTATTAGGTATTAGGTATTAGGTATTAGGTATTAGGTATTAGGTATTAGGTAAAATAAAAAGTGTAAATATACTAGCAATTACAATTTTTATCTGAAGGTTATTTTTTCCGATCAATTACATAATTAACCATCATCACTAAAGAGTCTTTATAAGTAGATGCTGGATAATCTTGTAGAATTAGAAGTGCTTCTTGTTGGTATTCTTTCATTTTTAAGACTGCATAATCTAATCCCCCTTTTTCCTTTACAAAAGCAATTAATTCTTTTACTCTGATTTTATCTTTATTATGATTTTTAATAGAATTAATAATCCATTTTTTTTCCTTCTCAGAACAATGATTAAGAGTATGGATTAAAGGAAGAGTCATTTTTTGCTCCTTAATATCAATACCTGTAGGTTTTCCTATTTTTTCACTTCCGTAATCGAAAAGGTCATCTTTAATTTGAAAAGCCATACCAATCAATTCTCCAAACTTTCGCATAGCTTCTACTTCTGCTTTAGGTGCATTAACAGATTGCGCTCCCATGGCGCAACAGGCTGCAATTAATGTAGCCGTTTTTTGACGAATGATCTCATAATAAATTTCTTCCGTAATGTCTAGCTTTCGTGCTTTTTCAATTTGCAACAGCTCCCCTTCACTCATTTCTTTTACTGCAACAGAAATAATTTTGAGTAGATCAAAATCTTCATTATCTATAGACAGTAATAAACCTTTTGAAAGCAAATAATCTCCCACCAAAACGGCTATTTTATTTTTCCATAGTGCATTTATAGAGAAAAAACCACGTCTCCTATTACTTTCATCTACTACATCGTCATGAACTAAGGTTGCAGTATGGATTAATTCAATAACGGAAGCACCACGATACGTTCTATCATTTACTACTCCATTATTTATCATTTTAGCTATTAAAAAAACAAACATGGGACGCATTTGTTTTCCTTTACGATTTACTACATAATGAGTTATGCGATTTAGCAAGGAAACCTTAGAAGACATAGAGAGCAAGAACTTTTTTTCAAAAAGCTCCATTTCATATTCTATCGGTGTTTTAATTTGTGAAACGATCTTCATAGAATATCAAAAATAAGTTAAAATTACTATAATAGTGCAAAAGAAAACACCTAATAATTCTTATATTTGGGGTATTAATAACAACAACAAAAAAAACATTATGAAAAAAATTACTTTATTAGCAGCATTATTTGTTGCTTTTACAATGAACGCACAAGTTACTATCTGGGAAGATAGTTTTGAAGACTACACAGATTTTGAAGTTGATGTAATTGGAGAATGGACTCAATTAGATAATGATGCAGGTGCTACTTATGGATCTGCTGATTATGATTTCGTAAATGAAACTTACGTTGGTACTGGGATTGTATTTAACCCATCTATGGCAACTCCAGATCCTGCTGGAACACAAACTGAAAACGCTGATCAAAATCCTGTTTGGGTTGCAAGAACTGGTGACAAGATGTTAAACTTCTTTGCTTCAACAACTTTATTAAACGATGATTATATGATGAGCCCTGCAATTGACTTAGCAGGTGCAACAGGATCTACTTTTAGTTTTTGGGGAAAATCTTTAACTGACCAGTATGGTCTTGAAAGATTTGAAGTATTACTTTCAAATACAGGAAACGATGCTGCAGATTTCACAGTTAATTTAAGTGGTGGTGAAGTACAAGCTCCTGTTGATGTGTATACAGAATATGCATATGATATTTCTGCTTATGACGGTGAACAAATTTATATTGCAATTCATTATGTAGCTCAAGATTCTTTTATCTTCCAAACGGATGATTATAAAGTGGAAGCTGCAACCTTAAGTATTGCTGATGCTTCTTTTAATGACTTTAACTATTATGTAAGAAATAGTCAACTAAATCTTACTGCAAGTACAGCTTTAGAAAACGTACAATTGTTCAACTTATTAGGACAAGAAGTAGTTTCTCAAAAACTTTCTAACGCTAATGAAACTATTAATTTAGCTTCTCTTGAAACAGGAATTTATGTTGCTAGAGTAAGTATTGATGGAAACTCAAAAACTTTCAAAATTATTAAGAACTAATTTCAGTTTTAAATAAATATATTTTAAAGAGCGGCAATTGCCGCTCTTTTTTATTGCTTATTTGCTAACTGTCCGCAGGCAGCATCTATATCTTTCCCTCTACTTCTTCTTACCGTAACCGGGATTCTATTTTTCTCTAGAGCAGCTATATAATTGTTAGTGATTTGACTAGAAGCTTGTCTAAACTCTCCATCATCTATAGGATTATATTCTATTAAGTTAACTTTAGAAGGTACATATTTACAAAATTTCGCCAATGCATTTATATCTTCAGCAGCATCATTAATCCCTTCCCATACTACATACTCATAGGTTATTCTTCTGTTTGTTTTTTCATACCAATATTCTAAAGACTCTTTTAAATCTGTTAATGTAAATTTTTTCGCAAAAGGCATGATTTGCTCTCGAGTTTCTTGAATAGCAGAATGTAAGGATACAGCCAAATTAAATTTCACTTCATCATCGGCTAACTTCTTTATCATTTTAGGAACTCCAGAGGTAGAAACCGTAATTCGTTTAGGGGACATTGCTAATCCTTCTTCAGAAGTTATCTTATCGATTGACTTTAATACATTATTATAGTTCATTAAAGGCTCTCCCATTCCCATAAAGACAATATTAGAAAGCGGCCTTGAATGATACAATCTACTTTCTTTATCTATTGCCTTTACCTGATCGTATATTTCATCTGGATTCAAGTTTCGCATGATTTTTAGCCTTGCCGTTGCACAAAACTTACAATCCAAGCTACAACCTACCTGTGTAGATACACAAGCTGTTGTTCTTGTTGCAGTAGGAATTAATACCGATTCTACAACCAGTCCATCAAAAAGCTTTACAGCATTCTTTATGGTACCGTCTGCGCTTTTCTGAAGATGATCTACTTCTATATGATTAATTACAAAATGCTCTTTTAAGACTTCTCGAGTTTGTAAAGAGATATTGGTCATATCCTCAAAATTATGCGCCCCCTTGCTCCAAAGCCATTCGAAAACTTGGTTGCCTCTAAATTCCTTATCTCCAATACCTACAAAAAAAGCCCTAAGGTCTTCTTTTGATAATGCGCGTATGTCTTTCTTTTTTGTAATCATGGTTTTGCAAAAATATCATATTTTAAAATAGTAAAAGCCCCTTTAATTTTAAAAAAAGAGGCTTTATACTTTAACTATAAAATTCTAATTTATCTTTCGATAATTATTTTTTTAGTAATATCCGCATTACTATTCTTATCTATTAAGTAAAGAAAGTAAATCCCTTCCTCTAAGCTATCAATATTAATCTCGTTAATCGTATTTGACAAAGAACCAGATAATAAGTTTTGTCCTAGTACATTATAGAAGTTATAGCTAAGTCCTGGATACATACCATTAATTACTGAAATGGCTGAACTTGCAGGGTTTGGATAAATATCAAGAGAACCTAATTCATCAAACTCTGTGGTATTTAAAACATTTTGAATGGTCTCTGTTGTAGATTGCCCAGTACCATTTGGATCTAACCATTCCTTTAGTCTTGTTTGTGGGGTATTCCCAGAATCCCAAGAAACTCCGAACCTCCCGTAAATATCGTAATCGTTATTATCTTGTGTTCCATCACAGGAAGACTGACCAGCGTATAATTGACCAATAATTCTACCCTCTTCATTAAATAATGGAGATCCAGAGGAACCACTTTCAGTGGTACCTACTTCCCATCCATCTCCAGTCCCAACGGACGTACCTCCGATGAGCCAAACATCTGTTCCGTTAGCATTTTCTCTTACTGCTCCTGAATCATCTCTACAAATCTTCATTATATCTCCGTTGGGATGGTGTATACCCACTTCAAAATCTGGTAAATTATCTGTATTATCCCATCCTGCAAAAGATACATCCCATGAAATAGGAATATCATTAAATAGTCGAACTAAAGCAAAATCACTAGTAGAATTGTTTGCAAGTAACTCTGCACCACTAATTGTAAAATTAGTTTGTATATCTAAGCTTTCTTCTTCTTCAGCGCAAACTGGGCTAGGGCTCATCCAATTGAATCGCACGGACCAAAAAGATGGATCGCTATATTCCAAACAATGATTTGCGGTTAATAAATAGGGCTCTTTATTGTTTAATGTAGTATTAATTAAAGTAGTAGAACATAAATAGCCATTACCTAGATTAAGAAGTGCAACCGCCTTTTTTAAAACATCTTTTTTAGAATCGAAATCGGATCCTATTGAGCAATTCACATCGTAATTACAAGCACCAGAATCATTTAGTCCTCTATTTACATATTGTCTTATCTGTCCCATTCTATATCCATGTATCACGCTCCCAATTTCTAAATTCAGTGTTCCAGAACTATTTGATGGCTCGTAATATTCTACAAAAATTAAATCTCCAGTAATATACCAAGAACCTAATAATTTGTTGTCTCTGTTTTGGGCATTGGAATAGGTTTTAGAAATATCGCTATGATCTTCATTATATAAATGAAGTCTTGCCCCTGAAGGCAAATTGAAATTATTAAAGTTGATGCTTAAATTTATTGCATTTGGTGATTGAATAGCAATTCTCCATATTCTTCCACCGCTGGGCAAATCTGTCCATACACCATCATTTTCAAAATCCAATAATATAGGTCTAGAAATCCCATATCGCCAAGGGAGGCTTTTATCTAAATCGTTAATACTATCCTCTGCAATTATAGCTTCTAAAGCTATTTCAGACAAAACAATAGGCGTAATTTCAGATCTATTTTGTTCTTTAAATTCTTTTGTCCAACTAACGGGTATTTCACTACCTACCTCTTGAGAATAAGAAGTATATATAATAGTAAATAAGAAAAATAAAAGTATCAGTTTTTTCATCCCCCAACTTGTTCTTTAGTAAAACAAGGATACTAAGGTACTTTATTAATTTGATATTTGAAAATCAAACCTTTATAAAATAAAAAATCCTGATTTTTAAATCAGGATTTTTATAATAATTATATAATTAGCATCGCATCACCATAGGTGTAAAAACGATATTTTTCTTTTATCGCAACATCATATGCTTCTCTAATAAAATCATAACCAGCAAAAGCACCTGCCATCATTAATAATGTAGATTTTGGAGTATGAAAATTAGTAATCATACAATTTGCAATACTAAAATCGTATGGAGGAAAAATAAATTTATTTGTCCAACCATCATAAGCGTTTAAAGTACCATTAGAAGAAACTGAACTCTCTAGAGCTCTCATTGCAGTTGTTCCCACTGCACAAATTCTTCTTTTCTCTGTAATACCTCTGTTTATAATATCTTCTGCAAGCTTATTGATATGAATCTCTTCAGAATCCATTTTATGCTTCGATAAATCTTCCACTTCAACAGAACTAAAAGTACCTAAACCAACATGTAATGTTACTTCAGCAAAGTTTACTCCTTTAATTTCTAATCTCTTTAATAGATGTTTTGAAAAGTGTAATCCAGCAGTTGGAGCAGCTACTGCACCTTCATTTTTTGCAAAAATGGTTTGGTACCTTTCCTTATCTTCTGGTTCTACTTCTCTTTTTATGTACTTTGGAAGTGGCGTTTCTCCTAAATCGGTTAATTTTTTTCTAAATTCCTCGTAAGGACCATCATATAAAAAACGTAAAGTTCTCCCACGAGAAGTAGTATTATCAATTACTTCAGCTACTAAAGACTCATCATCACCAAAATAAAGCTTATTCCCTATTCTAATTTTTCTTGCTGGATCTACTAAAACATCCCAAAGTCTAGTTTCTGTGTTTAATTCTCTTAATAAAAACACTTCAATTCTTGCTCCAGTTTTTTCTTTATTCCCATATAATCTAGCAGGAAAAACCTTTGTATTATTAAGAACCAAAACATCATCTTCATTAAAATAATTGATCAAGTCCTTAAACATTTTATGCTCAATAGTCTGGTCTTTTCTATTTAAGACCATTAAGCGAGATTCATCCCTAAGTGGTGCAGGATATTCGGCTAATAGTTCCTCTGGAAGATCAAAATTAAATTTAGAGAGTTTCATTCCCATAATGTATCGTGTTTTAAAATTAAAAGCTGCAAATATACAATCTCAACATAGGGGTTGTCAAGTAAATAAAGGTTTATTATTTTATTTGCACCTCAACTCCTATATTCTGAAGGCCTTCCCAGTAGGTAGGGTAGGATTTTGAGACCACATTTGGTTCCTTTATTTCTATAGCAGTAACTAAAGAAAGTGGCGCAAAAGCCATAGCCATTCTATGGTCTTGATAAGTGTTTATCAGTATATTAGGGTTTATTTCTGAAGAAGACAACAACTCGATAGAGTCATTTGTAATCTTACAATTTGCACCTAATTTACTCAATTCAACATCTAAAGCTACTAGCCTATCGGTCTCTTTTATTTTTAATGTTTTTAGGCCTGTTAATTTACAAGTTATGCCTAAACCCAAACAAGTTACCACAATAGTTTGCGCAATATCTGGTGTATGGTTTAAATTCAGTTCAAGAAATGAAGAAACCTTTTTATCATTTCTTCTAAGGGTAATGGTGTTTTCAGAACTATTAAATTCGGTAGAAACTCCTAGTGATTTATATATCTCAGCTAAATCTGAATCTCCTTGTAAACTATTTTTCCGGAAGTATTTTAAAGTGATAACCATATTTTCAGAAAGTGCAACCATACTGTAAAAATAGGAAGCCGAACTCCAATCTGATTCTACATCAATACTAAGATCTTTAATTTCGCGAAGCGCTTCGATTGTAATACAATTTTGATCCAAACTACAAGTAACCCCTATTTTCTGAAGTAAATCTAGAGTCATTTCAATGTAAGGGATGGAGGTAATCTCTCCTTCTAATTCTATTTTTAAACCGTTTTTTAAAGAAGGTGCTATAAGCATTAATGCCGTGATGTATTGACTACTCACATTTGCATTAATTTTTAAGGTGGATTTCTCTAATAACTTTCCTTTTACCTTTAAAGGAGGAAAGCCTTCATTTTTTAAATAATTAATATCTGCCCCTAATTTTGTTAAAGCATCCACCAATATTTTTATAGGCCGCTCTTGCATTCGATTACTCCCAGTTAATGTAATATCCGTATTTTCCTTAGAAGCAAAATAAGCAGTTAAAAAACGCATGGCGGTACCAGCATGATGAATATCAACAGTTCCATTATTGCTTTCCAATCCTTGGATTAAACATTGGGTGTCATCACTAGTAGATAAATTATTTATAGTAAGATTTTTATACAAAGCCTGTAAAATCAATAATCTATTCGATTCACTTTTAGAACCTGGAATAGTAATTAAAAAGGAATTGTTCTGACTCTTTTTATAGGATAATATTGCTTT
Organism: uncultured Flavobacteriales bacterium; assembly: GCA_913058295.1. Taxonomy (GTDB): domain Bacteria; phylum Bacteroidota; class Bacteroidia; order Flavobacteriales; family Flavobacteriaceae; genus Marifrigoribacter. The sequence continues at coordinate 23,519 of CAJXRD010000013.1, read as the reverse complement.
CACTTTCTTTCTTCCTCTTTTTTTAGTTTCCCTCTAAATTTCCCGAAAGTAACTAAAAACCCATAAATAAATCCCCCTACTAATAAACCCAAAACAAAGGAAACTGGATTCTGTAAAGATGAAAAATAGGCCGAATCAAACCCTTCAATTGCCCATTTGATTATTACAAATAGTAAAGAAAACGCAATTCCTAATGACATTACCGATTTCCAAAACCCTTGGGTAGAAATTATTTTTTGAAACATATTATTTTAGTTTTTCATTATTCTGATGTCGATCATGATCTCTTTTTGTTTTTAAAGTCATTTTATCATCAAATGCTTTTTGAAGATCAATACCTGTTTGATTTGCCAAACACAAAACTACAAAAACCACATCGGCTAGTTCTTCCCCTAGATCTTTATCTTTATCACTTTCTTTCTCACTTTGCTCCCCATATCTACGAGCGATTATACGCGCCACCTCGCCCACTTCTTCTGTTAGCTGAGCCATATTAGTTAGCTCATTAAAATAGCGAACTCCATGTTCTTTTATCCATTTGTCTACTGCTAGTTGTGCATCTTGAAGATTCATAATATTGTAATTATTTAAACTTAGTTTTTATTTTTAGAATCCATTAATATCGTCACTGGACCATCATTAATTAAGAATACATCCATCATTGCACCAAATTCTCCGGTTTGTATTTTTTTCTGAAGATTCTTTTCTAACTGCTGTATAAAAGATTGATATAAAGGAATGGCAACCTCTGGACGTGCGGCTTTAATAAAGGAAGGCCTATTTCCCTTTTTGGTGGATGCATGCAAGGTAAACTGACTTACTACAATAATATCTCCATCCACATCGACTATAGAATTGTTCATAGCATCATTCTCATCACTAAATACTCTTAATCTCGATATTTTACCTGAAAGCCAATTTATATCTTCTTGAGTATCCTCAGCTTCAATTCCTAATAATATTAAATAACCATGCCCAATTTTCGAGATCACTTTATCCCCTACAGTAACCGATGCCTCTTTAACTCTTTGCAAAACTACTCTCATACTCTATACGCTTATTAAGCTAGCAATTTATTCTTTGGTATAAACATCTTTCCTATAGTGCTCATCTTCCCCTTCTAATATTTGAAGGTAACTTTTATAGCGAGACCAAGCTACTTCTTCATTTTCTAAAGCATCTTTTACAGCACATTTAGGTTCTTCGATATGCATACAATTATTAAACTTACAATGTTTTTTTAATTTGAAGAATTCTGGATAATAATCCCCTAATTCTTCTTTGTCCATCTCCACCATACCAAAGCCTTTAATACCTGGAGTATCTATTATTTTCGCATTAAAAGAAAGATCGTACATCTCTGCAAAAGTAGTGGTATGTTGTCCTTGTAAATGTTGATCGGATATCTCCTTAGTTTTCAAATTTAAAGAAGGTTCTATGCTATTGACCAAAGTAGATTTACCAACTCCACTATGGCCCGAAAACACAGACACCTTATCCTTCATCATGACTTTTACAGTATCGATATTTTTTCCATTTTTTGCTGAAATACCAACACATTCATAGCCAATAGATCGGTATAAATTTGCTAAAAATTTAATTTCCCCAAGTTCCTCTGGTGAATAAGTATCTATCTTATTAAACAGCAATACTGCTTTAATACCATAGGCTTCTGCAGTAACTAAAAAGCGATCTATAAAAGTGGTGAATGTAGGTGGGTTATTAAGTGTCACTAATAAAAAAGCAATATCAATATTGGCAGCGATAATTTGAGTTTGCTTGGATAGATTTACCGATTTGCGAATAATGTAATTTCTACGTTCTTCAATTCTTGAAATTACACCAATACCATCCTCTCCTTTTAAATCCAATTCAAAAACAACATGATCTCCAACTGCAACAGGGTTTGTGCTTTTTATGCCCTTAATTCTAAATTTACCTTTTAGGCGACATTCATAAAAAGTTCCCTGTTCCGTCTTTATAGTATACCAACTACCAGTTGATTTATAGACAATGCCATTCATATTACAAACTTAGTTTAATCATTTATTCATTCTTTTTTGATGATTTATAGATTCTTGGTGAATTGCTTTATAAATTTTTAAAATAAACTCTTCACTTAAATTATTGTCTTCCCCCTCAAGAATCATTTTACCTAAAATCTCATTCCATCTTTTATTTTGAAGGATAGCCACATTGCTCTTCTTTTTAAGCTTTCCAATATCGTCTGCAATGACCATTCTTTTTCCTAGTATTTCGGTTAGTTTATGATCAATTACATCAATTTTTGTTCTAAGATTGGCAATTTTATTTTTAAATTCTATTGCCTCCCCTTCTTGTTTTCTAATCTTTAAATCTATGGTCATTTGCTCTAATGCCTTAGGGGTAATTTGTTGCTTTGCATCACTCCACGCTTTATCTGGATCGTGATGTGTTTCGATCATTAATCCGTTATAATTTAAATCTAAAGCAGTTTGGCATAAATCAAAAATAATATCTCTTCGTCCAGCAATATGAGAAGGATCCAAAATAAGTGGTAAATCTGGAAATTGATTTTGTAAATCTATAGGGATTTGCCATTCTGGATTATTTCGATATTTCGTCTTTTCATACGTTGAAAAACCACGATGAATAACTCCTAATTTTTCAATATTCGAAGTATGTAATCGTTCTACAGCTCCTAACCATAAAGCTAAATCTGGATTTACTGGGTTTTTAACCAACACAATTTTATCGGTTCCTTTTAATGCTTCAGCTATTTCTTGAACAATAAATGGCGACACAGTTGTTCGGGCACCTATCCACAATAAATCCACATCATTTTTTAAAGCTAATTCTACATGAGCAGGATTAGCAACTTCTGTAGCTGTCTGCATACCCGTTTCATCCTTTGCTCTTTTTAACCATTTTAAACCTATTTCACCAACTCCTTCAAAATTTCCTGGTCGAGTTCTAGGTTTCCAAATACCTGCTCTTAATATAGTAGCATCTGTATTTTTTAATTGATTTGCTATATTTAACACCTGATCTTGAGATTCTGCACTGCAAGGTCCAGCAATTACCAAAGGGTGGTTTAATTCCATTTGGTCTAACCAAGTTTTTAAGTTTTTGTTATTTTTCATTTACTAAGTTGTTAATAATTTGACTAGGTGTATTTTCCATATTTTGTTTGTAAACTCCAATTACTTTAAGTTCTAATACTGCTTTTTTAAGCACTTTAGTCACTTCTTGAAATAGAGCGTAATCTTTAAAAACCACATCCACAAAAAAGGAATATTGCCATGGTTCACCTATAATTGGTAACGACTGTATTTTGGTTAAACTAATGTCAAATGTACTAAACAATTGCAATACATTAGACAAACTTCCAACTCTATGGTCTAGTTTAAATTTAAGGGTAGCTTTATCCACTTGATGAGAGGGTATCGAAACTTTTTTTCCTATTAAGACAAACCTTGTTTGATTTTCTTTATTATTCTGAATTCTACTCTCTAAAATTTTCAATCCATATTTCTCAGCTACTTGTTTTCCTGCTATTGCAGCAATTCCTCTTAGATTGTTTTCTTTAATTCTTTTCGCTTCTGAAGCAGTGTCTTTCCCTTCTATTATTTTTACATGAGGAGGAAATTTTCTTAAGTAATTTTTACACTGCAATAATGCTACTGGATGAGAATGCAATTCTCCTATATCATGAATGGTTTCAGAATCCAGTGCCATAATATACATTTGTATATTTAAAAAAACTTCGTCTATAATTTCTAAATCATTAGAGTCTATCAAGTTATAGTTAGGCAAAATAGATCCTACAGTGGTGTTCTCTAAAGCCAATACCCCATAATCTGCACTAAAATCATTGATAGATTCCGTTACTTTTTCAAAAGAGTTACACATCACTAAGGCTACATCTTTATTTGGAAATAATTTTTTCACAGCCATATCGTGAAAAGAACTTTCTATTCCTTGGATTGCAATTTTTAGACTCATAATATTTAAATTTAGTGTAAAAAAAAAGTCCCGAATAAATTCGAGACTTTTAAATAATTAATATAATAAATTAACTACACAACAATCTCGTTTCTTTCTTTAAAAAAGAAAAACCAATAATTGTTAAATGTAATAAATACGTTCATTGTTCGTTTTGATGGGGCTAAAGTAATTAAATATTAAAAACAAGCAACAATTTTTTACTTTATTATTATGTAATTTTGTTCTAAAGTAATTTTATGTCGATAAAGGTAGAAAATATCACAAAAACATATGGCGATCAAAAGGCGCTAAATAACATTTCATTTTCCATTAATAAAGGAGAAATCGTAGGCTTTTTAGGGCCGAATGGTGCTGGGAAATCTACGATGATGAAGATTCTCACTACCTATATAAAATCTTTTGGAGGCAATGCAGCTGTAAATAATTATTCGGTTACAGAAGACCAAATTAAGGTTCAAAAAAGCATAGGCTATCTTCCAGAACACAACCCATTGTATTTGGATATGTATGTAAGAGAATATTTAAGATTTAATGCCGAAATCTATAATGTGGACAAATCTGAAGTTGAAAAAATAATTGATTTAACAGGACTTAGCCCTGAAGCGAATAAAAAAATAGAAGCCTTATCTAAAGGGTATAGACAACGAGTAGGCTTAGCCAGTGCCTTACTTCACAATCCTGAAATACTTATATTAGATGAACCTACAACTGGTTTAGATCCAAATCAATTAATCGAAATTCGAGAGCTAATAAAATCGGTAGCTAAAGAGGGAAACAAAACAGTTTTACTTTCCACTCATATTATGCAAGAAGTGGAAGCAATTTGTGATCGTGTCATCATTATAAATAAAGGAGAGATCGTTCATGATAAAAACATGAAAGACACATTAAATGGCTCAAATTTAGAGACTCTTTTTACCGAACTTACTAATCCTCAAAAATAAGCTTTCCCATAAAAAGTTCTTCAACTTCAACTATTGGAGGCCTGTTTTTAGCAATTACATCACCAATACCAAATATTTCCCCATGGATAGATTCTATAGGATTTACCAACATTTTATTGGTACTTCTATGATATAGATATAAATTTTTCACGATTAAATTTTCTGCTAAAATTCGAGTATTTCCAGAGTATAAGCCAAAATCTGCTATATCTGCATTACCATTTATACGAAAAGTAGAAAAGCCATTAGAAGCGATTGTTAGTTTTTGTACATTTAAATTAAGATTAAAATCCCCGTTATTATGATAGTATTCTTCGTTTTCGTGATTTTCTGAATATAAGGTTAGCTCAGGGTAATTTAAAACTCCTATACTAGCAATTTCTATACTTGAGCTATTTCTTATTTTAGTAATATTAGGCGAAGTAACATATACCTTAGTGATATTGTAATCTCGTATAAAATTGCAGGTATTATCATCTATTATAGATAACAAAGCTCCTTCAACTTTTACTTCAACGTCATCTATTAGATTTTCTCCAGATTCCAAAGTCACTTTTTGCTCAGGCCCTTCTTCTATAAAAAGTTGTACCCCTTCAAAAACAACAATTTCAGTAAAAGATGCTAAGTCAAAATCTAGCTGAACAATAGCTCCTTCTTTTTTAAAACAATCGGATCCATTCTCTGAATCACAAGCTATAAATAGTAAAGCAATTGCTATGTAAATTATTTTTTTCATTTTAAATAATTATATTCTTACTCCTATACCAAACTCAATTCCTTCCGCTTGTGCATAATGTGATTTTAAAGTAATGGCAGCAAAAATTTTATCTTTATAAAAATACCTTTTTATACCTACCCGCAAATAAACCCTTTTTTCAAACTCATAAGGCCAATATAAATAATAGCCCAATTGCGAAACAAAAGCTCCTTTATTAAATCGTAATTCATGACCAGCAAAAATTCCAATTCTTCTATAATCTTCATCTCCTGTAAGCCCATCTTCTGGATAAGCAATAGACCTATATTTAATTAAGTCTTTTAAAAATTCAGTAAAAAAAACATCTGCACCTAGCTGTACAGTGCTTTTATAATTTAATCGTTTATCTGCAAAAGCTGAAACTACATAAAATGGATGTTGACCTAGTCCAATCACATCACTTTCATTCCATCCATATCTAAAAACAAAATTATATTTAACCCGCTCTGAATAATCTAAACCATCCCTTTCCTTATTGTATTCTGGAAGGTTTTTATAATCTAGCTGATAATTTAAACCTGCATTAAGCGCTACAGTATTGGTGCTGGTATTTGGAGCCTTAATATTTCCATTAGAGTAATGAACAAACATAAATCCTGCATGAAATCCCAATCCTTTCCATATATTATTTTTTACATAATTCAACCTTAAAAAAGTGGTACTTAATAAGGAAGTTCCATAGGCATTATCTTCAAAATTACTTTCAGAATCATAAGGATTTGTATTATAAGACAAACCTGTACCAACCGAAAACAATAGATTTCTTTTTAATAGATAAAAATTATAATGCCCATACAAACCATAATTTTCTCCTAAAGCGGGCTCTTTCATGTCTTGATAGATAAATGAAAACCCCCAATCTGGAGAGCCATATTGACGCTCCCATTCTTTAGAACCAAATGTGTTTTTGTTAAAGCCTAAAAAGATACCGCTGGGGTGTCCTGTAATTAAATGGGATATGTCTGGACTATGTTCGTGTATGTTTCCGTAGAAATAATCTGCTTCTAAAGAAAAATGTTTTTTCTCCTCTTGTGAAAAAAGGGAGAAACAAAAAAAAATAGAAAAAAGGATAAGTAAGGGCTGCCTCATTTTAATTTTTAAACCCCGTAAATATAAACTAATCTTCGATTATAAGTCTACCTGTGAAAAATTCTTCTACTTCTATAATATCTGGGCGGTTTACTAAAATTACATCTCCTGTTCCTCTAATTTGTCCTGACACTTTATTTTCTGGAAAAATCTTCATATAAGTAGCACTACGCTGGGAGATGGATAAGGTTTCAATTTTAAAGTTCTCCCCTTCAAATCGCGGCCATTCATCTGAAAACACAAGGTTTGCATTTATAGTTTCCCCAGTTATATAAAATATGGATTGACCATTTGCCGAGACACTAAAATTTTCGCAAGCTACTTGAAGTATAAAGTCACCACTCTTATTAGAACCCTCAATATTACCTGTTGTATTACTTACTAATGTCAAACTTGGAAAATTAAGAAGCCCATCACTTCTAATATCCCTTGGAGAACTATTTCTTATTTCAGTTAGATTAGGAACACTTATATAAGCTTTTGTAACTTCATATTCTCGGCTAAGACTACAGCCATGATTATCCTTTATAATTAACACACCGTCTTCCACTTTCACCTCAATATTACTCAGTAAGTTTTCTCCAGTTTCTATTACCACTTTTTGAATTGAGTCTTGTTTTAGAACTACGGAAATATCATTCTCAAATCTTAATTTTGTAAAAGATTCTACTTCTATTTCAGTTAAAATAATCGACCCCGTAGATTGAAAACAATCGGATACATTATCTATTTCGCAAGAAGCAAGTACCAAAAACAGAATTGTTATGTATATTATTTTTTTCATTTTTTTTTAAAATCGATAGCCTATACCAAACTCTACCGCTTCCGCTTTTGCCCCATGGGCTTTTAAGGTTATCGCTGCAAAAAGCTTTTTATTTATAAAATATTTTAAGCCGATTCGCTCGTAAATTCTCCCTTCAAATTCATAGGGATAATAAACATAATATCCCAATTGCGCCACTACAGCAAATTTATTAATATGCAAATCGTGACCTACAAATAAGCCCACACGTTTATAATCTTCGTCCCCAGACACACCAAAACTTGGAAATGCCGCTGCAATATATTCGATTTCTTTTTCTAGAGCTTTAGAAAAGAAAACATCTGCCCCAAAAGTTAAGGTGCTTTTATATCCTATGCGTTTATCCGCATATGCAGAAACAACTAAAAATGGCTGTTGCCCTAAGTTTAAATAATCCCCTTCATTGATGCCGCCTCTTAAAACAACATTAAATTTTATAGGCTCTTTAATTTTTGAATAGGTAGTATCCTGAATAAACTTTCTGGGCGCTTCATTATTTAATTTATAATTAAGGCCAACATTAAATGCTAAAGTATTGGTACTAGTATTAGGAGCAGTAACACTTGCATTGGAATAATGCATAAAAGTTAAACCCACTTGAACCCCTATATTTTTAAAAATATTTTCTTTAGAGTAATTTAATAATACATAGGTCGAACTTAATAAATGACTCCCATAGGCATTGTTTTTAATGTTCGTTTCTAAGTCAAAAGGATTGTTATTATAAGCTATTCCCTGTGCAACTCTAAATTGTAAATTCCTTTTAAAAAAATAAAAATTTAAATGTGCATATACCCCTATATTATTGCCTAAAGTATTGTTTTTAGAATTATGAAAAACGGTAGAAAACCCCCAATCTGGGTAATTATACTCTTGTTGCCAACGTAAATCTCCAAAGGTTTTTTTATTATAACCAACAATAAATCCTTCTGGATGTTTCGTAATAAGATGTGCAATATCTTTATTATGTAATAGAATACTTCCGTAAAAATAATTAGCATCAATAGTGAATGTTTCCGTATTTTCTTCTTGTGAAAAAACACTAAAACCTAAGACTAAAAAACAGCATATAAGAAAGCTTTGCTTCATTATTATTTTTTACAAGTGCACAAATATAATCTAAACCTATAAATCATTTTCATCCCTTATTTTATATTTTTTTTATAATTAACACCCCATCAATTATAGAAAAATATGCTTTTAATAAAATTAGAATTGTTTTTATGAAAAAGTGTACATTTGTGCTCTCAAAAGAGGACTAATTTGACTGATTGCAACCTCATCAAAAATGCTAAAGACAGTTTTATTATTTTTTATTATAAGAAGTAATTTTCCTTAGTAGCTTTCGTCAAATACATGATTAATAATATTATTTTAATTTAATATATGGCATATTTATTTACTTCAGAAAGTGTTTCTGAAGGACATCCAGACAAAGTAGCAGATCAAATTAGTGATGCATTAGTAGATCATTTTTTAGCATTCGATCCACAATCTAAAATTGCTTGTGAAACTTTAGTTACCACCGGCCAAGTAGTTTTAGCGGGAGAAGTTAAAAGCAATACCTATTTAGATGTTCAGAAAATTGCTAGAGATGTCATCAATAAGATTGGCTATACCAAGAGCGAATATATGTTTGATGGAAATTCTTGTGGTGTATTTTCTTCCATTCACGAACAATCTTCAGATATCAATCAGGGAGTAGATCGTGCAGAAGGTGAAGAACAAGGTGCAGGTGACCAAGGAATGATGTTTGGTTATGCTACCAACGAAACCAAAAACTATATGCCTTTGGCTCTAGATTTAAGCCATCGCATTCTTATAGAATTAGCTGCAATACGTAGAGAGAATAAAGAAATCTCTTATTTGAGACCAGATGCAAAAAGTCAGGTTACCATAGAATATAGTGACGATAACAAACCACAACGTATCGATACGATTGTAATTTCTACACAACATGATGATTTTGATGAAGATGAAAAAATGTTGGCTAAAATAAAATCGGATTTAGTTACGCAATTAATACCTAGAGTGGTTGCCAAATTATCTCCAGAAATACAAGAATTGTTTAACGACGACATTACTTACCATATCAACCCAACTGGGAAATTTGTTATCGGTGGACCTCATGGAGATACCGGTTTAACGGGTAGAAAAATTATAGTAGATACTTACGGTGGAAAAGGTGCTCACGGTGGTGGAGCCTTTAGCGGTAAAGATCCTAGTAAGGTAGATCGTAGCGCAGCTTATGCTTCGAGGCATATTGCTAAAAACATGGTTGCAGCAGGTGTTTGTGATGAGATTTTAGTACAGGTAAGTTATGCCATTGGGGTAGCGAAGCCAACTTCTATAAACGTAGTTACTTACAATAGCTCAAAAGTAGCAATGACAGATAGTGAGATTTCAAAAATAGTAGAAGAACTTTTCGATATGCGCCCAGCGGCTATTGAATCTCGTTTAAAACTTAGAAATCCTATTTATTCTGAAACTGCTTCTTATGGACATATGGGAAGAGAATCAGAAGTTAAAACATTAACCTTCCATGCAGCAGATGGTAAAACACTTACCAAAGAAGTAGAAACTTTTACTTGGGAAAAATTAGATTTTGTAGAGGATGTTAAAAAAGCATTCCACCTATAATCAAATATTACATAAAAATAACGCCTCCTAATTGGAGGCGTTATTTTTGGTAAGGCTTAAATTCGAAGGCTCTAGCCCATAATTAAAACTTCTATTTTTGTTTTACAATATTGGCAGAAGCCACTTGTTTTTTTCCTTCAAAAAAATAAACTCCCATAATATCGTCTTGGTCTTTATAGGCTTTTTCAATGATAATTCTATTCCCAGGTCTGCATTTGCTTTGCCCCTTGGTAATTTTTTCAGTAAAGTATATTTGAGTCTCATTTTCTTTATCGAAAACCCAAGTACCACTACAAGGAAAACTAGGGTATGATATTTTAATTTCGTTTGTGTTTTTATAATTTAAAACAACCTGCCAAGTTTCTCCATTGTCCTCATATCCTTTTCCTTCCCAGTTTCCAAGAAGCCAAGTTTTCTTAGTGGTATTTATTTTTACAGTTCGTTTGCCTAGCTCCCAAGTACCTTCGTACTTATCGCCATTTGGTTTTATAAAAAGACCTTGACCATGTTTTTTACCGTTTTTATAAGCACCCACAAACTTGGAGCCATTGCTATAAAAATACTCTCCTTTACCGTGAAACTTTCCGTTTTCCCATTCGCCTTTATACATATCGCCATCGCTCCATTTATAGGTTCCTAAACCGTTTTTACAGTCACCGGTGCATTGCGCTTGGACTGTTAAACTAAAAGTGAAAAATAAGAGGATTGTTGCAAATAATTTCATGGGGCTATTTTAAAAAATTAAAAATCCAAATATAGAAATAAAATGATAGCCATTAGCCTCATAGTTTCAAGCATTATTTTGCCATAAAATGGCTTTGAATTTTCTTTACACTATTTAGATGATATTGTGATCTTTGGCTTTTTGTACAGCCTCTATTTTACTGTGCACTTGCAGTTTTTTGTAGATGTTCTCTATATGTTTTCTTACCGTACTAGGCGATAAAAATAAATTTTCGGCAATTGCAGTATAACTTAGACCTTTGCTTAATTGTTCCAAAACCTCTACTTCTCTTTTAGATAGCGAAATAATTTCTTGGTCTTTAGGGTTACTAATATTGATTGGGTTCCGAAGTAATTTTAAGGTTTTTAAAGCAATAGAAGGATTCATTGCAGCGCCACCATTTAGGGTTTCTAAAATCCCATTGTGTAAATCTTCTGGTTTAATTTCTTTCAGCAAATAACCATCAGCTCCAGCCTTAATCGCATTAAAAATATTCTCATCATTATCGAATGCCGTTAACATGATTATCTTGATCTGTGGATATTTTTGCTTTAATATTTGAGTAGTTTCAATACCATTGAGTACCGGCATTTCTATATCCATTAAAATAACATCAATAATGTGATTGTCCTCCAATTTGGTTAATAAGTCACTTCCATTTAAAGAGGTATGCTTTATTAAAATATCCTCAAAAAAAGAAAGCTTTTCCTTTATCGCGCTTATTAAAAAAGAATTATCGTCTACTATGGCAACTTTTATATTCATATTATTTTGTTAGAAAAAATGAGATTCTCTAAAATACTTTTATCCCTTTTAAAATAAAATACGGCAATTGACGTATAAAATTAAACATTACTTTGAGGAATTATTACACTAATGGTCGTTCCTTTTTTAACTTCGGAAATAATATCGATACTTCCTTTTAAATCTCTTGCACGCTTTCTCATATTATTAATTCCGTTTCCTAGCGCTACTTGATCTTCAGCAAAACCAATACCATTATCAGAAATATTAATATGAAAGCCCTTATTTTCTGAAATCTTCACTTCTACCTGGGAAGCCTTTGCATATTTAATCGCATTGTTTACCCCCTCTTGGATGATGCGATATATATTCATTCCTTGTACTGATGTAAATGTATGCTCTTGCGATACCTCCTTTCTTATTACAAATGAAAATGTCGTTTCTTCTGAAGCCACTTTTGCATTATCGATAAAATTAGTAATCCTAGATTGAAGGTCTTCGAATGTGATGTTGTTTTTATTCATCGCCCAAATCGTATCCCGAAGCTCATAAATAGTTTGGGTTGTAAAAGAGCTAATACCTTGAAGTTTATCCGAAAGTTTTTCGCTCATATCTTTAAACCCATATTTTAGATTATCGATACTCGAAATAATAAAAGTAAGTTGCGAACCAATATTGTCATGTAAATCTCTCGAGATTCTTAAACGTTGTTCCTGCAATCTGTTTTGTGTTTCAATTCTTGCCAAAGCGGTTTTTAATTCGCTTTCCTTTTGGAGTTGTCGATTCTTTAGCTTTTGTTGATTATATACCAAATAGCCTATTAAACCTAGAATAATAGCCAAGCCAAGAGACCCATAAATGATGTAATTCTTTTTTCTTACTTGCAAGTCTTTTTCTGCAAGCAATGCTCTTTGTTGTAAGATCTCTTTTTCCTTTTTTTCTGTCTCAAATTCAATGGTAAGCGATGCAATTTCTTTTTCTACATTTAAACTGGTAATATTATCCTTAATCAGAATATACTCTTCGTAATAGTAAAAAGCAGAATCTAAAATATTTAATTTTTTAAAAGCTTCGGCAATATTTTTATAGTTATACTGGATTAAAAATTTGTATTCTTTTACGGAAGCAATACGATTAGATCTTTTAAATGTTTCGATTGCTTTATAATACTTTTCTTCATTTACATAAACCTCTCCAATTTGTGTGATGTTTTCTGAAATACCAATAGAATCGTTTAATTCTATTCTTTTATCTATAGATTTTTCAAATTGATTTAACGCTCTCTTATAGTCCTTTTTAAGAAAATAAACCCCTCCAATATTACTCTCGCTATAAGGAATTCCAAAATCATCTCCTTGTTTTTCTTTTATTACTAAACTTTTTTTATAATAATATAATGCACTGTCTAGCTCATTATTCATTTCTTTTAAAACTCCATAATTATTATAGATATTCTTTAAAACATCTTCATCCCTATATTGCTCTGCTAGTTTTATCCCTTTTTGCATATAAAAATGAGCCTTTTGAAAATCTCGCCGTTTCATTTGGTAACCTAATTCACCATAATTACTAGCGACTTTTGAATATAGTTCTAAAGTTTCATAAAGATTAATTGCCTCTAAAATTAAGCTTACATTTTCTTTATAATTTCCTTGATAATAATATACCAAAGATAATTTTGCCAAAGCATCTGCTTCCCCAATAATATAATTTAAGGTTTCTGAATCTTTTATATTTTTCTGAAAAAGAAGAACTAAGGAATCCTGTGATATAGAAACATTCTGAATTGTAATCCCATTAATGGAGTCAATTAATCTTTTTTCTTGGGAAAATCCAATTCGAAAAAAAAATACTAAAAATAAAATCGAAATTATTTTTTTGACCTTCATTTTTTTAAACTTATCGACATAAATGTAATTAAAGTATTTTAATATCTGCTTGTACCCATAAGGATTCCTCTAAATTGAACTTTAAAAAGTTATAGTTCGTCAATCCTTCTTCTCTACTTTTAATTTGGTTTTCATGAATAGAAATAGACTGATGGATCCATTGCAATTTCTGCCTATGTACTTTTTTAATCCCTTGATTTTTATGATAAAAAAACAACACAATTCCTGCTATAACAACAGTAAAGAACAATAGAAATAAGAGCTGTATAGAACCCATATATTTACAAATCGATACGAACCGTATGAATCACCTTTCCTTTCGGGCCTTTTTCACGACCAGTAAAATAAATAGCATTGTCTGTAAACATTGCTGGAAAACTTCCCATAGGGTAAAATTCACTACCATCTAAAGCGATTGTATTACTCATTTTATATTCATTGGTATTAATTCTATAGACCATGCTAACTAAAAAAACTTCGTTTAGTTTTGTTACCGTAGTTCTAGTAGTTTTAACGTTTCCAATTGTGGAAGATTTTATGGAAACTTTTGCATCTGTTGAGAATTCTAAAGGCTGTAAGTTTATTACCCATATCAAATCATCTCCTTTGAACATATATTGATAATTTTGAATTCCAAGCTTACCATCTTTTCCCACAGGAAGTAAATAAAATGCTTTTAAATCGCCTGTTGGTGATATTTGTAATGCATAAGATTCTAGATAGTTATGCCCAATCACCATGCTATCCCCGTTTGGTAGATCCATCACTTCTTCAAAATTATTATAAAAAGCGGTTATTTTAAATTTTGTTTTTACATCTTTTGCCCCAACTAATTTACTTACTAGTTCCTCTTCTGTAAATAAACTTAAGTATTGTATTTCTCCATCCTTTACTTTTGCAACTTGGAATGCTGTTATTTTTTTTAACTGAAAGTTTCTATACCAACCATCAAAATCTTTTTTTCCCCTTCCCAAAACAAAAGTTGACTCTTGACCATTAACAATTTGATAATCCCCCCATAACATTTTACTTTTAAAGGAAACAGAGTCTACTAATTTTCTTTGATCGTTAAATCGCATTAACGTAAAGTGGTCTTTTTTATCTTTCCAAAGTAAGTGCTTCAGTGACTTTATAGTAGTTGGACCATTTAATGGCGCAAAAAGCGAACAAAGATTATCGTCTTGTCCTAAACCTGAAGCAACCGTTAAGGCAGTATAAGGTAAATGGTAAATATCGTATTCCATATCATCGAAATTCATACCATTCATAGCTAAAACTGCTATTCTATTGGAAACAAACTCCTGATCTTTTGTAAGTCGAACCTTTTCAGTAATCACTCCTGAAGCTATTAAAGTCGCATCTGCCGGCATAAATAAAGGGTTTGCATATTTCTCTAAATCTCTATAAAAACCATACTCGGTTGACAAAGCATCAATATCACTTAGACTTTTAAATCCGCCAGGGGTAATTCTCCAAATATCCCCAGCTTTCGGTTTAATAGATTCCTCTTCTTTAAAACTCATGCCCACATAGACTCCTAAGGTATAGTGTTTAATCATTCTTCCTCGTTTTAATTTCATGCCAGATCCAAAAGCACGTCCAGCTTGTAACCATTTTCCGTCTGAAGAGCTTATTTTTTCCACCTCTTCTTTTGGCATATACCAAGGAAATTTTTCAGAAGCCTCATCTTTATCAATAAACTTATCTTCTACAGAAGATGCCTCGCCAGCAAAACTTAAATCGTATTGTTCTACTTGCGCACCTTCTTTCTTGGTAGAGGATACATATATTACCTTAATAGCGTCACCAACAATAAAAGTTCCACCATAACTACCGCTTTTAGAACTCTTTGTTAATTCTACTGAAGCTCTTTTAGTAATTTTTAAATCTTGTGCAATTATTGAAGTGCCAACTAATAATAGCACATAAGAAATATTCTTTATTGTTTTCATAATCAAAGGTTTAATAAGTAAATAAATTTAATGAATTATATAAACATTTACAATAGGGCATTTGTCGTATAAAAAAACCGAGAGAAAACTTAATGTAAACTCCCGGTTTCTGGGTAAAAACCTCAACTCTGAGATTTTCTTGATAAATTGAAAAAAGATTAGTTAACATTAGCTTTAAAACTTCCACTTGTCACCATTTTAGTACTTTGATCATCACCATTATATCCTTCAAAAGAGAAAGTTCCTTCTAGTACTCCATCTGCATCAGAGCTTATGATTATTTCTCCTGCTTGCAATCCACCTACTAATGCTGTTACTCCATTAGAAGTCCATGCTGCTACTGGCGATGCTGTTCCATACATTATCATATTTGGATTGGTTAAATCGTCTCCTGTTGTGTAGGTTCCAGGGCCATTATAATTAATAATTGAAAAATTAATAAATGCACCGCTATTGGTACTTCCTTGAGCAGAAGCAATAGTCATCCCATTATTGGTGCTAACTGTAGCGCCAATTAAAGAAGCAGGATCTGTAGAAGCCTCAAAACTAGCTCCAGCTACAGTAGCGGTATAAAATTCTGACCCACCATTATTTCCATCCCCATTATCATCATTTTCATTATTGTTGTCATCATCACTACTACATCCTGTAAAAATTACAGCTAAGCATAGTAAAGAAATGTAAATTGTGTGTTTAATTGTTTTCATCAGTTGAGTTTTTAAGAATTAATACATTACAAAAATGCATTAATACCCAACTATGTACAATAGGGCAATTGCCCTATTATTAGAATCTTATGTGAGATATTTGACCCTGAATATTTTTAATTTTAAGATTTAAATCTTTTAAAAACTTCTGATGCCCCTTGCTTTCTGGATGAAAAGGTTTGTGTGATAATCCTGTCTGAATTGCCCCTATTTCTTTTTGTTGTTGCTTAGTTTTATCAGCAATCCAAACTTCATTAAAGGCATTCCAAATTATTGAAATCGCCGTATTATTAGGATGAATCATATCTTCTTTATAAAAACGGTAATCTCTTAATTCATCCATCATGATTTCATAAGAAGGAAACATTTCGACTTGGTTCAGTGACTTTTCCTCTTTTGAGGCTTCCTCAACAACACTTTGTAATCCAGAAATTAAATGTGCCTTACTTCTACTATTCTCTGCAAAACCATCTTTTAGATGACGTACAGGAGAAATAGTTGTAATAAAGTTAACTTTAGGACTGATCTCTTTAATAAGTGAAATTGCATTTCTAATGGAAGCAGCTATCGCATCAACCGATAGTAATTCTTTTGTAAACTTTTTCTGTGGAATTTTATTACAGTTAGCTACGATACTATTCGATTCTATAAAACGATATACCCAAGCTGTCCCATAAGTTATTATAATATGAGATGCTGATAAAAGATAGGATCTAAGTTCTACTAATTTCTCATTTAATATTTGCAACAACAATTCTTTTTCTGAAGCAAATACAGAGGAATGCACCTCGAAACTATACCAAAGTTCATTATGAAAATAGACATCTTCTTCTTTGAATAAAGTATTTTGAATGGCTCTAGAAACCAATTTTTCTATCGCTATAGTATGAAAAAGAATTCCAAATGGATTTTGAAGATTCTGAAACTTATAATATTCTAATTTCTCGCCAATATTCTCTACAAAACAAGAACCCAACAATAAAACCTTAGAGTTATAATCTATCTGATTTTCTTGAGATGTTAAAGGTATGTTGGTTTGTAGTTTCATTAATTTCTTGCAAAGCCTCTTAGTGCCTATTCGATATACTTCTTACTCTCTTTTAAAGCCTCCGCAATACCTTCTGGTTTTTTACCTCCTGCTGTAGCAAAAAAGGCTTGGCCTCCACCACCACCTTGGATGTATTTTCCAAGTTCTCTAATTATATTCCCAGCATTTAAATCTTTTTCAGCGACAAGATTTTTAGAAATATAACAGGTTAAAAACGCTTTTCCATTAGATTCAGTTCCAATTACTAAAAATAAATTTTCAATTTTATTTCCTAAATCATTCGCTAAGTCTTTTACGCTATTTTGGTCTAAATCCAATTTTTTAGCTAAAAAGTTAATCCCATTAATTAATTCCGTTTCATCTATCAATCCAGAAGCCGCACCTTTAGCTTTCTCTTTTAATAATTGATCCACTTGTTTTTTCAGTTTATTATTTTCTTCAATGATATTTAAAACTGTTTCAACAGGCTTTTTAGAATTTTTCACCAATTCTTTAATTTGGAATATTGCTCTATTATTCTCAGAAAATTGGGTTTTCATGGCATCCCCAGTAATTGCTTCTATTCTTCTAATTCCAGAAGCGATAGCACTTTCTGTTTGAATTCTAAAATACCAAAGATCACTTGTGTTTTTTACGTGGGTACCGCCACAAAGTTCCACAGACTTTCCAAATTGGATAGCTCTTACGGTATCCCCATATTTTTCACCAAATAATGCCATAGCGCCTTTTGCTTCAGCGGTTGCTTTTGGAATGTTTCTAAATTCCTGTAATGGTAATTTATTTTCAATTCTAGCATTTACAAAATCTTCAACATAGGTAAGCTCATCCACAGTTAATTTTGAAAAATGAGAAAAGTCAAATCGCAAATGTTTTGAATGTACTGCAGACCCTTTTTGTTCTACATGCTCGCCTAATACTTCTCTTAAAGCTTGATGTAATAGATGTGTGGCTGTATGATTACAAGCGGTTCTAAATCGCTGTATTTCATCTACAACTACATTAAATGTTTCCCTAGGATTTTTTGGCAGTGATTTTGAAAAATGAATTATTAAATTGTTTTCTTTTTTAGTATCTATGATATAAACAGTACTTCCATCACTTTTTTCTAAATATCCTTTATCTCCAACCTGTCCACCTCCTTCAGGATAAAAAGGGGTCATATTGAAAACTAATTGGTACATATCTCCATCTTTTTTTGAAGTAACTTTTCTATACCTAGTAATTTTAATTTTTGCGGATAAAGTATCATATCCTATGAACTCTTCTTCATCATCATCTTCGTATAAAATTACCCAATCATCCGTTTCTACAATGGAAGCAGCTTTAGATCTAGCTTTTTGCTTTTTAAGTTCCACCTCAAATTCCTCTAAATTTACCGTCATTCCTTTTTCAGAAAGAATCAATGCGGTTAAATCGATTGGGAAACCATAGGTGTCAAATAATTCGAATGCTTTATTACCAGAAACTTCAGTACCCTGGGTGTCTTTAATAATTCCTTCTAATAATCCCAAGCCTTGATCTAAGGTTCTTAAAAAAGAGTTTTCTTCTTCTTTTATAACATTGGTAATTAGTTGTCTTTCTTTTTTTAGCTCCGGAAAATAACCGCCCATTTGTTTGGCGAGTACCGCAACCAATTTAAAAATAAAAGGCTCTTTAATATCTAGAAAAGTAAAGCCATAACGAACTGCACGACGCAATATCCTTCTTATCACATAACCAGCACCAGTATTGGAAGGTAATTGTCCATCTGCAATAGAAAAGGCAACAGCACGCACATGGTCTGCTATTACTCTAATTGCAATATCAATCTTTTCGTTTTTACCATATTTATTATTCGTAATGGTTTCAATCTCACGAATAAGGGGCGTAAAAACATCGGTATCGTAGTTACTCTTTACATTTTGCATTACCATACAAAGACGTTCAAAGCCCATTCCAGTATCTATATGCTGTGATGGAAGATCTTCTAAGTCACCATTTGCTTTTCGGTTAAATTGCATAAAAACCAAATTCCATATCTCTACGACTTGGGGATGGTCTTTGTTGATCAATTCTACACCAGGAGTCTTAGCTTTTTCAGCATCAGTTCTAATATCTACATGGATCTCACTACAAGGACCACAAGGGCCTTGTTTCCCCATTTCCCAGAAATTATCATCTCGGTTTCCATTTACTATTCTATCTTCTGGAAGGATATCTTTCCATAAGTCATAAGCCTCTGTATCTCGATCTAAGCCGTTTGTTTTATCTCCTTCAAATATGGTAACATATAAAAGGTTCTTGTCTATTTTTAATTCATCTGTTAAAAACTCCCAAGCCCAAGCGATTGCTTCTTTTTTAAAATAATCACCAAAACTCCAATTCCCCAACATTTCGAACATCGTATGGTGATAAGTATCTTTCCCTACCTCTTCTAAATCATTGTGTTTTCCAGAAACACGCAAACATTTTTGGGAATCAGTAACTCGTTTATTTGTTGCCTTTTTCTGACCTAAAAAGTATTCTTTAAAAGGAACCATCCCAGCATTTACAAACATTAATGTTGGGTCATCCTTTAGAACCATTGGAGCAGAATCTACTATAGCATGGGATTTTGATTTATAAAAATTTAAAAAATTGGAACGTATTTCCTGAGATGTCATAAGTTAAATATTTAATAAAAACGCTGTATTAGGCAAAGCTCTATACAATTTCTATATTTGTGGTTCGTTTGCAAATAGTAATTACTATCCCCAATGGGCAAAAATAAGATTTTTTAACGTATGTCTAAAGTAAAATATTACTACGATAGTGAGACTTTATCCTATCGCAAAATTGAACATAAAAAAGGAAGAAAAGCTAAGATTTTCTCGATTAGTATATTGGGCATGCTATTAAGTGGTTTTCTTTTATTAATAATTTATTTAAACATCCCTTTTTTAGAGACTCCAAAAGAAAAAGCTTTAAAGAGAGAAATGACCAATTTGCAATTGCAATTTGAACTCATTAACAAAAAAATGGACGAAGCGGAGACGGTTCTTTCAGAAATTGAAGATCGTGATAATAGTATCTATAGAGTTTATTTTGAGGCGGATCCAATTTCTAATGAACAAAGAAATGCCGGTTTTGGTGGAGTAAACAGGTACAGAAATCTAGAAGGCTTCGACAATTCAAAACTAATCACATCCACAAGTAAACGACTAGATATATTAACCAAACAAATTGTTGTACAATCAAAATCCTTAGATGAGATTGCAATACTTGCAGAAGAAAAAGAGAAATTATTAGCCGCAATCCCTTCCATACAACCTGTTAAAAACGAAGATTTAACAAGAATGGCTTCCGGTTTTGGTTATCGATCTGATCCATTTACCAAAGCTAGAAAGTTTCATTGGGGTATGGATTTTACTGCACCTAGAGGCACTCCTATTTATGCAACTGGAGATGGTGTGGTAAAAAGAGTAGACAGAAGATCTTCTGGTTATGGAAGACATATTAGAATAGATCATGGTTTCGGTTATGTTAGTTTATATGCCCATTTATACAAATACAATATTAAAAAAGGGCAAAAAGTAAAACGCGGAGACCTAATAGGATTTGTAGGCAGTACTGGGCGTTCACAAGCACCTCATTTACATTATGAAATATTTAAAGATGGGAAGCGTGTAAATCCTCTTAACTTTTACTACGGAAACCTTAGCGCAAGTGAATTTGCAGAATTGCTTAAAAAAGCGGAACTTGAAAACCAATCCTTAGACTAATGCATATAGATTTACCTGAAAAACGTTATTACGGAATAGGAGAAGTAGCAAATGCTTTTTCAGTAAATACCTCCTTAATTCGTTTTTGGGAAAAAGAATTTGACGTATTAAAACCGAAAAAAAATGCCAAAGGAGATCGGAAATTTACACCAGCAGACATAAAAAACCTGGAATTAATTTATTATTTGGTAAAAGAGCGAGGTTTTACTCTAGATGGTGCTAAAATTCATCTAAAAGAAAATAAGCACAAAACCCTTAGTCATTTTGAAATTATTAGAAAACTGGAAACAGTAAAAACTGAATTACTGAAAATTAAAGAACATTTATAAAAGCAAACAATTGTCTAATAAATATTGTTGATTCGTTTAATTATTTATGATGAGAAGTAATTTAGGAGCAATACCAAAATAACTTTATAAATCCTTACTGCTTACTGCTTACTGCTTACTGCTTACTGCTTACTGCTTACTGCAAAAACTATTTCTTTCTAAAGTAAACAGTTACTGGAACCCCATTAAAGTCAAATTTTTCCCTTAATTTATTTTCGATAAAACGTTTATAAGGATCCCTAACATACTGTGGCAAATTTGCAAAAAAGGCAAAACTTGGATAAGCAGTCGGTATTTGAGTAATATATTTAATCTTTACGTATTTCCCTTTATAAGCAGGAGGAGGATAAGCCTCTATTAGCGGCAATAAGGTATCGTTTAACACACTTGTCTTAATACGATTACTTCTTCTTTTAAAAACCTCTACTGCAGTTTCGATAGCCTTAAAAATACGTTGTTTGGTTAAAACAGAGATAAAAACAACTGGCACATCTGTAAATGGCTCACATTGTTCTCTTATTACTCTCTCATATTCTTTAACACTTTTATGGTCTTTTTCTACTAAATCCCATTTGTTTACTAAAATAACAACTCCTTTATTATTTTTATGAGCTAACCAAAATATATTCTGTACTTGCCCATCAAAACCACGAGTCGCATCTAGAACTAGTAACATCACATCACAATGTTCAATAGCACGTATACTACGCATTACCGAATAAAACTCAAGATCTTCTTTAACTTTACCTTTCTTTCGTATTCCTGCAGTATCTACTAAATTAAACTCAAAGCCAAAACGATTGTATGGAGTATCCATACTATCTCTAGTGGTTCCAGCTATGTCTGTAACTATATAACGATCTTCTCCAACCAATGCATTAATAAAAGATGACTTTCCAGCATTAGGTCTTCCTACTACTGCAAAACGAGGTAGTTCGGTAACCTCCTCTTCTTCCTCTTCTGGCAAAACTTTTACAAGATCATCTAGTAAATCTCCTGTACCACTACCGTTAATACTAGAAAGAGTATAATATTTTTCGTATCCTAAAGAGTAAAACTCCACGGCATCGTCAGTTCTTTTTGAACTATCTACTTTATTAACTACAAGAAAAACTGGCTTTGAAGATTTTCTAAGTAGGTTG
The DNA here is from genome assembly GCA_913058295.1 of uncultured Flavobacteriales bacterium. Lineage (GTDB taxonomy): Bacteria > Bacteroidota > Bacteroidia > Flavobacteriales > Flavobacteriaceae > Marifrigoribacter. Next base: position 1,025 of record CAJXRD010000013.1, on the reverse strand, counting down.
GTTACCACTTCATCCATTCCGGTAACACCACTTACAACATCGGTCATAAATATAATAGCATCTGCCTCTTCGATAGCTAATTCAACTTGTTTGTCTATTTCAGACTCAAAAATATCATCACTACCAAGTACATATCCTCCTGTGTCGATTAAAGAGAATTCTTTCCCATTCCAATCACTTTTACCGTAATGTCTATCACGTGTAACTCCGCTTACTGCATCTACAATCGCTTCTCGACGTTGTATTAATCTATTAAATAAAGTAGATTTCCCTACATTTGGTCTTCCTACTATGGCAACTATACTCATAACTTTTTAATTGGCTGCAAATGTACTGTTTACTATTTGAAGAAAAAACTCTAAATTGACCCTCTTTAATATAAATATATGAGTTTAGAAAATGAGATATTATTGCGACCTCGATTTAAAATTGAGATAGATCAAAACAATGAAAATGCTCTAAAAACCATTGAAAACAGTAAGGAAACTCAAAAATACTTTGTCATTTCTAGAATCGATAATCATGTATTTATTAGGATCCCAAAACAGAAACAACACTTTTGGTCTCCACAATTACATTTAGAAATTGATGAAATAAATGCTACAAGGAGTGAATTGAAAGGGCTTTTTGGACCAAAACCATCCGTTTGGACAATGTTTATGTTTTTTCACTTTGTAGTAATTGTACTGTTTATTGGTTTTGGATCTTGGGCTTATTCTAATTGGACCTTAAATAATCCTTACGGGATACAATTAGGGCTAATGATATTTATGATTGTAATATGGATTGCTCTTTATTTTTCAGGAAGAATGGGAAAAACTAAAGGTAAAGAGGAAATGAAACAATTATGTTCTTTTCTTGAAAACACTCTAGATTTAAAAGAAATAAAAGAAAAAGAAGAGTGTGTTTAATTAATTGTTGTAGGCTGTAGGCTGTAGGCTGTAGGCTGTAGGCTGTAGGCTGTAGGCTTTAGGCTGTAGGCTGTAGGCTGTAGGCTGTAGGCTGTAGGCTGTAGGCTGTAGGCT